>JABDIY010000069.1 GCA_013003535.1 Acidimicrobiales bacterium | reverse complement strand
TCGGCGGCAACTGCCCGAATGCAGTCGGGAATGATCCGGTCCAGTGCCCAGTCACCGCCCCCGATCACGTTTCCCGCCCGACCCGAGGCCACCGCTACCGCGCTGTCATCACTAGACCAGAACGAGGACCTATACGAAGCGATTACCAGTTCGGCCGCTCCTTTACTGGCGCTGTAGGGATCGTGGCCGCCCATGGCATCTTGTTCGCGGTAGCTACTCAACCATTCACGGTTGGCATAACACTTGTCGGTCGTGACCATCACCATCGAGCAACTGTGCCCTGAGCGGCGTACAGCTTCCATCACGTTGATGGTGCCCATCACATTGGTAGCGAAGGTTTCGACTGGCATCTCATAGGACAGTCGAACCAACGGTTGGGCAGCCAAATGAAACACGACTTCCGGTTTGGTCTCTTCCACCAGTTGCGCCAGTCGGTCCAAATCTGCAAGATCGCCACGCTCATCACGGGCGATCCGGTTGGCGAGATCCAAGTGCACGTACATGTCGGCATCTGTTAGGGGATCCAGGGCGTAACCGACCACGTCCGCTCCGAGCGCGAGTAGCCATTCGCTCAACCAACTGCCCTTGAACCCGGTGTGCCCGGTCACCAGTACTCGCTTGTCCCGGTAGAACGCGCCAAAGGCCGCACTCGTGCCGGTGGAGGTCACCGTGCGATGTTCCAGTTGTTCCACGGAGCACTGCCACCGTCCCACAGCGACTCCAACAGTTCCTTGTCTCGCATGGTGTCCATGCACTGCCAGAACGTCTCGTGGCGGTAGGCCATCAGCTGCCCGTCTTTGGCAAGGTTGGCCAGGGGTGCACCAGAAAAATCGGTCTTGTCGGACTCGATGTAGTCGAGTACCTCAGGTTCGAGCACGAAAAACCCGCCGTTGATCCAGCCCTCACCGGTCTGGGCCTTCTCGCTGAAGTTCGTGATGGTGTCGCCGCTGAGTTCCAACGCCCCGAACCGGGCCGGGGGCCGTACCGCGGTGAGCGTGGCAAGTTTCCCGTGGCCACGATGGAATGCCAGCAAACGGTCAAGATCCACATCGCAGACGCCGTCGCCATAGGTCGCCATGAACGTTCCGTTGTAGTGAGGTGCGAGGCGCCGGATTCTGCCACCGGTATGGGTGTGCAGACCCGTGTCGATGAGGCCGATATTCCACTGCTCATCTGGCTCTTGAGAATGCCGGATGATCTTGTTGGCTGCCAGGTTCACCGTGAGGTCGCTGGCGAGCGTGGCGTACTCCGCGAAGTACTGCTTGATCATGTCGCCCTTGTAACCCAAGGCGATGAGGAAGTCATCAAAGCCATGGGCCGCGTAGTGCTTCATGATGTGCCAGATGATCGGCTTGCCCCCGATCTCCACGAGTGGTTTGGGCTTGCTTATGGTCTCTTCGCTCAGGCGACTGCCGAGACCGCCGGCGAGAATCACAACCTTCATAGGGGAGCTCCGTTTGGATGTAGGAAGGGTAAGGACGAGAGGAGGGCTAGGCGGCGGCGATGCCGCGGGCGTCGTGATAGTGCTCGATGAACCACTTATAGGTCTCTCCAAGCCCGGTACGCAGATCGATCTTGTGTCGCCAGCCGAGCTTGTGCAGCTTGGAAACGTCCATCACCTTGCGGGGTGTGCCGTCGGGTTTGGAACTGTCCCAGACGAGCTGGGCCTCCGGATAAACTACCTCACCGATGAGGTTTGCCAGGTCACGGATGCTCTGGTCCTCGCCGGTTCCAACGTTCACGTGCTGAAGACCGTCGTAGTTGTCCAAGAGGAAGATCAGGGCATCGGCGAGATCATCGACGTGCAGAAACTCCCGCATCGCCGAGCCGGTACCCCAAATTTCCACGGTAGGACTGCCGACAAGTTTGGCCTCGTGGAACTTGCGCATCAGCGCCGGAATCACATGGGACCCGTCGAGGTCGAAATTGTCGTTCGGTCCGTAGAGATTGGTAGGCATCGCCGAAACGAAATTGTCGCCGTACTGGCGTTTGTAGGTCTCACACATCTTGATCCCGGCAATCTTGGCGAGTGCATACCCTTCGTTGGTTGGCTCCAGCGCACCGGTGAGTAAGGCGTCCTCGGTGATGGGCTGGTTTGCATTTCGGGGGTAGATACAACTGGAGCCGAGGTAGAGAAGTTTTTCTACGCCAATTTCATGGGCAGCGTGGACGATCGTGCCGTGAATCATCAGGTTGTCGTACAAGAATTCAGCCGGGAACGAGTTGTTGGCGTGGATGCCGCCGACCTTGCCGGCGGCCAGAATGACCTGTTGCGGCCTATTGTCAGCCAGGAATTGAGATACCTCAGCCTGATTTCGGAGATCAACCTCTTGGCGCGTAGCCGTGAGGATGTTGTGAAACCCGCCCTGTTCGAGACGTCGAAGCAATGCTGAGCCCACGAGTCCGCCGTGACCGGCCACATAGATCTTAGTGTCGGGTGTTAAGGCCATACTGGGTAACGGTAGCGCCGGTGAAGGAGCCCCTCCTGAGCCAATTGTTGTGCCGCCGCGGGTAAACCTGCCCCCCTTAGCGACCGATGGGTGAATTGTGAGCGAACAACGTCCCTCAGACTCCAGTATCGACCAGCCCAGCGGGGCCTTGAGCAATGCCGACCAAGCGGAGGTGACACTGATCACCGGCGCCAGCGGGTTCATCGGTCGGCACCTGGTGAGCGCGTTGGCCGGTCAGGGGCACGGCCTCACTCCCCCGCGCTCGTCTCGCCGCCGGCAGATCCACGTGATCGCCCGCCAAGCCGACCTAACTTTCGAAGGGGTGGACCCGGGATCAATCACCCTCCACCAGACCGACCTCATGAACAGTGACGACGTGTCTGAACTGGTTGGCCGGCTGCGCCCCTCCGAACTCTTTCACCTGGCGTGGTTCAATGGCGACTCGAAGAGCCGCTACAGCGACCCCCAAAATTTCGACTGGGTGGCCGTTGCGGAAAACCTGGTAGAGACCTTCGCCCGAGAAGGTGGTCGCCGAGCGGTTCTGACCGGGAGCTGCATCGAGTATGGCGCACGCGGGGGTGTTCTTTCCGAGAACGACCGACCGGACCCTGACACCGTCTACGGACGTTGCAAACTCGACGCCGGCCAGCGCTCCCTTTCCGTGTGTGACGACTACCCCGATCTCTCGGTAGCGGTTGCTCGCGTGTTCTTCGTGCTAGGCCGACACGAGGACCCCAATCGCCTCGTTCCCCACATCATCCGCCAGCTGCTGAACAACCAACCGGCGGAGTTGTCCAGCGGGACCCAGCGGCGTGACTACATGCACGCTTGGGACGTTGCGTTAGGGCTCGTTGCCATCGCCGACAGTTCACTTACGGGTTTCGTCAACCTCGGCATGGGATCCTCGGTGTCGGTGAAGGAACTTTCCGAGATCGTGGGGGAGGCTGTGGGCCGCCCCGATCTTCTCTGGTTCGGTAAACGACCCGGCGGAGCCGACGCCGCGGCCGAGATCACCGCTAACATCTCCCGGTTGACCAGCGCAACGAACTGGCGTCCAACCCTTGATCTTGAGGCGGCATGCGCCGATGTAGTGAACTGGTGGCGCTCTTCACTGAACCCAGCCGGGGGTACCGCTCGTTAGCTCGAAACTGCGCGAACCTCATGCTCCTACACTGACCCGAACGAGAACGGAATACGGCAAAAGATGACTGATAAGACTGTGATCCTGGGTAGTGGAATGGCGGCGTGGGGAGCCTTCGACAGACTATCTGCCGAAGGGGTAACGCCTCGCATGTTCGATAAGAACGATTTCCCTGGGGGCCACACCGCCTCCTTCGAGACCGACGGTTTCATCTTTGACGATGGACCGCACATTTCGTTCACCGAGATCGAAGACGTGAAAGAACTTCTCGCCGAAGCTGTCGACAACGACTATGAAGTCTTGAAAGCCGACGTTGACAATTACTATCAGGGCGTCTGGGTGCAGCACCCGGCCATCGCCTACCTCCATGCGCTTCCTGAAGACCTGATAGTCCAGATCCTTCGCGAGTTCATCGAGGTGTCGGCCCAACCGGTACCGGACAAGCCGGCGAACTATGAACAGTGGCTGCTGGCCTCCTACGGCGAGACGTTCACCCGCAATTTCCCGGGCCGCTACGGCAAGAAGTATCACACTGTTGGACCGGAGTTGATGAATACCGAATGGTTGGGACCCCGCCTCTACCGTCCCGACCTCAACGAAGTGTTGCTGGGCGCAATTCGGCCGCCACAGACGTCAAAGCATTACATCGACAAGTTCCGGTACCCGAAGAAGGGCGGCTTCGAGGGCTACCTTCGCAAGTTCTTCGACCGGGCCGACCTCACGCTCGGACATCGGGCCACATCGATCGATCCGGTTGCCAAAACGATCCGTTTCGACAACGGCCATGTAGAGAGCTACACCGATCTCATTTCCTCGGTTCCTCTCCCCGCCATGATCGAGATGCTCCCAAATGTGCCAGACGACGTTCGACGCGCCGGGTCGCTTCTTTCCTGTAGCCAGACAGTTGTGGTCAATATCGGCGTTGCCCGGGAGGACCTCTCGCCGGCCCATTGGCGGTACATCTACGACGAGGACATGCGTTCGGTTCGACTTTCGTTCCCACACATGTTCAGCCCCACCACCTGTCCCCCGGGCCACGGGGCCGTGCAAGTGGAGGTCTACTACTCCGACAAGTACAAGCCCCTGGATCACAAACCTGAAGACGACATCAAGCCCGTCATCGAGGAACTCACCACCATGGGGGTTCTGCGAGAAGACGACGACATCGTTTTCTCCGAAGCCCGGTTCATCGAATACGCCAACGTGATCTTCGACCTCGATTCGGGACCGGCCGCGAAGACCGTTCAGGACTACATGGCGTCGATCGACATTACGCCCTGCGGACGCTATGGCGACTGGGCCTACATCTGGACTGACGAGAGCTACCTCAGCGGGCGCACGGCCGCCCAGAAAGTATTGGACTCGCACACGTCCTAGCCAGGCCCTCAGAGAAGGCCTTTATCGCTCGCAGTGCCGTTTGGTCTGGAACTTGCGGTACTGGAAAAGCGCCCAAAGACTCAGCGGGCCGAAGATGGCGTAGGTGAGCAGTCGCTTCGGGAACGCCGGGTGCTCGTACTCGATGTGCTCGATGACGCAGGTCCGGCTTTCGCCCTCCGCTACGAAACGATGGGTGTGAGCCCAATGCTCCATGGGCCCGGAAGTTTGAACATCCTGAAAGCCCTCCTCGTCGACGTTGTGATGCGTGGCTACCCAACGGATGGGGACGGGTCCGGCCCAAATCGTGAAGCGGCTGACCGACCCCTCCCCCAGAGGTTCGCTCGAGTGCACTTGCATGATCGTGGGTGGCGGTGTGAGGATCTTCAGGACGGCGGTGTCGTGGTGGAACTCCCGCACCACGTCCCGAGGCGCATCAACGATGAATTCGAAGTCGAAGGTTCTCACGCTGCGATGATGGCACACCCGGTCCTGGGCTGACAGACCGGATGCTGGTGGAGAAACTGTCGAACGCCGAGTGGGGTTATCGGCGAATGCAGTGGGCGCCGAAGAGGACGCGCAAGTCAGCCACGAAACCATTGCCGGTGTTGACCGTATAGCTGTCGCTGAGCCGGATGTGTTTGTCGGTGCCCAAATCGATCACGATCGGTGTTTCGCCGGGATGCTCCGCGATGTAGCCCTTCAGTTGCGCAACTGCGGCGTCGGAGAGTTGATCGGGCCGCACCGTGATGGTGAGCGGCTTTTCACGAGCCAGGGCATCAGCGTCGATCACTTCTACCTGCGAAGCCATGAGCTTCGGCTCGTCGTCGCGACGACTCACGCGACCGCGCAGAATCACAATTCGGTCGTCTTCCAGGAGATGGCCATAATCGGCGAACGACTTGGGGAACACCATCACCTCGATCGCCGACGACAGGTCCTCCAGCATCAGGAGCGCCATCAACTCGCCCTTCTTCGTCCACTTCTTCTGCAGACTGGCTACCACACCGCCAACCGCCACCTGCTCGCCATCCTCCACTTCGCTCAGCATGGCGATCGTGGTGGAGGCCCGCGCCTGCAGCGCATCTTCCACACCCATGAGCGGGTGGTCGCTCACGTAAAGGCCCAGCATCTCCTTTTCCAACTTGAGCCGAATGGCCTTGTCATAGGTTTCGTCTGTGGGGATGGCAGGGCGGTCGTCGTAGGCCTCGTCGCTGCTCTCCATAGCGCCGAACAGCGTTTGCACGCCCATGTCCTCCTCTTTGCGGCGTTGGATGGTCTTGGTGACGATGTCGTCGAACACATCGGCAAGACCCTTCCGGGGATGACCCAGCGAATCGAAGGCGCCGGCCTTGATGAGTGATTCGATCGCCCGCTTGTTCAGCACCGCGAGGTCTACCCGGTCACAGAAATCGATAAAGGAAGCGAACGACCCGTTTTCCTTCCGCTCGTCCAAGATGAGACTCACAAGGCCTTCGCCAACATTCCTCACTCCGGACAGACCAAAGGTGATGGCGTTCAGCTGCCGGCCATGGAGCTGGGCACCGCCGGGGTCAGGGATCGAGCCGAAATCGAGGTCGGACCGGTTGACGTCGGGGACGAGCACACTGATGCCGAGCTGACGACACTCGTTGAGATATACCGCCGCCTTTTCGAGGTCGTTCTTCACGGACGTGAGTAGGCAGGCCAAGTATTCTGCGGGATAGTTGGCCTTCAGGTACGCGGTTTGGTAGCTGACCAGGCCGTACCCATAGGAGTGACTCTTGTTGAAGGCATAGTCGGCAAATCCTTCGATGACATCAAACTTGTCCTTGCCAAACTGCTCGCCGTAGTCCAGTTCCATGCACCCCTGAATGAACTTCTGGCGCTCCTTTGCCATCAGTTCACGGTTCTTCTTACCGGCAGCCTTGCGCAGATTGTCTGCCTCGGCCAGCGTGTACCCGGCGAACTTCTGGCTGAAACGCATCATCTGTTCCTGATAGATCATCAGGCCGTAGGTGTCGCCCAGGATCTCCTCTTCTTGAGGGTTGTCATAGCTGATCTCCTGCTTGAGATTCTTGCGATCGGCGTAGTCATTGTGCATGTTCTTGGCCATGGGGCCAGGCCGATACAACGCCACCAGGGCGGCGACGTCTTCAAAAACGGTTGGACCCATTCTGCGGATGAGCGCCCGCATCTGCGGCGATTCCAACTGAAACACGCCGATGGTGAGACCCTGTTTGAGCAGTTCGTAGGTGGCAGCGTCATTCAGTTCCACTGCGTCGATATCCACCTCGACGTCGTGAACCTTCTTGACCAGGGCCAGGGCATCGGAGATCACGTCGAGGTTGCGGAGCCCGAGGAAGTCCATTTTGAGAAGACCGAGTTCTTCAACGCCATGCATTTCGTACTGGGTGACTACTGGCGCTTCCTCGATCGGAAGGTTTTTGTCGGGCTTGCGCTGAATCGGCATGTACTCGGTGAGGGCATCCTTGGTGATCACCACCGCCGCAGCATGAATGCCATCGGATCGACGCAAGCCTTCCAGTCCCCGTGCCACATCGACCACCTTGGCCACGTCGGCGTCGCTCGCCACCATGGTCCGAAGTTCTTTGGCCATGCTGAAACCGTCTTTGTACTTCTCGGACTCCTCGAAACAGTATTTCAACGGCGTATCGCGGCCCATGATGAGCGGCGGCATGGCTTTGGCCACCCGGTCGCCGACCGCGTAGGGATAACCGAGCACCCGGGCGGCGTCGCGCACGGCTGCCCGGGCTTTGATCTGGGAGAACGTGACGATTTGAGCCACATGATCGCGGCCGTACTTTTCGGCACAGTAACGAATCATTTCGTCGCGGTACCGGGTCTCGAAGTCCATGTCGATATCGGGCATGGAAATCCGGGACGGGTTGAGGAACCGCTCGAACAGAAGGTCGTATTTGATCGGATCAAGGTCGGTGATCCAGAGGCTGTACGCCACCGCACACCCCGCTGCGGAGCCGCGACCAGGACCCACGCGGATGTTGTTGTTCCGGGCGTGAGCGATCAGGTCCCAAGTGATGAGGAAGTAGGACGAGAAGCCCATGCTCTTGATCACGTTGAGTTCGTACGCCAACCGCTCGACGGTCTCATCGGTGAGTGCGGCACCCCACCTTTTGCGGGCCCCCTCCATCGTGAGGTGTTCGAGATATTCGTCAGCTCCAGCGAAACCTTCCGGAATTGGAAAATCTGGCAACAGCGGTTTTCCGAACTCGATCTCTACGTTGGCTCGTTCCGCGATCCAGAGCGTGTTGTCGCAGGCCTCGGGGAGCTCGGACCACTCTCGCCGCATCTCCTCTGCAGTTTTCAAATAGTGCTGGTCACCGCTGAACTTGAAGCGATCGGGGTCGCTTATGAGGGATCCGGTCTGGACGCAAAGGAGTGCATCGTGGGCGCCGTGGTCGTGTTGTTCGGTGTAATGCGAATCGTTGGTAACGATGATCGGCGCGTTTATCTGGCGAGCGATCTTGATGAGCTGAGGGTTGGTAGCCCGTTGTTCCGGGATGCCGTGATCCTGCAGCTCGATGAACATGTTGTCGCGCCCGAAAATGTCCTGAAGGCGAGCCGCCTTTTGGAGTGCGGCGTCCTCGTTGCCTTGCATCAGTGCCTGCAAGACCTGACCCCCGAGACAACCCGTGGTGACGATCACGCCCTCGGAGTGGTCACTGAGAACTTCCCAGTCCACTCGAGGTTTGTAGTAGTACCCCTCCATGAACGCCCGAGAAGCCAGCTGAATCAGGTTCTTGTAGCCGGTGTTGTTCTCTGCCAGAGCGGTCAGGTGGTAATACAGCTTCTTCCCGCCATCGGTACTGCCGCCGGAATCATCCATCCGCCCCCGTCGGCTGGGTCGTTCATATCGGGAATCCTCGGCCTGATAGAGCTCACATCCAATGATCGGCTTCACATCGGTTTTTCGGCAGGCTTTGTAAAAGTCCAGGACCCCGTACATGTTGCCGTGATCGGTGATTCCCAAGGCCGGCATTCCATCGGCGGCAGCCTTCGCCACAAGGTCATCGAGGCGCGACGCCCCATCCAGCATGGAAAATTCGGTATGGACATGAAGATGGGTGAACGACGATCCCACAAGACCCCTTCCGCTCCTCGGAGACTATCGAAACTACCCCACTGTTGTTTGGATCGCGCCCGCCGCTCGGGACGAATAACCGATCAATCGAACGCGCCGGCAACTCAGGCTCTGCTCAGTGCTCGCCCGAGCGCGAAGAGAGAGGATGACCCTTGGGCCACCCTCTCTCTTCAACGCACCGCTCTACCGGTTAGAGCGTTTGAGTTTGCGTCTTGTACTCCGAGGACTCGGCGAAGAATGTCACCATGTCGGCCCGGCTGAGACCACCGGCAAGCTGGTCGGTCCAGTAGGCCCGGCCCTTGGCGTCTGATGGCCGTTCGAGAATCTCGGTGTAGACGAACTCGATCCAGTCGGCATCGGAATCACTGACCAAACGGTCCCCGTAGGTGTTGAGGAACTCGTCGCTGGTACCGAAGTACCGGATCAGCTGTTGGACGGTCATGCCGTCCTCGAGCTGTCCACTCCAGTAGGTGAAGCCCTTCGAATCGGGGAGACGACCCAACATCGCCGAGTAGATCCGGACGAGCTGTCCGTCTTTCCCAGCGGTGCCGATGTAGGGGTTGACTTTCTCGGTCACCTGGATGGCGATCGAGGTCTCAACAGAGTCCGTGCCGTCGGTCAGGAAGAATCCCACTGCGGTTCTGCCGATGTACCCATCGGCGGGAGCGAAGACGATCATCCCGTCCTCAATGACCGCTGTGCCGTTGTTCGAGACCATTGCGTCATCGGCAACGGTGAGAACATCGCCGTCGATGTCGGCTCCACAGAGAGCAACGTCGATGGCTATCTCCGACCCGCTCTCGACGCTCACATCATCGCACTGGGCGTGAGTGGGAACATCGTTGACCGGATTGATGAGCACCGGTACGAGTACCTCCGCTACGGCGCCGTCGAAGTCGGTGACGCTGAGAAGGAACGTGTCGCTACCGTTGGCGTCGGCGTTTCCGGTGTAGGTGAACGTCTTGCCGTCCGCCTCCAGAGTTCCCTTGCCCGGACCTGAGGTTATCTCTACATTCAGAACCCGCTCGGCCCAGTCGTCCTCGACATCGGTGACGTTGACCGTCACCGTGGTTTCGGAATCCTCATCCAGCTCGAACGCCGGAACAGTGAGGACCGGATGGTCGTTCACCGAAGTCACAAGGATCGGCACGGTCAACGCCTCGGAGGATAGATCGCCGTCACTGACGATGACGTCTACAGCGGAGTCGCCGTGCCAGTCAGGATCAGGGACGAAGGTAACTTCGTATTTGTTGTCAACAGTCGCAACACCGCGCACAGCCGAATCCTCGACCACGCTGACCGTGAGTGTTTCACTGTCGACGTCGGCGACGTCGACGGTGAAGGTCACCGGGGTGTCCTCAT
>JABDIY010000058.1 GCA_013003535.1 Acidimicrobiales bacterium | reverse complement strand
ACGTCGGCAACTGATGCCACGTTCACCTTCATCTCATCAGAGGCTGGTTCCACCTTTGAGTGCCAGCTCGATAATGGCGGGTGGAACAGCTGTACCTCGCCTCAGCTGTACAACAACCTCTCGGTCTCCAGCCACACGTTTGATGTGCGAGCTACCGATGCCTCGGCCAACACCGATCTGACGCCGGCTTCCCAGACATGGGTCATCCAACCCGACGCTGACCCCACGGTCACATCGGTCTCGCCCGCAAACGGAGCCACCGGTGTAAGCGCCGCCACGTCCGTGGATGTGGTGTTCTCAGAGGCGATGGATGCGTCCACCGTCAATACGTCAACGTTCACGCTCAGCACGGGCGGCTCGGCGATTCCAGCCACGGTCTCCTACGACGCCGGAACCACCAGTGCCACCCTCGATCCGGATTCCTCGTTGGCGGCGCTGACGACCTACGATGTCTCGGTCCAAGGCGCAACCGATTCCACCGGGAACACGGTCGTGCCGTTTGCGTCCAGCTTCACCACCGGCGACACCCCGTCGTCAGTGACGCTCAACCCCATCGACGATGCCCGGGTGGTTCAGAACTCGGCCAACAACAACTACGGCTCTGATGCCACGCTTATTTCCGACTCCAGCGCTCGCCAGGACTCCTACGTCAAGTTCGATGCCTCGGCTGTCGGAAATACCGTGTCTTCGGCAGTGCTCAGGGTGTACCTCACCAACGGCAGCGGCAACGGCCCCGAGTTATCGCTTTCAGATGTCTCGTGGTCCGAGGGTTCGATCACATGGAACACTCGGCCAGCCACCGTATCGGGGACAATTGCCGACGTCGGTGCTGTTAGCTCTCAAACGTGGATCGAGTACGACGTCACTGCCGCGGTATCCGGACCGGGCCTGTACTCGTTCCGATTCTCGTCAGTATCGAGCGACGGGACCAAGTTCTCCTCCAAGGAGGCTGGCAGCAACCCGCCGGAGTTGGTGATTCAGTCCAATAGCGGGCCGGATACCACTCCACCCGAGACGGTCATCAGTTCTGGACCCGACACCAGCACCAACTCCACCACGGCCCAGTTCGCTTTCCAGTCCTTCGAACCAGGTGTCACATTCGAGTGTCTTCTGGACGGAGGAAGCTGGGCTCCCTGCGCCTCCGGGATCGAGTACACCGGGTTGGCCGTTGGGGCGCACCACTTTGAGGTCCGAGCCACCGACGCGGCCAACAACACTGATCCCACGCCGGCCGCCTACGATTGGACGATCGTCGGAGGTAGCACACTTATCTTCACGCCTCAAGCTGACACCTACCTGAGTGAAAACCGGAGCACCACCAACTATGGATCCAGCTCCACTCTCACCTCTGATGGTGGCAACGGAGTGGACAAAGAGACCCTGCTGCGCTTCGATGTCACCGGCGTTTCCACCAGCGTCACGTCGGTCAAGCTGCGAGTGTGGGTGACCAACAGTACGAGCAACGGACCTGAGGTCTTTGCCACCAATCCCTCGTGGGTAGAATCCGCAGTGACCTGGAACACCAAGCCCGCGCTTACCTCGGGGGCGCTCTTCGACGCCGGACCTATTCCGAGCGGCGCATGGTATGAGTTCGACCTCAGCGGCTCGATTACGGCCGACGGGACCTACTCTTTCACCACCATCTCGGTGTCAACAGATGCGGTGAAGTTCGAATCCAAAGAGGGTTCGAACGCTCCTCAGCTGGTTCTCACCGTCTCCTGATCGGCGCTCCAAAAGCGAATCATCACCACCGGGGCCTCGGCACCGGTGGTGATCTCAACATAAGGGAGGCTCTCACCTTCCGAAGGCGCCCAGGCGGACCACGTCCCGGTGTTTGCATACATAGGCCCGTTCGGGCTGAGGCGATGGCAGGCGGCCCGGTGCGAATGGCCAAAGAGATAGATCGGGACGCCATGGTTGCGTTTGGTGAGGACCGCATCGAGCTGGCGCGCCCCCTGCAGCATGTAATCCTCGGGTTCGCCGGCGGCTCTCGAGCGCGTCAACGTCCGCCGGACCACGCGCCGTACCGCGGCGCTACTCCCGCTGACGAACATCGGTTGCAATGCCACCTGCACCGGATCGTCACCAATCGAGCGACCCGTACTCCGCCTCGAGCGTAGAGCCACTACGGGTATCGCCAACAAAGCATTACCAAGCTCTACCAGCCCGCTACCCAGACCCTTCCACGAGCGCGCCCCCAGCTGGAGTCGATGCAGCACCGATCCCAGCGGGTCCTCGATGCAGAATGAGCCTGACCGTCTCATGGGGCGGGAAGGCTGGGCAGCCGACGCGAAGGCGTTGATATCATGAAACTGATTGCCGTGCTGGGCATGCAGCTCACCGGGCAGATGGAATGCACCAGGGTAAACCGTGAGCTGGTCCCTCGCCGCTTGAGCGGCACAACCGGCCGCCGCAATGGCGCCGACCAGCCCGTCGACAACTTCAGGGATCGCAAGCGCAGGATCGTGATTGCCCGGCACAACATGAATGGCTCCGCCTGCCGCCACGAAACCCGCCAGCGATGCGAAAACTCCGGGATGGGCTGCGGCAATTCGCACCACCCTCTCGAGCAGGTCGGCGAGTTCGACGATCAAATAGCCCGGCCGTCGCCGGCCGCGGACAAACCCACCGGGCAATTCGAAGATGTCGCCCAATAGCAAGAGGGCAGTTGGCTCGGACTCGCTTGGCGACAGATGGGCGATGAACCCGGCGAGTTGTTGGTCGTGCAGAAATCCTTCAGGTGGGTCGTTGGGGGAACGCCGCTCCCCCACTCCGAGGTGTAGATCGCTGATTGCTACGATTCGCACGGATACGTCAGTTCACCAGCTGAATAAATCTCCAGAGAATGATTGCGCAGAACAACATCCCGAAGCGGTAAACGTGCGGCTCGGCCCGGTACCAGATCCGAATGGATGCTGTTGAGCCGACTGCCCGGCTGACCTCTTGAACTGCCAGCAGAAGGAGGAAGCCTATGGCGATCAACACCTGAAGGGCGGTGAAAGCTGCGCTCATGCCGACGTCCCCCGCAAAACCTGCGAGCCGGCATGGCGACGAATTCGCAGCAGTGAACCTGCGACAACTGCGGCGCCGGTGAAACCCACGAGTGCCCAGGGTGACCACAGACCGGTGTACACCAAGATCAACGACCCAAGGACCCCCACAGCAAAGCTCAGCGGGACTACGAGCATGAGCGACTGCGCGCATAGTACCGGAGTATCGGGTTCCCTGATCCAAGGAATGATGGCCAGACCAGGAACGAGCAGCAGATAGGTAGCCACCAGGAACTGGCGAATAATCATGGACTCGGGAAGCACCATCGAAGCGGCAACGATCGCCGTAACGGCAATCACTGCAAGGTTGGACGGGATTTCACATTCCAGATCCCAACGTCGGTGTGAACAAGGCTCCCCAATCAGCCGTGGTGGCACGGACCGGTCAACATGCATTACGACTCCTCTCCATCTGGGGGCAACCGGTAGATCCGGATGGTTGGACGGTCCACCAAGATCTGAATATTCGGGTCGCCGTTGAGTTGCTCTTCGATCGCTCGGAGCGCCTCGCTCGGTAATCCACCCAACAAATCGATATAGGACTGCTGCGATTCAGTTGCGATGAAGTAGGCACCGGCGTCGCGCCGCTGATACATGAGCGACACAGCGGCGCTGGCGTACACCCTCGGATCGATCTCGGATCGGACTACCCGGTCGATCGAACGATGATCGTAGGTGTCATACCCGCGATATTTCCAGGCGACGTTGTCTACCGCAACGAGGAGAAGCGATCCGGGTGGAGCATCCTCGTAGACGATGTTAATGGCGTTTCTTTCGTCGCTACTGAATTGATCGAGCGCCGCGTTGCCATAACGAGCCACCATGAACAGAAGGGTCAATACCACGACGGCCGGTACAGCGATAATCCATTGAGCGACGAAGCGACCCCGGGCTGAACCGCCGTCCCAGCGGATGGCATGAGCGGCGTAAAACGCTACGAACGGGAGGGTGAACATGAAGACCCTGAGGACCATCTCGCCGCCATAGGGTTGCAGCGCTATGAGTACCGTGGGCACTACCGCCAGGACCAGCATGCCGCGATCGGAACGTTCCAGAGCATTGCGTTTGCGGAACAAACCAAAGGCGGCCAGCAACCCGAACAGCCCGGTGAAGGCCAGGCGCAGGATTACCACCAGACGATGGGCGGCGCTGCCGCCGACCCGTTCGGTCACATTGGCACCGGCCGCAGCACCGACATCTCCTACTAGTTCGAGCATCTTGGAGAGGTTGCCCGCGAGATAAGTGGAACTCATGAACACCAGCCACGTGAGGAACACACCGACCATGAAGTGCGGGAGCCGCCGTGCGCTGCAGCGATCGGCCACCACGAGTCCAATCACTGACACGATCGTCAGTGGCGGCGTGAGCTGGTGACTGGGAACAATGGCCAGGAACAGCAGCATCACAACGACCAAATGTGCGGCCCGTGCGAACCGATTCGCCACCGCAGTTGCCGGTCGATCGTAGTAGTGAAGCAGAATGGCGACCATCGTGAGATGGAGGCAGTACGCCACTGCCTGGGGTGCGAAATAGTCCTGGCCGATCCAGTTGCCGATGTAGAACAAAAGCACGCTGGTCCAGACAATCCGTCGATCTGCCGTGGCGTAGCGGAAAATGACCAGAAGAGGCGCCAGGAAGGCCAGGTTGAGGAAAACCGGCACCCAAATCCCGGCAGCAGCGAAAGACTCGATACCCGAAACTTCTCGTACGTAGGCGAAGAAGGTGAAGAATCCAGGCCAGTTGAAGTACGCGTCAATGGTGGGATCGATTGAACCGGACCGAAGTACCTGATCGGTGATCCCCTCGTGACGAAGGACGATCCGAGCCTGAACGCTGTTGCCCACCATTGCCCCAGCGCCATACAACATCAAAATGATGCCGGCGATATGGGTAGTGAGCACCCCATCGCTCTGACCTCGCAGTAACGAGACCGTAAACGCTGCCATGGCCACGAGCGGAGCCAACAAAATGATCGGCGAGACCGCACCGACAAGGCCCCACACACTCATGTCGCCGACGTTGGAAAGCCGGAGCATCGCCGCCCACACCAGGACGGCAAGGAGGGTGGTGACCAGCGGATGGCGAAGCGCCTGCCGACCCGCAATGGCAGGGCTCACCGCCCGGGCCGGTCGAATCCGTGTGGAGGGCCTCATGGCCTGCATCGTGGTCACGCGGTCACCCCCACTGTGGTGGCAGTGGCGAGAACCGGTGCGCTGGAGCTCAACACCTTGAGCCGCCATAGCGCCCAAAGCCCGGTAATGAACTGGATTGTCACCCACGCCGCCGCCATCGGGGTCAGCCCCCCGGAGCCGAATGCACCACTACCGAAAAGGGTTGCGGTAATCACCCCAACGCCGCCGCCAAGGAGCGCGGTGAGGATGGCCTCCCTGAGATGGCTGGTGGCCCTCGCTACCGCGAAGTACGCATAGATGAACGTGAGCGGCAAGGCTCCGAGCACCAGAAAGCGAAGCGGGCTAGCTCCGGCATCGGAGTACTCATCTCCAAGCAATGACAGAAGGAGTGGAGCAACGAGACCGACGGCTACTGCCAGGGGCACCACGAGCATCAAGGACGATCGAACGGCTTGTCGAATCGCCGGCGCCTTCCGGGAGGGTTCGCGGCATACTTCGGCAAACAATGCCGTGCCGATGGACAACGGCACCACGGCAACGCCCCACGCCATCATCCAGGTGGCGTACCAGAACGCATTCTCCGCAGGCGAAAGGACCTCGGTCACGATGATCGGCAAAACGAGGCCAGGCATGCGTTCGGCGGATGTGAGCAGCTGATTGCCGAGACCGTGACCCACGAGTGAACGGGCCGATGCTCGATGGATCAGCGGCCGTCGAGCTGACCCCGGAAAGATACGGCGGGTGTGGCGGATCGCCAAGATGACAGCGGTTGCCGAGCCTCCCACCCAGGCGGCGAACAGAACGGGAGCGGACCCGGTGACCCAGCCCGCCCACACCAGTGCCAGGGGAACGATGGTGACCACACCGTTGGCAACGTTGCGAACAAGGACATCGGAGCCCCGGCGGTCTGACATCGACACCTGGTCCAGTACAACGCCGAGAGATCCCAAAACACCCATCGCGCAGAAAAGCGCCGCAAACCACCCGCTACGGGCCACGGCATCGAGCTCGTCGAGAAAGAGCAGTGCCAGGAGGAGCGCAAGCCCACTCACCAAGAGAGCCAAAACGGTTGTTGCGGTGAGCGCGGTGTCGAGGAACCGGTTGGCCTCGGTCCGGGTCCGTTCCGCCAGGCCAATGACTACTGCCGCAGCAACGCCAGAGGACGCGACCAGTACCACCAACATGATGGTGGAAGTCGCGGCCGCCGCCAGGCCCACCGAGCCGGGAGACGCAAGATTGGCCGCCGCCAGCCAGAATGCAAAACCCAAAAACATGGCCGACGCCTTGCCGCCGACCATTCCCAGCGCGCTGGACACCATGGAACGCTGAGGAACCATGCCGGCCAGGCGAGAGCCCAGAGCTATCGTTGTCACGCCGATTGTGGTGCGCCGCGAGAAGTGTCCGACGCCCGCTCGAAGATCCCTTTGATCATGGAAACATAATTCATGGTCCCGAAGGTAAGGAAATACGGAATCCACCGGGGCTGTCGCCTCACGAGGCTCAACATTACCCCTCGAATCGCGCCGGCGCCGGGCAAAGCCAGAAGCCGTAAACCGCCCAACTTGTGTTTGCGCACCATCCGACCCAGGCCTTCACCGTCGGCACGAAATTGCCCGAGGGCAAACCCAAAGCTGTCGTCGGCGAAGCGATGCGTCACTTGAACCTCCCTGGAGACCCCGGTCTTAGCGCCACCTTCCCGGAGCCGCCACCGCATTTCGATATCCTCACCCGAAACGAACCGTTCGTCAAACCCGTGTTCCAGAAGGAAGTCGCGCTCGAAGATCGTAGCGACAAGACCAAACCAATTCTTGCTCCGGCCAGTCCGGTGATGGTAGGCCAGTGCCTGCCCCCAATAGCCACCATCGGCAACGCTGTAGAGGCCGGCCTGCAGGCCGTCGTACTGCTCTCGCTCGAATTCCTCCAGCAACGCCACGAGTGACCCGTCGGGCAGGATGACATCGGCATCGAGCAACATCACATGTCGACTCGACGCAGCCCGCGCCCCCCAAGCCCGCGCCACCGGAAGACCTCGTCCGTTGTCGGACAGGATCGTGGCACCGTATTGCGCGGCGATCTGCACGGTGGCGTCGGTGGAGTTTCCATCGACGACGATCAGTTCCGCGGCGCCGTTGCTACGAACCGAACCGAGGCATTCGTGCAGCAAGTGGGCGGCGTTGCGCGCCGGAACGACGACAGTAATGTCGACGATCTGATCGTTCACGGCGCTGGTACGAGGGGTCGTGCATTGGCGGCAGCGGCCAAGAGTTCCTCACAGATCCGGTCCGATGCCTGGTCGGCGGACCATTCAGCCGGAACCCGCAACAGAAAACACGGAACCCCTTCGAGGCCCTTGCGAACGACTGCGGCCTTGGCCGCCATCGCTGCATGCATCGGAAGCAACCCAGTAGCGCTGAGAGCCGTGACCAGATCGCGTGAGTGCGCGGACATCTCACAGTAGAAGTTCCCAACGAGTCGATCGACCATCCACTCGGTGGACTTGGACTCGAGTTCCACGGTGGAGCCATCATGACGCTCCGCAAACACGGAAACGCTGAAAGGGGCTTCGGTGGAGATGGGCATACCTGGGAATGCTTGCTCGGGGGTGACCATCTTGTGTTCAGGTGACCACCGTCGGCTGAAGGCAGCCAGCTTCGGGAACTTCGTGGCAACCGGGTGCACGAGTGTAGTGAGCCTCCCAATCGGACGGGAGAAGCGAGACGGAATGAGCGGCTTGCGCCGGCCGGTGAAAAGATGGGGGTAAATCGTCCGGTGATGTGGCTTGATGAACATCGGCTTCCCGTAGGCCAGGAGTGTGCCGGTGTCGGTGACGAATCCCCAGTCATCACCCATGAACAGGCAGCCCGGATGCTTCAGGAGTTTCGCCATGGTGCTGGTCTTACCAACTCCACCCCAGGCGGGCATGAGCACACCCTGCCCGTTGATTTCCACCATGGTGGCGTGGATCATGGCTGCGCCACGAGCGCTCGTGATGTCGTCGACTAAGGGCAGTATTGCCGTGAGCAATTCGCGTGTGCCGCTGACGGTGTAGCCAGAACCATCCTTCGAAACCTGAACGTCCATGCCCGAGAGCCAGACGGACTTGTGGTCATACCGATACTCGTCTTCGTTGTGGGACGCGTCGGGAATGGGTTCGTGATGTGACCGGACGGTGATGTCGGGGTTTGGCAACTCCTGATCGGTGATGAACGGAGCGAACATCGTGGCCAAAATGTCTAGCGACGGGGTTCCCGGCTCCACCCGGATTGTGGCTTTTCCGTGAATGTCCAGGTTCAATCCCTGATCGCGCCGATCGAGCTTCTTGGTCTCCATGCGGTCTCTCCTCATACTGTTGTAAGAACTTGTGGATTTGGGGCGGCGCTGGGAGTGGTGCGCCTCAGCAGACCAACCCCGTAACCCGCCGTGGTGAATGTCAGTCCGAGCACGATGCCGCCTGCTCGCAGGAAGGGAGCCGTTTGGCGGCTACGGACACCCTCCCTGAGAGCGCGAAGGACGCCGAGCGGAAGCGTCTTTCGAACAAAGTCGGTCTCGCTGCTGAGAGCTGCCGACGCTCCCGAAAGACGACTGACGTGTGCCTTGGAAATGCCCTCGGCATAGCAGCGCGATCGGAAGTATTGAAATGTGGCCCGACTGGCGGGAACTGAATGCCGGACGTGGGCCGCAGGCTGGTACACGATCTTGCCCTGATCCGACGCGTCTACCAGACGCAAGCAGAGTTCGGTCTCCTCACAACCCACCGGGCGCGTCCCTATCCTGCCGAGATCTGCGTTGAAACCAGTGGTCTTGTCCAATGCTGAACGGCGCAGCGACATGTTGGCGCCGATCATGTTGCGCACCTCGGACTGAGCGATTGGCAACCCTAGGTAACTACACCCGACAACCCAGAGGAACTCCTCGGGGAAGGCCGAGGGTTGGCCGTGTTGCCAGTTGGGCGAGATCGAACCGCCGACACCAAGTACCTGAGGATCGGCATAAGGACCAACCAGTTGTTCGAGCCAATCCGGCGAGGCCACGGCGTCGTCGTCGAGGAAGGCGATCACATCGCCCGTCGTTTCGTGCCAGCCGGTGTTGCGACCGCCAGAGAGTCCCTGAGGGCCAGAGTTGGCGCACGAAGATATTCCCGACAGTTCGGTTCGCACTCGATCGAGGAGCTTCGGATTGTGATCAACGACTACCAGAATCTCTTTTGGCGCCAACGTCTGCTTGTGAACCGACTCAACGGCGGCGACGATGTCATCCCACCGATCCTCGGTATAAGCGCAGATGACAACCGAGACCGTGGGAGTTGGCGCGGTCACAACTCGTCGTCGGTGAGATCAATCACCAAGGATTCCCGCAACGGCGGAAGCGCACTCTGGCGACGACGGCTGGGGGTCAGCCACCCAGCTACGAGAAGCCGCAGCACCCGCGTACCATCTCCCCACGTGTTGAGGTTGGACTCGCCGTGCCCGCGGGGAGTTTCCATGCTGGGCACCTCAGCGACGCGAAGACCAGCGTTGAAAGCCTGAACAGTAATCTCGGTTTCGATCTCGAAGCCGTCGCTGGCGAGGCTCATGTCCGGCAAGCATTCCTTGCGGAAGCCGCAGTAACCGTAGCAAAGATCAGTGAGATGCTGGCCGAAGAGCTTGTTGACCATGAGCAGGAGCGCGGCATTCCCGGTGCGTCGAAGCCAGGTGATATCCGTAGACCCTGCTCCGCTCATGAAGCGACTGCCCTTCACGAGGTCATAGCCGTTGTCGAGCATGCTGATGTACCGATCGATCTCGACCGGATCCATGGAGCCGTCGGCATCCATCATCACGATGTAGTCTCCAGTGGCGGCCGCAAACCCGGCACGAAGCGCCGCGCCCTTTCCGCCCCCGGGGTCCTTGGCACAGACGATGTCGGGCCGAATGCGTCGTGCTACTTCAACGGTTCCGTCCTTGGAGTCCCCATCGACGAGGACGATCTCGTCAACCGAATCCGGCACATGCATAAGCACCCAAGAAATGTTCTTCGCTTCGTTGACGGCAGGGACAACCAACGAAACCTTGGGTCGCTTGGGCGCTCGGGTCGGTCGTGGTAGCTCGGAGAGCACCGACGATTCCAGGGTGGCTGCCGCCTCCCCCGTTGGGGTTTCCTCCATCGGCTTGACGCCATTGCCGTATGTGGAGGATTCTCCATTTTGATGTTGCACCGCGGCCATTCCGCACTCCTCTGGTCGGAGGCGGCACCCTTCTGGCAGGAGTCAAACACCCACCAAATGACCGTATGCAAGATCATTCGGCAAGTAAGACTCCTGCCAGACACGTGGGTTCCGCCCTTGTGTGTAGGAGACATCCTTATCGGTGTTAACCGCAATGTCAACACTATTGGTAGAGCAATTTCCCTTACCGTAACTATTCAGTCACTCTTTGAGAGCTATGAGCCCACCGATAGCTCATCGAGTGAGATGCTGTAGCTCTGCGCGGTCGTGCGATACCCCAACTCCAACGCCGCGATCCGGTCCAGATCGAAATCGGAGACCTCTTCGCTGACTACAGATAGCTCCCCGTACTTCACTTCTACGAGCGTCAGACCGGACGGCGATCCCACGAACGAAGCTTCCACCTCGCCCCATTGCCCCACCTCTAAGGTCCCACTCGTGCGGAGCCGGGTCTCGCCGACCTGGAGCCACAGCCGCCCAGACCCGTTCTGTCTGTAGAGGTAGCCCAATTTCTCTCCATCGAGGTTCACGAACGTGAAGATGCGAACGTGCCCCGGTCCCTCGCCTTCCCTGTCCACCCGAACGTCGGACTTCACCGTGAGGGCGTTCTTGAGATCGAGATCGAGCGATGACGTGACGAACGTGCGTGGGCTGCCATCGCTAGCGAAGGTGGCCACCTGACCGCGCCGCGGCTCATCACCGAAGGTCAGGCTGGCGGTACCTCTGCTTTCCACGCGCCACGTTGGCAGGAGCCCCTCGTCAAAAGAGTCCGCAAATGTTTGGCCGACGATGTGCCAACGTCTGGAAGCCGGTCCGGAATCGATGACGTCGGGGTGTGACGGATCGAGCGCCCGTACCTCGAATCGATGTTCGCCTGAGCTCAGGTCGCTGTACGTGACAGGAGATTGGCAGGGACTAAACCGATCGTACGCACCTTCTCCAACGAGGCGACACTCGAAGGTCGCAGCCGCCGAGGTTGCTGCGAAGGAAAACCTCGCCACGGTTGACGTAACAAGGCCAGAGGGTCCACCGATGATGAAAGCATCAAGATCGATCGAGCCGCTGTCCAGAGGAAGAAACCCGTGAGCGTATTGTTGGCGCCCAACATCGGACGCAACCACCACGAGACCGGTTGTGGAATCCACAGGATGTTTCGCCGTCGTGACATTGTTCAATCGTGAACCTGAGTCGACTGCGATGAACACCTCACCCAACCCCGGCTCGAAGTCCGGCGAATCGAGGCTCGTTGACTTTCGGAAAATGAAACCGCCAGAACAACAAGGAGCGCTGGCAAACACGTGCACCTGACGGTGCTCAGAATCGATGACCACGGCCGGTCGGGTTTGCTGGTTTTCTACCGTGCCGATAGTCGATGTACTCCAACTCCCTTCCGGGGATCGGTGCAGCAACAGCAGCAAGGGGTCCTGCGGGGCGCTCAGCGACGTCTTCACCGCCACGAAGATGTGACCGCCCCGGGAGTCGGTGAAGCTCTTGAGATTTATGTGATCGTCGGCGATCTTCGTGCCTTGCAGGACCGTCTGACCGCGCCATTCGTCGGCAGGGTCTCTGTCTAGGTGAACTGCAAAAACGAAGGCCCCTTCGTTCTGATTGCTGAAGAAGACGCCAACCGCGTCGCGGCCACGGTCCTCGAACGCCACGATGGAGGAAATGTCATCGATCGAGACGTTGTCTGCCAGATCAACCGGCAGCAGCTCAGGGGCGGCCCACTCCAGCCCGTCGGCGGAACTGGTGATCAAGACCTGGCCTTCGTGAACATAGGTCACCCAAATGATGTCCTTGGTGTCTTGGGCCAAGACAATGGTCTCTGCTCCATGGAATGTGATCGCCACGGGGAAGTCCGGATCTCGGCTGTAGGTCTGTGTATCTCTGTCGTAACTGAAACGGGAGAACAGCGCTCGGTGATTGGCATCCGATGGATCGAGACCCATGGAAACGACCAGCAAACTGTCGCCCATCGCGAGCACATCTGAGTGTGATCGGGGACGTTCATCGATCACTACGTCGTGGCGAATCCACCGTTGGGATTTCTCGTCGAGCTCGTGGATCATCACCGTTGCGGAGTCGGCATCGAGGAGATTGCCCCACCATCGCCCGTCGTGATACCAGAGCTTGCTCTGGGGTTTGTCTCCGCTTGGAGCGGCCGCGGGAGCAAACGATTCGCCGGCGAATCCCGCCTCAGCCGAAAACGGATCGATGTCAGGACGCAGTGCCAAAATCACCGGGACCGCCACCACAACAACAACGAGCACTGCCCACCAATGCCAGTTGACCTTCATGACCTTCACAGAGATCCTCCGCCGATCCGTCACACTCGGTTGCGAGAGTGTCACCAATTCAATCGGATCGTCAAGGTTGTTCCACCATCGAACCTTGCCCAAAGGCCAGCGTCTGAACCGACTGCCAGACCTTGGCGTCGAGTTCTACTGCATCTGCCACACCAACGGTGGACCCCGGTAAACGGGCTCCTGGCTGGGATTCAATGGACGCAGCGAGGTTTCGCAAACGATCGTAGAAGACCCCGTCGCTGTAGGCAACCGGATCGATCACCAGGTAAAACTGACCAAGGTCATGTGGTGGCCCTTCAGGTGTCTTCAAGGGCGGCACCGTGCTGCTCAACCTCGACCCGGTTAACGCCGCCGCGAGAACCTCCACCATCAGTGAGATCCCGTAACCCTTGTATCCCCCGGCCGATACCAGTGAACCCGCGAGCGCTGCTGTGGGATCGGTCGTGCTGTTTCCCTGATCATCAACAGCCCATCCTTCGGGGATCCGCTCACCGGCGGCCTCGGCCATGGTGATCCTGCCGAGCGCAACCGCGCTGGTACTAAAATCGAACTGGAAGGCCACTCCCCCCGCACCGTCGGGAACCGCCATCGCAATGGGATTGGTCCCCAGCACAGCCACCGAACCGCCCGGCGGTGCCACCCAAGGCGTGGCGTTGGTTGCTCCGATCGCCAAGAACCCAGCCTGCGCAAACTGCTCAGTGAAGTATCCCAGCGACGTGCAGGTGTGGGTGTGTTCGATCGAATAACCGCAGATCCCGTTGAGGCGGGCGGATTGTTTCGCGGCGTCGAAACCGGCGGCGAATGCTTGCTGGGCAAATCCGAGTTTACCATCCACCCGGACTGCACCAGGTGGGCCTGTACTCACCACGGGCTGAGCCTCGCCGTCGACACGCCCGGTGCGCAACTGTTGACAGTAACTCTCCAAGTAATACAGCCCGCAGATCTTGTTTCCTTTGGCCTCCGCCGTGGTGACTGCCTGCGCCACGTTGTCCGCAATGTCGTGTTTGGCCCCGTGCCTGACAAGGGCTCGCTTCGTTGTGTCTTGGATCTCGTCGAGGGTGATTCTCGGCATAGACGCACGGTAGCCCGAATGATTCGGCGGATCGCCATGAGAACGAGAGACAGGAAGTGGTCTACTGAATTCGGTCCCCGGGGCGTATCGAGAAAAAATCCGAGACTTCTGCTTTCTCACCACGCACCGCCTAGCCGCCCTACCAGGTAAAAGGGCTCCTCCGAGCCCAGCAGAAGGATTCGACGTCACAATGTTGCAAAACTGTGTCAACCAGATTCCTCCCCACCTACCACACTTCTGACTCCTCAGAGCGCTTGTTCAACCGCTCTTTGGCAATAGAAACCACTCAGTGTGAGTGATTCATTGCCAAGTGTGACAACTGAGTGAGACCGGTGGCACACCCACCGGGGCACCAATACGTTTCGAGCTTCGACCAACCTCTCCGTCCACATGGGCGTACTGGCCTCTTTGGGGGACGAATGAGGTGAATTCGATGCACCTGCCTTCACCACCGAGGCAGAAAACACGCACCCAAGAACTCATTACCGGAGGAAGCTCAATGCGAGAAAAAGCGAAGCGTCTCAACCGCAGACGTCGATCATTACGACTGGCGGTCGTCTGCATTGCAACGATCGCAGTCACCACATCGTTGGGGGTCGGCGTTGCTGATGCTGCCACGCTGAATGCACCTATCCCGTGGACGAGCGATGTAACCACCACGGGCTTCACCGTGAATATCTCCACCACTCCGAATCCGTGTGCAGGATACCTGTTCGAGGTACACGCCCTACCGCAGGGGAGCTTTGTGACTCATTCATCCGGAAGCGATTGCCGGACCTACCACCGGATTCCCCTCTCCGGGTTGAACCCTTGTCAGCTCTACCAGGTGACAGTACGCCTTCACAAGGACGGTGCCCTCTCCGACATTCGCCGAACCAACACCTACACGCTCTGCGAAGAGCCCCAGCCAGAGGTTGTGGAAGGCCCTCAGGGACCAGCCGGGCCAACAGGACCTGCAGGACCAGCTGGACCAGCAGGACCGACCGGAGCCACCGGAGAAACCGGTGAAACCGGACCCCAGGGCGAACGCGGCGCAACCGGCGCAACCGGCGCAACCGGCGCAACCGGCGCAACCGGCGCAACCGGAGCCACCGGAGCAACAGGACCCACAGGGGAAACCGGACCAGCCGGAGCCACCGGACCCACAGGGGAAACCGGACCAGCCGGACCAGCCGGACCCACAGGGGAAACCGGACCCGCAGGACCAGCAGGACCAGCCGGACCCACAGGGGAAACCGGACCCGCAGGACCCCAAGGCGAGCGCGGCACAACCGGCGCGACGGGAGCAACCGGGGCCACGGGAGCCCAAGGCGAACGCGGCGCAACTGGCGCACCCGGACCCCAAGGCGAACGCGGCCCCGAAGGTCCTCCCGGTGGGGCTGGCGCAACCGGCGCCCAGGGAGCAACCGGCGCCCCAGGCCCACAGGGTGAGCGCGGCCCGCAGGGTGAACGCGGATTGCAGGGTGAACGCGGATTGCAGGGTGAACGTGGACTTCTAGGACTGCCCGGAGCGCAGGGACCCCAGGGAATACCTGGGGAGCAGGGCATCCAGGGTCCTTCGGGAATCCTGGGGATATATGGCCGCAATGTCACCAGCAACCGCAGCACGACCGCATTTTGCGACGAAAACGACCTGGCCGTGGGCGGTGGATATGCCACTGACCGAGGGGTTGTCCTCAGCGTGTCAGCTAGTCGGCCGGTAGGGATCAGCGGGTGGCAGGTCGTTGCCACCACGGGAACCACGGTGGCCTACACCGTCTTCGTCACGTGCGTCGAGATCCCGGATCCCGTCATACCTCTCACGTAGCACCCATCAATGAAGAGAGTGGAAAGGGCCCGTCGCATGACGGGTCCTTTCAATTTCTCGTTTCACCGTTGGTGAACTACCTCCGCCAACCACCGTTCCGTGGCCCGCGGCGATCGGAGCCGTGCGACCGCTAGATGTTGGTTCTCGGGAGCCGCGAACATCTTGGGGTACTCCCGCCGTTGCCCGGCGTGGGAGCGAAGCGCAGTGAGCACTCCCTTGGCTGCGGCAACCAGCTGTTTGGGGAGACCAGCTTTGTCACCCGATTCGGCCGCCGATGACTGGAGTGACGAGGCCCGGCCCCGGGCCCGCCGCGCCAGGCGCCACAGACTGACTACCAAGGGATAGTCGAGCCATATAATGGTGTCCGCGCGAGGCCATACCAAATCGCGCACAGCGCTCTTGTTGCCGTCAGTTACCCATCGTTCGCCGGCGATCGCTTCGGTGGTGCGTGCTCGAAGCACATCGAGAGGAGCAGTGGAGAAGTCCGGCCCGAAATACAGCGAGTCCAACTCCACATGTTTGACTCCCAGTGCCGCGGCAACCTCTCGTGCGAGCGTGGTCTTGCCGGATCCGGTTCGACCGACGATGACGACGCGATCACACCCTTCGAGCGACGTACCGGGGTCTCGCCCCGCCGGGTTCTCACCAATTTCTGCCATACCGACTCCCGTCAAGACCTTGGTCCGAGAAACGAGGTTACGCCAGAGCGTGACCGAGACCTACTCGAGAGGTTGATCTGCCCGACTCCATCACGGGGCCCGTCTACCTGCGCCGAGCGTCCCTGAAAGAGATCGAGGTGCAAGTCGCATTCCCATGGAGAAGCGCGCTCAGCTCATCTCTACACGAGCGGAGCGCTTCCACGAAGTCTCCGTGCCGCGTTCACAATCTCTCCACATCCGGGCCTCATCATGATTCCTACACCAACTACAAGGAGATTCAGAGATGTTCCGCCATGCCTTCCGACGCTTTCCACTTCGGGTGTTCGGGCTCGTAGCCCTCGCCTTCGTGATGGCGAATATCCTCGGCGGCCTTATCGGAACCGCCCTGGCGGCCACTATCGGATTGGCGGTGTTCCTCCCGCTCTTCCTTTTCAAGATCCTCATGGTCCTCATGTTCTTCCGATTCCTGATGTCGTTCGTAGGCGGGTACGGGCCGCGCCGCCCGTGTAGCCGCGGCCGCATAAAAGATCGTCTACAAGAGCCGCCGGCCGAGCCAACAAAGGAAGAGACAGAGTGGCGTGAGCATGTTCGACTTGCCCGGAAAGAGCTTGACGAGCTGTTTCCCGACGCCGAACAATTCATCGAATGAGCCAGTCCGATGGACTGTGCGAAACTAGGGCCATGGCAACCGTCCTCGTGGTCGAAGACGAGCCACGGATTGCTGGGGTGGTGAAGGACTATTTGGTTCAGGCTGGCTACGACGTTCTTCTTGCGGCCCACGGCGGAGCGGCACTGACCGTCATGGCCTGCGATGCTCCCGATCTTGTGGTCCTCGATCTGGGGCTCCCCGATCTCGACGGTTTGGACGTGATGCGAAAGATTCGGGAGACGTCGGGCGTTCCGATCGTGATCCTGACCGCCAGAAGTGACGAGACTGACAAGGTGGTAGGCCTTGAGCTCGGAGCTGATGACTACGTAGTGAAACCGTTCGGGCCCAAAGAACTCATTGCACGGATTCGAGCTCTTCTTCGCAGAATCGATACAGAAGCGAACGAGAACCAAGCCGAGGTGAAGATAGGACAGGTGGTGATCGATCCAAAGAAAATGACCGTGGAGCGGAGCGGTCTCGAGGTGGCGTTCACGGCCACGGAGTTCCGAATCATCGAGGTTCTCACCAGCCAGCCGGGAAGAGTGTTCACCCGCGGCCAATTGCTTGACGCAGTACACGGGGTCAGCTTTGAGTCCTATGAGCGGGCGATCGACGCTCACATCAAGAACATTCGGCGCAAGCTAGAACCCGAGGTCGGGAGTCCTCGCTATGTGTTGACCGTTCATGGCGTCGGCTACAAGTTCGCCGATGCATAGACGGGATATGCGGTTCGGACCAAAAGCCCGCCCTCCCCAGTGGTGGCCCGAAGGCGAAAGTTTTCCACCCCCGTCAGCAGGCCCAGCGTGGTCTGAGATCAAACGCGGAGCAGTACGGGTCGTCGTTGTCGGCGTTGCACTTTTTCTGGCCCTCCCGGCCGCAGTTGCACTACTGCTCACGAACCGGGTCGGGGGGAGCGCGGCGGTAACCATCGTGGTTGTTTTCTGGGTATCCGCTTTCCTCGTTCTGCTCATCGGAGGGAGGGTGGCGGTTCGATCGTTCAAACCGATTCGAGGGTTCATCGACACCACCGGAAGACTCGCTGAAGGGGACTATGGGGCAAGGGTTCAGGAGGAGGGTCCCAGGGCCTTTCGGCCGGTGATCCACTCCCTCAACGTAATGGCCGAGCGACTTGAAGCTTCGGATGTCCTCCGCCAACAGCTGCTCGCTGATGTTGGCCACGAATTGCGGACACCCTTGACCGTGATCCGAGCCAGCCTGGAAGCGATGGCTGACGGCGTACGAGTCATCGATCACAACGAGGTGAACGCTCTCCTGGGCGACATTCACGTAATGGAGCGCCTACTGGACGACCTGCGCACCTTGAGCTCGGCAGAGGCTGGTGTTCTCAAACTGCACAAGGAATGGTTTGACCTGGTCCACCTGTCCACCGACACCGCCGCAGGGTTCGAGCCTAGGGCCCGGAACGCGAGCGTGAGCATTAGCGTCCGTCCAGACCCTCTGTCTCGCGACCCCATCGAGGTCAACGCTGACCCTGTTCGAATCAAGGAGGTGTTGAACAACCTCATCGCCAATGCACTCCGAGCAACCCCGGCAGGTGGATCGATCACGATTGAGGTCAAACGGTCCTCGACCCGCGATGTTGTCATCACCGTTTCTGACGACGGGATCGGGATGAGCGACGACGAGCGAGCGCACGCTTTCGAACGGTTCCACAAGGGACCAACATCCGATGGCAGTGGATTGGGCCTTACTATTAGCAAGGACCTGGTTGAAGCGCACGGCGGCTGCATTGAGATCGAAAGCCAACCCGAGCACGGCACCACCGTGACCGTTCAACTACCCAGCTAGCCCGGCAGCCTTCGATCACCGCACGGGCCATGCTGCTAGTTTGCCGTCAGCGAGAGGCCCCGCCGTAGGAGATTCCGGCGAGGTGCGAGAGCTCGCGATCGAACGTGGTGAGGTCATGGATCGTGAAGTCGCTCAGGCTGGTGTGACCGGTGGCCCGGGCCAGAACGCCCATGAGTTCCACGGTGGCGCCAAACCAGCGAGCGAGTCGTTGAGCGGCGTCGTCGATGACCAGCCGGGCTCGAAGATCCTTTTTCTGTGTGGCGATACCGACCGGGCAGTTGTCGGTGTTGCAGGCTCGCATGCCGATACAGCCGATGGCCTGCATCGGAGCGTTGGACACGGCGATGGCGTCGGCGCCCAAGGCCAGCGCCTTCACGAAGTCCGTGTGGGTTCGCAAACCCCCGGTGACAATAAGGGTGACGTTGGAGTCGAGCGAATCGAGGTGCTGACGAGCCCGAGCCAGAGCAGGAATCGTTGGCACTGAAATGTGATCCCGGAAGATGGCTGGAGCGGCCCCGGTCCCCCCGCCACGACCATCGAGGATGACGTAGTCAACGCCGATGTCCAATGCGGCGTCGAGATCCGCTTCGATGTGTTGGGCCGACAGCTTTGCTCCGATCGGAATTCCGCCAGACACCTCACGGACTTCGGCCGCAATGTCCCGGTAGTCCTGGGGCGTTGTCAGCTCTGTGAACGTTGCCGGCGAGACAGCATCGCTCCCCTCCTCCAGACCCCGCACCTCGGCGATCTTTCCAATGACCTTCTTGCCGGGCAGGTGACCGCCGGTTCCGGTCTTGGCTCCTTGCCCGAACTTGAAATGAAATGCTGAGACATCGACGACCTTCTCGATGCTCCAGCCAAACCGTCCGCTGGCCAGCTCGTAGAAATAGCGGCTGTTCTCTGCCTTTTCTTCCGGCAGCATCCCACCTTCGCCAGAACAAATGCCGGTGCCGGAGAGTTCGGCTCCTCGAGCGAGCGCCACCTTGGCCTCCTCGCTCAGCGCACCGAAGCTCATGTCGCTTACAAAGAGGGGGATGTCCAACTGGAGCGGCTTGGCTGCATTAGGGCCGATCACGATGCCCGTGTCCACGCTGACGTCATCGAGAAGCGGTCGCCGAGCCAGCTGCGCGGTGACGATCTGAATGTCGTCCCACTTGGGAAGCTTCTCACGAGAGACACCCATTGCTGTTACCGGTCCGTGATGGCCGACTTCGGACAAACCCTCGCTGGCCAACTTTCGGATGAGCGCAACGTGAGGTTCATCGGGGGTGCCGTGGTGGTCCTGATACCGGCCCTGGTAGGCATCGTCGTTGTAGGGCTGCGGGTGTTCAGTGACCCAGGCTTGGACCTCATCGGCATCGATGAGAAGTTGATCGTCTTCTACCCATGAGGAGAAACGGTGGAGGCGTTCGGTGTTGTTGTAGCTGCTGATGCCTGTCCGGTATCCGTAATCCCAGCCGTGTAGGCCGCAGATCAAGTCGTCACCAGACACATGCCCATCGGCCATGAGTGCCCCCCGGTGCTGGCAGCGCCCATACATCACCGAGTGGTTGCCATCGAAGCGAACGATTACGAGTTCCACACCGGCTACCTGCGCCCCAGCAGGCTCACGATCAACGACTTTCGACCAGGTCGCTACGGGGGTGGGGTTCATAAGATCTCCTGCGGTGTTGGGAACGGCCTTCCATCACCGCTCCCGGCGACGTCGACAAACCTACCCGGGTGGGGCGGATCGACCGTTATCGAACGGCCGCAGTCAAGGAACATCCAATCCCGCCAACCCTCGGGGGCGCAGATCCTCAGAAGTGGGAGACGGGCGCACCGGAACTGTCGGGTCCGCATCGATGTCGATCGTGGGCAGGATCCGATCAAGCCATGCCGGTAGCCACCAATTGGCATCACCCATGAGTTTCATCGATGCCGGCACCAAGACCATCCGGACGATCGTGGCGTCGACGAAGATTGCCGTAGCCAGCCCGAGACCGAACATCTTCGTGGTGGGATCGCTTCCGAGGACGAAACCGAGGAACACCGAGATCATGATCAGTGCCGCACACGTGATCACCCGTGCTGTGCTGGCGATGCCGTGAATCACCGAACGATCGTTGTCGCCGGTTGACAGGAACTCCTCTCGCACTCGGGACAGCAAGAACACTTCGTAGTCCATCGACAGCCCGAACAGAATCGCGAACATGAACATCGGGATGAACGACACGATCGGCACGGTGGATTCGAGGCCGATCAACTCCTTGCCCCAGCCCCACTGGAACACCATTACCAACACCCCGTAGGCGGCGCCGATGCTCAGCAGATTGAGCAGAGCCGCCTTGAGCGGCACCAGGATAGATCGGAAGACGAGCATCAACAGGACGAACGACAGACCGATCACCGCCGTGATGAACAACGGGAGGCGAGATGCCACACGATCACCGACGTCTGCGAACGTGGCGGTCTGACCGCCAACATGGGCTCGGGCTTCGGTTCCATCGAGGATCGGGGGGAACACCTCGGACCGAAGGCGCTCGACGGTGATGCGGGTTTCGTCGTCCTGGGGAGCTGTTGTGGCGAAGGCAACAACGGTTGCTACGCCAGCCGCCTCGTTGATCTCGGGCGGGGCCACGGCAGCGATGCCAGGGTCACGCGCAATGGCGTCGACGAGCGGTTCCACTACCGAGCCATCGGTCGAGATGTCGATCGCAATCACCAGTGGGCCATTCATGCCGGCGCCGAAGCCCTCGGCGACAAGGTCATACGCTCGCCGTTCGGTGCGAGTCTGCGGAAGTGTGCCGTCGTCGGGGAAGCCAAGTTGGAGCGCCAACACCGGGGCGGTCAGTGCAAGCAACAGCCCCGTCACGCCGATCGTGTACAGCCATGCGTGGCCGGTCACATGCCGGCCCCAGCGCTGCCACCCGGGACTGGCGTCTTCGCCAGCGTGGTGGCCACGGCGGTGAATACCCACTCTGTTGATCCAGTGCCCCGCCATGCCCAAGAACGCCGGCAGGAGTGTCACCGAAGCCACCACCATGATCATTACGACGACTGACGTTGCCACCCCGGCGGCTGTCATGAACGGGACGCCGGCAAAGGCCAAGCCGAGGATGGCGATGACAACCGTGCCACCGGCGAAGATCACGGCCTGGCCCGCCGTGGCGACCGCCCGTCCTACCGATTCCTCGACCGGCAAACCACGAGCCAGGAACTCTCTATAGCGAGTGACCAGGAACAGGGCATAGTCAATACCCACTCCCAGGCCGACCATGCTGGCGATCTGGGGCGCCCAGCTCGGGATCTCGATGACATATGCAACAAGTGGCATCGAACTGACGCCGAGCGCCAAGCCAAACAGCGCCATGCCGATCGGGAGTCCCATAGCGATGACCGATCCGAACGCCAGCAGGAGAATCACAACGGCCACGCCAATACCGAGAAACTCACCAGCCCCCGTTTCGGGCTCTTCGAAAGCGAAGAAGAGATCACCGTTCGTCTCCGCTTGAAGCACGTCCCCATCGGCTGCCAGCACGGCCGCCTTCAGTGCCTCCAGGTCTGCCAGACCGAGTTTTTCGACCACGGGGTACTGCAGCCGGATCAGCGCGATCCGGCCATCGGGTGACAGCGAACCAGTCTGAGCGGCACGGTCCGGTCCGAGCGCCAAGGCTCCGGCCGGATCAGAGGTGGCCAAAACATTCGGCAACGCGGCGAGGCGCGCCTGCATCGCAGCCAGCTCCACCTGAGCGTCAGGGTTGTCGAAGAACGTGGCAGTGCTGTCACTGGAAGTAACAACCACTTGCGCAGTCAGTCCTGCTGTATCGGACTCGGCGTTCGAGAGAAGTTCGAGCGCCTGCTGCGAGTCCAGCCCAGGAACTTCGAAGGAGTCCTCGAGCTTTCGCCCGAAGGCCACTGAGGCCCCAACAACAACCACGGCCGCAACGAGCCAAGCCCCGATCACACGCCATGGGTGTCCAGCCGCCGAACGACCGAGCCGATAGAGAGCAGTTGACATGGTTTCTCCTGACGTTGCGCAGCACATCGCTGCTTGGCTCATCGTGAGGGAAAGAGGGAAGACGGGCATCGGGCGAAGGGTTGGATTGGTCCCGGCCGATCGGCTCCACCCGACTCCTCCTTTCGGCTGATCCGCTGAGACGCCAGGTTCCCTACGCTTGAGTCGTGATGAGAAGTGCTCTTCGATCGGCTCTCCAGGAACCGAGAGTTCCCGATGTGCCAATCCGCGTGTGGCGCGATTGGGCACTGGTGGCTACCTTCATTGCCGCATCGCTTCTGGAAATCGCACTTCGGGAAGCCGTTGGCTGGAGACCAGGGGCGCTGCTCGCTACGTTCATCTTCGCCGCGGCGATGTTCTGGCGGCGGACCCACCCATTCCTGGCGACCGCCACCCTATTCGGCTCCATCACATTCCTCGACGTCATATCGCGCATCGTCGCGGATCGGCCGATCGAGATCTACACCTCGGCGGTGATCCTGATTGTCCCGTACGCCCTGTTTCGATGGGGCTCCGGTCGCCAGGCCGCCCTCGGGATTGTGATCATGCTGGCAATGCTGGTCACGAGCCTCACATTGAATTGGACGGGCGTTGGCGATGCGATCGGCGGAACCTTGGTCTTCTTCTTCCCGGCCGCTCTTGGGACCATCGTGCGCTACCAAGGGACCTCCCACACACGATCGCTCGAGGCGGTCAAGCTCCGCGAACGAGAGCAACTGGCCAGAGAGTTACACGACACCGTCGCTCACCACGTGTCAGCCATTGCGATCCAGGCCCAAGCCGGTCGTGCAGTGGCCGCAACCGATCCTGCCGCCGCGCTGAACTTCCTCGCCACAATCGAGACAGAGGCGTCGCGAACCTTGGCCGAGATGCGAACGATGGTTGGTGCGTTGCGGTCCGGCGATGAGCCCGAATTGGCGCCGCAACCCGGCGTGGCCGACATCAAACGCCTCTCCGATCACTCGCCGCACTTGCCGGTGACGGTTCGCTCGAGCGGTGACTTCACCGATCTCAGCCCATCGGTTGATCGAGCGCTCTTCCGCCTCGCCCAGGAGTCGATCACCAACGCCACCAGACACGCCCGGAACGCCACCGGTGTGACCGTGTGGGTGGACGCCGAGCAAGATCGGGTCCGCCTGTCGGTCATGGACGACGGCGAGCCTCGAAGCTTCGACGTCAAGTACGACGTCGGCTTCGGTCTGGTGGGTATGACCGAACGGGCATCACTGCTCGGTGGAACGCTCGACGCCGGACCGAATCCGAACGGCGGCTGGACCGTCCGCGCCGTACTGCCCAAGACCGGCCGGGCGACGTGAGCGATATCATCAGGGTGATCGTGGCCGACGATCAGGAGCTGGTTCGGACCGGCCTGCGAATGATCTTGAACGCTCAGGCCGGAGTTGAGGTAGTCGGTGAGGCAGCCGATGGATGGTCGGCTGTGGAACTCGCTCGCCGCCTCCGGCCCGATGTCTGTTTATTCGACATTCGGATGCCAGAACTCGACGGGATCGAGGCGACTCGGTTGCTGGCCGGTCCCGACATTGCGGAACCGATGGCCGTGGTGGTGATTACCACCTTCGACCTCGACGAGTACGTTCACGGTGCCTTGAAGGCAGGCGCACGCGGGTTTCTGCTCAAAGACGCTGGCGCCGAGCTTCTGCTGCAGGCCATCCAGGCTGCCGCCAACGGTGATGCACTCATCGCCCCAAGCGTGACGGGCAGGCTTCTGCAGGCGTTCGCCGACACCCGTAGCGGACCTCCTGCCCAGCCCATCGAGCCTCTGACCAGCCGCGAAGAGCAGGTGATGCTGACCGTCGCTGCCGGTCGAACCAACGCCGAAATCGCCGCCGAGCTGCACATCAGCCTCAGCACGGTGAAGACCCACCTGGCCAGCTTGATGACAAAGCTCGGAGCAAGGAATCGTGTGGAGATCGCGATGTGGGCGTACGAGACGGGCCGCATCGGTCGCTGACCGCTCTTTGCTATCGAATCGGTCTGTACTGCTAGAGGTCGGGGTGGCGGACGTTCTCACCTTGCCGAACGCTTCTGAGGTCCTCATGCTTGGAACATGAACCGAACGAAGGAGAAGCAGATGGAGATTCGAGGTCTGGGCTATATCGGAATCACCGCCGAGGACATCGACGAATGGCGCCCCTACGGCAACATGCTGGGCGCAATGGTGTCCGATGACGGCGTCGGGCTCCGGCTGCGATTCGACGAACGGCCCTACCGCGTGGTCGTCGGCAAAGGGACGGGCGGGTTGGCGTTCGCTGGATGGGAACTACCGGATTCAGACGCTCTCGAAAACGCCGTCGCCGAGCTGACTGCGGCCGGATTCACCACCGACCGCGGATCGGTGGACGAATGCCAGCTTCGGAATGTCCGGGGGCTGGTGCGAACGACCGACCCTGGAGGCTTCGCACTCGAGCTGTTCCACGGCCCGGTCCTCGATCACAAACTCTTCGTGTCGCCGTCCGGCGTCAGCGGGTTCACGACCGGTGCCCATGGAATGGGGCACATCGTGCTCGGCACCCCCCAACTCGAAGAATCCGTCGACTTCTACATCAATCTGCTCGGCTTCCGGGTCAGTGACTACTGGCGGCCCGGCGGCGACGACGTCGTTTTCCTGCGCTGCAACCGGCGCCACCACAGCCTCGCCCTCGTTCCTGCATCGGAACCGGTGCTCTACCACTTCATGGTCGAGGCCCGAACACTGGACGACGTCGGCCACACGCTTGACCGTCACATCGACAGCGGCATACCGATCTCGATGTCCCTCGGAAAGCACACCAACGATCAGATGGTGTCGTTCTACAGCCGCTCTCCCTCGGGATTCGACGTGGAATTCGGATGCGGCGGCCTCCTCGTGGACGATGCCACTTGGACCGTTACCCAGATCACCAAACCGAGCTTCTGGGGCCACCGTTCCCCAACCCCATGACCACCTCGGCGGAGTCCAACCGAGACCGCACCCAGCAGGTTCACGAAAGCCCATAGGCGCCCCTGGGCAGAATCGAACTGCCGCACACGGTTTAGGAAACCGATGCTCTATCCACTGAGCTACAGGGGCTCGAAGGTCAGAGGGTACCCGGCCCTGAGGGCGGATTCAGCCGCTTTGATGCGTTGCGAACCACCCGTTTGCAGAGCCCGGGATCAGCGGTTTCGTCGCTGAGCGGGACCGGCCAGATGCCTGAGCCGGTATGCCTCATTCATGACATCGTCGAACTCGAAGTAGATGTCTTGGAGATGCCGTTCGCCGGAAGCGGGGCTGAACTCGGTGCGACCATGCAGCACCCGGTGTCCGTACACCATCAGCAGGTCCCCACCGTTGAGCCGGAAATGAGACTGGTTGGACCGATCGGTAAGCAACGTGGAGAGTTGGTGATAGGCCTCATACCAGGGGCCAGTGTCGAGATCCAGTGGATCCAGCGCCTGCAGCAGTTGGTTGGAGTAGCGAAGATGCACGGGGTTGCCGTTTCGGTCCATCCGCAACAGCGGTGACCGAGCCCAAGTTTCCGACGTCGTGCTGAATTGTCGAAAAGCCACAGGCACCGATGCCAGGAGCGCTCGATGCGCTTCAGACAAGTTGGCCACCACGGCGAAGCCGTCAACCAGGATGGTGTCCCCGCCGGTGGCGTCGTTCACCAGCATGTGAAGGATTTGCCCGGACGGCGGCTGGATTCGGCTGGCCATGTCGTTGTGGGGTGGGAGTGCCTCGGCGGTATGGGCAACGTTGTAGCCCACTGGATTCACATAGACATCGTGGATTCGGTCGAAGGGAACTTCGTGAGGCGGAGCCCACCGATCGATGAACGGCTCCAGCGATCCGGGCTCGGTTGGCGTGCCGGTCGCAATCGCTGCTCCGAACGAGCCGAACGCATCCAGGAACGCCAGCTCCACGTCCGGGTCTCGCATGATGTCGGCATAGCCAAACCGGGGAGGCGTGAAGCCCTGGGGCCACGCCTGAGCCAACGGCAGGTCACGCTGCGCCTGGGAGCGAACATCATCCAGCCACCCAGCGGAATACTCGCTCTGATGGGTCCCCCAGTCCACCCGAATCCCATCGTCGTGATTGGTCAACCTCACCGGGATCAGGTCAACCGGGGTTTGCGAAATCAGCGTGCGATGCTCGGTAGTTGCTTCGATGCGGCAGCTTTGGCATGGACAATTGTCTCGCAGCCAAAGTGCGTTCACCTGGACTGGCGGCCGACCCGGAAACGAGAGCGTCACCGAGCTTGAGCGCGCTCCAACCGGTGCCGAGCCCGCATCAGAAAGCGATGTTGTTGTGCTCATCGCGCAGAATCGTACAGATCGAATTCTGGCCGCTCAAGCCAATCAAGAGATTGGTCAAAACGGGCTGAACGAACGCCACCTCGGGGCCTCCATCACTCGGATCGTTTTGGGCAGACATTCCCAACCTCTGATTCTGCTATTTACATCTAACACACAACTTGTACATTCGGATGAAGCAATCAAACGTAAACAAATGCGTTTATTACCCAAGGAGACTGAAATGATCGGTGCGTCACTCGAACAGCTAGACAGCCTGAAGGTGGCGCTGGGAGGAACCGCCGGCGATATCGCCCAGGTCGGGATCGATTCCGCCCGTGTGGCCGCAATCGCAGTGGACGAAATGGAAACAGCTGCCGAACAAGCTCGCTCGCTGATCGAGACAGCGATGGAAACGATGATCGGCGCAGTCCACAACTCAAAGCGGGAACTTGCAGCCCAGGACTGGACCGGACCAAATCGGGCCACGTTCGACGGCCACTACGAAACGTTCTCCACAGCGATGCAGACCGCTCAAAACAACACCAACCAAACGTTTCTGAACCTCAAGAGCGCAATCTCTAGCATCAACATCGAGATCACCACCTATGCCGGCGAGATCTTGACATCGATGGAGACAGCGAGCGAGTCCGCAAATGCTATGAGCGATGCGGTACGGGCCCAGCGGGAGAACCTGGAGGCCGCCATGGGTGGCATGTCAGTGGGCTAGAGACTGCATGCCTACCGAGTCCGATTTTCTCAGCGCCGCCGACTTGCTTGTCGGCGCCGGAGCCAGCATCGATGCAGTAGCCGGCCCAGTTGGCGTTGCGTTCGGGTCGCAGGTGCTCACCGGGGGCCAGCTGACCGCAGAGATCGAGGAGCTTCTCGCCACCACCCGGACGAGCTGCACCAGCGACGCTGATGATCTGGATGCACTTGCCGCTCTCTGTAGGGAGCGGGCCGCAGTGGTTGCCGCGTATGCGGATGCGGTGGCGGTCTACGGCAGTCGGATGCAAACCTATGCATGGGCGGCAGACCGCTGGCAGCGTAACTACTCGGACTACCTCCAGGACCCCGATAGCTATGGCGATCCCGGCTCCCCGCCAGCTCTGCCACTACGGCCGCAGGCACCGGCGCCGTGGGTGGAGCTTTAGACAGGTTGAAGAGTCTCCCACCGCCGGATCGGTTGGGCATGCTATCCATGATCGCATCCACGATTATCCTGACGACTTCCCACTGGAAGACGTAGATCCTGAACGTTTGGCGGAATGCTCCTATTGGCGCTGTGGCGACCTGTTCGAACGGCGCTCGGCCAGCCACCGCTTCTGTCGCAAAGCATGCCGATCCCGGCAAAAGAAGTGGGAGCGGTCCGTGGAACGCAAAGCCGAACGGGCTCGGCGGAAAACCTAGGCACTACGGCCAGTGCACCACCGTTAGTGCGGCCGCCGGTGGACGATCAACACCGCCGTTGGTCTCAGGGTGTCGGCCCAGCGCCTCTTGTAGTCCATGTCCATTCCCAGGTTGTAGGTGTGAACGTCGGAACCATCCAGTGATCGGATCTGATGGCACTGCAAAACATGGCCCAAAGAGAGGTCCGCCGCACTCTCAGCGTAGGACAGTTGAAGGCCCCGATACACGCCCGCACGAGAACCGCCAAAGATGAATCCGGCGTCCTCACCTTCCACTACCGCAATGGATGCGCGTAGTCGGCCCCGCCGGGCGAGGCGCTCGATCATGTCTCGGTACATCCGCTGCATCGAATCGGCGGTGATGCCATCGTGTTCTTGACCCTTCCAACCTCGACGTTCGATCGCCAACAATCGGTCCATCAGGCCGTGCGCCGTAGTTACATCTTCGATGATCAACGACGGATCGGACACCGCCGCAACCCATCGTTTCCATTGCCGTCGAAATCTGGCGGAGCGCCGATCTAGCCACCGGTCAACACCGCCCGAAAGATCCGCCACGCAACACTCCATGCCCTCGGCCATGTAGACCGTTCCAAGGCGGGACAGATTCCTGCCCAGCGCATCGAACAGCTCAGACTCCGCCGTGAGCCCAGTGATGACCAGGCGAGTCCAATTTGGGATCTCTTCCAGCTCCCCTATGAGCTCCGGTACATGTTTCACCGGATCAGCGGTAAGGACCGGGCACGAAAACCCCCAGCGTGGCTCCAGCCCGCTGAGCACGATCTCCCCCGACTCGTCGGCGTACTCGCTGAGCAGCGCGGCCCACCGTTCCAGATCGCCGAGCACGAGGGCTGGTTGCTGGGGGGCAAAACCAAGATGAGTGGGAAACACCCAATCCGGACCGGAACAATAAGCATCGATACCCGGTGTGACATCTACCAGGGCTTCGATGCGCCGCCAGTCGCTCTCCGGTGCTCCCCAGTCTTCCAATTGCGGAGGTGTCAGCTGTTTCGACCGAGGAAGAGGAGGGCGGCCACGCCCACCAGCGCTTTCCCCAGACTGATGGGTTCGGCCGGGACGGGCACGGCGTTCCGCCCTCGTTTGCCGGCTGCGTTCAGTCGGTCCACCGGTGCCGTCCGCAGCGCGGCTGGCGTAGCCAACTCGCTGGCCGACTTGATCTTGGCCTTGGCATTTTCGGGATCTTCGAGAACTGCATTCACCTCTGCTCCGATGATGATGGAGATAGATGTGAGTTGGAAGAAGATGATCAGACCTGCGATACCACCGAGCAACGCATACGCCGCGCCAAAGCTGCCGACACTTCGGGCATAGATGCTGAAGGCAATGGCCGACAGAACCCAGATCACGGTGGCCACAATCGCTCCCCTGTTCCGCCACGGCGTGCGCCGAACGCGGTCCGGGCTATAGCGATAAAGCACCGTGAGAGCAAAAGGAAACGCCAGCGCCAAACCGAGATACGTACCGACGTTTACTGCAACCTCGGCGATCCCGCCAACGTCTGCTCGGGCGGCGAGAGCGGGCACAACACCAAGAAGCGCTATGAGCACGACCACAAAAAGGATCGCTCCCGCCGTGAACATGTAGGCCAACAGGCGCAGGAACATCCCCGGTCGGGACTCCTTTGCCTCATACGCCGAGTTCACCGCATTCATCAGCTTCTGTACGGTTCCCGACGCGGAGAACAATGCCACCAAGATGCCAACGATCAGGCTGGTGAGGCGACCGGCGGAATACCCTCCTTCGGCCACGGATCCATCGTCATTCTTGGCAACCGCAGCGTTTCCGAAGCTTTCCACAAGGTCTCCGGTTCCACCCGGTTCGCGCTCAGGATCGATGGTGGCGGCAAGCTTGTCTACCTGATCCAGGATCTCCTGAGGATCGGCCACAAGCGAATAAAGGCTGGTCATGGCGATCAAAGTGGGCAACAAGGCCAAAAGAGCGTAGAAAGCGATCCCGGCGGCGATGACGGTGACGTTGTGTTGGCCAAATCGTTTGAAGACCAGCTTCGCCGTCCGGATGAACCCCACTTTGTGTTGCCGTGCGCTGGGATCGTCAAAGGGATTGAGATCCATCCCCGAGGCATCAATTCGATCGCGCACCGCTGCGACCATCAGATCTCTTCCTCGTCGTACACCTCAACGATGTGCGCACCCGTCCGGTCCCGGAAGGGTCCCCGCCCGTAGGTCCACACCCGCTTGGGCGTGAACTTTCTTTGCGGGAAATTGAGACGATCGATGATCACCGCGATGAGCGCGAGCAGGAGTCCGGCACCGACGAGCAGCAGACCTGTCTGAGAGAGCATGCCACCAGGCTAGTGGGTGCGGTCAGGACCTCTCACTCCCCCAACAGGGTCGTTCCCAACCGGGTTACCCCTCCGGGTTCTCCTCGTCCTTGGACTCTGGTTCGGCAGGATCAGCGCAGTTCAAAAGTTTGGCGCAGACCCCGTCGAGGTCGGCAGCGAAAGAGACGTCACCGCCGTCCACGCCGAGCGGCGAGTAGGTGGTGCTCGCCACGCCCACCAGCTCACCCTCGCTGTTCACCAGCGGTCCGCCGTTGAACATCGTGCCAACCACCGCGGTGTGTTGGAGGCCCACCGCCGAACGGTCCAGAACCGTTCCCGGCGACGCCGTAGCTCCTTGTCCACCGGTCCCGCTCATAGCGAAGACTCGGGCGCCCACCAACTCAACCTGTTCGGAGTTGGTGGCAAAGGTCAGCCGGGGCAGCGAAACCTCGGTCACTACCAGTGCCAGGTCGCGTTCGGCGTCCCATGACCACAGCGTGGCCAGAATCACCTCGTCGCCCTTCACCAGTTCGATTCCAGGACCGGGCGAGATCGTTCCCGCTTTCACGAGCGAATAGCTCGTCACCAGAGCGGTTCCGCCCCGATGATCCGCTACGGCAGCAGCCGATCCGGCGACCACCCTGCCGTTGTGATCGGTGGTCCGGAGCTGGTACACCGAATGGCCAACCTGCGCCGGCAGGTTCACCACACCGTTTTGTTCCGACACGTACTCGCCTAGCGGCTGGAGTTCCCGCCGTATCTGGTCCAGCGAATCCCCCCGCAGCTGGTTCAGCGACTCCGAAGCGTCGACGAACTGGGCATCAAACCCTTCCACGAAACGAGCGATCTCAGCTTCGTTGGCCGCCAACCGATTGTCGTAGTACGCATAGAACCCGGCTCCGGTGAAGGCTGCGCCAACCCCCATCGATAGCAGCATGAAGGAGATCCCGATCGCCGTGCGCGGCAGAATCCGGTGGCGACGCTTCACCCGACCGGGGCTGAGCGGCACGAACCCCTTCCGTTCCAACAAACGACCCTGCCGTAGTCGGCTCAGATATGTGGGAGGGCGAACCACTGGCGCCACCCCCCCAGTCCGCTTTTTCCGTTTCGATGTGGTGGTGATCGCGTCGTTCCCATCTCGAAACGCGATAGGACTCCTCTTGAACAAGAGAGGGACACGACGAGCCTTTCGTACCCATGACCTAGCGGCCGCCCGAACCCGATCCAACGGCAGTGCGGTGACGATCTGAGCAATCCAGCGCTTCGCCTCATCGACTCTCGAGGGCGGGCTCGTTCCAGGGGAAGGCGACGGTGGCGACGCCACGGACATGGGCGGCGGCGGTGTCGGCGGTGTCGCCCTACCGGGTGCTGGCGGAACCTGGCCCGCGCTTGGTCGTTGCGGCACGGCGCGGGTTTTGACCGGCGGCCGCTTTCCCGTGGTCGGCGGACGGTCTCGGAGGACGGGCTTCTTGGCGTCGGGCCGCACTGGCGTGTTGGCGGTGGGAGGGGTCATGGTTGACTTTCTTCCTGGATGGCAGAAGTTGGCGAAGTGTTTTGGTCTTGTCCGGGCAGCGAGGCGGTGGGGGGCGGGGCAGTGGGCGGCGGTGCGGTCACCGGCGGTGCATAGAGCGCCGGCCGAGGGATTGCCGTGGCATAACAAGGCCCCCCACAGTCGGCAGCCACCGTGGCCACATGAGACCTTGGATTCGCCACGGTCTCGGTTCTGGATGCCACTACTTCAGCTGGGGTCGCCACCCGGGCGGGGAGTTCGGTTGGCTCGGGAAACTCTCTGGGCTCATAGTCGGCCAGAGCCGCGGTCATGATCTCGGAGAAGGCAATGGCGGGGTGGCTACCGCCCGTTACCTTGCCAACGCCGTTGACGTTGTACAGGCTGGCCAACTTGTCCGCATGCCCCATCCAAATGGCGGTGGTGAGGTTGGGGTCATAGCCAACGAACCAGGCGGCCCGATACGCCTGAGCCGTTCCGGTCTTCCCAGCGATGAAGTGGTCCTCCACCGCAGCTCGCTTGCCCGTCCCTTCTGTTACCACACCCTGGAGAACATCGGTCAGGTTCTCGGCCACCGCCCGATCCAGGACCTTTTCACCAGCAGGAGCGGAATGGTCCAGAAGGACGTTGCCCTCATCATCAGTCACTCGAAGGATCCCGGTAGGGGCAACGCGAATGCCTCCGTTGGCGAAGGTTCCATAGGCCGAAGCCATCTCCAGTGGAGAGCTCTCGGCGGCACCCAGCGCCAAACTGGCTCCGTACTCCCTTGTGGGATCCAACCGGTCCAGCCCCAGCTCGGATGCCAACGTAGCCGTGTCAGCCACCGACACATCCAGCACGAGTTGAGCAAAGACCGTGTTCACCGACTTCCAGGTGGCTTCCCGCAGATCGATCCGGCCGCGGTCTTTGTAGTCGTAGTTTTCGATGGTGCATTGATTGCCAACGCACCCGGGAACAACGTAAGACCCCGGCGCTCGGTAAACGGTGTCGGGGCCCAAGCCTCGACTGAAGGCTTCCGCCAACACGATCGGTTTGAACGACGACCCCGGTTGGAATCCGGTACTGCCACCAATAGCCAGGTTGACCTGGCTCGAGTCGTAATCGCGGCCCCCCACCATGGCCAACACATGACCCGTGGCATGGTCGATCGTGACCGAGGCCATCTCCACCGGGAACTCGGAGGACCCGAGCCGGTTGGCGATGACGTCTTCAGCTACCTGCTGAAGGGAGGGATCGATGGTGGTCTCCACCGTAAGTCCGCCGCGGTAGACGATCTCGTCGCCAAATCGTTCCAGCAGATCGGCTTCCACCCAGCCGACGAAGAAGGGATGGTCCGTAGCTCCCTTGGCGTCCAAGGGCGCGATCACGGTCACCGGACCCGATGGCGGATCGCCGCGCTCGACCAGCCAGAGCGTGCGCGCCGCCTCGACCTCGTAAGTTTCCACATCCAAATAGCCTTGGTCCAACATGGCCTGAAGCACCACCCGACGACGTTCGTCGGCCGCCTCCACGTCGGAACGAGGACTCAGACGAGACGGCGCCTGAATGATCCCTGCCAGCGTTGCGGCTTCGGAGATGTCGAGATCATTGACCGGCTTGGCGAAATACACCTCGGCGGCAGCACCGATTCCGTAGGCCCCGGCGCCGAAGTATGAGGTTTCCAGGTAGCGGAACAAGATGGTCTCCTTACTCATCACCTGTTCCAATTCCGCCGCCAGGAGGGCTTCTCGAGCCTTGCGTTCAAACGTCTGATCGCGAGTGAGGTACGCATTCTTCACGTATTGCTGGGTGATCGTGGATCCGCCCTGGGCGATGCCACCGGCCTCCAGGTTCACTCGGGCAGCTCGAGCCACACCCTCCAGATCAACCCCGTCGTGTTCCCAGAAGCGTCGGTCCTCGATCGCTACCACCGCATTCTTGAGCACCTTGGGAATGTCAGACTGCTTCACGTCCACCGTCTGCTCGAAGCCCCGGAGTAGGCCGATCTCAGTGCCCTTGGAATCCACGATGACTGACGGCTTGGCCACCAGGTCCGGGCGTTCCTCCGGCAACTCGCCGGGAAGCGGTGCCTTCAGGAGAGTGAACACGGCAACCACAGCCATGACCGGAGGCACGAGCAGTAACGCCAGTGCTAGGGCGATCCCGACGTTGACCACTCCGAGAACCGCCCCGGTACCCCGACGCTCGATCTCGTTGGAGTCATCCATCGGTAGACTCCGCGTCGCCAACGGCGGGGGGTATCTGGATGACTGGTGCGACGCAGGGCGGCAAAGTCAGAAGCGCCGTTTGATCGCCGGCGACAAACGTGACCGATGCCCGACCCGGAGCACCGCACCGAACCAGGAATCGTGCCGCACCGCCTGGATCGGTGGAGACAACATTTGCGGACAATGTTGAAAGAAGCGAGGAGAAGGTCGCCTGGACCGGGACTCCAGGAACGGCGGCAAGCACGCTCCGACCCTCGCCATCCACGGTCTGACGTCCGACCGTCACGGCTACGACTGAATCACTCCCAAGCGGTAGCTCGTCGGCGGCCACCAGCTCGAAGACCAGACCTTCCGGCGGCGTGGTGACAGCCAGGTTCAACTCGCGACGTTGACCCTCACCGAGGAATAGCACGGTGGAGCCATTGGACGCTCGAAGATTCGGAACGAGCGCCCGGATCCGGTACCGACCGCCGTGAATTCCCGGGGCGGTCCAGCTGCCATCGGCGTTCACCCCGACGGTCCAGTCGCTGCTGCCGCCATCGGTGATTCGCGTGAGGCGTACCTGACCGACGTCATCCGGCCCCAGCCCTCGGACGTGACCCGACAGTCGAGCATCACCGCCCCGGACCACTGGCTTGGTGACAACTGGGTCCGAGACCGCGAGCCGAGTAAGCGGAATGTTGCCCGTGTCCGGTGCCGGCGCGAGTTCGAAGGCCGCGTCATCCGAGGGCGGAATGGTTGCTACGGAGAAGCTGAGGGGTTGGAGTGTGAGGGCCTGAACCGCTCGTTCGTCAGTGTAGGCAGAGGTGACGAGTTCGGAATTGGTCCACACCCACCCCAAGCCCACGGCGAGAGCAACCGCACCAACAAACTTGGCGGCAAGGAACCAGTCCCAGAACATATAGACCTTTCGGCCTATGTGGGCTCAGTGTGAGTGAGTTGAAAACGGCCAGAGCGCCACGGCGATCAGCCCGGCGCTCTGGAAACAATACAGTCGTTCAGACGTTGGCCCTTCTCACGGACCAGGGGTGAGGAACCTAGTCGACCTCGATGAAGATGCACTCGCCTGGACATTCTTCGGCGGATTCAATCACACCCTCCAGGCCACCTTCGGGCACACGGGCCATTCCTTCAACACCGGCCGGGTTGGACGTTCCGTCGAAGAGTTTCTCTTCACCGAAGTTGCTGGCGGATTCCTTCACGTAATACAGACCGTCGTCCATACCGAAAAAGACATCGGGGGCGATCTCTGCACACAGGCCATCGCCCGTGCAAAGATCCTGATCAATCCATACTTTGACCATGAAAAGTCACCTCAATCTCGCTGCCAGGCCTTGTGCCCGGAACAGGTTTCCAGTCTAGCCGCAGAACCGGCCGCTCACTGAGTCCGCCATACTGATGACGTGCAGCAGCAACTCACAGACATGGAGGCGATGATGTGGGCGTTGGAGTCAAATCCCAACCTCGCGTCAACGATGGGCTCCCTCATGATCCTCGAACGGCCGCCGGATCCAGAGTGGGTTCACGCCGCATGGAGCAAGGCCGTGGCGGCAGTTCCACGGCTTCGCCTGAGGGTAGAAGGCTCCTCTCTTGGACTGGGCTCGGCCCACTGGATCCTCGACACCACATTCGACCTCGGACATCACGTCCGCTACCTCCGGCTTCCCGCCAGGGCGTCCTATCAGGATCTGGCCGACACGGCGGTGCAGTGGATCAATGATCCGTTCGACCGCAGCCGCCCGCTCTGGGAGTGCCTGATCCTCTCCGGTCTCCCCGGCGGAAAAGGGGCATTGATCTCCAAGCTGCATCATTCGATTGCCGACGGCCTTGGGGCCCTCGAAATGGCTGGAGAGATCTACGACTTTGGCGAAGTGGGCCCTAAGCCCAAACCGCGCGATATCAACCAGGTCATCGCCGAATTGATCGCAGAGGAGAAAGTTGCTGCCGTCACCACCAAATCAAATGATTCCGGCGATTCCGATGATCATCACGAGCCCGGCGGCCGGAACATATTGGGCCGCGTCGGAAGTGTGGCGTCACTCCTCGCCGACCGCCACCGAATCACAGCCGCCGGTAACGACGCCGTCAACGCCGCTCGGGCGGTCGCCAACCAATTCCCCGGTCTCGGCGGTCATTCCGGTTCACCGCTCTGGGCCGAGCGATCTCGGAACCGCCGATTGGAGTGGTTGGAAATTCCGCTCGATCAACTCAAGACGGCGGCGAGAACCCGCGGGGTGCGGCTGAACGACATCTTCGTGGCTGCGTCGGCTGAGGGTGTTCTCCGATATCACGACGAGTTCGCAGTACAGCTACCCGAGATCTCCTCCACGGTGGTGGTCAGCACCCGCAGAGATGGCGACGACCCCACTGTCAATGCCTTCACCCCCGCCAGCATTCCTTTGCCCGGGCACGGCGTGGGAACCGAGGAGCGGGTGGCCTACATCAATTCCGAGATCCAGCTACGAAGAGATGCGTTGCGCTCACATCGGGATCTCCTGGGATCAGTGAGTGGTTTGGCTGCGGCATTGCCGAGCAACCTGACGGCTAGCCTCACCCTCGACCAAGCCCGACGAGTGGATCTCGCCACCAGCAACGTGCCGGGACCCCCGCTGCCGGTGTTCTTCGGCGGCCAGCTGATCCAACGGTGGATCCCGGTAGGTCCGGTATCGGGAACCGCGCTGAACGTGACCCTGCTCTCCTACAACGACATGTGCTTTGTGGGAATGCATATCGATCCATCCGCGGTGGCCGAAACCAAACTCTTCAAGAATTGTCTGCGGGCCGGGTTTGGGGATCTCGGCGTGCGTGCGCGCATACGGTGAGCTGCTCACCACGAAAGCCGATCAGGGCGCACTTAGCCTGATATTTCGCTAGGTTCAGCCCGTGATGGGTAGAGAGACGACTCTTGTGCGCGGGTTCCCGCTGGCGTATGCCAGGACTCAGCGGTTCACGTTGGGGACACCCAGGTCCATCACCGTGGTCGACGACGGTCGACTGGTAGCATTTCTGCGCTCTGTCGACGGAATCACCCCTACATTGTCACTCTGGGTACTCGACCTGAGCAGCGGCGCCGAGCGCTTGATCGCCGATCCCCTAAGCCTCTCTGCCGATGGGGATTTGCCAACCCCCGAGGAGCGGGTCCGTAGAGAACGAGCCCGAGAATCTGCCGGGGGGATCGCTCAGTTTTCGGTTGCGCAGTCTCAACCTTGGGCGTCGTTCATTCTGGCCGGCGATGTCTACATCGCAGACCTCCGATCTGGTCGCACACGCAAAGTCGCAACTGCAACCCCCGCCTTCGATGCCCGACTCTCGCCCTCCGGCGCTCACATCGCGTACACCGTCGGATCCACTCTGCGGGTTACAAACCTGGGGGCTGACGCCACCGACGACCTAGACAAACAACTCTCTCCTGAGGAAACCACGCACACCGTTTCATGGGGCCAAGCCGAGTTCGTAGCGGCCGAGGAGATGAATCGCACTCGGGGGTTTTGGTGGTCGCCGCAAGGTGACGCGCTGGTGGCCACCCGGGTCGATGTGAGTTCTGTATTGGAGTGGCACATAGCCGACCCGGCCTCGCCAGCTGCAAAGCCCACCGCTATCCGATATCCGGCGGCCGGTTCCCAAAACGCGTCCGTGGCGCTCCATCTGCTTCCAATTAGTGGCGAACCGGCCCAGCTGATTGATTGGGCCTACGACATCGATGGACAATTGGAATACCTGGCCGATGTTGTCTGGACCGACGAAAACCCACTGCTGGTTCGACAATCGCGCGACCAACGACTGACTTCAATCGTCACTGTATCGATGAAGACCTTAACGATTACTGAGCTACGTCGGATTACCGACGCACACTGGACAGACCTCCACCCGGGCGCCCCCAAGATCTTCAACAACTCCTTATACACGATCGAGGATCTGCCCGACCGTCGAGCCTTGTGCATTGACGGGAGGGCAATTACTGACCCATCACTCAATGTCCGCTCGATCGTGGACGTCGACTCCGACGGAGCATTGATTACGGCGTCCACCGACTCCACAGAGGTCCATGTTTTCCTGGTGCCCGCCGACGGGTGGGCCCCCAAGCAATGGAGCTCCGAACCTGGGGTTCACAGCGCTGTCCGATCGCACGGCACAACCGTGGTGGCATCGGCAACGCCGAACTCCCCGATCACCTCCTTCCATACGTCCTCACCTCACCTGCCACCAGAAACACCCACACTGCAGATTCGCAACTACTGCGAGGATCCGTGGCTGCGGGCCGATCCCACCTTCCTCCGCCTTGGTGAGCGAGAACTTGCCAGCGCGATCTTCTTTCCGTCCGATCACGACGGTGTCACGCCACTCCCGGTGCTCCTTGATCCCTATGGCGGCCCGCACGCCCAACGGGTTCTCAAGACTCACAACCCCCATCTCGTGTCCCGATGGTTCGCCGAGCAGGGGTACGTCGTGCTCGTCACCGATGGCCGCGGAACTCCCGGGAGGGGGCCGGCGTTCGAGCGAGAGGTTTGGGGGGATGTTGCCGCTCCCGTTCTGGAAGACCAAATAGCCGCTCTCGATGCGGCAGCGGCGTTGTATCCATTCATGGATCTTTCACGCGTGGGGATTCGAGGTTGGTCCTTTGGCGGCTATCTGGCAGCACTTGCCGTTCTTCGAGCTCCCGACCGAATTCACGCGGCAGTGGCCGGTGCACCGGTCACTGATTGGGCACTTTACGACACCCATTACACCGAGCGCTATCTGGGTCATCCCGATGATCAGCCCGACCACTATGCCCGTACCAACCTCATCAACGAGGCTGCGGAACTGAGTCGACCGCTGCTCTTGATCCACGGGCTAGCGGATGACAATGTGGTTGTGGCCCACACCTTGCAGCTCTCCAGTGCCCTGCTGGCGAGCGGTCGAAGCCATCAGGTCCTGCCGCTCAGCGGCGTGACCCACATGACACCGCAAGCGGTGGTGTCGCAGAACCTTCTCACCCTTCAATGCGACTTCCTCCACCAACACCTGACCGGTGCTCAGCGATGATCGGCGTGGAATCGTGACCGGCAATATCTACGACCTCGCACCCGATCTGACCTCACTCGGATGGACAACGCGCCTAGACAAATGGGCCGATCGAAACGGGGCCGAACTTCGGGGCCGAGTAGCTCGCACTCATCGTGGAACATGTGTCGTCTTCGTTGGCGACCAGAAAGCCGTTACGGCGACCTCAGGCTCTATCCGGTCTCGAACGGGACTTGCTCCGGCCACCGGTGATTTTGTAGCTATTCGGTCCGACGAGGAGAACGACGGCGAATACATCATTTCCGCGATTGCCGACCGCAAGACTGCACTTGTGCGCCGAGCGCCTGGCCGTGTACCCGAACCGCAGGTCCTGGCGGCCAACATTGACGACGTATTCGTCATGCAGGGCATGGACCGCCCGGTCAACTTTCCCCGTCTGGAACGACTTCTTGTGATCGCCTGGGACAGCGGGGCCGAACCGGTGGTGTTGCTTACCAAAGCAGATCAGGTTGCGGACCCCGATGGTGCGGTACGTGCGATCCAGGTGATTGCCCCAGGCGTGAAATGCCTTGCGATCTCTACGCATAGCGGTCGCAACATAGAAGAGGTGGAAAAGCGGATTCGTGGCAACCGAACCGTCGCTCTCATCGGTCTCTCCGGGATCGGAAAATCCACGCTCGTCAACACCCTCTCCGGAGGTGAGGTCCAACGCACCGGCCAGGTTCGGGCCGTGGACCGGCGGGGCCGGCACACTACCGTGACCCGAGATCTGATCCCGCTGCCGGGCGGTGGCATCGTGGTTGACACACCTGGGATCCGGGAGATTGCGCTGTGGAATGCCCGGACCGGACTGGCCAAAGCGTTCCCGCTGATCACCCACGCTGCTCAGATGTGCAAGTTCACCGACTGCACACATCATCGCGAGCCCGACTGCGCTGTCCGCCGCCTAGTCAGCGATCGCCAGATCTCTCGCCGACGGGTGGAGCACTACCTCAAACTCACCGCAGAACTAGATGTCCAGGACGAGCAGTTGCTGGAGTTCGAGCGGCGCTCCGAATCTCGGGCGAGAGTCAACGCCGAGGAGCGTTCAGAACGGGGCGTGCAGCGCCACGGCCAGCGCAGCAGCTCGAAAAAAGGAAGCAATCGACAGAAGTCGGGTCGCCGGCGCAAGGGGCGCTGACGGACCTGCAAGACTAGAACGCATATGTTCATGTGTTCCAAAAAGCTCAGGGCCTCCGGGGTCGTAACCGCCATGGCATTCTCGCTAGTTTTGACCGCGTGCGGTCGAACCGAACCCGTGGCTTCAGGTGACACAACCACAACCACACTCCCCGCCCAGCCCGCTTCGTCCGCTGGCAGCACCACCCCAACAACGGCGCCGCCGGAACCCAGCAGCTACGTGATTCAGCCCGGTGATTCCCTTGGAGCCATCGCCGCAGCGTTCGGCATCAGTCAGGAGGTTCTGATCGAGTTCAACAATCTGGCCGACCCCGATCGGATCGCTGCCGGACAACAACTACTGATTCCCCCTGGCGCAACCAGCACCACCACAACACCAACTACTGCCGCTCCACCGCCCCCGGAACCTGATCCGGCCGCCGAAACCACGGTGGCAGGCTAATCCTGAGGACTAGTTCTGACGGCTGGTTCTTCCGCAGTCGCCCCCACCATTGCCCGGAAAGCGGTCAGCCACCCTACGGGGTCAACTCCCATTTCGCGACACCGCTTTTCGGCAGGTTCCAGCGGCTCGAACCCACACACTCCTCGAAGGAGTCGACCAAGCGGGCCGGTGATCCGGTCCCGAGTGGCCTCGGCCTCATTGATCGCCTCGCCAAGAACGGATCGAGCACGATCGAGATCGCCCTGACGGTAGTGCAGCGCGGCAAGCGCGGCTCGGGCCCTGAACCGGTCGAGATATGTTGCTTGAGCGGACAACACGTGGTCGATGCGAAGCTGCGCCTCAGCGATCTCGTTGTTTGCTACGAGAACCAACGCGGCCACAGCATCGCCCGACACCCGGCTGACCCTTGGCAAGGTTGCATCGATCCACTCCAACTCCTGAACGGCTTCGCGCACCTGTCCGAGCTGGAGCAACGCCAGGGAGACCGACACAACGATCTCACTCTCGCCAACAACATCGGGGTGCGAGTGGACCTGATCGAATCGGGCTGCCCACATGAGCACAGAGCGGGGCCGGCCGAGGCGGGCGCCCGCCGCACAGTTGGCGCCCGCCGCCAAACGGCGAGAGTCGTTGTCACCCTGATGTTGAGCCAGAGCAAACGACTGCTCGAGCGACTTGAGACCGTCGCTGATGTTGGCCAGAGAGATATGGGCGCGCCCTTGCACAGCTCGTGCTTGGACAGCCAAGGTGATGTCATCAGCACGAGCAGCGGCGGCCAGGGCGCCGTCTACGGCCATCAAGGCTCGATCGGGTCGACCCGACCAGAGGTGGATGGATGCGCTCAGGATGGAGATGATGCCCTCGGCCCACGGGTCGCCGCGCTGGGTCGTTCCCGGCAGCACTTCGTCAACCAGTTCCTCGGCCTCCGCCAACGATCCGTTATGAAAGAGAACCCACGCTTCTACGCCCTTGGTCCACGTGAGGCCACCGGCGTCGCCTAGCTCGGTAAAGAGCTCGCTGGCCTTGGCCACGAAACCGCTTGCTTCGTCGACGTTTCCGGATCGAAAGGCCTGCCAGGCCAGGCTCTGAAATGCCCACGCCTCGGCACGACGATCATTGATGGATGCCGCCACCCGTTGGGACGCCTCCAGGGCGCGCCGTGCCAGAACTCGGTCGTTACGGGCAAGTTCAGTGAGCCCAAGCAGTCGCAACGCCAGAGCCTGCTCAGCAAACTCTCCCAAAGCGGCGAGACGGTCCGCGGCCTCGCGCAAGATCGCCGCCGCCTCCGCCGGATTCCTGGACCGCCGCTCAAGGTTGCCTCGCACGAGGAGGGCGCGGGCACGGAGGACGTCGTCGGTGTCAACGAAGGACTCGAGCTCCTCCAAGTCTTCCCGGGCTGATCGGAGGGCTCCGACCTCCAGTCGAGCCTGGGCCCGCCCGAAGTACATCATCGCTTTGGTCTCGTCATCAGCAGCAAGCTCGATGCCCGAACTGAACCAGCTCTCGGCGGATGGAGGATCGGACTCCAGCGCTCGGAATCCAGCCTCGCCAAGCCAGTGGATTGCCTTCGCCGTCACCGACGGGCGATCGATGCCCTTGACATAGGACATCTCAGCCACGAGCCCAGCCGATCGGGAGTAGTGATCGGCGATCATGGCTGCAACCGAGTTCCGAACGGGATCAGCTATGTCCTTCTCGATGAACTCGGCTATCTGACTGTGAAGGATCGCTCGAGAAGTTTTGGTGATCGTTGCGTATGCCACGTCACGCACCAGGTCGGAACGGAACCGGTAACGACCATCTGACACGTCCAGGATGTCTTCCTCGACCAGGGCTTGAAGTGACTCGGTGATGTCTGCAACACCGCGAGTCTCCTGGGCTAGGGCCGCAAGTCCAGAAACCGGCCCCGCTCGGCCGAGCACAGCCGCGTCCTGCAGTAGTTGCTTGAGGCCCTTCTCCAAGCCATCGAGACGGGCCGCTATCGTGCCTCGCAACGTGTCCGGCAGTTCTTCTACTTCTGCGGTCATCAACTGTTCGACCAATTCATCATCGGTCAGACCAGATCCATCGATGGATTTGCGAACGATCAGCGCCACGAGTTCTTCCATGAAGAACGGATTCCCGCCTGATCGTTCCACGAGCCGCTCGGCATTTCTGGCGCTGAGATGAACACCGAGATTGGCGAGGAGTTCGCCAGTGGCCACAGGGTCGAGCGGATGTACGCCGATCGTGAGGCTTCCGAAGTCACCGGTCTGAAGTCCGGGCGGGAGGCTGATGTCTCGACCGGTGATGATGACCATCAGCGGTTGGTCGGCCAGATCCTTCAGCACCCGCTCCACCAAGACCCAGACCGCCGCTGACGCCCAATCGGCGTCGGACAGGACAAACACGATGGGTGTGCTTTTCAGCTGCGCCGCTAACAAACTGGACACCGCAAAGACCACCTCGGCCCGGTTGTACTCACGGTCACCACCGCGCAGCACCGTCAGGTATCCCAACGTGTGGAGCAAAGCAGTCGTCATGCGCTCGTGGTCCACCGGAACGTCGTTGGCGATCAACCAGCGCTGGATGATGACGCGGGCCTCGTCTATGGAGGCGTCGCCCGCAACGCTGAGAGCCGACCGCAAAGCCTGCGCGATCGGCCACCAAACATTGGCTTCGCCGTACGGGGCGCAGCGGCCCTCGAGCACCACCGCGTTCCGGTTCCTGTGTTGCTGCCGGGCGGCCTCTTTTGCAATCCGGTTTTTCCCGACCCCGGCTTCGCCCTGAAGCAAGGCGACTTGAGCGCGATTGGCTTCTACCGCGAGCTTGCCGAGGGCATCGAGCACACCGAGTTCGTGGGAGCGCCCCACCAGCGGTCGACTATGGAGCCGCCGGGTGCCAGGAGGACCGACAGGCCGTACCGCCTCGAAAATGTTCACTTTGCCAGATCGGCCCCGAGGTGAAACGTCGCCCTTGGGCCGGTACACGATGGCATCAGCCGAAGCCGCATGGGTGGCGGGACCCACGATGATCTGGCCGGGTTCTGCAATTTGCTCGAGGCGACTGGCGAGGTTCATGGTGTCACCCATGGCCGTGTAGTCGCCCCCGATCACGGTGGCCCCGACGAGCACGTCGCCCGTGGTGATTCCGATCCGGAGCTGCAATATCTCACCACCATCGCTAAGGCGGGCGGCGGTGTCTTGCATGGCCAGAGCCGCCCTGACGGCGCGTTCGGCATCATCGGAATGGGCGACGGGCGCTCCGAATAACGCAACGAGTTCATCACCGATGACCTTGTCGACCTTGCCACCAAAGCGTTGGATGTCTTGGCCCAGCTGTTGGAAAGTGGCATCCACCATTCGTTTGACCTGCTCAGGATCAAGATGCTGCGAGATGGCGGTGAAGCCAACGATGTCGGCGAACAACACGGTGACGAGACGGCGTTCTTCCACGGCGGTCACCTGTGATTTACCGCAGTGGGGACAGAAACGAGCGCCCTCGGGCACTGACAGCCCGCAAGATGGACAGCTCATATCTCTACTCTACGGCCTGAGTGCAAACTATATTTAGCACCTGTGTGAACAAGTGATGAACGACACGCCGCAGCCCATTCGGCCGCGGCGCCACCGATTCTCCATGGCCAGGTGAGAGCGTCGGAAGCCGGACCGTCCCCTACCATTGGCGTGGTGACAGACCTAACAGCACGGTGGTGGCGAAACTCGGTGATCTATCAGGTCTATGTGCGGTCATTCGCCGACTCCGACGGCGATGGCACGGGGGACATCAACGGCATTCGCTCCAGGCTCCCCTATTTGGCGGATTTGGGCGTCGACGGGCTGTGGGTGAACCCTTGGTACACCTCCCCACTGCACGACGGCGGCTACGACGTTGCCGATTACCGGGAAATCAATCCGATCTACGGAACGCTCCAGGATGCCCGCGATCTGATTCGGGAGGCCCATGCGGCAGACATCAAAGTAATCGTTGACCTGGTCCCCAACCATACCTCGGCCCAACACGAGTGGTTTCAGGAGGCAATCCAATCGCCGCCGAACCACCCCAGCCGCAACCGATACCACATTCGCCCCGGCAAAGGAACCGACGGGAGCGAACCCCCCACCAACTGGCTGAGTGTTTTCGGGGGTCCCGCCTGGGAACGCCTGCCCGACGGCGAGTGGTATCTCCATCTCTTCGATCACACCCAACCCGATCTCAACTGGGCCAACCCCGAGGTTCAGGACGAGTTCCGAGACATCTTCAGGTTTTGGTTGGCGCTCGGAGCCGACGGCTTCCGGGTAGACGTTGCGCACGGACTGGCCAAGGACATGTCCTTCCCGGACATCCCTACCGAGACAGAAGAGCTGCTCGTGACAGCCAAACTCCGTAACCATCCATTTTGGGATCGAGACGACGTACACACCTACATCCGTCAGTGGCGCGAGGTTCTCGATGCTTCGCCGAACAACTCGATGATGGTTGCCGAAGCATGGGTGGCGCCCGAGAGGGTCCATCTCTACCTGCGGCCCGATGAGTACCACCAGTCGTTCGCCTTCAACTTCTTGGAGTCCTCGTGGAATCCCGAGGAGCTCACCACCAGCATCCAGAAGGCGTTGGACGATGCCGGCTCTGTGGGAGCCGTCCCCACCTGGGCGCTCAGCAACCATGATGTTGTCCGTCACGCAACTCGATATGGCTTGCCCGAGGGTGTCGAATGGCGGAAGTGGTTGTTGGAGGGCCCGCACGACCTACTCGATGCGGATCTTGGTCAACGTCGAGCCCGAGCTGCCATTATGCTCATGTTGGCGCTCCCCGGTTCGGCCTACCTCTACCAAGGCGAAGAACTTGGTCTTCCCGAGGTCTGGGATCTGCCCGAGGAGGTTCTGGATGATCCGGTTTGGGAGCAGTCCGGTCACACCACGAAAGGTCGCGATGGTTGTCGAGTTCCTCTGCCCTGGACCGCTAACGGACCCTCGTTCGGGTTCGGCGCCGGACCGCCGTGGCTCCCGCAACCCGCCTACTTCGGCAACCTCAGTGCAGCCAACCAGGCCCTCGATCCAGAATCGATGCTGCAGCTCTACCGGTCCGCTCTCCGGCTGAGGAGGGCCCTGGTACCGGCGAGCGACGAGATCGAATGGCTTGTCCCACACCATCCCAAAGTCGTCGCTTTTCGTCGGGCGGGCGGTCTTCAATGCTGGGTGAACTTCTCCCGCGGCGAGATCGCATTGCCGGACGAGGCCACTGTCCAGTTGATGAGCGATCCAGCAGAGACTGATACTGGCAAGCTCCCTCCAGATGCATGCGTGTGGTTCAACTGAGAGCACTCTGAGAAAAGGGCGGTAGGCCCCCAGGCAAACAGCGGTAACGTCGACCCATGACAGAAGCGGCACCCACGCCTGATCCCCTTGGCTCGCCCTGGGCCGAACCCGCCCAACACGATTCGCCATTCGATTCCCCTGACTCGCCACCGCTACCGCAATCGCCGTTGGCTCCGCCTTCGAACGTAGCGGCCTCTCCACCCTCCACACCCCACGGGCCGCTCACCGGCCCGCTGGCCCCAACAATGAGCGGGGTTACCAGCACGGCCAACTTCGCCGCGTACTGTCGCAACGCCACGAAAATTTACGGCAAGGGCGAGACCGAGGTCCGAGCGCTGTACGACGTATCGGTTGGTTTCGAGACCGGACGCTTCACCTCGATCATGGGCCCCAGCGGGTCAGGCAAGTCCACGCTGATGCAATGCATGGCCGGTTTGGACTCGCTCACATCGGGCCAGACGTATGTGGGATCGGTGGAGCTTTCGTCGCTCAAGGACAAGCAGCTCACCGAATTGCGGCGGAATCAGATCGGTTTCATCTTTCAGGCCTTCAACCTGATCCCAACACTCAGTGCCGAAGAAAACATCACGCTCCCCCTTGATCTGGCAGGGACCACCCCAGACAAGGAGTTCATGAAACAGGTGATTGACACCGTGGGGCTCGGCGATCGACTGGGACACCGACCAAACGAGCTCTCCGGTGGTCAGCAACAGCGCGTCGCTGTTGCTCGGGCCATGGCCAGCCGACCCGCCATCATCTTTGGTGACGAACCCACTGGAAACGTTGACTCCAAAACCGGTGCCGAAATCCTCAGCTTCATGCAGCTCGCCGTTCGGGAGTTCGGCCAGACCATCGTCATGGTGACCCACGATCCCGTATCGGCCAGCTATTCCGATCGCGTTCTCTTCCTCGCCGATGGCGAGATCGTGGACGAAATGCAGAACCCCACCGCCGACAGCGTCTTCGACAAGATGCGTCATCTGGGCGACTGAGGCCACAAACATGATCATTACCAAACTCTCGCTCCGCGGCATCCGCAACAACTTGGGGCGCCTGGCTCTTACTGTTCTGGCGATCACCCTCGGTGTCGGGTTCGTCAGTGGATCGTTCATCATTTCCGATTCGTTGGGAAAGGTCTTCGACAGCATCGTTGAGCGGGCCAACCAGAACCTCGATGCCAGAGTCCAGCCGATCACTGACGACTCCTTCGGGCAGACACCGGGAACCATTCCGGAGTCCCTACTGGACGACATACTTGCCCTTGACGAGGTCGCCCAGGTAGACGGCTTTGTTGCCTACGAAGGTGCCAACGGCTTCATCGGGCTCGACGTGGACGGCGAGCCTCAGACACCAGGGGGGCCACCGATACTCACGTTCTCCTGGAACGGGCCCAGCGAGGAAGGTGGTGGATTCGAACTGGTCGATGGTTCCGCTCCCTCCGGTGAGAACTCCGTTGCGATCAACGTGGAACAGGCCGAAGCGCTTGGAGTCGGAGTAGGCGAAGAAGTGACATTCCAGACCCCGACCGGCCTCAAGGTTTTCTCCGTCGACGGCATTGTGTCGTTTACGGCCGGCGGCGCCTGGTTCACCTTGTTCGATCTACCCACCGGCCAACAGCAATTCGACAAGGTGGGGCTGCTCGACGCAATGGAGATCCAGGCTGCGCCGGGAGTCCTCCCGTCCGCCGTACTTTCGGCAATCGAGCCACTGCTGCCCGAGGGCGTTGAGGTGATCGACCAGGCCCAGGCCAGCGCCGAAGACAGCGAGGACTTCAACCAGGTGATCAGCATCCTGGGCAACATCCTTCTGGGTTTTGCGCTGGTAGCCCTCTTCGTGAGCCTGTTTATCATCTACAACACCTTTGCCATCCTGGTCAGCCAGCGCATTCAACAGATCGGCATGTTACGCGCCATCGGCGCAGGCCGGGGTCAGATTCGAAATACGATCTTCATCGAAGCGATCCTGGTGGGCGTCATCGGATCGGTGTTGGGAATTGTCTGTGGTGTCGGAGTAGCTGAACTCATCAAAGCGCTGTTCGAAAGCCAGGGAGGCTTTCCCGAGACCGGCACCGTCATCAGCCTTCGCACCGTCATCGTTGCGCTGATCGTTGGAATCGTCGCCACGTTGGTTTCCGCTCTGCTACCGGCATTCAAGGCGGGCAAGATCTCACCGGTAGAGGCGATTCGTAACGAAGGCGTTCAGCCCGGGAACGGCCGGGTCCGGGTTCTGGTTGGTGCACTCATCACCGCGGTTGGCCTGTTCGCCGTCGGTTATGGGCTCACCGGCGCGGCGGGACTGAGCGGCACCCTGACGCTTCTCGGTGCTGGTGCAGTGTTCACCTTCGTTGGCGTTGCACTCCTCTCTGGCCTTTTTGCTGGTCTAGCGGTGCAAGCGCTGGGACGATCGGGACCAGTTGGCCTCCTCGGAACTATCAGCGGTGTGCTGTTGCTGGTCGGGGGCGTCGCGCTGCTCGTCGGGGGTCTTGTTGCGCTGGTGTTCGGCACCGGGATCACCGGTGAAATCACCGTGCCAGGCCAGGACGGCGCCGAAGATCAGGTCTTCACTCCGCCCTCGGGCGCCGGTCAGGTGGTCACGATCATCTTCGGGGCCATGTTCGGGGCGCTGGGCGCAATGTTTCTCTTCTCAGGCCCGCGAGCGTTGGCCGACGGATTTCGACTGCTCGTTCATTCGTTCCGGGGCGGCGCTGAGACCAAGATGGCTCGCATCGCTCGGGAAAATGCCGCCCGCAGCCCGCAACGAACCGCGGCCACCGCCACGGCGCTCATGATCGGTCTGGCTTTGGTGACGCTGGTCTCGGTGCTTGGCCAATCGCTGAAAACCAGCCTCACCGACGTGCTCGACAACAGCATCGGTGCCGATCTATTCGTAAGCACTGAATTCGGGGAGCCTCTGCCCGACGACTTTGCGGCGGCACTTCTCGAGCTTGAGGGGATCGGTGCGGTGAGCGAATACCGGTCGATTCCGATCCGTCTCGGCGGACCCGACGGCGACGTGTTAAGAGCAGATAGCTTCACCGCCAGCACCGGCGAATCGGTTCTCACCTACAACCTCAGCGAAGGTAGCTTCGATGGGCTTTCCGACGGGACCGCTGTCGTTGTCACCACGTCTCTCGCCGACGATCGCGGCCTTCGGGTTGGTCAAACTCTCGACGTTGAATTTGAAGATGGCGTGACCGAGCAGTTGGCCATTGCAGGAATCATCGCAAATGAGAACTTTACAAATGGCACCATGCTGATGGACAACTCGCTGTTGCTACAGCACGACGACGACGCTCCAATCGAATCGATCGGCGCAACTATCAGCGCCGGTGCCGACATCGCCGCAACTACCGATGCCGCCAAGAATCTGGGATCCAACTATCCGAGCGTGCAGGTATTCAACAACGATGATCTGCAGCAGGAGTTGGAAAGCGGCATCAACGGCTTGCTGGTGCTTATCAACGGACTGCTGGGGCTGGCGCTAGTGGTGGCGTTCTTCGGTGTGGTCAACACCATCGTTCTCTCGGTGTTGGAGCGAACCCGAGAGATCGGTTTGCTTCGAGCGGTCGGTATGACCCGCGGCCAGCTGATGTCTACGATCCGCTGGGAAGCGATCATGGTGAGCCTGTTCGGTGCGCTACTCGGTATTGCGCTCGGGATCCTGTTCGGCATCGCCGGGGTTCGAGCGATTCCCGACACGGTGATCGACCAGGTGGCAATCCCCTGGACAACATTGGCGGTGATCGTGGTGATGTCGGGCCTGATCGGCGTGCTGGCGGCCTACCTTCCGGCTCGCCGAGCCGCCAAGCTCAACCCCCTCGACGCAATTGCCACCCTCTAACCCACATTCCCCTCTTGCAAATTCCTGTGGATACCCACATTGGTTGTGGCTATCACGCCGGTAGAACGCCGCTTTGTAGCTATCAACAGGGATTTGAAGGCGTCACCCGGTGCGTCCCCGAAACTGTTCGAGCGCCCGTGCATATCCCTGGATCGATGTGCGGAGAACGAATGCCGGGTCGTCGTTGATTTGGTCATACGTGAACTCATCCACGACGATTCCCTCGTTGCGAAGGCGGGCGCGCTGCATGATGTCGCGGTTGGTCTGAGCGCGCCGCGACCGATGAGGCCCGAAGCCGTCATAGAAATGCACGTAACCGATCGGCCAGGATGCATCGACCTGTGCAATGAAGTTTCCGTATCTGTCGAAGATTTGCTCTTCGAATCGAGGTTCCGGCAGGCCCCCACTTGTCACGATCTGTGATGCCTGCCGGCTGAGGTGGCCGATTGGCGGAACAGAATCGGTGACATGCTCCAGTGCATTCCGAAAGTTGACCGTACCGTTGCGGCCCCGCTGGGCATGGACAGCGAGGCAGCGTCGTAGTTTTGTCGGCGTGGTGAGCTTCATCATGCGAGCCTGATCGATGAGCGCAAGGATTTTCCACTTCTGATGGATGACGGCTGCGCAGTCCATGAGCGTCCGTTCGATTCCGCTCACCTGAAGGCCGTTGATCCAGGTGAGATCGGCGGTTTCCAGTTGTGTCGATTCGTGTGCAATCACTCCTGCATAGGTCAGGCCAAGACTGGGGCGGGTTGTTACTTCTGGTCTGGCCTTCTGAACAAGGTCAAGTCCATAGAGGCGAGCTGCGTATCGGTGACTCACATGCCCCGCGCCTCCCAACGTGAGTGCGAACATCCGCAGGAGGTCGGACTCGGGGAATGCCGCGTGCTGGTAAACGCAGTCCCGCAACTTGATCCAATCACCTCGTTGCAGCCGGTAGTCGATCTGGCGGTATGTCAGCCCGGCCACCTTGGCCTGTTCGCGGTGGACGACCCCGCCTTGTTGCCGGAACAGTTCCAGCACTCTGGAATCGTTCACTTGGATTCTCCGCTCTTGAGGCGCCTGAAGCGCTGCAGTTGTGCGGCAGATTCAGGGCGTGGACACCATCGCATCTGCGAGCGAGGCGGTCCACCGTAGTGCCAACCGATTCGTTTCGGTCGGATCGGGCCAAATCCCTGTTGATAGCTACAAATCGACTTTCTGCCCCTAGCTCAGCCACACCAGATGTGGGTATCCACAGGAATTTCAGCGAACAGTTTCAGCGAACGGGGTGGGTCAGCGGCGGAGGGTGGGGCCTTTGTAGCCGAGGCTGAAGCCCCCGGCCAGCAACATGTCTCGCACCGCCGGGGATTCCGCCGTCGGTAGGCCGTTGACCTTCTGCACCTCGATGCTCTTGGCTCGCCGCTGCTTCACCAGCCCCACAAGTTCTTGCACCCATGCCGGGTCTTCTGCCACACCAGCAAAGGTGACCAAGCTCCGACCCCCTCGTTCCAGAAAAACCACCGGGACTCCCGCCCGCAATATGACATATGCACCGACAGATCGACTGGGCCGCCCGGCCGTCGCCGGCCACGCCAAGGCGGCACCATAAGGTTGGGCGGGGTCGGCGGCAGAAAGAATCAACCAGTCGTCATCGGGATCGTGATCCTGAGGTCGTTCGCCCTCGCGTTTCTCGTCCCGCAATCGATCCACCGCTCCTGGCAAAGCGAACTGGGCAGCGCCCAAACCGGCAATGAAATAGCCGCGCCGGACCTGCCCACGATCTTCCAACGCCTTCAGAACCGGATACACGCCGGCGAAGCCCCCTTGGGCTCCTTCGGCCAGCGCCATCTCCCTGGTGAGCACGCCGTAGCGCTCCAACAATTGCAGTGCTCTGGTGGTGGCCACCTCTGTTGGCGTGGGAACCGGCCGTTTGAGTGGAGCCACCAATGACCAGCGCCCCGTTGCGGCCGGTGGACCCATCCGGCTGATGCTCCGCAGGTTCGGTCGCCGGCCCGCCCGCCCGCTCCGGGCACCGGAGGACTTCTTGGGAGTGGACCCCGAAACAACCGCTCGTAGCGGAGTCAGCGCATCGTTCGTTACCTCGCCGGCCCACACCAGATCCCACAGTGCCGTGAGCACAACCTGATCCGTGTAGGTCAATTGGGCTTCCTGCACCGCCACCACCAAGTCATTCCAGAAGACTGCGCCGCGCTGGGCCAAGGCGGCTCGGATGACATCGTGCACTTCGCCCTCGGGCGCATCGCCAGGGTCGGGAAGGAGATAGGGCGCCTGATCGCGAAAGACCAAACGGACGCGACCGTCGCCAGCACCAAGCGATCCGGCTCCGGCCCACACCACTTCCCCTGCCGTCAGAAGAGTGTCGAGATCGGCCGGCTGATAGTCGCGAACGCGAGCGGGCAGCACATCGGATTCGAGAATCGATGCGGGAATCGAGGCGCCCTGAAGAGCGGTGAGGGCCTCGACAACGCCGTCCACCCCTCGCAGCTTCGAGCCAACATGTTGCCAGGCCGGTTGGAACCGAGCGAGCACCTCACCATCAACGGGTTCGACCTCGCTGCGCAGCGCCGCCAAAGACCGTCGGCGCAGAACCCGGAGCACGTCGTCGTGACACCATTCTCGTTCTACCCCATCGGGCCGGAACTCACCGCGCACCAGCCGACCCTGGCGCTCCAGCTCGGCCAGAATCGGAACCGCTCGTTCAACGCTCACCCCTAGTTCACTGGTGACCTGGCCGGTGAGGAACGGGCCGTGCGTCCGGGCGAACCGGCTCACAAGATCCAGCAACGGATGATCCACCGAATCGGTGAAGGCGGCCGGAAGTCCCGCCGGAAGAGCAATCCCTAGTGCGTCGCGGAGACGAGATGCATCCTCGGCCGAAGCGAAACGCCGAGCATCCATGTACCCCACCTCGATGATGCGACGCTGCTCAAGCAGCTGCGTCAGAGCTATTTCGGCGTTCAGGCCGTCAACCCTGTCTCCCACCTGCTCCACGGTCAGCGGTCCGAGCCAGCGGAGGAGGTCTTCTACTCCGTCTACAGTTTTGGCTCGCCACGAATCAGCCGTGCGTTGTAACTCGCTCTCCAGCTGGAGCAATACCTCGGGGTCGAGTAACTCCCGGAGCTCCTCGGCGCCGAGGAGATCGCGCAACAGATCCCGATCCAGCGAGAGAGCGGCGGCGCGGCGCTCGGCGAGCGGCGCATCGCCGGCGTACATGTATTGCGCGATCCACCCGAAGAGCAGGCCACCGGCCATGGGCGAGGCGGTGTCGGAGTCAACAGTGTGAACACTGATCTTGCGTGAACGCAGGTCGGTCAGCACACTCCGGAGCGCCGGGACGTCGAAGACATCATTGAGGCATTCGCGGGTTGTCTCCAGCAGTATCGGAAAGCTTGGATACTTGGCGGCCACGGTGAGCAGGTCGGCGGCTTTTTGGCGCTGTTGCCACAGTGGAGTTCGTCGATCAGGACGGCGCCTTGGGAGCAGCAGCGCCCGGGCGGCACACTCTCGGAAACGGGCAGCAAACATTGCCGAGTTGGGCAACTGCGTGACCAACAATTCTTCCAGATCGTCAGGGTCGATCAGTAACTCGTCGATCGGAATGCGGTCCTCGGCCTCGGGTAACCGGATCACGATGCCATCATCGGACCACATGAGCTCAACATCCCAGCCCCACTGCTCGGCCAGCCGGTATTGCAGCGCCATTCCCCACGGCGCATGCACCTGAGCGCCAAACGGGGAAAGGATGCAGATCCGCCAATCGCCGATCTCATCCCGGAAGCGCTCGACCACGATGGTCTTGTCGGTGGGGAGTTTGCCGGTTACCTCTAGCTGCTCGTTGAGGTAGAGCAGAACGTTGTCTGCTGCGAGCTCATCCAACCCGTGTTGCTCACGAAGCCGAGCCATGGCCTTTGGCCGCTCGAGACCGTCGACCTCCCGAATGAACGCCCCCAGCGCCCGGCCCAGCTCCAATGGTCGACCCGGGCCATCACCGTGCCAGAACGGCATTTTTCCCGGAAGGCCGGGAGCCGGCGTCACCACAACTCGTTCGTGGGTGATGTCCTCGATTCGCCACGTGCTGGCCCCCAAGAGAAAGGTTTCGCCCGCTCGTGACTCGTAGACCATCTCCTCGTCGAGTTCACCAACCCGCGTGCCGTCGGGGAGGAACACGCCGTACAGGCCTCGATCGGGGATGGTGCCACCACTGGTTACCGCAAGCCTTTGAGCTCCGGGCCGACCGCGGATCACACCTTCGACTCGGTCCCAGATGATGCGAGGCCGTAGCTCGGCGAATTCATCCGACGGGTATCGGCCGGCGAGGAGATCCAGCACGTTGCTGAACGCTTCGTCGCTGATGTCGGAGAAGTTGGCCGCACCTCGGCAAACGCGCTTGAGTTCCTCCACCGGCCAGTCATCCATAGCCGCCATTGCGATTATCTGCTGCGCAAGGACATCTAAGGGGTTCCGGGGATAGCGAGTTTCTTCGATCAGGCCTTCGTTCATTCGCCGAACCACGACCGCTGCTTCAAGAAGGTCTTGACGATGCTTGGGGAAGAATTTGCCGATGCTCGGGGCCCCAACCTGGTGACCGGCTCGACCAACCCGCTGGAGTCCCCTGCTCACCGCGCCAGGCGACTCCACCTGAACCACCAGATCGACCGCGCCCATGTCGATGCCGAGCTCCAAGGAACTGGTGGCCACCAGCCCTCTCAGAGCACCCCGCTTGAGTTCGTCCTCGATCAACAACCGTTGCTCCCGGCTGAGCGAGCCGTGATGGGCTTTCACCAGCTCACGCTCACTCTCGGACGGCGGTTTCCCATCGGCTTCAGCGGCCCGGTTGTCTCCGTGGAGATGCAACTCGTTGAGCCGGGTGGCCAACCGTTCGGCAAGACGACGGGAGTTCACAAACACGATCGTGCTCTGGTGCTGAAGAATCAGTTCAAGGAGCCGGGGATGCATGGAAGGCCAGATGCTGCTCCGCTGGGGTTGGGCATATTCGGATGCATTCTCCTCGGGTGCGGTCATCTCCCCCAGCCGGCCCATGTCTTCCACGGGGATGATCACCTCCACCTCCATGGTCTTCTTCACGCCGGCGTCGACGATGCTCACCGGACGGGGTTTCGATTTCTCGTCTTGGCCACCAAGAAAACGGGCGATTTCCTCAAGCGGTCGCTGTGTTGCGCTCAGGCCGATTCGTTGCACTGGTTTCTCGGTGATTTCGTCCAATCGTTCCAACGTCAGTGCCATATGGGCACCCCGTTTTGTTGCGGCCAGGGCATGGATCTCGTCGATGATGACGGTCTCCACATTGACCAAGGTTTCACGAACCTTGGAGGTGAGCATCAGGTAGAGCGATTCAGGGGTGGTGATGAGCAGGTCTGGTGGATGCCGCTGCATCTTGCGCCGTTCGTCCGGCGTAGTGTCGCCGGTGCGGAGAGCGACCGATGGCTCGAAAAACGGTTCGCCGAGGCGATCCGCCGCCATCCGCACTCCCTGTAATGGCGCCCGCAGGTTCTTTTCCACGTCTACGGCCAACGCCCGTAATGGAGAGATGTAGATGATCCTGGTCCGGGTCTTGTCATCCTCTGGCGGCGGTGTATTGCAGAGCTGGTCCAGCCCCCAGAAGAAGGCGCTGAGTGTCTTGCCGGTGCCGGTGGGCGCGAGGATCAACGTGTGATCGCCCTGGGCGATCACCGGCCAACCCTTCGCTTGGGGTTTGGTGGGCGCTTGGAACGTGGTGGAGAACCACGCCGCGGCAGCCGGGCTGAAACCCTTCAATGCGGGATGCGTTCGGGAAGTTGTTCCTCTCGTTGCCACGGGAACAAACGTACCCACTTCGGAGCAACTTGAACCGATCAGATGGCTTCGGCCGGGCTGGAGAAGGGACCGGAGGCGAGAACCCAGCCCAGCCGGTCGTGCGCTTCGAATCGCCACCACTCGCCGCTCTGGTCCAACCGGAGTTGGATCGATCCGGCGTGCACCGCATTGCCGGACTTTCGCAGCTTTGCCTCGGGCACGGCCTCCAGCAGTGCACTCCGGGCAGGAGCGAGCTGCTCGGCGGTGGCGGTCCACTTGACCGTGGCAACGGTTGTGCCCGGTCCGCCCGCGATCGACCAGGCGATGGCGCCTGCCTCCAGTTCCTCGGCGGTTCCGTCGAACAGTTCCAAAATAGGTGTGGGATCGAGGTGCCGCTCGTGTCTGAGAGCCGCTCGTCGAATGAGGTCAGCCTGTGGAGACAGTTCCAATGCACTGGACGATTCGCCCAGGAGCATGGCCCACGCCCGCCGAGCAGCGTCAGCGGCCAACTGCTCCAGACCTGCGGTGTTCAGTCCGGAATCGGCGGGAGCACTTGATCGCAGCGGGTTCGGCCGACCGGGCGCCTCAACGAGCGGCAGAGCATTCGGGAGCGGTCGAGGCGGGGCGGCGAAGGCCTCGACCGGATCTACCCGATCGCCTCCGGCCCGGACATCGTTGCGGGTTCGGCGGGTGTGGCCAGCCGCCCTGGCACGACGCTCTCGAAGCTCCTCTACCATCGACGCGCGATCTTTGCCCCGGAGAAACATCAGAACGAACGGGTCGGTGTCGATCAGGTCAGCAGCCACATAACAAAGGGCGGCGGAATGTTTGCACGGGTCACCGTCGTCAGGGCAGGAGCAGTGCGAACTGACGTCTCCGGGCTCAGGCAAGAGTGGTGAGCCAGCTGCGGCTGCATCGGCCGCCAATCCCTGGGGCATGCTCCCTGCTAGTAGCTCAGCGCTGTAGACGGCTTTGGCGACGATGAAGTCGAGAAGCCGGTCCCATTGATCATCGTTCAAGAGCCGAACGCCGAGGTGCGTGGAGTACAACGACGCTCCCCAAACGCGGGCGTCTACCCGGCCCGGCGACAATTCAACCTCGCGGACTCGATCCTGTCGGGCATAGGTACGGCCCCGCCCCAATCGACCCTCATGCGCGAAACGGCTCTCCTCCAAGGATCTAATCCACGCCTCACCCCACCAGGTCGTTCCGAATGTTCTTCGTCGTGCCATCAACGAGTCCTTGAGCTCTTCCCGCGGGTTTCGGGAACGGACGGATCATCAAAGCGGACCAGTTCGGTGAGTTCCTCGTTGGACAGCTTTCCGATCCAGGCCTCCCCACCGGCCAGCACAGCATCAGCAAGGCCCCGCTTCTTCTCCAACATCTCGGCAACCCGTTCCTCCACCGTTCCCGTCGCGATCATGCGATGCACGATGACCGTCTTGTCCTGCCCGATGCGGTACGCACGATCGGTGGCCTGATCCTCCACCGCGGGATTCCACCATCGGTCGTAGTGAATCACATGACTGGCTTGAGTTAGGTTGAGCCCGGTTCCCCCCGCCTTCAGCGACAGAATCAAGAACGGCAGGTCTCCGCTTTGGAAGTTGTCCACCAATTCCTCACGTTCGGCGACGGAACTCGAGCCGTTCAGGAAGCCAACCGTCAATCCCTGGCCGGAGAGGAAGTTGGACACCAGGGTGCCCATCTTGACGTACTGGGTGAAGATCAAGGCTGACTCACCGTTCTCGGCTGCAGCTGAGACCAACTCGAAGAGATGGTCCAGCTTGCCGGAACGGTTGGGGAGAGGGCCGCTCTCACCCAAATACTGAGCAGGATGGTTGGTGATCTGTTTCAGTGCGGTAAGCATTCGTAGCACCATCCCCTGCCGGGAGATTTCGTTCTTGGCCCGGGCCAGATCCTCCTCGGCGGACTTGACGGTGGCGCGGTAAAGGGTGATTTGCTCCGCGGTCAGCGAGATCATCACATCTCGTTCGATCTTGTCTGGTAGTTCCGGAGCGATACCGGGATCGGACTTCTTCCGCCGCAGCAAAATCGGCGCCACCATGGCCTGAAGCCGCTTGGTAGCAACCGGATCACTGTCTCGTTCGATCGGCGTGACAAAGCGACGCCGGAAGTCGGCTTGGCTACCCAGATAGCCCGGCATCAACCAGGTCACAATGCTCCAGAGTTCGAAGAGCTTGTTCTCCACCGGGGTGCCCGTCAGGGCAATCCGAGTACCGGCGCGGATCTGGCGAAGCGCTATGGCGGTGCGACTGCGAGGGTTTTTCATTGCCTGGGCCTCGTCCGCAACCACAAGCTTCCAGTTCCAGTGAGCAAGGCTCTCATGGTCAGCGCGGACCACCCCATAGGTAGTCAGGATGATGTGATTCAGTGAAAGCTGGTTGGGAAGGGAACGGTTGGGGCCGTGATAGCGATGCACAATTGCCCCGGGAACAAACGTGGCCGCCTCCCGTTCCCAATTGACCAAAAGCGATGTTGGGCACACCACCAGAGTGGGACCGCCCGTCTCGGCATGAAGCGCCAGAACCTGAATGGTCTTCCCGAGGCCCATGTCATCAGCCAGGACTCCACCTACGCCGAGATCGGTGATCTTCTTCAGCCAGCCGACACCAATCCTTTGGTACTCCCGCAGCGTGGCGTTCAGCCCCATTGGCTCAGTGACCGGCGAATCATCCCGCAACGTCCGGAACGCCTGAGCGAAGGGCACCATCGTTCCGCCCAGGGAATACAGCGCGCCGCTCGCTCCCGCTTCGCTGGAGTCATCGAACAGTGTGGCACCCGGCTGCTCGGCGGCGTAGGCCTCCGCGTCAGCTGCAGCCAGTTCGGCCATGACCTCGGCGGCGCTGGGCTTGGGGGGTGGGTTCGCCAATCGTCTCCGTTGCTCCTCGTCCAGCACCACCCACTGGTTCCGGATGCGAACGATCGGTTGTTTCGCGGTGGCGAGCGTTTCAAGTTCGGCCGCAGTGAGAGCCACGCCATTCAGGAAGACTTCCCACTGCACGGTTAGGAGAGACTCCAAATCGAGCATGGAAGGCAGTTCCCCGGCCGGAGCGGTTGCCGAAACCAACCGACGTTGCTCAATAGTTGCGTTTGCAGCGTAGCCAGGCCACCGCACCTCAATACCCGCCTGCTGAAGTTCATCGACAGAGTCAATGAATTCCAGGATCTCAACCTCGGTGATGTGTACTCCGGTGGGTGCGGCTTCCTCCATCGCTCTGTGAAGCAACGGACAGATCAGCGAGGCCTGGCGGAGACCGATGAGAAACTCGCTCTCCGCTTCGTCGCCTAGGACTTCGAGAACATCATGAGGCTGGGCCCACAAGTCCAATGCCCCGACCTCGATGGTCCGATCCCGGGAACTGCGAAGGCTGAAGGCCAAGAACCAGCCTTCATCGGATATGGGTTTGGTGTTTCGGGGAGCCGATCCTCGCCGCAGGCTCTGCATTGCGGCGTCGAAGTTGACCGCGGCAACATGATCACCGGGGTCGAAGTCGGCGAAATCGGCCGCCGAAAAACTGCGTTCGAAGCCTCCTTCGATCCCCGGTTCCTCCTCCGGAGGGATGGCGCTGATGAGAAGACGACAGCCGGCGGCGTACGGCTGGGCTACCTCCGTGAGCCACGGCTTGAGGTGCGGAATCTTCAGACCGGCCGGGTCTGCGAAGGCGGGGTTGCCAAGGATTCGTGCCGCGGCTGGTGATCGAACCAAGCAGTCCGCGACCGCATCGAGAACCCGCCGTAGCGTGCCAGCCGCACTAGCGATCGCCGGATTATCAGGATCGGATGCCTCGACAACTGCACAGTGGGTGAACGCCGATGTGCCCTGTGCGATGCGATCCAAATACATCGCATGCTCCGCGTCGATCGGGTCGATGCGCCAAGCATCGAACCCATTGTCGGTGATCCATGGAAGTAACCGACCCCGAGCTATCAAATCCAACGCCAATCGAGCAGTGATCGCCAGGGCATGAAATGAGTTGTGAAGCTCGGCAGACCTGGGCAATGCGACGAGCCAGTCGAGCACTTCGGGAAGGTCGAAGGTGGTGCCCCAAACGGCGTGTTCCGCGCCGTCGCCGAGGACAACTTGGATCCGATCGAGCGAGCTGTCGGGAAGGGTGTCGACCACCGCCGGATCCCAAAAGGCCACCCGGCCGAGTCGGGGCCGATCGGCGGGGATGAACGTGGCGACAAGCCCCTGTAGGGCTTTGGTGGTGAGCTGTGTCGAGGCGAAACTCACCGCCCCGGCGACTGCGGTCATACCACCACCGGTGCGCCCTCCGGCACGATCGGCAAGACCACCGGACGGGAGAAACGATTTCGAATCACCACGACACCTGCGAAGACGATGGAGCCATACAGCAGGTACATCGCCCGGGCACCAATCTGTTCATAGACCACCGGTCCGAGAAACGCACCCATGCCGCCCGTAATGGCACCGGCGGCCTCCATCATCGCCTGACCGCTAGCAGCTTTGGACGCCCCGGTCTCGATCACGGTGACCACCTGCGAGGCGGGGAACGCAATAGCCTCCACAGTGCTGTGGGCGATGCCAGCAACAGCGAAAGCGTAAAGCGCCGGGATCAGGCCATAGCCGGTGATCGTCACAACACTTGCCGCCATGACCAACAGCATGATCTTCTTCGGGTCGCGCCGCTCCACAAACGCTCCGGCCCATCCCGGCAGGAGCAGCAGAGGCATGCCGATCACGAGGAGGATGAGTCCGATCATCCGATTACTGGCCCCGAGGTCATCCAGATAGATGTCGATCGTTGCATCGAAGATTCCTACGCTACCGAGCAGTAGGGCATAGCCGAGCCCGGCTCCTTGCACGGTGGGATTGCGGAAAAGGCTCAGCGACGACCGCAAGGTCATCGGGGACGTTGACAAGGGAACGTTCCAAGCCCAGATGGCCACCGGGACCGCACAGACCGCTGTTGCAACGGCAAAAACCACGAAGACCGTAGCGAATCCGTACTGCTGGAGCTGGGCCGCCAACGGCGGGCCCAGGATGAAACCCGCCACTCCCACGCTGAGCAAACGGCCAAGCTTCTTGCCGCTTCCGGCTACGTCCAATCCGATGAGAGCCTTCCGAATCGAAACACCACCGGTCCCGATAGCAGCGCCCAAGAGGCCCCGGGAGATCACGAAGTCACTCAGGGAGTCTCCGAAACCGAAGAGTAGATTTCCCGCGATTGCCAAGATCGCCGTAGCCACGATCAGGATACCGGTGTAGCCCCGATCGGCTAGCGGTGAGACCGCCAAGGTCACGGGGAACGTGGAAAGAAATCCCACTGCTGCAATGAGACCGATTCCCCACCCGGGGATCCCATAGGTGTCCTGAATGTCGGAAAGGAAAACGAATACTGCACCGATGCTCGCTACGACGAGGAACTCGAGGAGGTAGGCCAGCCGATGCATCCCCCCATTCTCGCAAGAGTTGCGACCGTTGCGCACCGATTTTCACTGACTCACTGCTCACCGCTGTCAACTAAGGACGCGGGCCTTAGAATCGACAGGTGCCAAGACCATTCCGATTCGCCATTCAAGCCAAATCTGCCAACTCCCGGAGCGAATGGGTGGAACAGGCCAAGAAGATCGAGGATCTCGGTTATTCCTCGCTGAGCCTGCCGGATCATTTTGATGGCCAGCTCTCCCCCACCCCCGCACTCATGGCGGCTGCCGATGCCACCACAACGCTTCGGGTTGGGGCGCTGGTTTGGTGTAACGACTACCGCCATCCAGTGACCTTCGCCAGTGAGATGGCAACACTGGACGTTCTCTCTGAAGGTCGACTGGAACTGGGAATCGGTGCCGGTTGGATGAAATCTGACTACGACGCTGCCGGGATGAGCTACGACCGGCCCGGCGTTCGGATCGAACGGATGATGGAAACAGTGGAGATCCTTCGGGGTCTGTTTGACGACGGACCGTTCTCGCACTCCGGGAACCATTACACCGTGACCGAATTGGACCTCACGCCTAAACCGGTGCAGCACCCAGTGCCAATCCTGATCGGCGGGGGTGGCCCACGGATGCTTCGCTTGGCCGGCAAACACGCCGACATCGTGGGAGTCAACCCGAATCTCCGTTCGGGGGTGATCGATGAATCCACCGCCGCCGATGCAACTGCTGAGCGCTACGCCGAGAAGGTACGTTGGGTCAAAGAAGGCGCCGGAGACCGATTCGAAAACGTCGAACTCCAGATCCGGATCTTCCTCGCCATGATCACCGATGATCGCGATGGGACTGCCGACGCATTGGGTCCCGGTCTCGGGATGGATAAGGAGGCCGCGCTCGCGTCGCCACTGGCAGTGGTAGGAACGACGGAACAGATAGCCGAAACGCTCATCGAGCGCCGGGAGATCTACGGCTTTTCTTACATCACCCTCGGAGCCGAGGACATCGACTCGTTCGCCCCGGTTGTGGCCCGCCTGGTCGGCACGTAACGTTCAGATCTCCGCAGGCAGCGGGCCGATAATGACCATGCGCTGGGTAGCTCGGGTCATCGCAACATAAAGGCTCCGGTAGCCCTGCGGATTCTCGGCCACGATTCGATCTGGCGCCACGATGATCGAGGTGTCTACCTCCAGGCCTTTCACCAGGCTCACCGGGACGATCGTGATATGGCTGTCAAGGTTGTCTCGGGGGGCCCGCCCGGCCGTGATCCCGGCGTCAGCGAGCGCAGCATCGACCTCGTCCTCGAGTGAGGTTGGCACGATAACGGCAACGTTGCCGCTGGTCCCTTCGTTCTCCTGAGCGCGAACCGAAACAACCACTTGGGCGATCAGCTCGTCAGGGCGCACATCGATCACCTGCGGGGCTTCGCCGTCGGACCGAACCGAGACCGGAGGGGACAGCTCGGGGGCCGCAAGCGGCAGAACTTTCGCAGCCAGCGCCATCAGCGGACCGGGAATACGGTAGCCCACGGTCAGCTCGCGGTTCTGAGGCACCCGCCGGTCCGGCAGGTGGTCCAGAATCTCATCCCAAGAGTTGTGGGCCCACGCTCCGGTGCTCTGGGCGATATCTCCTACGATCGTCATGGAGCCGCTGAGCGACCGCCGGGTGAGCATCCGAAGTTGCAGAGGCGAGAGATCCTGGGCCTCGTCGACCACGATGTGCCCGTAGGTCCGGGGGTCGTCGTCGACGGTCTCCTTCGGCAACCGGCCAAGGATTTCTCGGGCCTCATCTAACAACGGGACATCGTCGGCGGTCCAAATTCGCCGCGCCAACTGCCCACGCTGCTCCCATGGACGGAACAAAGCATTGCGTTCATCGAGAGTCAACCGGCGTCCTGCCGAGCGGAGCAGGGCCTTGGAACCGAAGAGATCGTGCAGCAGCTGGGCGGGACTGAGGAGTGGCCACATCCACTCCAGGGCCTCGCGCACCGACCGGTCAAGTTTGAGGACGTCGCGAACTTCGTTGACATCGAGATCCTCGGCGTCAGCGTGATTCTGTACGAGCGTCTGGTAGACCTCGCGTTGCACGAACGCCCGGGCGGCATTGTGGTTGCCGAATCTCTCGCGAGCCTGTTTGACGATTCGCTCGGACTGACCAATCGACAGACGCATGACCCGTGATCCATAGCCAACGCGCAAATCTCTTCGCAGCGGTCGTTGGCGATCTCTCACGGCCCGATGCAGAACCGACACCATGCGCAAGTCGCCTTTGATCCGCGCCGCATCGAGGTCATCTCGACCTCGAACCCGAACGCCGTGCACGAGGTCGCCCAGCACATGAAGATGTACGCCGGCCTCACCGAGCGATGGCAGAACCTGCTCTATGTAGCCGAGAAAGAGACGGTTGGGTCCAACCACGAGAACACCTTGGCCGTCCAAGGGAAACCGATGGGTGTACAGCAGATAGGCCGCCCGGTGGAGCGCCACGACGGTCTTCCCGGTGCCGGGGCCACCTTGCACCACCAGAATCCCGGGCAGAGGCGCCCTGATGATCTCGTCCTGCTCAGCCTGAATTGTGCCAACGATGTCACCCAACCGACCGGTCCGAGATGCCCGCAGAGCCGCCACCAGGGCGCCCTCGCCCCGGAGCTCGTGACCGTTGACGGTCACCTGATCTGCGGTCCGGGCGGAACCGAAAAATTCGTCCTCTAATCCGAGAAGTCGAGTTCCGCGGCTCATGAAGTGACGGCGTCGAACCAGACCCATGGAATCAGACCCGGTGGCACGGAAGAACGGTTCAGCGACCGGCGCCCGCCAGTCCACGATCAGTGGTTCTGCATCGGAGTCGGCAACGGCAATCCGACCGATGTGGTAGGAGTAGCCACCGGACTCCTCGGTCTGGTCTATCCGACCAAAACACAGCGACCGTTGCCCGAGCTCGAGTTTGGCGAGGCGGCCCGCGATGTTCTCGTTGATCACTTCACGTTCCCACCGCGCCTGGTTGGTGCCACCCTGGCCTACCTCGACCATGGTTTGGAGCTGGAGCGCCTCTTGCTTCGTTGCCTCCAGCCGTCGGTGAGCATGGTCGAGAAACGCCTGCTCGGCGGCCAGTTCAGGGTGATCCTGTGGAGCGTTATTGGTCAAGCGGGTGTCCTTTTCGGGCTCGTCAAGTGTAGACAACGAGTTTCGAAGTAACTCCCTAGCCAAGAACTGCTGCAGCGGTTTGCCGGGCCAACTTGATCGTTGCGGGAATGCCGATACCGCGATAAGAGTTCCCGATGACTTTCACGTTCGACTCGGAGAGCGCCTCATCGATCTCGTCGACCAGGGCCGCATGCCCCGGTTGATATTGTGGGAAAGCATTGGGCCATCGCACAACCCGAACCGAATGCGGCTCTCCGGGGTCGGCGTACACGGTGGCGAAGTCTCGGGTGAGCTGGTTGATGAGCTCGGTATCGCCGAGGAGCGCAGCGCGCTGATCATGGAAACGGCCGGAGGTGATCCGCACGAGAAAATGATCCGGCGAGGCATACTGAGCCCACTTGGTAGAAAACCAGGTGCAGGCCGTCATCAGCATCCCCTCCGTACGCGGCACCAGGATGCCCGATGCGTCGAGCGGCTCGATCTGCCCTTTGGGAATTTCCATGGTGACCTGAGCCACGGAGGCGTGGTGAATCTGGTGAAGTAACTCGCTGGCCTCGGGCTGCTGGCGCTCCATCAACCGCGCGGCTGCATGCGCTTCGGTGGCGACAATCACACTGTCGAAGCCCGGTGGCAGCTCCACAAGCGGCGAACCGAGCCGCAGGTCCGACCGGGGCTCGAGATGGTCTACCAGCGCCTCGATCAAGGTGGCCATGCCACCTTCGAGCCCGTAAAACACCGGTTCGTTCTTCCCGGCCGATCCCAGCGTTGCCCCAACCTTGGACCTCGCCGCCCGCAATCCCTCCACCAACGACGGTGATCGTTGCGCTGCGGCAAAGAGCTGGGCGGCTCCGTGCTCAAACGACAGGTGTTTGATCGATGAAGCGTTGATACCGCCCACCAGTGGATCTACGAGAACGTCGGTGACCTCGTCGCCGAGACGGGCCCGACAGTAGTCATCCACACTCGTAGCGGAGGATATCGGCGTGGCTGGAAGGCTAAGGTCGAGCTCCGCCCGCTCAATCCCAGTCTCGGAAATCAGACCCTTCAGCGCCGAAAAATCGGTGGGTACGCCCAGCATCGTTCCCTCAGGCAAGCGATGCAGTGCACCGGATCGGTAAATGTAGGCCGGGACGGGCGCTACCGGAACGGTGAGTCTGGAACCGAGCCCGAGCTCCTTACAGAGGGCCGTCGCGTCGGGAACTCTCGCCAGGAAGTTATCGGGACCGGCGTCCACTCGTCGCTCCCCCACCGGAGAGCTGAAGATTTTCCCACCCCACCGATCGCTCGCCTCGAAAACGGTGACGTCGGCTCCAGCATTGGCAAGATCATATGCAGCCGTCAGACCCGCAATACCACCGCCAATGACGGCTACTCGCACCGCGTGACCGTGGGTTTCGTCGGCTCGAAGTCATGGATTGTGTTCAACACGAACCCTCCTCGTGAACGAGTTCCACGATCTGCTTGAGGACGCCGGGGTCCGATTCCGGCATGACCCCGTGCCCAAGATTGAAGATGTGGCCCGGATGACCGTCGTTGTCCGCTAGAACTCGCAGGGTCTCGGTTTGGGCCACCGCCCACGTTCCGGTAGTGATCGCCGGATCGAGGTTGCCTTGCAAGGCCACCCTGCCACCGGTGCGGGCTCTGGCGATGGAGAGGGGTGTGCGCCAATCCACGCCAACCACGTCGGCGCCAGCATCGGCCATGAGACCGAGAAGTTCGCCACTGTTTATCCCGAAATGGGTTCTGGGAACTCCCAATTCACCCATAGCAGCAAGGATCTTGGTGGAGTGGGGTAGGACGTACTCGGTGTAATGCTCTGGACGCAGTGCCCCCGCCCACGAGTCGAACAGCTGCACCATGGAAGCACCGGCCTCGACCTGCGCCGTGAGGGTTGCAATTGCAATGTCCGCGAGAACATCGGAGAGCTTGTGCCAGAGGTCGGGCTGACCGAACATCAACGCTTTCACTTTGGTGTAGGTCCTCGATGGCTTGCCCTCCACCAGGTAGCTGGCCAGGGTGAAGGGTCCGCCGGCGAAACCGATCAGCGGGACACCGGCCTGAGCAACAACATTGCGGATCGTCTCAGCTTGAAACGGTAGATCTTCGCTGGCCTCCAGGGGGCGGAGGCGTTGCAGGTCGGCCGCCGAAGAGAACGGTTCTTCGCATTCAGGTCCCACTCCGGGTGTGATGTCGATCCCGAAGCCCACGGCCCACACGGGCGTGACGATGTCGGAGTAAAGGATTGCGGCGTCCACCCCGTACCGGCGGACCGGCTGAAGGGTGATCTCGGTGGCGCGATCGGTGTCGGCGATCACGTTCAGGATCGTGCCTTCGCCCCGTACCTCTTTGTACTCGGGGAGCGAACGGCCGGCCTGACGCATGAACCACACCGGCACCCGATTCCCAGGAGTGCCGGGGATCCCGGGTTGCTGATGGGCTGCCCGAAGGAGGGCGGGAAGGGTGGTGGCGTCCAGGAATGAAGCAGGCACCTGGCGAAGGTTATCGGCGCTTGTCAGCCGGGCGTAGGCGTCTCGGCGGACCGAGTCCTGCGAACACGGATCGGGCTGAATCTAGCGAGCAAGGCCAACCCGTACAGCGCTACCGGCCAAATGCCCACATAGCTGAACAACGTGCGACCATCGCGTCGGGTAATGGTGTCGGTGAGAACGATTCGCTCACCGATGTCCGACCGCTGCACCACCTCGCCGTCAGGAGAAATGATCGCCGACAACCCCGTTGGACCGGCCATCAGCAACCAGCGATCACCCTCGATTGCTCGCAACTGGTTACTGGCCACCTGTTGGGTTGCCACCTGGGTGAGCCAGTAGCTGGCACCGTTGGTCGGATTGGTCAGGATTTCCGCACCGTTGGCAATGGAGTTCCGGGTGCGCCGCTCGAAATATGCTTCCCAGGAAATACTCACGCCCACAACACCTTCGGGCGTGGAAAGAATCGCCGGTCCGGTTCCCTGGCGAACATCGGCGGTCGGAAGGTCGGAACTGAACGCCTCGATCAGTCCTCGGAGCGGAACGAACTCTCCGAAAGGAACGATCCGAACCTTCTCATACCGCCCCAGTTCCACCCCATCAGAACTGGTGGCGGCCTGATAGTTGACGGTCTCGCGGTCATTGATCCGGTAGAACCAGCCGGTCAGCAGAGTGGCATCAGATTGGCGGGCGACATCAGACACGATCTCCCCGGCAGCGTCGACGTCGAAGAAGCGGCCCGGGTTCACCACGTTCTCCGGCCAAAGGATGAGATCCACAGACTGGTCGATGTAGCGGGTGGCCTCCACATGCCTTCCAAGAACTACCGCAGCCGATTCCCCGCTGGCGCGAGTTCGGGTGGCCCCACCACCCTGGACGGCGGCTACCTCGAGGCTGCCGGTGTCCGACGCCCGGGGATGCATCCAGCTTCCGGCAATGAATGCCACGGCTACAGCCGCGCCTATCACAGCTAGACGCCGGTTGTCCGAGGTGAAGACCTCGCGAACGCTGAGACCAAGAAGAACAACGAGCACGATGATCAGGTACGGCCCGCCGATCCGAGCGGTTCCGGCCAACGGCGTTTCCACCTGACTCAAAGCGAGGTTGGCCAGCGGCACGCCACCGAAGGGAAAACGCCAACGGATGAGCTCGGCCAGCATGACGGCGAACGGGAAAACAAGGAAGCGACCCACTCGATCTCGTGGCGTGATTGCGCCGGCGACGCCGAAATATGCGCTGTAGGCAAGGACGGCTACAACAAATCCGGGAGCGGTGAGATCGATCATCCAGAACATTGCGATGGTCAACCATGTAGCCGCAACGACGAAGGAGCGGAGAAACCGCTGTATCGGCGGAACCGATGCGGTGAGGTGATCCCACAGGGCAAACCCCACGAAGATCAGCGGCCACCAACCCCAGGGAGGAAGTGATCCAGCGAGACAGATTCCGGCGAGGATGCCCAACACCCACCATTGGGGTTTCCGCGTCTGTAACTGCGGTCGCGGAATCTGCACACCTCAAGTCTGCCTGCAACCACTGCCTTTGAATTGGCGCAACCGATTTCTTCGCCGCGTCAGCCGCCGACCGACGCGCCCTTCTCGATAATGATCTCGTGACCGCCGATGACATGTCCGAACACGACGGACTCGCTCGTCGTCACCTTCAGTTTGTCGGAATACGGGGCAAGAATCGTGCCGTACCCGACGCTTGCATCCTCCACGACTGTCTCAGAGCTCCCGAGCACGTTGAACAGCACGTTCTGAGCGAGGAGCCCGCCGTCGAGAACGATAGAGCTCGACTCTTTCAGCTTGTACTTCTCTCTGACGTTCAGGATGAAGGTCGAAGACGACGCTCCTGAGAGGGTGAGCGTCGCACCGTCCTTGAGCTCGACCACCTCAACATCGATGACGTTCATACCCGGACCGCCAACGATCGTTGCGCTGGACTTGATGTCGCCGAACGTTTGGTCAGCTGCCAGTGTCGCCGCCAAGGATGACGCATCGATCGCGTCGGCAGACGCCTGCGACAACGGCGTTACCACCGTCCCGCCCTGGATCACGGCTTCACTAACGCGCGTGTTGTCCGCCGCTGGATCGACCAAGAGTGCTCCTGTGATGAGACCTGCCGAGAACTCCTGTTTCGATCGCGGTCCTAGAAAAATGTCGCCGACGACCACGGAAGAAGCTTCCGCAAGCTTGATTTTTGTCCCAGGCAAGGCCAAGACTGTGGCGGCCCGTGCGTCGCCCAGATCACCGGGTGCCAGCGCCAAAGACGGGTGCCGCACCCGACCACTGTCCTCAAGCGCGATCGCCTCGCCACTGATTACTGTGCCGATGAGCAACGAGCCTTCGCCTTTGACCTTGACCTTGGCGTGGGGCGCGAGGATCGTGCCGAGGGCAACGCTTCCCTCCTCAACCGACGCGTCATCATCACCAGTGATGTTGAAGAGGACGTCATCAGCCTCGACTCCTCCTCGGAGAACGATCGAACTGCCTCCCTTGAGTTTGAGTTTCGTAGCGACATTGATGACGAACGTCGAGGAAGGGTCTCCGGCCAGGGTCAGCGTTTCGCCGTCGTCGAGTTCGATCTTGTTGGCATCGATGACATTGCGTCCGGGGCCACCGAAAAGTGTTTTGGTCGACTTGATGTCGCCGAACGCCTGATCAGCTTGCATAACGGCCGCTACTGCAGCGGCCATGAGCGCATCGTCGACGGAAGCGGTCAAGTCCGAATCCACCGTGCCACCCGAGATGACGACGTCATGATCGTTGCGGTTGTCCGAACCGGGGGCGACCAGGAACGACCCTGTGAGGAGTCCCTCCTTGAAATCCTGTTTCGCGCCTGCGGCGAGTCCAACATCACCTACCACACCGGAAACGTCGGAAGTGAACTTGATGGTCGAGCCGGGAAGACCCAGCACCGCAAACGATCCGGCCACGCCAAGGTCGACTCCGTCGGCGTAATCGAAGGCAACGCCCACCGGATTGGAGGACGTCGGATCAAAGGACGTACTCTCGAACGAGGCTAGTACCGCGTCGCCTGATCTCGTAACTCGATAGATCTTGCCGGTGTCGCGTGCGGTCAACCAGAGAATGCCGTCAGACTCCACCGAAATCCCCTGAACATTTGTCACGCCTGAGGGGTTGTCCGCCGTGACGAACGGACCGGCGTTGGTGGCGAATGTGCTGATTAATGTTCCGGACTGCGTCACGTTGTAGACGGCCTCGGATTGGTTGTCGCTGATCCAAAGGGTTTGATCGAATGGATCGTAAGCGATCGCCTGGGGACTCAATGCCTGTGGATCGAACACGGACGTTGCAAATGATGAGATCAAGGTTCCGTCCCGCGAGATGTTGTAAACCGTCGGCACCTCTGGGTCTATGGCTTGCGGATCGTCGACTACCCACAGCGTGTCGTCGCCATCGCTAAGGGTCACAGCAACGCCCTCACTACCAATCGAACCGATTCCGTCCAGGAAGATCTCCGCAAGCACGACAGCCTTGTATTCGCCTGCAACGACTTCGAACGTGTAGTTCACGATTTTGTTCGATCGATCATTCGCTCCCCACAACGTGCCGTTGACGTGGTCAACGTCGATAGACGAAACGGCGGTGTTCGGCGTCGGAAACTTGAAGTTGAGGGAACCAGCGAGGTTCAGGTTGTAGGTCTGTTTCGTGAAATCGTCCGTCACCCAAATCGATGGCTCGTCATCATTGTCCGATGCGGCCCCCACTGGAACCGCGACTACAGCAGCCGTGATGGTCACAAGCGCAAGCAAAGCTACGAGCTTCTTCACAATTTCCCCCGATTTTTCTTGTCCGCCAAGTTCGGCCGATGCTATTCGCCGAATGCGACATTGTCCAATGCAGCGGTGCGTGTGCGAGTCGAGACAGTCGTCCAAGGCATTCGCTCGATAGTCTCGGGCGATGCGTTTGGTGGTGCAACGAGTTGGGATGGCCGCGGTCAGCGTAGACGGTGAGATGGTGGGCCAAATCGGGCCCGGGCTCTGTGTGTTCGTAGGAATCACCCACGACGACGACGACAGCGAAATGCAACGAATGGCGGAAAAGCTCGTGAAGCTACGGATATTTTCCGACTCCGAAGACAAGATGAACCTATCGGTGACCGATGTCGGCGGAGACATACTGCTGGTCAGCCAATTCACCCTCTACGGTGATTCCAGCAAAGGGAACCGACCGTCGTTCGTCAGAGCAGCCCGCCCCGAACAGGCGCTCCCTCTCTTCAGAACTTTCATGGAGAGGGTGGTTTCCAGCGGACTCACGGTTGCTACCGGCCGCTTCGGGGCAGACATGAAGGTGATGATCGCCAACGACGGACCCGTCACCCTGATCTTGGAAACCTGAGCCAAGGTATGGAACACCGCAACCCGGGTCCTCGCCAGGGCTGGAATTGAAACCCCTACCCTGTTCCTGTGAGTGAACAACCGCTGCGGCTGGCCTACCTGTCCTACCGCTCCAAGCCCACAGTCGGCGGGCAAGGTATTTACACCCGCCACATCACCAAGGCGCTGGTTGACCTCGGTCACGCCGTCGAAGTTTTCAGCGGCCAGCCGTACCCGGTCCTCGATCCGCGAATCGCTCTCACCAAGCTCCCCAGCTTGGACATCTTCAATGACGAGTTCCCGGGCCGCTTCCCGGCCTACTGGGAACTGAAGTCGTTGGCGGACCTGGCCGAGGTGGCACAGTTTTCCACGGGAGCGTTCAGCGAACCCTTTGCTTTCAGCCTGCGAGCTTGGAAAGAACTGAAGCCACGAACCACCGAATTCGACATCGTCCATGACAACCAGAGCCTCGGGTATGGAATGCTGGCCATCAATCGCATGCTCCCGGTGCTCACCACGCTCCATCACCCAATCACGGTGGACCGCCGACTGGAAATGGAGGCCGCCCCAAACTGGCGGAAGCGTTGGAGCATCGGTCGATGGTATTCCTTTGTGGAAATGCAGGCCAGGGTGGCCCGGCGCATGCCCCGGATCCTCGTGGTCAGTGAGAACTCGATCGACGACATCCACAACGACATGGGCGTGGAGCGCTCCCACATGCGCCTTGTGCACGTTGGTGTAGACCCTGACCTCTTCAAACCCAATCCTCGGGTTTCGCGCCGACCCGGCCACCTCCTCACCACCGCCAGCGCCGACGCAGAAATGAAGGGTCTGAAATTTCTCTTGGGCGCCATGGCAAAGCTGAGGGCCGAGGGACGGGACATACGGCTCACCGTGATCGGACGGGCGAAACCGGGCGGACCGTCGGACACCTTGATCACCGACCTCGATCTCACCCCGTACATCACCTTCGTGAGCGGCGTGACAGATGAGAGAATCGTGGAGCTCTATTCCGAGTCCGAGGTAGCTGTGGTGCCCAGCCTGTACGAGGGGTTCTCCCTTCCTGCTGTGGAGGCCATGGCGAGCGGCACCCCTCTAGTGGCCACCACCGGCGGCGCGTTGAAAGAGGTGACCGGAACCGATGGTGAAACGGTTCTCCAATGCGAGCCCGGGAATGCCGATGCACTGGCCGACGCCCTCCGACGGGCGCTGGATGATCCCGAACTTCGAGACCGAATCGGGGCGGCAGGTCGTCAACGAGTTTCCGAACTCTACACGTGGCGCCAGAGTGCAATCCGAACCGTCGAGCAGTATCGAGAGGTCATCGACTTGCGGACGCATGCGGCTGACGGAGCGTCTCGCTAGTGCTCACCGTCGACTATGACCGTCTGTATTTGGAGCCGGGTATGGCGGTGCTCGACCTCGGCGCCGGGTTTGGCAGGCATGCGTTCGAGAGTGCCCGCCGCGGCGCCAGGGTAGTAGCCGCAGATTTTGCGTTCAACGAGATGGAGTCCACACGAAGCACCTTCGCGGCCATGATCGACGCCGGCGAACTGGATGAGGGCACCACCCACGTCGGGTGCACGCAGGCCGACGGGCTTGGCCTTCCTTTTGCCAACAACAGTTTCGATCGAATCATCGCATCCGAAATCCTGGAGCACGTTCCAGACGACCTCGGTGTCATGACCGAGTTGTGTCGAGTACTCAAGCCCGGCGGCATCATCGCCGCCACTGTGCCGGCGACCCTCCCCGAACAGATCTGTTGGTGGCTCGACGACGGCTACCACGCCCCCAAGGTCGTTGGCGGCCATGTACGAATTTACACACGTGCCGAACTCACGACGAAGCTGGAGTCCGTCGGGTTGGAACCCACCGAGTATCACAGAGCCCACGCATTGCACAGCCCCTATTGGTGGCTCAAATGTGCGGTGGGCGTCACCAATGACAGCCACCCCCTGGTGAGGCTGTACCTCCGGTTTCTCACCTGGGACATCGTGAAGGCCCCTCGCATTACACGGCTCGCCGATCGCATTCTCAACCCCGTTTTGGGCAAGAGCTTGGTGCAATATGCGGTGAAGGCATAGCAGCGCGTGCCCGTACCGTGTGTCCCAGGAATACTCACCGCCACCCAGGTGGTGGCGTCCGCTGAGGCCATCGCCGAGTGGCAGCTGTCCTCGGGGATGATTCCTTGGATCCCCGGCGGCCACGCCGATCCCTGGAACCATGTGGAATCAGCGATGGCCCTGGCAACGGCTGGCCTCGTGAACGAAGCAGAACTGGCCTATGAGTGGTTGGCCGAACTCCAACGGCCAGACGGCAGCTGGCACAACTACTACGTTGCCGATGGGATCGAGGACGCCAAATTCGATGCCAACTGCATCGCCTATATCGCCACCGGCATCTGGCACCACTGGCTCACCACCGGCAACCGCGAATTCGCGGACAGGTTCTGGCCTGTGGTCAAACCCGCGATGGAGTTCGTCATCGATCTCCAAACCAAGCGGGGGGAGATCATTTGGGCCCGCCGACCCGACGGAACGCCCTGGAGTTTCGCTCTTCTCACCGGCTCCTCCTCGATCGCCCACAGCCTCGCCTGTGGCATCGCGCTGAGCGAACTTCTGAATGACCCTCAGCCCGAATGGGCATCGGCTCGACGGCGACTCATCCACATCATCTCTTCCCAACCGGAAGCCTTTGAAGCAAAGGACCGCTGGGCCATGGATTGGTACTACCCGGTGTTGGGTGGCGCCATCACCGGGGATGACGCCAAGGTCCACCTTGCCGCTCGCTGGGATCAGTTCATCATGGAGGACAAGGGCTGTCGCTGTGTATATGACCGTCCGTGGGTGACCGCCGCAGAGACGAGTGAATGCGTAATCGCCCATGTCGCCGCCGGCGAACGGGCACTGGCGCTCAAGCTTTTCAGCGACGCCCAGTCATTGCGCGACGATGCCGACGGCCGGTACTTCACGGGCATGGTCTACCCGGAGCTCATCCACTTTCCAGACCGTGAGAAGAGCACTTACACCGCCGCTGCGGTGATCTTGGCCGCCGACGCCCTTTTCGGTGAGACGCCAACGTCAGAACTCTTTGCGAAGCACGCGGAGTGAGCCGGTGTTGCTCAGATCAACAAATCCGTTTGCCAATGCCGGCAGATAAATCTGCTCGTACGGGGGTCTGCCGCCATCGGCCGGGTCTGGGAAGACGTCGTGTATGGCCAGTATCCCGCCGGGCGCTACGTGCGGTGTCCAGAGCTCGTAGTCCAGCCGAGCCGGTTCCTCGCCGTGGCCGCCGTCAACAAAGAGGAACGACAGCGAAGTACCCCAGTGGCGGGCAATACGGGGACCGTCACCAACAACCGCCGCCACCCAGGGTTCGAGTCCAGCATTGAAAACGGTCCGACGAAAGCACGGCAAGGTATCCATGAGACCCAACTCGGGATCCACCAACTCCGGTTCGTGAAAGTCCCAGCCGGCCTGGTTCTCTTCAGAACCTCGATGATGATCGACGCAGTAGAGAAGGCTGTTGCGCCGACGGGCCACCGGTCCTAAGTAAAGGGCCGACTTGCCACAGTAGCTCCCAACCTCCAACAACGCCCCCAGAGAGAGGTCGGCGGATTCGGCGGCAACTGCCAGCGCCACACCTTCCGCAGGCGGCATGAACCCACGGGCCGCCATGGCCAGATCTCGCTCCTTCGGCGTCAAACGCTTCTCACGCGGCTACCGGGAAGCGATTCGCCGATGGGCCCCGGGGCTTCTTCATGATCGCCTGCAAAGATCCGCTCGAGTACGAAGAACTTGGCCACCCAAACACCGACATAACCGGTCATGCTGGCTCCGTTCACAAAAAGGCCGGCTCCGAAAATGGCTTGGGCCACGGCTGAGGTGCCGGAGGAGACCAAGAGGCCCAGCACGGCCAGAGCGAAAAATGGCACAACTTCCCTGCGGACCGAATGCGTCCGATTCACCGACCACACCAGCGTCCGAGTAAGAAAGTAGGCCGGGACAAACGCTACAGAAGCAGCGAATGCATTGGCCCACGCACCCGGCCAGCCCCAAATGGAGTTGGCAACGTAGAGCAAGATCTGGTGGTCTAGAACGTTGATCGCCGAAACGAGCACATATCGGCCCGCGGGACCCCATCGGCCATCTACGAAGTTGAGGAGTATGTGCCGAAATCTGGCCATAGAGGAGTCCTAACCGTAGCCTCCGCCGCCGGTCAGCGGGATGGCCCGAGCGTCTACACGATCTTCTCCTATCGACAGGCACACTAGGAAGGTGAGTGAAACCTATTCCGCCCAGTCCGCCGTTGATGATCTCGTGAAACTGTTGGACCTCGAACGGATCGAAGACCACATCTTCCGTGGTCAAAGCCCCAACGACATGCGCCAGCGGGTCTTCGGAGGACAAGTGGCGGGCCAAGCACTCGTGGCGGCATACCGAACGGTAGACAAGGGATCGGTCCACTCGCTTCACTCCTACTTTCTTCGCCCTGGCGACCCATCAATTCCTATTGTGTATGAGGTCGAACGGGTCCGGGACGGCCGATCCTTCACCACCCGTCGAGTGATCGCGATCCAGCACGGCGAGTCTATCTTTCACCTCACGGCCTCATTTCACACCGCCGAATCGGGGTTCGAGCACCAGTTCGATCCCCCAGCCGCTCCCGACCCCGAATCACTTCCCAATTTCGCCACTCGGAATGCGGACCGCAACGACATCCTGGGCGCCTGGTTGCATCAGCCCCGTCCGATCGATGCGCGCTACGTGGGACCCGACGAGGCCCGACGAGCTTCGGGCGAACCGTTGCCGCCACATCAGCAGGTGTGGATGCGGGCCGACGGAGCCCTCCCCGACGATCCGGTGCTCCATCAATGTGTCCTTACCTATGCCTCCGACATGACCCTGCTGGACACGGTCAACCTTCCCCACGGTGAAAGCTTCCACAGCGGAAATCTCATGATGGCCAGCCTGGACCACGCCATGTGGTTCCATCGGCCCTTCCGAGCCGACCGCTGGTTCCTCTACATCCAGGACACCCCCAGCTCCCAAGGGGCACGAGGGCTGGCAAGGGGTCTAATTTTCCAGGACGGCAAGCTTGTAGTGTCTGTTGTGCAGGAGGGCCTGGTTCGGCTCATTTCGTAGAAAAGTTTCGCCCCGGTTCACCGGAGAAGGCAGCGGCAATGGCAGAACACCGGAGGTTTTTTGATCGTTGGATCGTGGCCGCGGCCGTCGTCGCGCTTGCGGCCAGCGCCTGCGGGACCCGCTCCGATGAGCCGTCCACTTCTGCCGCCGACCCTGGGGGGACCGTCACCGAGCCGATCACGCCGGGATCCACCAATGCACCGACTACCACCAGCACACCGTTGTCAGCGGCAGAACCAACCTGGTCGAGCCAGGAGCTTCTGCTTGTTGAAGTGGCCCAACTCGACAAACCACTCGCACTCGTTGGACGAAGCGGCACCGGCGACCTCTACGTTGGAGAAAAAGGTGGTCGCGTCCGACAGGTCACCCGCACAACTACCAAGAACCAACCGGACCGTTTCGCCGTACGAAACGGTGCCGTGCTGGACATCTCCGACGAAGTCAGTAGCGCGAGCGAACAAGGACTGCTGGACATCGTCTTCTCCAGCGATGGGCGCCACCTCTTCGTAAGCTTCACCGACAGAGCGGGGAACAATGTCATCGATCGCTACACCATGGACGGCGACAATGTGGCCACCGGAACCCGAATCGAGTTGTTGCGTGTCGAGCAACCCTTCTCCAACCACAACGGTGGTGGCTTAGCCTTTGGCCCCGACGGATTCCTCTACATCGGTATCGGTGATGGAGGCCGGAGCGGGGACCCGCTGGGTTCTGGTCAAGATCCCAGCACGATGCTCGGTTCGATCCTGCGGATCGACCCTGACGGCGCGTCGGGTGATTCGAAGTACTCGATTCCCGACGGCAACCCGTACGTCGATGGTGGCGGCGCTCCAGAGGTATGGCTCTACGGTGTACGAAACCCGTGGCGCTTCAGCTTCGACAGCACCACCGGTGACCTTTGGATTGCCGACGTCGGCCAGAATCGATTCGAAGAAGTCAACCTCCTGCGGGCCGCAGATGGAGGCGGGTTCGCGGCGAATCTCGGATGGAACCAGATAGAAGGTTTCGAACCCTACGAAGGGGGGACCGAGCCGGCTGACCATACCAGGCCCATTCTTGTCTATGGCCACGAAAACGACCGGTGTTCTGTCACTGGAGGAGCCGTCTACCGGGGCGAGCTCCTCCCGGTGTTCGATGGGGTTTATCTCTTCGGTGACTACTGCTCGGGTGAAATGTTCGGTGCCCAAACCAGTCCCGGCGGTGTGATCTTTCGCAATCTCGGCCTCCAGTTGCCCCGGAACGTGCTGAGTTCCTTTGGTACCGACGAAAACGGCGAGATGTACGTGCTCAGTCTCGACGGCGGCGTCTTCCGGATCGAGCCTGCGCCTGCCGAATAAGAACGTTTCTGACATAGCGCTTCGTAGCAAAGTTTCTCTCGCAGATCGAACAAACGTTCGCTAGTGTGAAAGGGATGGACCACTCTCCCACTTCGCCATCACCCTCGCCCAAAACCGCCGAAGACTGGGAACAGGTTCGCCGTTCTGTTGCCATGTTGCCGCCAGGGTCGTGGGCCATGAAGCGCGAGCAGGCGCTTCAGGCGCTCGCCTCCCTCATCCAGCAACTCAAGCGGTAGCGGCTGCGGCGGACTGGGCCTGCCCCCGAATCTCGACTCACCGGACAATCTCAGGCGAACGTACAATCGACCGTCCCGTCTACTCACGAACGACGAGAGGTGCAAGGTCCGGCAGATTTTCGGGGGGCGGTTCTTTCGGGGGGCGGTTCTAAGGTGGGAGGGTGGGGGCGTTGATGGATCACTTCCCGGCGATCGCCGATCTTGAGCGTCGGGCCAAACGACGCATCCCGCACTTCGCATGGGAGTACCTGCACAGCGGGACCGGTAACGATGAGGCGGTGGCTCGCAACACGGCCGCGCTCGAAAGGATCACGTTCGTTCCTCAACTCCTCAGGGGCCCGTTCGCCCCCGCTACCGAAACCAGCCTCTTCGGTGTCAACTACAGCGCCCCCATCGGCATGGCCCCCATCGGCATGGCGGGGCTGATCTGGCCCGGCAGCGACCTCTCCCTTCCCAGGGCGGCCGCCGACCGACGGATCCCGTTCGTGCTCAGCACCGTCGGGACCCAAGCCCCGGAAATCGTTGGCCCCCTCAGCGGCGGAATGGGCTGGTTCCAGCTGTATCCACCACGCGATCTGGAGCTCCGCGAGCAGCTGATCCAACGAGCTGCCGCCGCCGGATTCACCACGCTGGTGGTCACCGCCGACGTCCCGAGTCCCAGCCGGCGGGAACGGCAACGCAAAGCCCAAATCCGGGTACCCCCAACGATCGGTCCTCGCCTCGTCAGTCAGGCGGCCCTCCGACCGGCATGGTCACGGGAGATTCTGCGCCACGGACTGCCCCGCTTTCGAACACTCGAGGCCTACGTAGATCAAGCCACGATGCGCAACACCGCCGGGTTCGTCGGTGCCAGCCTGGGTGGAACCCTGTCATTCGCCTACCTCGCCGAGATCCGGGACCAGTGGGACGGCCCACTGGTGGTCAAAGGCATCCTGGACCCCAACGATGCCCAAAGGTGCGTGGACACCGGAGCCGACGCCATACAAGTCTCCAATCACGGCGGCCGCCAACTCGATGGAGCGGTCGCAGCAATAGATGCACTCCCGGCGATCGTCGCACGCCTCGGCGGCTCGGTACCGGTGCTCTTTGACAGCGGAGTTCGGTCAGGTCTCGACGTTGCCCGAGCGATCGCTCTTGGTGCAAGCTTCGTTTTTTGCGGCCGGGCATTCATGTACGGTGTCGGTGCTCTCGGCAACGACGCGGCGGGCCATGCCTTTGACATCCTTCACGACGATCTGGTGAACGTGATGAGCCAGACTGGTTGTGCGACCCTCAGCCAATTGCCGAGTTCCCTGTCCTCGGAGCGTCTCGAATAGGCCTGCGTGATCTGCGCTAGAACACCAGGCCGGTGGGATCCTGACCGGCATCGAGCATGCCTTGCCGAACCTTCACCGGGATCAGCAAAGCCAGGCCCAGCACGAAGAAGACCAGGAGAATAAGAATCGCTTGCCGTTGTGAACCCAGGACTTGATTGGCCACACCGAACGCCAACGGACCCATCCACGACGTTCCCCGGGCGGCGATCTCATAGAACCCGAAGAACTCCGATTCCCGATCGTGCGGGACCATCTGGGCGTACAGCGAGCGGCTCAGGGCTTGGGAGCCACCCAACACCAAGGCGAGAAAGAACCCCATCACAAACAGCTGCGTGATGTTGTCGAGGACCAGGAATGCATAGACCACCAAGGCCACCCACACGCAGAGATTGACGATCAGCGCCTTCTTGGCGCCCACCCGCTCGGCGAATCGGCCGAAGGCGATCGCTCCCGGGATGGCTACCACCTGGATCAAAAGAACAAGTAGCAGCAACTGGGTGGCCTCCGCGTCCAGTTCGTCCGCGGCGAAGACTGCTGCGACCGTGATGACCGTGGCGATCCCGTCATTGAAGATCAGATAAGCGATCAAGTACCGGAATGTGACCGGATGGGCGGACTTGATTTCTTTCAACGTGGCCATGACCGACGTGGCGCTGAGCTTCAACCAGCCGATGCCCTCGGGTTTCTGACGATTGGCTGGACGGGAGAGAAGCAGACGACCGGGAAACCACCAGATGAACACGAGAGCCCAGACGCCCGTTCCTCCAAGGCTCAGCCGTACGGCTAGAGCGTCGTCTTCCATCACCAGAATCAAAACGAAGTTTGCCGCCAGCCATAACGCCCCGCCCATGTACCCAACGGCAAAGCCGGCGGAACTAATCCGGTCCCGCAGAGCGGGAGGTGCGATGTCGGGAAGGTAGGAGTTGTAGATCACCGAGGCAGCCGAAAAGGCGACTGCGGCAACGACGAACAAGAGGCCGCCGAGTACCACGGTTGACTCGACCACGAAGAAGAGACCGATCGTGGCGATCGAGCCGATGTAGGCCAGCGTCAACATGATGGATTTTTTCTTGCTGCTGAAGTCAGCCGCGGACCCGACCAAGGGCAGGGCGATGACTTGGAGGACCGCCGAAAGACTGATCACGTACGGATAGAAGCTTCCCTCATCGATCCTCAGCCCCAAAACCGAAACCCCGGCATCGTCATCGATCAACTCCAAGAGGTACGGACCCAATAGAGCGGTGACGACGGTGGTACTGAACGCTGACCATCCCCAGTCGAACATCTTCCAGCCAAAGATCTCCGATCGTTCCTCACCGGTTAGAGCGGCTTCGGCCCGTTCGATCGCTGAAGCAGCAGTCACCGCCGCAGCGTAATGGCTGACACGTTCACCATTCTCGATGGTCAGCCGGAACGCCGGTCAGCGGAGGTCGATGATTCCGGACCAGCTGGACTTCTCGACCAGCGAGCGGATCGATGCGCCATAGCGTCCATGAACCTGCCACTCCCGCCCATTCAGGACGAAACGCGTATCCACGGGAGTCGCAGTCTGTTGGTAAATGACTTCGGCCGCCGGTTTTGGAAGTCTGACGAGTTCGCGACGCGGCCACGTCAGCCGAATAGGCCCGGTGTCGAGGACCACCACGTGGTTGCTGGTGAGCGCCAGAATGACCGGCACGGTAATAGCGTCGACGGTTGCGACTTCCAGACCGACCATCGCTCGCCGGCGGCGATATTTGCGAACCGCCCATTTGCTTCCCACCGCCGCAGTGATTGCGACGTCGAACGGCAAGAAGGCCGTCCACGTCTGGTGGAGAGACCCCGGCGCAGCGCGCACGGGGATCGCCGGAAAAGCCAGCTCTACGGTCTCACCCGGCAGCTTGCGCGATGCCCGCTGTATCACGTGTCGGAGTTCCGGCATGAGGCGGAGCGTAGCGAGGCGTCTACCCTCCCCCCTATGGGAGCTGCCGATACCTCATTGGGTGATGATCTGACACTGGAACGGGTAGGGGACGGGGCAGCAATCCTCCGGATGAACAACGGCGAAAACCGCTTCACCCCGGCGGTGATCAGTCACCTCAACGCTTTGCTCGATGAGGCCTTGGCAGACGAGTCGATCGGTTCGTTGATCGTCACCGGCTCCGGCAAGTTTTTCAGCAACGGCTTCGACATAACCGCCCTCAGCGATGCTGGAAACAAGGCGCTGGCGTTCGTCGGGACCATGGAGAAACTCTGGGCCCGGTTGTTGGCCGCTCCGTTTACGGTGGTCACCGCTCTGAATGGCCACGCTTTCGGCGCCGGAGCCATGCTGGCGCTCGCCGGGGACCTTCGCATCGGCCGAACCGAGCGAGGATTCTGGTGCCTTCCCGAAGCGGATCTAGGGATGCCGTTTTCCCCAGGGATGATGGCGCTCTTCGCCGACGTTCTGGGGCGACCAGCCGCGAGCAGACTGATGGTCACCGCCGAGCGGCTCCCGCCCGAGCAGCAACTGACAGCGGGAGTCGTTCACCAACTCGTATCTGAAGACGACCTCCTCACCACCGCAGTAGGGGTGGCAAGGGCTGCTGCCGGGCGGCGAGGGAACAATCTTGGTCGAATCAAGTCGCTCCTCCACGCCGAGGCGATCGCTCTGGCAGGAAGAAGCGTCTGAACTAGTCCGAACCTGGAATTGAGCCGGCTCGCGAGAGGTCATAGCGGTACACGTTGGTGCTGCGCTCTTCGAATCCGAGTCGTTTGTAAAGGCGATTGGCGGCCTCCCGAGAGGGGCGGCTGGTGAGATCAACCGAAACCGCACCATTTTCCGCCGCTAACCGAAGGGCCTGTCGGTTCAACTTCTCCCCAACTCCAAGACCACGGGCTTCGGCGTCCACCACCACGTCTTCGATCCAGGCCCGCACCCCGGTTGGGATACGGAACAGCACCAAGGTCAAGGAACCTACGATCTGCCCCTCATCATTGACCGCCAGTAGTAGACGGGAAGCATCGGAAGCCACCAGCTCGGCGAGTTGTTCTGCCGATGGTGGAGGATTTGAGCGGGAGAGCTGCGGAATCAGGCGATTCATCGCCTCCACCAGCTCGGGATTGACCTCGGTGGCCTCATCAATCTGCACCCTCCAAGTATGGGCCCGGTACCGTGAGTTGCGTGGCATTCGTCGACTACCTCCACACCCCTTCGTTCAGCTCGCCGATCATGATCATGGCCTTCGAAGGCTGGAACGACGCGGGCGACGCGGCATCGTCAGCCGCGGAGTACATCGCCGAGCAGTGCGGGGCCACGGTGTTCGCCAGACTGGACCCCGAGCCATTCTACGATTTCCAACAAAGCCGGCCCATGGTACGAATTTCAGACACGCAGCGGGTCATCGATTGGCCTGAGAACACCTTCAGCCACGGTTCGCTGAACGGCCGTCAGCTGATCATCCTGCGAGGCATAGAGCCGCAGTTGCGCTGGCGAACCTATTCCGAGACCATCCGCGACCTCGCTATTGCGGCGGGGGTAGAGATGGTGGTCAGCCTGGGTGCCCTGATCGCCGACGTCGCCCACACCCGGCCCGCAACGATCTACGGATCAGCTATGAACCCAGAGCTTCGCGATCGGCTCGACCTGGAGCCCTCAACCTATGAAGGGCCCACTGGGATCGTGGGAGTGGTCCACACCACTACCCATGACGCCAATTTAGACTCGGTCTCGCTGTGGGGGGCCGTGCCGAGCTATGTCCCTCACGCCCAATCGCCCAAGGTGGCCAAAGCGCTGGTAGAACGAGTTTCGAAGCTGTTGGGACTGCCAATCCCACTCCACGACCTCAGCCAAGCTGCCGACGAGTACGTCCGCCAGATCGACATGATGATCGCCGACGACGACGACATGGCCGAATACGTCAGCAATCTCGAGACCGAGTACGACGCCGCCATGAACTCCGGTTCCGGCAACGAGCTGATCGCCAAGATCGAGGAGTTTCTGAAAGACCAGAAGTAGCTAGCGGAGCCAAACGTCGGGCCGCGGGCGGTCGTAGTACACCTCGATCGGCTCACCCCGGATTGCAGAGAATGCGAGATCCAACCAGCGTTCCTGGCTGGCAATCGGCTCGGGCAGGCGCTCCGGTGTAAACCAGCCGAGGTCGGTGACCTCGTTGGGATGGGGCTTCAACTCCCCGGACACCGCCCGACAGTGGAACACTATCGAATACAGCGGTACGGCAGAAAAACCGAGACGGAGGCCGTCGAAGACCCCCAACGGACGGACCGTCTCACAAACGATGCCGGTTTCTTCCCGAACCTCTTTCTCTGCCACTTCAGCTGGTGAATAGCCGACGTCGGCCCACCCGGTCGGATACAACCAGATCCCACTGTCAGCCCGCTGGATCATCAAGAGTTCGCCGTCGTCGTTTCCTACCACCGCACCCACGGCGACCTTTGGCGTGGCGTATCCGGCCAGCCCTTCCGCGATCTGACGTAGCCACTCCCCGGAGAACTCCACTGGCTCGCCCGCCGTAGCTCTGGCTTTGATCTCTCCGGCAACATGGATGATCTCTTCATATCGTTCACGTTCAAATGCTGCAGTGGAGAAGGCCAGTCCGGTTTGGGCGATTCCCGCCAACGACTCTGACCACCGCAGAAGATCCTGAACACTGATGTTCGGCTTCTCGTCGCTCATCGTGCCGAGTTCACCGCATGCAGGACTGCGATCTTCAGCTCGTCCACCAACTCCGCATCCAACTTGTTTCCATCGGCATCGGTAACGTAGAAGCTGTCGACGGCCTGGGGGCCCAGGGTTTGCACGGTCGCTTTCCCGATGTCGAGGCGAAGGTCGGCCATGGCTCGGGTTATCCGGTAGAGAACTCCTACCGCATCCGGAGCATGCACGTCCACTACTGTGGCCGCAGAGGAAATTCGATTGTCGACTACGACCGAGGTCACCGGCGGCGTAGCGGAGAGCCGACGGCGATACCGCTGCAACTTCTCCGCCCTGTCCGCGACCCGGGCCGAGACCGCCAAGCGACGGTCTAACGCCCGCTCCAACAGCGCCAGAACCGGCTCCCAGTCGATGCGATCATCGCCATCAGAAGACACCAAGAACTCATTGGCGGCCATACCGCGTTCGGAGGTGGCGGCCGCCTGCACCACGTCAAGTCCATTCATCATGAGAACCCCGGCGGCGGCGGAGAAGGTCCCGGCCTCATTGGGGGTGATGACGGTCAGCCGGTTGTGGCTGATGGCAAACTGGCGCTTGCCCTGTGCCATGAGTTCCCGGGTCTCTGGGCTGGGGAACATTGGAGCAGGCCCGCTGAACGGTTCACCGTCCAGGAGTGCTTCGGTGCGAAACACCAACTCGCCCATCAACGACTTCTTCCATGACCCCCATACCGCCGGTCCGGTTGCGATGGAATCGGCCTCCGTGAGCGCAGCCAGCAAATGGAGAAAGTCCTTGGAGTACACTGCCGCCGCAGTCATCTGGATCGTTCCATCGTCGGCCAGGTCCCGGCGGACCGCCACATCGGACAGGAGTAGATGGTGGCGGCAGAGGTCAACGAGAATGGCGATGTCGTCTTCGGGATAGCCCATTCTGGTTCCGACCGTGTTGATGATGTCCATGCCGACTTCAGTGTGGTCACCGGGGAAACCCTTCCCAATATCATGGAGGAGGGCGCCGACGACCAAGAGGTCGGGGCGGCCGACCCGGTCGGCAAGGGCAGCAGCGTTGACGGCGGTCTCACAGAGATGGCGATCTACGGTGAAGGTATGCAACACATTCCGTTGCGGCAAACTTCGAACGGCATCCCATTCGGGCAGCATGCGAGCCATCAGATTGAAATTGTCGAGGTCCTCTACAACGGCCAAAGCCACTGGACCCGCGAGAAACAGCTCGGCGAAGAGGCGGCGAGTTCGCTCGTCCCACACGTCGCGATCGAAAAACGGGCATTCGTTTTGTAGGCGAGCCAGAGCGATCCGGTCGATCGGTAGGGAGCGCTGGGCGGCGAGAACAGCCAATTCGAGAAGTAGCGCCGGTCGTTGAACAGGATTGGCGGTGCCGGTAAAGGTGAGTGCTCCGTTGCGAATCTGAATGTCATCGCTCAGCAGTTCGTTGCGATCGCGGGCCGGCGCCGCCGACTCTCGTTCGGTTCGCTGCCACCGTCGCCACGCCTCGTCGGAGTTCCACGCGATCCTGCGGGCCGCCAGCGAGACTTCCTTCATCAACGTCTGGCCAGACCCCTCGCCCATCGCAGCGGCGACCACATCTTGATCATCGAGGGTGAGCCGGTTTCCGCTGCGACCGCTGCTGCGGTGCAACTCCACCCTTGCACGAGTCAACACTTCTGCGGCATCGTCAAGTCCCACCAACAGGTCAGCGGCGAACCCCGGCTGCATCGACTCGGCCCATCGCAGTGCATCCAGATCGCGTATGCCACCCCGACCTTCTTTCAGATCAGGCTCCAGGCGGAATGCAACGTCACCGAACTGCGTATGCCGGTCCTCGATAACTCGAGCGAGCTCTCGCAGATGGGCAGGCGCTCGCTTCTCGCGAGCACGAAAAATCTGAGCCTCAGCGTCCTCTAGCACCTCGGCACTTCCTGCGATGAGCCGCATAACCGAGAATGCAGTGGCACGCTCGAGTTCTGCGCTGGCGAGCTGACCAGCCTCCTTCGGAGTGAGAACAGCATGCCCCAGTTTGAGATTGCGATCCCAAATCGGATACCAGAGACGTTCGGCTATGGCGGCGATATCCCGCCGTTTGTTGTGGAATAACACCAGGTCAAGATCGCTCTGGGGCCAGAGCACACCTCGACCGTACCCACCGACGGCGACCAGAGCCAGCTTTGAGGTATCGCCCTCGGTTGCGGTAGCAAACACTTCAGCCAGCCACGAGTCAGCTGCGGCGGAACGAGCCCGGCAGTACTCAGAGCCATGAAGCGAGGGAGCGGTCAGCAGGTCGGATTTGGTCTTCATGAGGCGCTTGACTTCTGGACGGGAGCGAGAAGCTCGGGAAGGCGGCGAAAGAATATCGAGCGAGCGAGCACGGCGTCGTATCCAGCCTCGAGAGCAGCATCGTGGCGCGGCGTGTCAACGTGGGAGCCAAATCCAACAACGTGAGCATTCTCGATGCGGAACGGGACTGGGTCGGGTGTCCGATCCAAATCAACGATCACGAGGTCCGGTTCGGTATGGGCGCTGAACTCAGCCAGCTTCTGGGCGTTTCTTACGTGGTGCACTTCGAAGGCATCGAAACGCGACCTGTCACCTAGCTCAGGAGCGCACACCACCACCACTGGGCGACGATCTGACGCTTGGCGCTGGTGCCGCCGAAGGTGAACATGGGCTTTGGCCGCTCCCCATGCGAGCCCAGGTTCATGGAGTGATGGATGGACGTTGGCAAACGTAGCAGGTGCAATGTTGTAGAGATCCTGGGGATGAAGAGCAACGCTGTGGGAGTCCCGTTGCGGTGGGGGAACGTGCAAGGATTGCAGTTCAGCGGTAATCGGTCCCACCAGACTTCGTACGATCTCCAAGGGAGTTGTCCACTGCTCATCGATGTCGGCACCAAGAAGCGTTGCGAGGTCCGGTAGGACCGAACTCCGCACGTGATCGCTAATACGGTCGGCGCTCAACTGCACTCGTTTGTGAGCATCAGCGGGCGACCGAGAAACCAAGCTGTTCACCGCCCACTGCTCGACGGTAGCCCAAAGTGCCTCCAGCAAAGCATCGGCATGGCTTGCGAGGAGTTCGGCTTCAGTAGCGCTCTCACCAGTCTTTGAGTTCATGGCACTGTGATGGGAATCGGTCACGCCGGGAAGTACAGGGCCTGCCGCACAGAGAGCTCCAAGCGCCGCTTTTCCCGGTTGACCTTCAGCACCTTCACTTGGACCTCATCGCCTCGCAACACCACCTCGGAGGGATGTTGTGGTCGATACTCGGCAAGTTCGCTGAGATGCACCATTCCCTCGGCTGGACCGATGTCGACGAAGACCCCGTAATCGACCAAACGTTTCACGGTGCCGGTGTGAACCGAGCCAACCTCGATTCCTGCCATCGGATCATCCAACAACGCTTTGCGAGAGAACGACACTCGGCGTTTCTTCGGTTTCACCTCGATCACCTGGACGTCAATTTCTTGACCGACCTTTACAAGGCCTTTCGGCGAGGTCACCCGATCCCATGACATTTCGCTGACATGAAGGAGACCACGAACTCCGTTGACCGTAACGAAAGCACCGAATGCGGTGAGCTCGTTGACGGTCCCCGTGTAGGTGCCACCTACCTTGAGCGATTGCAGCGCCTCAGCGTCGGCTTTGCGCTGCTCCTTCATGAGCGCCGATCGACGGGAGAGCAACAGCCGATCCTTCTGTCGGTCAGCCGCCAGAACTCGCAGCTCGACCATTTGGCCTACGGTTTCGGGCGGCGGCGGCTGGGAGCTGAGCTGGAAGTGGTTCAAGGGAACGAACCCGCGAAGGCCCATGACGTCGACAACAACGCCCTTTTTCGACGCAGCCGTAACTCGACAGTTGATCGTGGAATGATCCTCGATGCTGTCCGTCGCTTTCTTCCATGCTCGGTCCCGAAGAACCCATTTGCGGGACAGGACCACACGATTTCGGGGGTCCTCTCTTGACAACACCGCCCCTTCAGCGCCGTCGCCAACTTGGAGAACAGTGGTGGGATCGGTCTCTGCCAGGTCGAAATTCTCACGGTGAATGACCGCTTCTCGACCGTCATCGAGGACGAGGTCCACCTCTTTGTTTGTGACGGCGGTGACGATCCCACCCAGGATCTGCATCACGAGGGGAGCATGCTCCTCGATCGGAGGTAAAGTTCCGCCGGGAACCTCGATCAGCGGAGCCGTTTGGACTGGAGCGGAGTCAGCTTGAGCGGGAGCCGCCTTGGCCGTGGGAGGAGGTTGCCCTGCGGGCGATCCTTGCGCCTCAGCGACTTTCGGCTCCGCAGCGGCCACCGGCTCCTCAGCGACTACCGGCTCCTCAGCGGCCACCGGCTCCTCAGCGACTACCGGCTCCTCAGCGGTTGCTGGTGCTGGTGCACCCGAGTCGAGGTCCACGGAGGCATCGATCGGTGCTGCGTCGCCGAGGGTCGGAGATACGGCAACGACGGCCGGTTCTTCCGTAACGTCTGGTGGGTCCGACATAACCCCTACCGTACTGGGCGTATCAGCACCGTGGGTTTCTAGTCGACACCGACAGCGGTGAGAACGTCATGGGCGGGGGCCACCATCCCGGCGTAGAACTGGCCGAAATCGGCGTACTTTGCCGAGGCCTCGTCGTAGCGCATCGTGTAGACCACTTCTTTGAGATCATCCGGTCGCTGAGCAAAGAGTGTGACACCCCATTCGAAATCGTCCAGCCCCGTTGAAGCGGTGATGAGCTGCACGAGACGACCGGCGAATTTCCTGCCGCTGGTGCCGTGCTCCATCATCAGATTTTTCCGCTCTTCGAATCCCAAGGTGAACCAGTTGCTCGCCTCAGCCCGCCGCTTGCTCATGGGATAGAAGCACCACGCTGTCTTTCCTTCTGGCGGAAGGTTCGGGTACAGGCGATCTTTCTTCATCTGTTCTGGAACACCAGCAGCATATTCAGACACTTCGGTGATGCTGATGTAGCTATCTACCAGGTCGAAGCCCGCCTGCGTGAGCTGGGTCTGCAGCGCCCGAAGTGTCCACAGGTTCGGTCCCAGGGCCATGACCGCCAAGTCGGCTTTGTGACCCAGCATCGCAACAGTGATCACTTGGCAACCGGCCGTTTCGGCAGCTTTGAACGCGGAGATTGCGGCCTCCCGGTCGGCGAGGACCGTGGTTCGGTAGAAGAGATGCGCCACTCCCAATCCCTCCTTCGGAACGGCGCCGTCAACTACGTCCGTTGCGTCTGTTTCGGGGGGGGAGGCCATCCGACAAGCTTACCGATGGGACCGGCAGGCTGATTGGTCAGATAGCTTCGAACGGGCTGTAGAGCGTGCCCGTACCGTTTCGGGCAAAACCGACGAGCGTCATTCCGGCTCGGCGGGCGGTTTGGACCGCCAGCGCCGACGGGCCGCTCACTGACACCAACGCCGTGAACCCGGCTGCCCAGGCCTTCTGCACCATCTCAAAACTGGCCCGACCACTGACGAAGAGCGCCATGTCGGTGGCTGGCAGGAGGTCGTCGAGCAAAAGCCGGCCGATGACCTTGTCGACAGCATTGTGCCGCCCGATGTCCTCCCGCATGATCACCAAGCGGCCGTCCCGGTCGGCCGCCCCCGCGGCGTGGGACGAGCCGGTGGATTCGAAGAGGACCTGCGACATCCGCACCGTATTGGCAAGCGATAATAGCGGCGCGTAGTCCCACCGATCATGGGGTGGCAAGACACTCAGGGTCTCGGTGAGCTCTTCGATCGCATCGGCGCCGCAGATCCCGCAGGAGGAAGTGGTATTGCCAAGCCGAGGCGTCGGCTGGGGCGCTTTACCACCGGTTTCCACCGTGACCACGTTGAAGTCAGAATCCACCGCCGCCCCCGTTCCGCAGTAGCGAATACTGGTAACCGGCGCCCCATGGAGGACTTGCTCAGTAAGACAAAACCCTGCCGCCAGCTCAAAATCATGACCAGGCGTTCGCATGGTTGAAGAGACCAGGGTGCCATCGAGCTGGATGGAGAGCGGTTCCTCCACCAGGAGTGTGTCGGGTGCCTTGGTGGTGGTGCCGTCCGCCTTCAGCTTTCTGCTGAACAGTTCAAGGGATGTCGACCGCTGTGCCATTACGTTCAAGCTACCGACAATCGAGGCTCGAGATGGGCCGAGCCCAGGGCGGACGGCACCAAACCGCTAGGACAGGCGGCGGGCGGTGAAGGAAACCACAGCCAATCCTCCCAGCGTCGGCAGCGTGACCAAAGCCGAGGCTTGCCCAACAGAAAGCTCCGTTGCCGCCAATGCCCCAACCACCGCAGGTGCAATGAATCCTGCCAGCCTCGATCCACCGGTAAGGGCCCCCAGCCCCGCTCCTGATTTGCCCGGGTAGCGGGCTGCATCATCATAAAGCTTGGGGAAAAACGTTGAGATTCCCACGCCCGCCACCATGTAGGCCGCAATCGTCACCGCCCGATTGGGCACCAGGCTGGCTGCGGCCATACCGGCAAAGGAAAGAACAAGGGCCCCCCGGAACAGCTGGTCGGATCCGATTTTCACCAATACCGAGTCTCCGCCGAAACGACCCAGGGTCATTCCTGACGTGAACGCAACGTAAGCCAGGCCGGCGAATCCAGCACCGGCACCGAAGTCGTCGGACAGCCGGAAGGCCGCCCAGTCACTGGAGGTGAGTTCAACCACGATGGCGCAACCACCGGCAATAGCCAGGGCGGCCAGAGCTGTCCTTTTGCCTCGTCCCCGGACCTTCTCGGGTCGGTGCTCCGCGTGGCTGGTCACTGCCACGTGGCTGAACTCCCGGTCTTCACGGAGCAGACCGCGTCCCACAAAGACGATCACAACGAACATCAGTGCACTAACGCCAAAGAAGTGATCTCGCAGCGATACCCCGAGACCAGCCAGCTGCGATGCGGCCAGTCCCCCCACCACGGTTCCCAGACTCCACAACCCGTGCAAGCGATTCATCACCGGGGCGTGGCGTCGAGCGCTCAGCCACGACCCTTGGAGATTCATGGCAACGTCCACGATCACGTCGAATGTCTGCAAACCGGCGAATCCGATCACCAGGACGTAGGGTGTGCGAGCCAATCCCAGGACCGGCAAGAAGCCGACCAGAGCGAGGGCGCCGATGATCAGCGTCCGGCGGGTGCCAAGTCGCTCGATGATCGGACTGGCGCCGAGGCTTCCAAGTAGTCCAATCATTCCGCCAATCGTGATGAGGAGCCCGAGCTCTCCCACGGTGATGTCCACAACATCTCGAATCTCTGGGAGTCGCGGCACGAAGGATGCGAATACCGCCCCGTTGACGAAGAACTGCGTGGCCACCGAAAGCAGAGCACGCTGCTCGAGCGCTCCGAACTGGGAAGGGCTGGTCACCAGCGGATTCTATGCCTCTGTAATGTTTCCAGACGCGAACAAGGCCGGGCGAGGCCCGGCCTTGTTCAACGATTCTTGGCGGAGGGGTCAGTCCTCGTCGTCCACGAAATCGGTGATTACGGCTTCAGTAGTGAGGAACAGCGCTGCAATCGACCCAGCATTTTGCACGCCGGACCGGGTGACCTTGGCGGCGTCCACCACGCCGGCTTTTTGGAGATCTTCGTATTCGTCGGTAGCCGCATTGAGCCCATGCCAGCCCGTGAGGCTAGAGACCTTGTCGACAACAACGCCACCCTCGAGGCCGGCGTTCTCGGCGATCTGCTGAAGAGGACGGCTGAGAGCCTTCAAGACGATGTTGGCGCCAGTGGCTTCATCGCCCCTGAGCTTCTTGACCTCCTTGGACTCCCGTGCAGCGTCACGCGCACGAATGAGGGTGACTCCACCGCCACACACGATTCCTTCTTCGATCGCAGCTTTCGTGGTGGAGACAGCATCCTCGATGCGGTGCTTCTTCTCTTTGAGCTCCACCTCGGTTGCCGCGCCGACCTTCAACACCGCAACACCACCGCTGAGCTTGGCTAAGCGCTCCTGCAGCTTTTCGCGGTCATAGTCGGAATCGGTAGTGCTGATCTCGGTGCGGATCTGGCTGATTCGGCCTGCGACCTCTGTGGCGTCGCCACCGCCCTCGATGATCGTGGTCTCGTCTTTGGTAATCGTAACCTTTCGGGCCGTGCCCAGAAGATCCAACGTGGCGGTCTCGAGCTTCAGACCCACTTCTTCGTTGATGACCTGACCGCCGGTGAGAACGGCCATGTCTTGCATCATCGCCTTGCGCCGGTCACCAAAGCCCGGTGCCTTGACGGCCGCAACATTGAAGGTGCCGCGAATCTTGTTGACGACCAGGGTTGCCAGAGCTTCGCCGTCTACGTCCTCGGAGATGATGAGGAGCGGCTTGGAGGTCTGCATGACCTTCTCGAGTAAAGGAACCAGATCGCGGATGGCGCTCACCTTTGACCCGACCAGAACGATGTAAGGATCTTCCAGGACCGCCTCCATGCGATCGTGGTCGGTTACGAAGTACGGGCTGATGTAGCCCTTGTCGAACCGCATGCCTTCAGTGAACTCGAGATCCATCCCGAAAGTGTTGGACTCTTCGACGGTGACTACCCCGTCCTTTCCGACCTTGTCGATCGCCTCGGCGATCGTCTTACCAATCAAAGGGTCATTGGCCGAGATGCCAGCCACCTGGGCGATTTGGGACTTGTCATCAACCTCGATGGCGATGTCGGCAATAGCGGCCACGGTGGCAGCGACGCCAACTTCGATGCCCCGTTTGAGACTCATGGGATTGGCTCCGGCCGCAACGTTGCGAAGGCCCTCCTTCACCATTGCCCAGGCGAGCACAGTGGCGGTGGTGGTGCCGTCGCCTGCCACATCATCGGTCTTCTTGGCAACCTCTTTGACCAACTCGGCGCCGATTCGCTCGTAGGGGTCTTCGAGATCGATTTCCTTGGCGATGGAAACACCGTCATTGGTGATCGTGGGTGCGCCGAATTTCTTGTCGAGTACCACGTTCCGGCCCTTCGGGCCAAGGGTGACGCGAACAGCGTCAGCCAACTGATTCATACCGGATTCGAGCTTGCGACGAGCTTCATCGTCAAAGGACATCATTTTTGCCATGGTGGCGCTTACCTCTTCAGGGAGAAAGGATTTTTACAAGTTGGCACTCTAGCGATGAGAGTGCCAAAACAGCTACACAAAAATCCAGATCTCACGTACGAAATCGCCGCTGCGGATGTGACGAGCCTTGGTGTGACGGATGAGCCATTTCCATCACGATGCTTGACCTGAGAGAGCGCACTTCAAGCTGCCGGTAGTGCCGTTGGGTCATTCCGATGGGCCGTTAGAACCAATCCGCTCATCGGAAACGATTCGGGACCGAACCTAGTGGGGTCGGGGCGTCCTCCTAGCCGAGCCCCCTGACCCTTCCTGGCGGGAACCAGGGAGTTGCGGGGGGGGGGG
>JABDIY010000049.1 GCA_013003535.1 Acidimicrobiales bacterium | reverse complement strand
TGTCACCATCGACGGCGTGACGGCGTCGCAGGTCATAGAAAAACCATGTCGACACGCCATGAACACCGCAAAACTCTGTCACGTTGATCGTGCTTGTATCGACCTGGACTATCAGTCGTCTCAAACTAATCGGAACATACATTTTGTCCACAGCCAAAGACACTCACAACAAGAATTTCCTGTGTGAGGGATGTCCCGCGACAACCCCAACCAAAACCATCACCACAAAGCGAGAGGGATGCCCTGAAACAGAGCAACCGCGTCAGCGCGATCCTGGTCTGCCAGAATGCTCGAGCGCGAACTTCGGCTGCCAGAACGGGCCCGCAGGTTTATGCGAGCAGCTCGCGGACGCGTTCTTTTGGTCTCCCGATGATCGCCTTCTTCTTCGTCACTACGATCGGTCGTTGGAGTAGCTGCTTGTGCTTCAGCAGGATGTCCACAATCTGGTCTTCGGTGGCGACATCTTGGTCGGTGAGTTCGAGTTTCTTGAACTTGGAGTCCCGGCGAACCAGGGCGGTCGGTTGGTCTTCGAGCTTGCTGATGATGCTCCGAAGCGCTTTCTCATCCGGCGGATTCTGGATGTAGTTGATCTCGTCGAAGTCAACACCCAACTCTTCTGCAATGCGCACGGCATTGACCGAGGAGTTTCAATGACGGTTGTGATAGATCTTTACATCAGCCATGCGTCTAGGCTACCGGCGCCTAGTTGCCGATCATGTCGAACATGCCGCCACCGCTCACGCCGCGAGCATCCTGCTTCAGCGCCGTGTCCACAGTGACCGCCGAGGCGTACACCATTTGGCGTAGGGGGTCTGACAAGGGTTGATGAACCTGCAAGACGTAGTTGTCCGCGGTGGTGAAGGCCGTCTTGAGAAGCCCTTCGAACGTCTTGGTGATCCGGGCAACCTCGGTACCGTTGGCGTCCTTGATGGCAAAGTTCCAGGCTCGCCAATTCTCCGCAAAGATCCCGCCCACCTCCTGGCCGTTCACGATGTACATGAACTTGATCTTGCCAAAGACGTTTTTCTGCACGATCTGCCCCACCTCGGTACCGAGCCCGTCCTGAACGATGACCCGAGATTTGATGAACTTGGCCGGGCGGGTGATCAACAGTTGGGGCTGCCCGGTCATATCGACTACCTGATACTTGTGGGTGAAGTACTGGTCGATATCCCCGAGGAAGCGGATGATCTTCTTGAACGTGTTCTGACCCACTTGGCGAACGGCGCCAACCTGATTGCCGGCGGCATCGAAGATGGCGAACTCGGTGTTGACCTCGATCAGCTTCCATTTCTGGTTCACCACCAGAATCGGCTGATCTAGTAGCCCGCCGCCGCTAGGCGCGGCGGGCATCGGCGCTCCCCGCTTCTGGGCCTGGTTCATATGCCGCTGCACCTGTTCCTGAATCTTCTCAGAGGACTGCTGGGGCGCGACCGTCTTGGCCTCTTTCTGGAAGGTGTCGGTGGCCTGCCGGCCGTGAGACGACACCTGATCGGTCCATGTAGTGCCGTCCCACCAGCGGAATTCATGCCGCCCGGCGGGGTCCGGATACCAGTTGGCCGCAGGCAGCTGAACATCGCTCATGACAGCAGCGTACCGCATTGAACCACGACGCTCCGGACCGTCACACCCTCTGGCTACTGTTGCGGTAGATGACACTCTCGATCTACTCCGCCGACGCGCTGGCGCCCCTCGCCGACCAACTCAGCAAACGTCTCGGCTCACCGCTTCCGGATCCCATGATGCCCGAGCTGGTGGCGGTTCCGTCGGTCGGGATGCAGCGCTGGCTCAGGCTGCATCTGGCCGACACCCTGGGAGCGTCGCCTGGTAGTTGTGACGGCATTGCCGCCAACATCCAGATGCCGTTCCCCGGGATCCTGCGAAGCCAACTCTTCACCGCTGACCTCGGTGATCAAGAGGATCCTTGGCGGCTCGGCCCGCTGACGTTCGCTGTTCACCACGTCCTCGTTCAGGAGATCGGCAACGAGCAGCTCGGATCGGTAACCGAACTGCCACTGGGGGCCACGTGGTACGGGCGAGCCCGGCGGATCGCGGATCTGTTCGACCGCTACGGGACACGAAGGCCAGAAATGCTGCGCTCGTGGGCCGAGGGTCAGGATCTCGATCCCACCGGCGAGACGCTCCGATTCGATTTTCGTTGGCAGCCAGCGCTGTTTCGCTTGGTCCGCCAGCACATCGGGACCGCCAGTCCCGCCGAGCGGCTCCCGGCACTGCTGGCCGCACTGAAGGCCAACAGCCTGCGGTTGGATCTACCGCCCCGCTTCAGCATCTTCGGCGTTTCCACGCTTCCTGGCGGTCAGGCCTTCGCCGATCTCCTCAAAGCATTCGGTGAACATCGCGACGTTGATCTGTTCATGGTTGATCCGGCCTTGGCCACCACTCAGCGGCTCAACGATGGGTTCGGCGACGTCAGAGAACTCAAACGACAGGAAGACCTCAGCGCCGCCGAGGTTCGCCAGCCCCTCCTGCGAAGCTGGGGGCGGGCGTCTCGAGAGTCACAGCTCCTCCTCTCCCGTCTCAATCTGCCGGCACCGCAGCAACTTCGGTCCGATGTCTCGCCGACGAAGGACACGATGCTTGGCCAATTGCAGGCCCATCTCCGGGGCGACCGGGCCCCCAGCGCGCAATACGTCCCATCAGAACAGGACTGCACCATTGAAATCCACGCGTGTACCGGGATCGGTCGACAGGTCGAGGTGCTGCGCGACGCATTGTTGGCCGAACTTCGTGATGACCCCACGCTGAATGAGTCGGACATCCTGGTCGTTTGCCCGGATCTCGCCAGTTTCGCTCCGTTGATCCCTGGGGAGCTCGGCCCGTCCGCTGAACGAGCGGCCGCAGACTGGGGCGGTCTTCCCCGGCTGCGGTACACCATTTCCGATCGCGATCTTCCCAACGAAGATGCTCTCAACGGCGCCATTCTTGCTCTCGTTGGTCTGGTAAGTGGCCGTTATCCAGCGAGCCATATGCTCGATTTCCTCAGCCTGCCACCGGTTGCCGATGCGTTCATGATGGATTCCGATGATCTTGCTCAGGTAGAGCGCTGGCTGGACATCACAGAAATCCGCTGGGGGTTGAATGAGGAGAACCGCCGACGCCACGATTTACCCGGCCTTCACACCAACACCTGGAAACATGGGCTCAACCAGCTCCTCGTCGGCATGGCCATCAACGACGACGATCTCGTGCTGGGCCCTGGTGAGGTCCCCGCCGCCGGCGTGGAAGGGGGTGGCGTCGCCACCCTCAATCGGCTTCTGGCTTTCGTCGCTCGGCTCGAGACGATCGACGCCGAATGGTCCCGACCCGACACGATCGATGTCTGGAACCAACGACTGTCCGAGGCGGTCACCGAGCTGTTCCAGATGCCTTTTCAAGAGGCCTGGCAAATCGAACGCGCTCGCACGGCGATCGCGGGGGTCCTTGCCGATGCCCAGATTGCCAGAGCTGACGCGCCGGTCTTTTCGCTCCCCGAGATCGCCGAGCTCTTGGGGGAACGGCTGCAATCGCGCTCGGCTCGACCCAAATTCTTCGATGGCGCGATCACTTTCACTTCCCTTCGTCCGTTGCGGTGGGTGCCGCATCGGATCATCGCGATCCTTGGACTCGACGAGGCGGCCATGGCCAAACCCCGGGTCAATGGCGATGATATTCTCGGCTCGAAGCCAGACATCGGTGATCCCGACCAACGGGCCGACCAGCGCCAGGCCCTCCTCGAAACGGTCTTGTCGGCCCGGGACAAGCTCATCGTCACCAGATCCGGAAAGGACGTGAGGTCGAACAAAGCCGCCCCGCCCAGTATTGCGGTGGCCGAGTTGCTGTCCGAAATAGAGGCCATCACGGCTGTGGCCGATCGCCAGTCGGTTCTTCAGCGCATCCGGGCCACACACCCCCGTCATAGTTTCGATCCTCAAAACTTCAGCCACCTGCCACCGTTAAGTTTCGATCGACGTGCGTTGCTGGCTGCCGAAGCGAAAGTGGCGAGCCGAAAGCCCACCATTCTGCCGCCATTGCCGCAGCTACTCGTTCCCCCTGACCGGGAGCGATTGACCGACGTGAAGCTGCTCCACGACATTCTCCAGGATGGGCCCAAATTGTTCTTCTCCCAGCGGCTGGGCGCCACCTTCCGGCAGACTGATGAAGGGCTAGAAGACAATATCCCGGTCCGCAAAGACAATCTCCTCATGTGGAGCGTGCTGGACGACCTGATCACGTCCGGTCTGTTGAACAAGGACCTGGGTCCTCGCCTCGATGTCCTTCGTCGAAGAGGATCCTTTCCGCCTGGCCCATCCGGGGCCGAGATTCTGGATCTCCAGCGCAAGATTGCGGAGGCGGTGGTCAAGGAGTTGGCAGAATTGCAAGGGGCATCAGCCACCGAGACGCTGTCGATCGAACTGGATCATCAGCGTCTGTGCCTGCGTGGTCAGATCGCTCGAGTTGACCAGGGTCGACGTATCGGTCCTATCCGGGCATCGGCATCGGCCATCGATCAGCGATTCACGCGTCGGCTCTGGTTGGACCTCTGTCTGTTGACCGCCGCCCACCCGCACCAGCAGTGGACTGCGGTAGGAGTAACCAAAGCTGATTCGGGCAAGATCAAAAAGAAAGACTTCACCACCTCGATGCGGATGCGGATGAGGGGAGAATCACCGCAGGAACGAAGGGATTTCGCCATTTTTGCGCTGGAGCAGATTTCCGATCTTGCTGAGCTGGGGATGAGGGAACCACTTCCCGTTTTCGCCAAGGTCGAACCTAAGAAAGAACCGGGATCGTTGCTGCGGTGGGCCGATCGATTCGGTATGTCCACCAATTCCTATGCTCGGGCGGCTTTTGGGGCGCTGTCGGATGCGCAGCTGCTCCAGCTGCCCGCTCGCCCAACCGACCCTGGGGATCCCAACGAACAGAGTCGATTTCTTCGTCTGCACCACTACCTCACAGGATTGATTTCCGACACCACCGAGGTGTTCACGTGAGATCACAACGCTTCGCACTCACCGACCCGCTTCCAGCGGGTCGGATGCTCCTCGAGGCCAGTGCCGGGACCGGCAAGACGTACAGCATCGCGGCCCTCGTCACCCGTTACGTTGCTGAGCAGGATGTCCCGATCAGTCGGATTCTGGTTGTCACCTTCACCAAGGCTGCGGCGGCAGAACTTCGAGATCGAATTCGCGGTCGGCTTGCCCATGCCGCCGAGGCGCTCCGGCAGATCCTGGCCGGGGAGGTGCTCGCCGCGGAAGATGATGCGGTGTTGCTCCATTTGACGTCCGGGTCCCACGTGGAGCTCAGCGAACGATTCCGACGAATCGAGCGGTCGCTGGCCGAGTTCGACACGGCCACGATTGGCACCATTCACTCCTTCGCGCAAACGCTGCTCAGCGAGCAAGGCGTGGCCGCGACCACCAACCCCGATGCCACCCTCACCGAAGACACCACGGTGGTTGTAGAAGAAGCGCTGGCAGACGTGCTGGCCCGCCGAGGAACCCAACATTTGCCTGTGGTGGACCCGAAGACGGTGGTTGATGCAGCCCAGCTCGCCCTGAAGAAGCCCGATTCTGTGCTGTCTCCCACCCGGGCAGAAATCGATACGGCTCGCGCTACCCGGAGGTCGAAAGATTTCTTGGAGAGCGCCGACGCCTTGGCCGAATCCGCCGACGTGGTCGCGGAGGTCGTCAACCGAGTCACCATGGTCCGCCGCAACCGTGCTGTTCTCAGTTTCGACGACATCCTGATCGCCGCCCGAGAACTGGTGACGAACCCCCGCTCCGGCCAAAGGGCGGTGGCCGAAGTTCGCAGTCGAATCGATGTTGCCCTGATCGATGAGTTCCAAGATACCGACGGCACCCAATGGGAGATGCTCGATGCATTGTTTGGGAAGACGGAGGCGACGCTGATTACCGTCGGAGACCCCAAGCAGTCCATCTACCGCTTCCGCGGAGCCGACATCAAGGCGTACCTCGCCTCTTCCGATAGCAAAGACGCCGAGCGGTTCACCCTTGGTACCAACTTCCGGAGTGACCCCGTGCTCCTCGCCGGCACAGAGCGCTTGTTCGAGGGCACAACGTTTGGGGACCCGCGAATCGGGTTCGAACCGGTGATGAGTGGCAAGAAAGAATCATCGCCCCTGCTCGTGCGGGGCCATTCGGCTTCAGGGGTGGAACTTCGTGCCTTCTCGAACAGCAGGATCCCGGCCGAGCCGGCCAAGGAGGCAACCGGTGCCGACATTGCCAGGCTGGTCGTAGAGCACCTTGAGCACGGACAGGTCCCCCACGCCGGAGGTCACCGAGCGATCCAACCCGGCGATATTGCCGTACTGGTCCGAAGTCACGGTCACGTAGACGCTATCCATCGGTCGCTGACGCAGGCGGGCGTGCCGGTGGTGATCGGCAACGTAGGTTCGGTCATGTCCACCGAAGCGGCCTCACAGCTTTTTGCTTTGCTACAGGCTGTCGCGGCACCGGCTCGACCCCGGCTCGTGCGGGCGGCGGCGTTGGGCTGGTTCTGTCATAAGACGTGGGAGGAACTCGACGGCATCGAACCCGATCAACCGGGCGCCGGGGTCGTAGCAGACCTCCAGGTGATGTTCAGCGAGTGGGCTGAGGTTCTACAGAAAGAGGGCCTTCCCGCCTTTTTCGATCGGATATGGCAGTACAAAGACGTCGCCGTACGACTGTTGGAATCCGGCCAAGGTGAACGTTCGCTAACCGATCTCAATCACATTCGGGAACTCCTCGAGAGCGACGGCTCGTCGCAGCAGGTCCATCGTCTGGTCGAGCGAATGGAACAGCTCATGACCGACGTAGAGGAGGACGCCGACGCCGAACTCTTCGCCCGTCGCACCGACTCCGACGACGACGCCGTGCAGATCATGACCGTCCATGCGGCAAAGGGATTGGAGTTTCCTATCGCCATCGCCGTCGGTCTTGGCGCGGCACCAACGAACCGGCGACCCACCAGTTTCGACCAGCCCGACGGCACGCGGACGGTGATATTCGGAGCGGCCAAAGCTTGGGAGCGCAAAGATCTTGATCCGCTGATCAAAGACGAAGAAAAAGCAGAGCAACTGCGCTTGATCTACGTCGCTGTTACCCGGGCAATACACAAGTCCGTGGTTTACCTTGGCAGCAAGCCAGGCGATGCCCCCCTAAGCCGGCTTTTGTTCAAAGGGAAGGCTCCTGCAACCGGCGAGGGGGTAATGGCCGCACTCCAGCCACGGGTAATTGAATCCGACGGTGCATTCCGGGTGACGGTGATCGATGAGAATTGCCCTCCCGCTCGCTGGCTGGGAGCCACCAGTCAAGAAGCTCCGGTGTTGAGGGTTGCCACCATCGACCGGGTGTTCGATCGTGACCCCCAGCGGTGGTCGTTCACCCGCATCAGCGGGAAGCGGATTCACCCCGGTGACCACACGGAATCGGGTTCGTCCGTTGCGCTACAGGACGTCGGCCCTGAACAGGGCGCCACCGACGAAGCTACGCCAGATGGTCTCACCGTCGACGACTCCGACGCACAAGGCTCACCCTTGCCGCTTGGCAACATCGCCGGCGGTGCTGCCTTCGGCACCATGGTCCACGGTGTTCTGGAAGCCGTCGATTTCGCCGCCCCCAACCTTCAGAGCGAACTGGCCACTCACGTGGGCAATGCCGTGGCGTGGTCCAACTGGAAGATCGACCCGGCTGAGCTGACCCACGGTTTGGTTTCCGCCATAGACACACCGCTCGGTCCGTTGTTCGACAATCGACCGATGCGGTCGTTTGACTCAACAAATGTTCTCGATGAGATGACGTTCGAGCTTCCGCTGGCGCCGTCGGTTCCTCCCGGCCGTCGCCCCACGGGAACCGACGTCGGCCAGCTGATCTTGGCGCACCTGCCGCCGGTCAGCCCTCTGCGGAAGTGGGCCGAGCAGCTTGCCAACAACGCCATCAACGTGAATCTTGCCGGCCACCTCACCGGAGCGATCGACGGGATCTTTCGCGTCAGCGCCGAAGGTAGGCACGACCGCTATGTGGTGGTTGACTACAAAACAAATCGGTTGGGTGCTTACGGATCGCCCCTGGTCCTTCATGACTACTCCCAGGCCAACATGGCAACAGCGATGGCCCATCATGACTATCCACTCCAGGCGCTTCTGTATGCGGTTGCGTTGCACCGGTACCTGCGATGGCGGCTGGGCGATACCTACGATCCTGCAACCAACCTCGGCGGCGCCGCCTACCTCTTCGTCCGGGGGATGATCGGTCCTGAGACACCCCCCAGCGGATCTGCCGTTCATGGGGTCTTCTCCTGGCCAATCCCTCCGGAGCTGGTTGTGGGGCTTAGCGACCTCCTTCATCACGGCCAGCGGATCGAGGCCGTGGGATGAGCCGCTCTCACATCACGCCGCCGGCGCCGAATGCCGTTCGTTTCCTCCAGCCCTTTGTTGATGCCGGCGTGCTGGAGACCGTCGACGTTGCATTTGCAAACTTCATCACCGAGCAGCTCAACGGTGTTCTGAAGGGAAAGCACCAGCGGATGGTCGTCCTGGGAGCGGCGTTGGCCGCCCGAGCGCCCCAGCATGGCCATGTGGGCGTGGACCTTGGCACGATCGCCACCACCGCCGCAGTCGACAGCCCCACAGTTCCAGTGCGTGAGAACGAGACCCCGCCACCGCAGGTGTCGGACCTCCCTTGGCCCGAAGGTGAAGACTGGCTCAACCTGTTCCGAACCATGGTGAGGAGGGCCCGGATCCCCGAAATTCTCACCGATGGGGCCTCTCCGCTCCTTCCCAGTCTGCCCAAGCAACCGCTGGTGTTCCACAACGACCTTCTCTATCTCCAGCGCTATTTCAACTACGAAGAGTCTGTGTCCACGGCGCTCAACTCGCTGCTCCGATCCGCGCCCGCCGCCTCGACCCTCGATCCGGAATCGGTCGCTGTGCTCAATTCATCGGCACTGGAGATGGCGCAACGGGTGGCCGCCGATCACGCTCTCTCCCACCGGCTCACCGTGCTCTCGGGTGGTCCCGGTACCGGGAAGACGTTCACGATTACTCGAATTCTCGCCGCTCTGCTGGCGGGTAACCCGGAGCTTCGCATCGGCTTGGCTGCCCCCACCGGAAAAGCGGCCGGAAGGATGAAGGAGGCGATCCAGGCCGCGGCGGCGGAGCTCCCGGACGCAGCCTCCAACCTCGCCGGGACCGAGGCGGTGACCGTCCATCGGCTGCTTGGACGAGGTGATGGCATCCGCTTCCAGCATGGACCTGATCGTCCGCTCCCACTAGATGTTGTGGTAGTTGACGAGGTCTCAATGGTTTCGCTTCCGCTGATGAGTCGGTTGTTGTCGGCAATTGGCGCCAACACGAAGCTCATTCTGGTAGGTGACCCTTTTCAGCTGGCCAGTGTGGAAGCCGGGGCGGTGTTGGGCGACATCACCGGCAGTGGCGGCCGAATCCAGAAGGCCATCGTCAGCCTCACGGCAACCAAACGATTCGAAGCCCGCTCCGGGATCGCTTTCCTCGCTGACGCCATCCGCCATGGCAACGCTGAATTGGCTTTGGATCTCCTGGCCGATCCGCTCCACCCGGACATCACGCTCGTACATCCCCATCACCGTCGGCAGGTGTTGGATCTGGTTGTCACCACCGGGAAGCTGAGCCTGGATGCTGCGCTGGAGGGCGATGCAGTTCGGGCAGCCACTCTTGCCAACGATGTGAAGGTTCTCTGTGCAACCCGCCGCGGACCGAACGGTCGAGACATCTGGCAGAAAGAGATCGAGGGCGCCGTTCTCGCTGGGGTGACCGAAACGGCATTTCGAGGCCGGTGGTACGTTGGCCGGCCAGTCATGGTTTCGGCAAACGACTATCTCCTCAATCTTTTCAACGGCGACACCGGCGTAGTCATACAGAGTGGGAAACAGCGGGCGGTTATCTTCCCAGAGTCAGCCAATCCTCAGCCACTCGCTCCGGCGCAACTCGGGATGGTAGACACCTGGTGGGCGATGACAGTCCACAAGAGCCAGGGGTCTGAATTCCAACATGCCGTGGTGGCGTTGCCCGAGCCAGGTTCACCTATCCTGACGCGCGAGATGTTGTATACCGGCGTCACTCGGGCCCAACACCAGGTCACGATCGTGGGCACCGCGGAGTCGGTTCAGGCGGCAATACGGCAGCCTATTCGTCGCGCCACGGGTCTGGCCCGGCTGCTCCAAGGTGCGGATATCGGTAGGGACCCCAGACTCTCCTAGGCTGAGGGCGTGGCCGATCTTCCCCCGGGATATCCATCTGACTGGGAGACCGACGCACTGCTGAAGGACGGTGCAACCGTACAAGTTCGGCCCATTCGCCCTGACGATGCCGACCGGATGCGACGCTTCCATAAGCGGCAGTCCCAGGAGAGTATCTACTTCCGGTATTTTCGATACCGGCCCGAACTCAGTGACAAGGAAGTCGACTATTTCACTACCGTTGATTACGCCACGCGGATGGCCTTCATCGCTCTGCTAGACGACGACATGGTCGCAGTCTCCCGATATGAGGGTGAGGGGAGTGACGTTGCCGAGGTGGCCTTTTTCGTGGATGACGAGCACCATGGTCGTGGCTTGGCAACGCTCATGCTCGAATACCTTGCGCAACGGGCTCGCACCCAAGGGATCACTACCTTCACCGCCACCGTACTGAGTGAGAACTACCGGATGTTGGGCGTCTTCAGGAGCGCCGGATTTGACGTTTCCACACGGTTCGAGGACGGGGCGATCGCAGTGAAGATCGGCATAGCCAATCCTGCCAAGGCTCAGTCCGCGATAGATGCCAGGGACCAACAAGCCCGGAGCAAGGCGGTGGCTCGATTTTTCGAGCCAACGTCGGTTGCGGTGGTGGGGGCCGGTAGGGCGCCTGGATCCGCCGGCCACGAAATCTTGCGGTCGATCCTCGCCGGAGGATTCACCGGCAAGGTTGTAGCGGTCAACCCAAACGCCACCGAACCGATTTTGGGTGCTCTCACGATTGGCCAAATCACCGACCTCGACGACCCGGTAGATCTCGCCATTGTTGCCATCCCGGCCCCGAAGGTTCTGCAAGCGGTGGAGCAGTGCGTTGCGGCCGGCGTGAAGGCCGTCGTGGTCGTTTCGGCAGGTTTCAGCGAGGTCGGGGCAGAAGGGGAGAAGCGCCTGGCTGAGCTCGTGGCCCTCGTGCGGCGAAGTGGTGTCCGACTGGTAGGGCCGCTGAGCTACGGCGTCATCAACACCAGTGCCGAGGTTTCCCTGGCCGCCCACTTTCTGCCTGTTGAGGCTGCGGTCGGATCGGTGGGCTTGCTCTCCCAATCGGGCCCGTTGGGGGCGGCGTTGCTCAACCAATTCGCTGCCAAGAAGCTCGGGGTCAGCACGTTCATGTCAGCCGGTATCCGCGCTGACGTGTCGGTGTACGACGTGCTCCAGTATTGGATCACCCATACCCCGACCACTGTGGTGGCGCTCTATCTCGAGAACTTCGGGAATCCTCGGAACTTCGTAAAAGTGGCCCGTCAGATCAGTCTCGTAAAGCCGGTAGTGGCGGTGGCACCTGCGGACCTCAACCTGGCGTCGGTGGCCCGGGCCGGCGGAATCGTGCTCGTCGATCGGGTCTCGGAGCTTGGCGACCAGGTACAGCTGTTCTCCTCTCAACCTTTGCCGCAGGGACCCCGGGTTGCCATTGTTTCCAATGCCACCTCCGTGGCCCGGCTGGCTCGAACCGCAGCTCTGGCGGCAGGGCTCGAGGTTGTGGCGCCGTCGGCCTTCACCGAGGGCGTCGGTTTCTCCGAACACGGCGATTCTGTGCTGGTCGACGACGCGGACACCCTTTCGCTCTCTCAATCCACCGATGCGGGAGTGTTCGAACGGGCCGTCGTGGCGGCGGCAGTCTCGGACTCGGTGGATTCGGTACTGCTCGCCTTGGTGTCTACACCGGCCCTTCCCGCAGACGAACTCGATCGGATCGTGAGCGACGTGGACAGAGCTGTCGACAAACCGGTGGTCGCAGTGAATCTTGTCGGCGCACCCAAATCGGGGGCGTCGCCACCTACATTCGCCTTCCCCGAACAGGCCACGGATGCGCTGGGGCGGATGGTGGAGTATGCCCGCTGGACCCGCACCCATGCCGAACCCACTCCCGCGGCGGATCCGGAGTCCTGTGCAGCAGTCATCGAGGCGGTTCGTGACCACCTAGCTGGTCACGAAGTCCGGGTTCTCGATGTGGCCGACCCGGATGCGAAGGAGCTATTCGAAGCTTTCGATTTGCCCGTTGCGCCAGCAATCACCGTGCATGATGTCCGCGATGCCAGTCATGCCGCCGAGAGGTTGGGTTATCCGGTCGCCCTGAAGGCAGCGTGGCAAGACCAGCGCAGAGCCGGGGAAGCGGGTGGGACAGTTCTCGATATTCGTCACCGTCAACACCTCAAACGAGCCTTTGGGCGAATGGGCGGGGGCAGCGACCGACCGATAATTGTGCAGGCGATGCAGATCACTGGTGCCCACCTTCGGGTCAGGGTGAGTCAGTCGCCTGCGAGCGGGTCGCACCTGTTTATCGGCGTAGGTGGTATCGGCCGGGCCGACCTTCCGCCATTCGGGCAGATGGTTCTTCCGGCTGCCACGGCCGATATCGATCAGTTGCTGTTTACACCGGGTTTGGCGGAATTGCTGACCGATCATGATCCTGAGTTGCTTCGTCCGTTGGTTGAACGGCTGTCGGTGCTGGCGGAATGCGTACCCAACATTGCCGAAATTGATTTGAACCCAACCCTGGTTTCCGCTGAGACGGTTGTTGCGGTGGAGGCTCGGGTAACGCTGCGCCAGTGGCCGGTCAACCCCCTTGCCGGAATGCGAACCGTTTGACCTGCGGCCTCGACCTCAGCGGTTCTCCACTGGCACGTATTGGCGCTCACCCGGCCCGATATAGAGCTGACGGGGTCGAGCGATCCGCTGTTCCTGTTCGAGCATTTCTTGCCAGTGGCTCAGCCAGCCCGGCATCCGACCAATGGTGAACATCACGGTGAACATGTCCATCGGGATGTTCATTGCCTGATAGATGAGGCCGGTGTAGAAATCGACGTTGGGGTACAGGTTGCGGCTCTTGAAATACTCGTCGTTGAGTGCGATCTCCTCGAGCTTGAGAGCAATGTCTAGTAATGGACTGCGACCGGTCACGTCGAACACGGCGTCAGCCTGCTTCTTGACGATGGCTGCTCGCGGATCGTAGGCCTTGTAGACACGATGGCCGAACCCCATCAAACGGCCCTCGCCCGCCTTGACGCTCTCTATGAAGGGTTCGATGTTCTTGTAGGTCCCGATGTCGTTGAGCATGTGTATGACCTGCTCGTTGGCGCCACCGTGGCGAGGTCCGTATAGCGCTGAGGTTGCGGCCGCTGCTGCTGAGTATGGGTCGGCATGGGATGACCCCACCACTCGCATCGTTGTAGTGGAACAGTTTTGCTCGTGGTCGGCGTGAAGGATGAGGAGCGTATCGAGGGCCTTGGCAAGAACCGGGTTGGGCTCGTAGCTAGGTTCTGCCACTTTCCACATCATGGACAGAAAGTTCTCTGAATAGTTGAGGTTATTGTCCGGGTAAACAAAGGGTTGGCCGACGCTGGCGCGGTAGGCCATCGCAGCCAAGGTGGGAACCTTCGAGATCAGTCGATTAATTTGCTTGTAACGGGACTCCGGGTCGTGGATGTCTTTGGCTTCGGGGTAGAACGTGCTGAGGGCGGCGATGGCGCTAACGAGCATGCCCATGGGGTGAGCGTCGTGGTGGAAACCCTCCATGAAACGCTTGCGCATGTTCTCGTGGATGAACGTGTGGTAGGTGATGTCGTGGACCCAGTTCTCCAGCTGGTCGGCGTTGGGTAATTCGCCGAAGAGAAGGAGGTAGCAGACCTCCAGGAAGTTCGATTGCTCCGCTAGTTGTTCGATGGGGTAGCCCCGGTATCGGAGGATGCCGTTGGTTCCGTCGAGATCGGTGATTGCACTTGACGTACTGGCGGTAGCGGTGAAGCCGGGATCGAAGAACCAGATTCCCGGCAGCAGTTTGGAGAACGCTTTCGCGTCCACCCCGCCGTCCTTGATGGGTATCTCAACGCTTTTCCCGGTCCTGTTGTCAGTGATGGTGACGGTCTCGGTCACGGAGAGCTCCTAGTTGGGATCATTGCACTTCCGGCACGAACGTACGAGCAGCGAACAATCAATGCGATTGGTCTGGAGCCGGGCGGCACAAGGGACAATTTCATTCAATTCGAATGTATCCCACCGGTTGCGCAATCACGGTATTGACCAAGATGACCCGCTGGTCAGGACAGCGCAAGGATGACTTCTGGAGGCGCTTGAACGAGCTCGATAAGTACTCCCTCACCACTGCGAGGGGCATCCTCACTTCCTTTCGGGTGAATGAAGCAAACATCGTTGCCGCTGGCGCCTTTTCGGATTCCGCCCGGAGTGAAGCGCACGCCCTGCTCGCCTAGCCATGCAACCGCTTTTGGGAGGTCATCGACCCATAACCCCAAATGATTCAGGGCAGGAACGTGGACTTTGGGGGAGCGTTCAGCGTCGAGTGGTTGCATCAGGTCGATCTCGACCGCGTGAGCGCCCGAACCCAGTTGCAGTACATCCTCATCGACGTTTTCGCTCTCGCTTCGATACTCGTGAACTTTGGGAATGCCGAAGAGTCCGGTCCAAAGGCCGGTGAGTGCTGCCTTGTCCAGCCCGCCCAAGGCAACCTGCTGGATGCCAAGGATGTTGAATGGTCGTTCGCTCATGGGACTAGATCTACCCTGACCGCCACCACTTGGCTACCACGGGTCCCTAGTATCTACGGCCGTGAAGGAATGGATTTCGGAAAACCTGGCCGGCTACAGCATCACGACGATTGCGCTGGTCGGGTTGGCAGCGCTGTTCTTCTTCAAGAAGGTCATCAAACTAGCCGTGATTTTCGGTCTGATCGCTGCCGCCTTCGGCGCGGGGTTTCTCTACGCCGCCTAGGCTCTGTGGTCCCTCCGGGGGGTTGTTCAGGTGCCACGGAGGCTTTGCCTTCGGCGCTGCAGTAGGTGGCCGGTTCCTCGAGCCTGGACTGCTCTAGGTTTTGTTGTCCCTCCGGGGGCCGTTCAGGTGCCACGGAGGCTTTGCTTTCGGCGCTGCAGTAGGTGGCCGGTTCGCCGCTTAGGACCGTTTGAATTTTCTCGTGGCGATCGGAATTGCGATCGCCATGATCGCCGCCGAGTATCCCATCGAGGCGAGCACGTCGGCGCCAGCGGGCGTCCCTTGGGTCAGCGCGCGGACCGCATCGACGGTCACCGTCACCGGCTGATTGTCAGCGAATGGCTGTAACCAGCCGGGCATGTTGTCCACCGGCGCAAAGGTGGAAGCGGCGAATACCAACGGGAATACCGGCAAGAACGCTCCAGCCTGAGCCGCCTCGGGGTCTTTTACATACAAAGCAAACGCCGCGAAGACCCAGTTGAAGGCGTAGCTGAGGAAGATGGCCAGAAGCACCCCGAGCACGAGACCCGAGAAATGGCTTGTCCGGAAACCGATGACGAAACCGACCACACAAACGATCGTCATCGTAAGCGCAGCCCGTAGTGCGTCCGCGTTCGTCCGCCCAATGAGCACGGCACTGTGGTGCATTGGCAGCGAGCGGAATCGGTCGATCGCACCCTTTTGGAGATCATCGGTCAGACCGATCGCAGTGTTCCCAGCGGCGAAGAGCGACGTCTGAACCAAGATTCCCGGGATCAGGAAATCGATGTATTCAATGCCGGGAGCAAACTGCACCGAGCCGCCGAACACGAAGTTGAAGAGCAGCACAAAGATGACCGGTTGGATTGTGGCGAAAACTATGACCTGTGGCGTCCGAAAGAGTCGGAGAAGGTTCCGCCTGGTCATGGCCACAACATCGTTGAGCAGACCGCTGAAAGGTTTGCTTTGCGAGTTCGGAACGGGAGTGATCAGATCAGGTCCCGACGTGCTTTGAACGCTGGTCACTTCTGACCTCCATTGGTTCCAGCGGCGTCGTTTCCGGCCGTACCGGTGATGGCGAGAAACACGTCATCGAGTGAGGGGCGCTGCACACCGAGATCGCTCAGTTCGATGCCTGCTGTGTCGATAGCCTGAGCGGCCTTCACCAGCGCCGTCACACGTGACTCAACCGGCACCGCCACAGTCATCAAGTTCTCGTCCACCCGTACCGAGCCCTCGCCGATGTCAGCGAGCAGCTCCTTTACTCGATGCAGGTCTTGCCTTCGTTTTGGTGAGGCCATTACCAGATCACCACCAACCCGGGCTTTCAGTTCGTCGGCCGTTCCGTCGGCGATGATTGTCCCCGAATCGATCACCGTGATCCGGTCGCACAGCTCGTCAGCTTCCTCCAAATACTGGGTCGTGAGCAGAATCGTTGCGCCGTCCGACACAAGGTCGCGAAGGAAGTCCCAGAGGTCCAGTCTGGTACGGGGGTCCAGACCGGTGGTCGGCTCATCTAGGATGAGTACCTGGGGGCGTCCCACCAGACTGGCGCCCAGATCCAGCCGTCGTCGCATCCCACCGGAATAGGTTCGGACCAGTCGATCTGCGGCGTCGGTGAGTGACAAACGCTCCAACGCTTCCTCGGCGCGACGCTTGGCCTCGGCCTTTGGCAGCTGATAGAGCCGTCCCACGATTTCGAGGTTTTCGCGGCCGGTGAGTAGGTCGTCCACCGCGGCATACTGCCCGGCCAGGCCGATCATTGACCGTACGGCGTTGGCCTGGGAATCGATGCTGTACCCGCCCACGCTCACGGTGCCCGCAGTCGGCTGCAGCAGCGTGGCGATGACCTTCACCAGGGTCGTCTTGCCAGCTCCGTTTGGTCCGAGGAGGCCGCGCACCTGGTTCTTGGGTATTTGGAGGCTTAGGTTATCTACGGCCTTCAGATCCCCGAAATGGACCGACAGACCCTGGACCGAAATCATTGCTTCCACCCGATGAGCCTAGGTGGCCGCTCGCTGATGTGAGGCCTCGTGGCTCGGCATGTGCCGATGGTCTCAGCCGGCGAGGTGGGTTTTCGGCCTGGTCACCGATGCACCGGAGGTGTTCTAGCCCTGACGCAGGTCGAAACATATCTTGATAGCACCGCGTCGACCCGCGTTTACCGCGTGATCGAGAGCTTCGGCGTAGTGATCCAGAGGATAGGTCTGGCTCACCAAGCGGCCAAGGTCAGCAGCTTCCACCAGTTCAGTGGCCAGGGCGAACGTACGGGCCATGGAGCCATCGGGAAGCGTCTCGGTTCCATAGGTGTAGGCGCCGACCAGTTCGGTCTCCCTGTGCCACAGCGCGGTGAGGTCAACTTGTTCGCTGCCCGGCATGCCCACCAATACCGCCCGCCCACGGGGCCGGGTGATGCCGATCGCTTGATTGATGGTTGCCGCTGAACCGATGGCGTCAATGGTGACGTCGGCGCCGCCGCTGAGGTCGTCACCGATAGCGAAGCTGGAGGTGGAGCGGCGAACGGCACGAACGATTTCGCTGGGATCCACAACGGTGGTGGCTCCGAGGGCCTTCGCCAACTCTTTCTGCTCTGGATACTTGGCTGCCACTACAATATTGCCAGCATCGGTGAAGTGGCGAAGTGCCGCCAGCGTTACCAGACCCATGGTTCCGGCACCGATCACAGCCACCGTTGCGCCCGGGGCGACATTGGCCTTCAGGACGCCGTGAACTCCAACCGCGGCTGGTTCGATCATCACCGCTGCCTCGTCAGTCAACTCCTCCGGGACGGTATGAATTTGGCTGCTGTGAGCGATGAACTCGGTGGACCACCCGCCGCCGGTTGAGGCACAAAACCCGGTTTGGATTCCGGGCTTCAGGTGGCCGCAGACAATATGGCGGTAGTCGTTGCCGTCTCCTGGAGCGGCACCATCGAACGGCGCGTCGAAACCGCGCGCTTCATGGCCCAGAACCGGTTCGATAACAACCCGTTGGTCGTTCGGATCCAAGCCGATGATCTCGTGGCCCATCACAAATGGGAACGAGACCCACGGGCCGAAATACCGGGCCGACCGACCCTCAACTGTGGCGATATCACTTCCGCAGATACCTGAGAGAAGCGTGCGGACTCGCCGCCAATCCGTGCCGGGCAGTTCCGGTGGGTCGGCATTGATCAAGTTGAGGGGTGATCTTCTTGCGGCGCTGCCGGGCCGAATTCGTGACGCCATCGCGGCCGCCACGTAGCGGACCTCGTTGCGGGAGAACTCCAGAGCTTTCACGGCCAGACCCTAACAGCCTCCGGCCCGGTCGCAAGCCAGTGCCATCTCGACCGATGATCTCGTCGGGACCGGGTGCGATGTGGCCTATTCTGGGTGGAATGCAATCGGCCGCTGAGCTCACTGAGGCGGTTCTCCACGCTGGCCGCGAGGCCGGGTTGGTCGCCGTCGGGGTGACCACCAACGAGATCCTGGAACCTGCCCGGACTTTGCTCCATCGCCGAAAGGCCGCCGGGTTTGCGTCATCGATGGCGTTCACCTATCGGAATCCTGATCGCAGCACCGACCCCGCAACCAGCCTCCCCTCCGTTGAGACCGTGATCGCCGGTGCGTGGGACTACCGCCGGTCCGAGCCCGTCCTGGACACCACCGGGCCAGTTGGCAGAATCGCTCGTTACTCATGGCACGACCACTATGCCGACCTGCGGGTAGCTCTGGGGACGATGGCTGAGGTGCTTCGGCTCGCCGGCTACCGGGCCGTCATAAAGGCCGACGACAACGCCTTGGTCGACCGCAACGTCGCCTGGCGAGCTGGTCTGGGGTGGTACGGGAAAAACGCCAACCTGCTGGTGCCCGGCGTAGGAAGCTGGGTGGTTTTAGGAGCCGTCGTTACGGACGCACCGCTTCAGTGCAACGAACAACCGGTCGTCGACGGATGCGGATCGTGTCGCCGTTGTTTCGACGGATGCCCGACCGACGCCATCGTTGCCCCTGGCGTGGTAGACGCCCGCCGCTGTCTCGCTTGGCTCGTTCAGGGCCCAGATCCCATGCCGCTGGCGTTTCGTGAGGCCATGGGTGACCGCCTGTATGGCTGTGACGACTGCCAGGAGGTCTGTCCGCCGGCCAGATTCGAGCTCGCACCAGACGCTGAGGACGACTCCGAGCCGGTCGTCGAATTGCTCTGGCTGCTCTCCGCCAGCGACGCTGAGATTCTCGATCGGCTCGGTCGCTTCTATATCGCCAACCGGGATCCCAATGTCTTGCGGAGGACCGCCCTCATCGCATTGGGCAACTCGGCATCTTCTGACGATTGCGAAAGTAGAGAGGTTCTGGGTCGTTACGCCACCGGTCCTGACCCGGTTCTGGCCGAACATGCCCAGTGGGCGCTGGAACGGGTTCAGGTACGGGCGTGAAACACCTGCTGGTCACCAACGACTACCCCCCCAAAGTTGGCGGTATTCAGAACTACCTTTGGGAACTCTGGCGGCGTCTGCCGCCGGAGTCAACCACGGTCTACTGCACCCCCTATGCCAACAGTGCAGCGTTCGACCGGGGTGAGTTCTATCGAATTGAACGATCCCCGGAGCCCGTACTGATTCCCTACCCGTGGCTGCCCAGACGGATCGACGGTCTGGCCGATGAAGTGGGAGCAGATCTTGTCCTGCTTGACCCGGCGGTGCCCTTGGGGGTGATCGGACCGTTCCTCGACCATCGCTACGGAGTGCTGCTTCACGGCGCCGAGGTCACGATTCCGGGACGCCTACCGTTGACGAGACAGATCCTGCGGCGAGTTCTCGAGAAGGCAGAAGTGGTTGTCTCCGCTGGCGAATATGCCCTGGAAGAGGCCGAGCGATGTGTCGGCCGATCGCTACGATCCATCGTCATTCCGCCAGGCGTAGACACGGCACGGTTTCATCCTTTGACCGAGGTTCAGCGCCAACAGGCCCGTCAGCGGTTCGATCTCGACGCCGATGCGTTGGTGGTTTCCACCATCAACCGGCTGGTGCCTCGGAAAGGAATCGACGTCCTCATTCGTGCCGCTGCGAAGCTGCAGACGAGCTTCCCTTCGCTGCGAGTGATGATCGGTGGGACGGGACGCGAATTCGACCGTTTGGAGGAGTTGATCCGAGAACTGCAGGCGCCCGTGCGCCTCCTCGGACGCTTGGACGATGGCGATGTGCCCCTTCTGTACGGCGCTTCCGATGCGATGGCTATGTTGTGCCACGACCGTTGGCTGGGTTTGGAGCAGGAGGGCTTCGGCATCGTCTTTCTGGAGGCAGCGGCGGCGGGAATCCCTCAAATCGCCGGAAGAAGTGGAGGGGCCCACGAAGCCGTAGAACATGGGGTCTCCGGTCTGATCGTCGATCAACCGAAATCGGTCGAAGCGGTTTCGACCGCGCTCGCCGAGCTTCTCTCGGACTCCGACCGCCGGATCCGGATGGGCGTCGCAGCTCGTGCGAGGGCCGTGGAGCAGTTCGATTATTCGCTTTTGGCGCGTCGCCTGGACACCGGTCTCCAGGCGCTTCAGGCAACGCCGCCGCCGGCATCCTCCCCCTGATGGTGGCCGGGAACGACTACATTCGGCTTCAATGACCGGCCGTAGAGAGCAACGATTAGTCAAGCGAACCATCGATGCAACGGTGGACGAGTGTGTCGCAGTAGCACTGGACATCCCTTCGTACCCCGATTGGGCCGAAGGGGTAGCTTCGGCAGAGATCACCCAAATCAACTCCGACGGTCTTGTCCGGAATGCCAAGTTCACGGCGGCCGCGTTCGGGCGGGTCGTCAGCTATGAGCTTCTCTACGAAACCCAGCATCTGCCCCATCAGATTTCCTGGGAACTGGTGAAAGGCGACATCGTGCAAACGATCAGCGGGAGCTACAGGTTTTCGCCCTCGCTGGATGAGCCAGGGCAGACCGACGTCATCTATCAGCTCGAGGTTGAACTGGTCATTCCGGTGCCCGGGTTCGTCCGGCGAAGGGCCGAGGATCTCCTGATGAGGACCGCCCTCGAACGTTTCAGCGCCGAAGTCGCACGACGGGCTTCGTAGGCGGCTGAAAAATCAGCGTTTGATTTCTACACCCGAGGGGGGTCCGGGTCGATGGAGTAGTCATGCGCTTGCTCCGTCTGGATCTCGGTGGTCAATCGGGATCCCTCAATCTGCACCCGTTCCTCACGGTGATGCAACGAAAAGGGGTTGATGACCGGCAACCGGTGATCAATGCTGCTCGTGCCCTCGCCAATGGCGACGGTGCAGGTGTCCACGGCCTCGTTGAGACCGAAAAGGGGCTGATCGAGCTGGAGGGCCTGCCGCCCGCTGCGCTTGGTTGCCCCATCACTACCGAGGACATCGTGCTGGACACTGACGAGGCCGCCGGTGGAACCACGTCACCACCCGCCATGAAGGCCGAGCTAGACCAGCTCGTCCGCCGGGCCAGTATTGACGCCGTTGCTGTGGAGATGATTCGCGCTGACCTGGATCCCGCAGCCGCAGCTCGCCTTCAGCACCTTCGCAGCTATCAGGCAGGCGATGCTGAAGCTCTCATGGATTCTCGTGTGGTGGCCAACCTGGCCAAGGTGGGTCATGCGCTTTCTGTAGTGAACGAGCAGCCGCCAACGCTGATCGAGGCCGCGACCGGGATGATGGATCTCATTCAAAAATGGCGCGCATACCAAGCCAAGGCCGCCAGTCACGCTCCGCACGTCGATGCCCTGACCGAGCGGATTGCGGCGGCGGAAAGCGAGCTCAAACTGGCGGAGATCGCCCAAATCCAAGCCGAGGCTGACGCCCAACCGGTGCGATTGAGCAGTGAAGAGGAAGCTCGTCTCGACGAGCTGGCCAACCCAACGACAGAAAGGCGCGGCAAGAAAAAGCCGCGTGAACGAACCGACGCTGAGAGCAAGGAGATGAATGCGATCCTCGGGCGGATCGGTCTTCCCACCTACACCGCTTACGCAATGCATCGCCTCAATCCCCAGGCCCCGCCTCAGAAACAAGCGGCGCTTCATGCCGCCAGTGCCACCGTGGCCCGTGCTCAGGCCGATCTGGAAGAAGCAAGGGCAGAGGCCAGTCTCGATCCGGTGCAACGCGAACTCCAATTCGACAGGGCCGCTATCGTTGAAGAGGCCAAACCGCACCTGGGAGAGCTGCTGCCCGAGGACCTTGGCCCGGCTCTGGAAAGCCGGCTAACAGAGCGTGAGAACCCACTGTGGATCGAGGCGCTCGGGAAATTGTTCGATGCGCTCGATTCGGTCGGCTCCGGTATCCCGACCAACATGGAACCGGCTGATCTGCCTCAATGGGCGGTTGAGTGGATCGAAATAACCGAAAGAGACGCTCGGGAGAAGGCCGGGATTGCCCCTGACGACATCGATGATCAGGTAACCGCCGCCGAGAACGCCCTTCGGCGCCACGCCAAGGCGATGGCCCGGATCGATCAAATGGAGGCGGCTGCCGAGCAAACTGCACGGAAGGCCCAGCACCTCGAAATGCAGCTCGCCCGGGCTGAGCAACCTTCTCGTCCGGGAGCGTCCGAAGCATTGGACAATCTTCTGCCGCAACTGGAACGAATCAATGCCCATGCGGGATCGTCTTGCCCGGTGATCCTCAGCGGTCAGTTCGGCGTGCTCACCGACGATGAAGTGGAAGACCTCCTCTTCAGCTTGGAGGCGTTCACTGAACACTTCCAGCTCATCGTTGTGACCGAACGAGACTGCGCGCAACAATGGGCCGCAACCGTTGGTTTGGAACGGGCGAGTTCGGTCTAACGCCGGTAGCCGACGTCGGACTAATTCGCAGTGAGGTCCGGAAGAGCCTTCGAAAGATTGCGTATCGCCTGATTGGTTCGTTGTTCATTCTCGATCAGGGCAAAGCGGACGTTGCCTTCGCCACCGGGGCCAAATCCCTCACCCGGTGATGTTGCAACCCCGGCTTCGCGTACGAGATAGCTGGCGAATTCGAGCGAGCTCAAATGGCCGTATTCCACTGGAATTGGTGCCCATGCGAACATGGTTCCCCGCGGTCGCTGGATTGGCCAGCCGATTCGATCCAGTCCATCGCACAGTACGTCGCGGCGTTTCTGATAGATGTCCTTCACCAGCTTGGGGTGTTCCGAGGCCTCGTTGAGCGTGACGGTGGCGGCGATCTGGATCGGCTGGAACGTCCCGTAGTCCAGATAACTCTTCAACTTGGCCAATGCTCCCACTACCTCGGCGTTTCCAAGGAGGAAACTCACGCGCCAACCAGCCATCGAGAAAGACTTGGTCATGGAGTACAGCTCTACGCAACAGTCCTTCGCTCCCGGGACCTGCAAAATCGACGGTGGATCATAGCCATCGAAGCCCAACTCGGCATACGCGTTGTCGTGAACCACGATGAGATTTCGGCGTTTCGCGAACGCCACGACCTTCTCGAAGAACGGTAGATCCACGCATACGGTAGTGGGGTTGTGCGGGAAGCTGATGACCAGTGTTCTGGGCTTTGGCCACGAGTATTCCCACGAACGTTCGAGATTGGCGATGAACTGGTCACCTTCGGCCAGTGGTACTTCGCGTATGGCCGCACCGGCGAAGATCGGACCCCAAATGTGAATGGGGTAACTCGGCGCAGGCACCAGACAAGCGTCGCCGGGCTGAAGGAGCACCCACATGAGGTGCGTGAAACCTTCCTTGGCGCCGATCGTACTGATGACCTCGGTCTCGGGATCGAGCGAAACGCCGAACCGTCGTTCATAGAGGCCAGCAGCGGCCTCCCGTAGCTTGGGGATGCCTTTGCTGGAGGAGTAGCGGTGATTCCGCTGCTTTTGGGCGGCCTCAACCAGCTTGTTGACCGCAACGTCGGGGGACGCTAGGTCAGGGTTGCCGAAGCCGAAGTCGATGACATCTATCCCATCCCGCCGCGCCTGCAGCTTGAGTTCATTGATAACACCAAGCACATACGGCGGGAGGTGATTGATCCGGCGAAACTCCATCCAACTGAATATAGACGGGGAATACTGGGGGCTATGACAATCGAACCCCGCAATCGGTTCATCGGTATCGACGTCGGTGGCACCAAAATCCTGGGCGTCGTAGCCGACCCTCGGACCGGCGAGATCCAAGTTCGCCGCAAGGCGCTTACACCTAAATACGATCCGAGCGACCTCCCGATCGCTATTGCAGCGGTGGTTGAGGAACTCATCGAGGAGGCTGGCCGGCCGGTTGGAATCGGCGTTGGTGTACCGGGCCTGGTAGATCACCAAGGCGTCCTGCACTACGGCCCGAACGTTCCTGGGGTATTGGGTCTGGACATGGCGGGCGAACTTCGCAAACAGTTCGGGTTGCCGGTCGTGGGCGAGAACGATGCAACTTGTGCCGCCCTTGCGGAGCATCGGCTGGGTGCGGCACGGGGGACGATGCACGCTGTAGTCGTGAACCAGGGGACCGGTATCGCCGGGGGCATCATCATCGGTGGCCGCCTTCATCGGGGAGCCAACGGCTTCGCCGGCGAACCGGGGCACATGCTCGTCAATGCCAACGGTCATGTGTGTGCCTGCGGCAAGGTTGGGTGTTGGGAGTCGGTGGCTTCCGGGGCCGGTCTCGCCAACATCGCACGGGAGATCGTTACTGAAGGAAAGGGCGCACGCTTACTGGCGTTGGCGGGAGGTAATGCGGCACACATTCGGGGCGAGCACGTGTCGGCGGCGATCGCCGAGGGTGATGCTGAGGCGCAGTTGGTGCTCGACCGGTTTGCCTGGTGGGTGGCTGAAGGCCTCGCCAGCCTGATCGCTCTCCTCGATCCGGAGGTCATCGTGTTGGGCGGTGGGCTCACAGCTATCAACCGACACTTCATCTCCGATGTTCAGGAACTCGTGAACCAAACGGTGATGGGGGCCGCATACCGGCCGGAGGTGCCGATAGTGCCCGCCCGGTTGGGGGCTGAGGCGGGAGCGATCGGCGCAGCTATCAGCGCACGGGATCTCTTTCACGGTCGATAGCGGTCTTGCCGGTTATGCCGGAGATGACCATGCGGACTACGTCCTCTACCGGAACTGTTGGGTTCGCGGCGTCAGCGTTCACCCTGGCGACCTCCTCGGTAATACCTCGAACTGCTATTGCCAGGGTCACGGGATCGGCCGGCTCGATCATCCCCATATCCATCGCTTCGCGGAGATGACGAGCTGTATCCTCGATCGAGATCGCTCGCCCTTTGCGCAGATCGGCTGCGAAGGTGTCCTCGGTCCACGCGAAATCCACCAAGCGCATTACCTCGGCATGCTGCTGCAACCACTCCAAAGACGCTCGCACCCCCAACTCGATCCGGCGAATCGGGTTGCTCTCGGAGCGAATCGCCGCCTGCTGATGGCGTCGGACGTCCAGCAGGGCATCGTTGAGAATCTCGCGAAGTAGATCTTCCTTGGAGGCGAAATACCAGTAGAAGACCCCCTTTCCTACACCGATCCCATCTACCAACTCGGCCACCGACGTGGGGTGGTATCCCTGCTGGGCGAACTTGGCGGTGGCGAAGCGAACCAACTCGTCCCGACGCTCTTGACCGCGTGATGTGAGCGGGGACTCGGTTCTTGCTCCTACGTCGCGGACGGGCATGGCGTTTGAGAGTACAGCACCAGTGGGGCCCGGCGCTCACACCCAGCTGCGTGACCTGGCGACGGCCTGACCCCAACGGGAATAGAGCTCCTCAGCTGTCCTGCGATCCCCGGCCGGAGTGAACTGAACGTCCACAGCCCAGGAGTCTTTGACTTCATCAGTGCTTGACCAGTAGCCCTCGGCCAGCCCGGCGAGGTAGGCCGCTCCCAGTGCCGTGCACTCCATGTTCTTGGGTCGGGTCACTGGCACGTTCAGCTGGTCTGCCTGCATCTGGAGAAGAAGAGGCATCACGCTGGCCCCGCCATCCACACGGAGTTCTGCCGGAGGCTGACCCGACCCCGCGGTCATCGCATCTACGACGTCACGAACGCTGTAGGCGATGGCTTCAACGGTGGCCCGAGCGATCTCGGCTCGGCCTGTTCCCCTGGTGATTCCAACGATTGTGCCGCGGGCGTATGGATCCCAGTACGGAGAACCCAATCCTGTGAACGCGGGGACGAGAAACACGTCCCCGGTGTTGTCCACACTTGCCGCCAGCGGGCCGATCTCGGCTGCTTCAGAGATGATGCCCAGACCGTCACGCAACCATTGGATCGCAGACCCAGTGACGAACACCGCGCCCTCATAGGCGTATGTTGGGGACGCGCCTTCTCCCAATTGCCATGCCACTGTGCTGAGTAGACCTTCTACTGGTTCGGGCATCTTCTGGCCCACATTCATCAGGATGAAGCTGCCGGTGCCGTAGGTATTCTTTGTCATTCCGGGCTCGAAGCAGGCCTGCCCGAAAAGTGCCGACTGCTGATCCCCGGCAACACCGCTGATCGGAATTCCGGCCCCGAGAGCGGTGGTGGCAGCGGTTTCGCCGAAGCGACCGCTGGTGGGTTTCACCTCGGCGAGCGCCGACTTCGGAACGCCGAGCAGTTCACACATCTCTTCAGACCATGTGAGGGAAGCGATGTCCAGCAGCAGGGTTCGCGATGCATTGGAAGGCTCGGTAGCAAATACTGCGCCCTCGGTCAGCTTCCACAGCAGCCACGAATCCACCGTGCCCAAAGCCAGGTGTTCGCTGACCTCTACCCGGCCTTCGTTCAGTAGCCATCGGTATTTCGTCCCGGAGAAATACGGGTCGAGTACCAGCCCGGTGGTAGAGCGAACCATCGGAAGGTGGCCGGCCGCGCTCAGCTCATCGCAGAAAGGGGCGGTTCGTCGGTCCTGCCATACGATGGCACGGTGTAGGGGTTCGCCGGTGCGCCGGTCCCAAGCCACCACCGTTTCGCGCTGGTCGGTGATCCCGACCGCCACCACCGGTTCATCGATCGACTCCATGAGTTCGGCGATGACCTTCTGCATCGAGGTCCAGATTTCGTTGGCGTCGTGTTCAACCCAACCCGGTTGCGGGAAATGCTGGGTGAATTCGGTGTAGGCGAGACCCTGCACCTCAGATCGTTCGTTGATCGCCAGGGCGCGTACGCCCGTGGTTCCTGCGTCCAGCGCCACAACAATTCCCACAATGAACTCCTTCTTTGCGTAGACGGTCGCGGAACCGTCCCCGGAGAAACTAGTGGGTTTTGGTTGCGGTCACCCCTTCGGCAGTGCCGTCCTACCACTGGTTTGAAGCTCGTGGGAATCTCCACTGGCTTCGGTGAGTACTTCGATGAGTTCGTTGCTACTGACGGCGACGAACAACATCGTGCGAACATCCTTGTCGGTGATCGGTCCCGAGGTGGTGAGCACACCCTCACCGATGAGTGTGTCTACCAGTTCCGACTCCTGGGCTCGGACGACGGCCAGAATCTCCGTGGAGGAGTACGTCTCGATTTCCATAGTCGCTGGCGACTTCATGACCACGGGTAGCTGATCGTCTTGGCTGGTGATGACGAGATCGTCACTGGATGAGTCACTAGCGTCGTCTTCGGCGATTTCGGTTGAGTCCTCGGCGTCGATGTCTTCGACGGCGTCCTCGAGGTCAAGATCCTCGGTGGTGTCGCGTTGGTCGAGGTTGTCTGACGCATCGTCGATAATGGGAGGTTCGCTCTCAGATTCCCCTTCAGCCTCGGCTGACAAATCATCGTGGGTCTCTTCGGGCTCGTCGATTGGTTCACCGATTTCTTTCTCATCATGAACCCGCTCGGCCTCGGCTTCGACATCGAGTTCTTCGGCGTCGGCGGTGGTGACCCAGGACGGGCTTTCTTCCACGTCGATCGTGGGGACAGAACTGGCGTCTTCGTCGATCTGGGCATTGCGCGCTGCCACCCACGGCGCCGCCTCATTGACAAGGGGAGGGGGGCCGGTTGCTTCCGGTGCCGTCTCGGTCTGGCTGGTTTCTAAGGCCTCCGAGCCGTGATCAACATCGTCTTCGCCAGAAACGCGATCGCTGTCCAGCTGTTCCCTGAGGGCCTGTCCGAACAATGGGTGATTGGCTTGGGCGGAACCAACGGCGGTTGGGGCGTCCGGATTGAAGACCGGCGGCGATCCAACAGACGGTTGACTTACAATCGGGGCGCGATCATCGAACAATGGGCGGCCATCCTCGTCTTCGCCGCCAACGGTGACCAGTTTGCGGGTTATCGACTGGCTCTGCCCCTCCAGCGCTTGGAGCGGCGAGCCACCTCCGCCATCGTCTCCGCCAGTGCCACTGCCGCCTCCACCTCCACCCTCGTCGTCGTCGGGCAGACCGGAAGCAAAGAACGGCTTGAAACCCCCAAAGGCGCCGAACAGGATCGTTGCCACGGCTCCCACGGCAGCCCATGAAACAATCCCAGCGCTACTCAGTGTCAAGACATCGGTCAAACCCATGACAAGCGCCGCGAGGGCTACCAGCATCACTCCGCCTGTAACAATCGACTTGGTCATTTTGTCCTCTCTAGATTGGGGACACCGCAGGACGACACCGGTAAGGTGCGAACAAAGCACCACTCGAAGTGGCAGATTGGTGGGTGGTACTCCACGATAGGCGGCAATTTGCCCTGTCGAAAGCATCACCACCGAACGAAAACTGAGACCACCCCCGGTGGGTTTCGAGCAAGAACTCAACAACGGGGTTAGCATTTGAGCGATTCTGCTCCCGGGGGAAGTTACCCAGGCTGCGAAAGGTTCGAGCACATCAAGCGCACGTTGAGGTTGAGGTGACAGGAAACAACACGCCCACGCAAAGAAGTGCTGCTCGCCGTTCGGTAAAACTCGTCCTCGCCCTCTCCCTCAGCTTCACCGTTGTGGGCGCTCCGTTGGCCCAGGCACAGGATTCGCTCGAAGAAGCGCGCAACGAGCGCGAGAAAGAGCGGGCCGAGCGAGCCAAGGAGCTCGGCGAACTCGAAGCGGCAAAGCTCGATGATCGAGAACTTTCTGAGCTCCTGGGTTACCTGACCACCGAGATAGCTGCCACCGAACTCGCCGTGGCAAGCCTCCACGACCAACTGGTCATCGTCGAAGCAGACCTTGCCGCCGCCGCCAAGATTCAAACAGACGCAGTTGTGGAGACCGAACGCTTGAAGGACGAGATTGCCATGATCGCCGTTGCCGGATTCGTCCGGTCAACTCACAAGGAGCAGTCCTTCTTCAGCTCGGGTTCTCTGAGCGATGCGTATCGTCAGGACTCCCTCATCCGCGAGGCCAACGCCGAGCCCGCCGAACTGCTCGATCAGATCCGACTGGTCGAAGAAGAGGGCAAGCTTGCCGAAGCCCAAGTCCGGGCGGCCGCAGCCGAAACCATTGAGTTAGAAGCACTTCTGGCTGACCGTCTGGCGGGATTGGAAGGTGACCGGGCGACGTCGGTGGAATTGAAGCGGGAACTGGAAGTTCGAGTGGCTGAGTGGGAAGCCAAGGTCTCCCAGCGCGACAACGACATCAAGGAACTCACCGCCTACATCATCGCGAACACTCCGCCGAGCACCACCGGACCAACCGTCCCACCGCCGCCGTCGGACCCGTCGGTCCAGGGCTACAACTGGCCGTTGGTCGGTCGGTTATCCAGCGGATTCGGCACCCGTGTGCACCCGATTTTCGGAACTCGCCGGATGCACACTGGAATAGACCTTGGTGGTCGGGCTGGTGAACCCATCTACGCGGCAAAGGGCGGGGTGGTGTTATCGGCCGGATGGCGCGGTGGCTATGGGAATGCCGTTGTCATCGATCACGGGGGCGGCTTCTCCACCCTCTACGCCCATCAGTCCGCCATCGCAGTGTCGGCCGGGCAGGCGGTAGCGATCGGAGATGTAGTTGGTTACGTGGGGAGCACCGGTTGGTCCACCGGGCCCCACCTCCACTTTGAGCTGCGGCTCAACGGCAATCCGATCGATCCAGTGCCATATTTGCCCTGAGAATCAGCCAACCGGAGAAAGCTGGTGACACGCACCCGTTGATTCATTGACCTGTGAAAATGCTGAGACTAATCTCAGATTGCGCCTGTCCGCCATTGCTACAGAAATGCCGCCGCTATCCTCTGGCCCTGTCGGACCGGCGTACCGAAACTCGAAGTCAACTGCGCCCCGGTGGTCAGGCTTTTACGGTGATGGTGTGCCAGCCCGAGGCTCCGTTTGGCGCAGGGCGGGCGACTTCGCTTGTTTGGGTTTCGCCGGTGCCATCGGTGGCCCGAACACGGATCCGATGTTGGCCCGGTGTGGGCGTCCAAGCCAAGGACCACTGCAGCCAACTGTCGTCCCCCAAGGATTCACCGAGTGTGGCCTCGAACCAGTCGCCATCGTCAATCTGAACCTCGACCCGCTCGATCCCCAGATTGGGTGCCCATGCCACCCCGGCGATCGGAACGGCGGCACCGCTGGACGAAATCGTTTCGCCATTCCGGGGAGTGTCAATTCGCGATTGGGTCTTGATCGGCCCCGATTTGGACCAACCCCGAGGAATCCAGAACCCATCGAATGCTTCCCACGTGGTGAGTTCGATCTCCTTGAGCCATTTCGTGGCTGAGACGTACCCATAGAGTCCTGAAACCACCAGGCGAGCGGGGAAGCCATGGTCAACGGGAAGAGGCTCGCCGTTCATTGCAATCGCCACCAACGCCGTTCTCCCATCGAAGGCGGCATCGGTAGGGAATCCGCAGTCCCAACCATCGACCGACTGACTGCGAATCTGGGTGGCTCCGGTCTGGACGCCGGCCTCATCGAGGAGTTCGCTCAGCGGTACTCCCTGCCAGACAGCATTTCCCACCAGCTGACCGCCCACTTCATTCGAAACGCAGCTGAGCGTCACCGGGGCGATTGTGGAGGCGCGGGCGAGGAGGTCGTCGTATGTGTAGGTGACCTCCCGGTCCACCATTCCCTTGATCGTCAGCTCCCATGACGATGGATCCACCTGCGGCACCAGCGTGGCTGTGTCGATGAGATAAAATTCATCGTTGGGAGTAATGAGATCGGCGATTCCGGGAGTATTCGCAACCTCACTGGCGACTGCGGCCGATACCTGTGCCTGGATCTCCGCTTCGCCAACCTCGGTCGGGAGTTCCACCTCGTCGCGAGCGGACTCGACGGCGGCGCGGCCTCGTAGCTGATTTGCTCCCACTGCTACCGCCCCGATTGCGGCTGCCATAGCCGCCGCCCAGCCGAGAAATGTTCGCCGTTCAACCGGGCGGGCAGAAATGGGATTCTCCAGATCGGGCACCTCGTTTCTCGGGACCCGACGAAGTAGGGCGAGAAGCGACACGACCCCAGCCACCACCGCAGCCAGCGACACGGCGGCCGCGTAAACCCATCCCCCTTGCGGATCGACACCCATGGCGATCAGACCCAAAACACCGAAGGCGGCGATGCCAGCCACGCCGACGACCCGGCTACGAAGTGAGATGACGCCAAGGCCAGCAGCGAACAAGATCGACAGGATCAGTGTTCCCGCGATAAGTGCCGGCTTGTCGGCGAGACCAAAGACCTGTTTCCCGAAGTTCACAAACCAGACCGGTGCATGCTCGATCACCCGATTGCTCACTGCGATCACCGGGCCGGGTTTCGGCGCTGCCAGCGCACCGGCGAGTTCACCTACCGCAAGAGCCGTCCCTCCAGCGGCCATGCCGGCGATCGCTCCCGCCCACCAGCTGGGCGGGTGGCGCACCGGGTGATTTGTGCTGGTTGGGAAAGGGGTGGTGGTCATCTTGCTCCTCGAAGCCGACGTGACAACTGGGGGGTAGGCGGTGGGCTGTCAGCCATTATCTTGAGCCCGCTCCCGTAAAGATCGGCGAAAAGGCAGGAATTTCCACGTAGACGCGCCGGTTAGGTAGTCCTGTGAGAGCGCTAGTCCGACGAATTTCTAGGAGTGCGGGCGATCTCCCCGCGGTGCGAATCCGTCCCCGCCGTCGCTTGATCGTCTCGGTTACTTTGGTGGCGTCGCTTCTCTTGACCGCCTGTGGTGTCGAGCAGCCCGCGGAAACGGCGATCACTAATCCACCAGATTCTGTGGGCCGTGGTGGCGAAACCATCAACCTGTTCCCGGATCTCGATGTCTTGAGCGTCGCAACCGGTGAGTCTCTCAACCTCAGGTCCGAGCTATCCGGCGGTGAACTCCCGGTGCTTCTGTGGTTTTGGGCGCCTCATTGACCCACGTGCCGGGGCGAAGCCCCTGGCGTCGAGCGGTTCGCTCGTGAGAATGCCAACATCGTCCGAGTGGTGGGAATGGGCGCGCAGGACAGCTTCCCGGAAGCCCAGGTCTTCCAACAGGACACCGGAACAACAGGTTTCACCATGATTTGGGATGAATCATTCACGTCTTGGAGTTACTACCAGGTGAGAGCGCAGCCAACAGCGATCTTGGTGGACCGAAACGGGGACCCGGTCAAGGGCTGGCTGGGTCGATACCCCGAGACCGAGGTTCTGGAGCTTGTAGCCAACCTCTAAGGGTTGAGGTTCTTTGAGCAGTCTGGACTTGGCGATTCGGTGGAGTTGCTGCTGGGCCGAATAGGCCGGTCTCCCTGGCGGTGAGCGTCCTCATCAGGGACAGTCGCCGCCAATTGCCGAAGGAATGGCGCTATGAGGGCCATGCTGTCACCGCACACGTTGTGAGAACGGGCCCATGCGTCGAGATCGCTGAGTGGAACCTCGCCGATCTCGACCACCTCGCCGTCCTCGGGAACGATGCGCTTGTCGGTGCGCGCAAGAAATAGTGCCGCAACGATGTGGCCATCCTCGGCATCGTATGCACCGCGGCCGAGGTCTGTCAGTGGCACGTCGACCACGCCGGCCTCTTCGGCTAGTTCTCTCTCTGCCGCCATAGGCCAGCTCTCACCCACGCCGGCCACACCCCCGAAAGCGATGTCCCAGTAGCCCGGGTTGATGTCTTTCCAATCCGCCCTGCGATGAACCACCAGACGATCATCGGGTCGCACAACTGCGACGTAGGTTGAACGATGACGCAGAACGCCCGCTCTCATCTCCGCCCGGCTGACGACGTCGATGACAATGCCGTCCTCGTCGACGACCTCCACCATCTCCTCTCCGGGGTTCATCAACCGATTCTACGAAACCGGCCGGGCCGTCGTGATGGTGGATAGCCTCAAGCGGTGACCATTCCGGGGCGAGAACAGATGCTTGCCGCCACCGCCACGCTGCGATCCATTGCGTCGGCTCGGGATCTGCTGAATCAGCTTTCGGTTGAGGAACGAACCGAGCTTCTCACCGCGGCGGGGGACGTCTTTTGTGCCGACCCGGAGGAGCGTCGACGTCGGGTGAAGGTGCTTCGTCGGAAGCGGCGGGCAGAGAAAATCGCCCGGGATGAGGCCGTTTTGAGTGAGACGGGCATCCGCGGTTTGCGGGATAAACCGGTGTTCACAACCCCAAACGTCTTCCCGCCGCCGATGCCCGAACCCGGCGCCGACGTTCGGAGGTTGAATGCTGGTGAAACAGAGGAAGAGCAGCACTGCTATGTGTGCAAAGCAAAATACACGAGTGTTCATCATTTCTATGATCAGCTCTGTCCTGATTGCGCCGGCTTCAATTTCTACAAGCGATCCGAGGTAGCCGACCTGTCCGGCCGGACGGCACTGCTGACCGGGGGTCGAGTGAAAATCGGTTACCAGGCCGGTATCAAGCTGCTTCGCAGCGGTGCCGAACTGATCGTGGCCACGCGTTTCCCGCGTGATGCCGCAGCGCGTTATTCCGCAGAACCCGACTTCGACGACTGGGGTGGCCGATTGGAGATCTTTGGTCTTGATCTTCGCCACACACCGAGTGTTGAAGCGTTCTGTCAGCATCTACTAGAAGGTCGCGACCGGCTGGATTACATCGTCAACAATGCGTGCCAGACGGTCCGGCGTCCCCCGGACTTCTATCGGCACATGATGGAAGGAGAACGCTCTGCCGTCGACGAGCTGAGTCCGGAGGTTCTCCAACTGGTGGGGTCCTATGAAGGATTGCGGCGTTACAACATGTTGCCGTCCGCGCCTACGGCGGTAGCGGTTCCCCTCCGGGGCCTAGCGGCATCAGCTGAACTCTCGCAGCGACCGTTACTTCCTGAAGAGTTCGAGTCGTCGGAGCGACGCGCTCGAGCTGCGCTATTTCCCGTCGGTGAACTGGACAAAGACCTCCAGCAGGTTGACCGGCGGGACCAAAACTCGTGGCGGCTCCTGCTGGAAGACGTCTCCTCGGTGGAGTTGCTGGAGACTCAACTGGTCAATGCCGTTGCTCCATTCATCATCAATGCTCGACTCAAACCGTTGTTGGATGCCACACCAGGGCGGCACAAACACGTGGTGAACGTCTCCGCCGTCGAGGGTCAGTTCTACCGACGATTCAAGACAACGCGTCACCCGCACACCAATATGGCGAAGGCTGCGTTGAACATGATGACTCGAACCTCAGCTACCGACTATGTAGCGTCCGGGATTCACATGAACAGCGTTGACACGGGGTGGGTCAGTGATGAGGATCCGCTGGAGATCGCCGAGCGAAAGACCGCGGAGCATCGGTTTCATCCGCCGTTGGACATCGTGGATGGCGCCGCTCGAATCGTTGATCCGATCATCGATGGGATGAACACTGGTGCTCATGTGTGGGGACAGTTCCTGAAGGACTACAAGCCCACCGACTGGTAGTTCAGCTTTGCCGGGCTACAGCGCAACGCAGCGGTCCTCGATGGTGCCGGGTGACCAGCCTGACCACAGGCCCAGAAGGGCGCGGCGGCTGTATTCGGTCCAGGCGATCGCCGACGGAGCCGCCACCCGGCGGACCGTTTGGTAGATCCCGCCATCAAACACTCGGTAACCGCCCCAAACGCCCGGCCAGTCTTTCGTTGACCCCACTTCGGTAACAAGAACTGACCCCGAGCGACGGCTACGGTTCCGGTGAGTGTGCCCGGAGGTCACCAGACTGTTGGGTGCCGCCCGGTTGAGCCCTGCCAGGAAGCGCTTCCCTTCGCGGCGGGAAATGCCGGGCGGCCAGTACGTTGCCACCGGGTGCTCCTGGAATTGATGATGCAGTGCGATTAGGTTCTGCGTCGGTGAGTCAGCTGCCTCGGTGAGGATTTGCTCCTCAACGTGTTTCATGGTGCCCGTGCCCTTGAACTCGATGGTGGTGTCGGCCGCGATCACTCGAACACCGGGGAAGTCGTGGGTTACCACCCCGCGTTCCATCCGCAAGCCGCGTTTGCCAACCGACAATGGAATGTCGATGGGGTGAGTTCTATCAACGTCGTGATTACCGGGAATGAGGATCATCGGTAACCGAGGGAATCGGTCGACCAGTTGACCAACGAGGGCGAAGTCGCGTTCGCGACGGTGATGAGCCGAGTCGCCTTTGATGATGAGAAGAGATGCGCCCCAGTCAATCGCTTCGTTGATTGCATATGAGGCGCAGCGCATGTCGTAGTGATCGCGATGCCCGGGGTCGTTGTCGCGGATGGTTCGTAGCGCCCCCCAATTCCCGGAACCGAGATGAAGGTCCGAAATCGTTGCGATACGGCACAGCTCCTCTCCGCCCGGACGCTCGGGGATAGAGGTGCTGAGGCGAAAGGTGCCCCGTACCGACGTGATCTCGATCTCTTTCGGCCCCGGGCTGAGGCTCTCCAAAGCAACCGAACCAGGTCCCCCTTCGTGAACGAGGGAGATTGGATGATCCCGATTGACCCTGACGGTCAGCTGACCGCGCGGTAGGAAACCCCAGGTGATCTGCATCGCCCCCGGTTCTACGGCCCACACCTGCATGGGGGTTGGAGTTAGCCAAGAAAAACTCACGACTGCGTCACTGGGTAACGAAGGCGTTCAGGCGCGCCGACTCGCGTTCACGGAGCATGGCGTTGACCCGTTGCTTCTCGAGTGTTTGCTGCAATTGCTTCTCTGCTTGTGGAACAGGGTGGTCGGCGATAAAGGTAGCCGTATCCAAAACTTGTTCCGGTGTGTCGAGCGCGCTGAGCCCTTCCAGCATCCGCCCGATCGAACCAGAGGCGAACATCTCGCTCAGCTGATTCCAGTTCTCCTTGATGAACTCCCATGTGTAACGCCCGCCAAATCGATTCTCCAAGGCAAAGCGCAGACTGAACGGGGCATTCTGCGTACGTACTCGTCCAGCGAGCACCATCTGGCACAACTTTGCGGTGAGTTCTTCTGAGGGGAAGGCGGAGAGGCTGTAAAGGTAGCGGAGTTGTTCCTGGGGGTTCTGCGAAGTGCGGTACATCTCCGCGAAGTCGTCAAAGTCGGTTTCATCACCAACATGAGCCGCCACCGAGATGGCGGCGGCCATGAGTGACGGATCAACCAGCGAAGGATCGCGACGGCCAACCGAGACGGTTCTCTGGCACTCAGCTTGGACGTCTCGATCCTCGGCCAGGATGCCCATCGCCTTCACGAGATCCGCCCGGAGTTGTCGTGTGGCCTCTGGTTCATCAGCCACCGGTGTCAGCCCAAGATTGGCCAACATCGGCGACAGGATGTCGTGGGCAATGGCCGCGAAGTCGTCGCGAGCGTCGCCCGTAACCAGCGCATCCAAGTGCGAGAGTCCAGCGATGATCCGCAGCCAGACCGGCCGTTCCGTTTCCGAAGCCATCGAGTCCAGAAGGGTGAGGAAGGTTGTCGTTGAGCTCCGATTCGCCAGCACGCTGGCCCATGCATCGTCGATCAATCCGTACCGCTCAACATCGCTGAGTTGACCAGGCGAGAGGGAAGAAAGCGCATCCAGCATGTCAGGCGGGTAGGCGACCCGAACGAAACTGGCGCCATCGGCGTTCACCACGATCCATCGATTTCCTGCGAGGTCAATCTCCACAGGCTCCGCCCCCAAAACGATCGAACCGTCGGTCACGTTGTCGTCCGAGCCCATGCGGAAACGCAGTGGCGTGTGCCACACAGGGTTAACCGTCGCGGGATCGGTTGGCTCGGAACCCGCATTCAAGAACCGGCTTTGGCTGAGCGTGACCATGTTGTTCTTGACCTTCACGGTGACCAGGGGAAATCCCCCTTGGAAAATCCAGCCGTCCATCATCTCCCGCACGGGTTGGCCGCTTTTTTCTTCGATGGCATCCCAGAGATCGGTTGTCTCAGTGTTCCCGTAAGCATTGTCGGCCATGTAGCTACGTAGGGCGGACCGAAAGACGTCCTCGCCGAGATGGATTTCGAGCATTCGAACGACAGCGGCGCCCTTTTCGTAGGTGAGGATGTCGAACATCCCTTCCGATTCTTCCGGTGTGTTCACCGTGAATTCGATCGGGCGTGTGCTGGCAAGCGCATCGGTGGAAAACGCGGCTGATCGGGAGAGACCGAAATCGGCCCACCGGTTCCACTGGGGCTTGAATGCGTCGGTGCATTTCATCTCCATGAAAGTGGCGAATGCTTCATTCAGCCAGATGCCATTCCACCACGACATCGTGACGAGGTCGCCGAACCACATGTGGGCCAGCTCATGGTTCACCACATCGACAGAACGTTGCATTTCCGTTTGTGTCGTGACCGCGGGGTCCACCATGAGGATCGCCTCACGGAACGTGATGCAGCCGAGGTTTTCCATCGCGCCGAATGCGAAATCGGGGATACCGATCAAGTCCACCTTGTCCCCGGGATACGGTACGCCGAAGTAGTCGGCGAAATAGGCGAGGGCGAACTCCGCGGCATCCAATGCAAATGTCGACATCGTTCCCAAGCCCGGCCGCGAAACCACGCGCAGGGGCACGTCATTCACCATTCTGGTTTCGCTGAATTCCAGTGGTCCGATGACCCAAGCCACCAAATACGTGGACATGATCATCGTTGGAGCGAAATGGACAATCTCGGTGCCGTCGCCATTCTTGGTCCTGCGAAGCTCCCGTGCGTTGGATACGGCGTCGAGTCCCGCCGGCACATGCAAGGAGATCTCGAACGTTGCCTTGTACTCGGGTTCATCCCAGCAAGGGAATGCCATTCGGGCATAAGGCGCCTCGAACTGAGTGGTTGCCATCTGGTGCTCAACGCCATTGTCGTCGCTGAAGTTGCTGAGGTAGAAACCCACAAGTTTTTCGTTGAATTGACCGTTGAAGGAAATCTCTATCGTTGCCGAACCCGTCGATGGAGCCGAGTTGAGTGTCATCTGGTCGTTGGCTTCATCCAGTGAGAATGTGGACGACTCGCCGTTGACCGTGGCAGCCGTGATCTCCAGTCCCGAGCTGTGCAAAACGATGCTCTCTACCGCCTCGGGGACTTCTGCCTCTATCTCGACCGTGCCTTCGAAGCGGTGTTCATCGAGGTGAGGATGGATGAAAATGCTGTAGTGGCGAGGGGTAACGGTACGAGGCAACCGATGCGGGTTGGTAACTGTTTCATCATCAGACACCGTGCGAGGTTAGCGGTCCGGTACCGTCTCCTACCGCCCCCTGCTGTCGGAGATTTTGGAAAGAACCACCACTATGCCGCCTAACCAGTACGACGTCCTGGGTATCGGGAACGCCATCGTGGACGTCATCGCCACTTGCGAGGACGACTTTCTTGTTGGCGAGAGCATCGAAAAAGGGGGGATGACCCTCATCGATGAAGGACGGGCCAAACAGCTCTATGCCGCCATGGGCCCGGCGTTGGAGGCGAGCGGCGGGTCGGTTGCCAACTCCATGGCCGGAATCGCTTCGTTCGGAGGCAACCCTGCGTTCATCGGCAAGGTTCACGCCGACCAGCTTGGCGAAGTCTTTATTCATGACATGCGTGCGGTTGGCGTGGCCTGCGATGTGATGGGAGCAGATCGCGGCCCGGCTACCGCACGGTCACTCATTCTTGTCACCCCCGATGCCCAGCGATCCATGAACACTTTTCTTGGCATCGCCGGTCTTCTCGAACCCGATGATGTTGACGCGGATCTCGTAGAACGCTCCACCCTGTTGTTCTGTGAGGGCTACCTCTGGGACGTTGAATCAGCAAAAAAGGCGATTCGTTTCGCTATGCAGACGGCCATCGATGCCGGCAACCGTGTTGCGCTGTCGCTTTCGGACACGTTTTGCGTCGACCGACATCACGCCGAGTTTCGCGAGTTGGTGGCGGGGCCCGTGGACACGTTGTTCGCCAACCGCGCCGAATTGCTTCGCCTCTATGAAACCGATCATGTGGAGGAAGCATTCGAACTCCTCGGCGCCGACGTTGCGCTGGGGTGTGTCACCATGGGAACGCTTGGATCCATGTTGATAGACAACGGCAAGCAGATAAAGATCCCCGCATATGAGGTGGGCCGCGTCATCGATACCACCGGGGCTGGTGACCAGTACGCCGCAGGAGTCCTCTATGGCCTCAGTCAGGGAATGTCGTTGGACCGCTGCGGGAGGCTCGGCTCCTTAGCGGCTGCGGAAGTAATCAGCCATGTTGGACCACGTCCGATGTCTCCGCTGGAGCGGCTTCGGATTGAGGACGCCAAAGTAGACCCTCGTTCCTGGGTGAAGGACTAGGTTGCAGTCATCCAGAAATGGCTTTCAAACTGGGTCGGGGGATGACCATGTAGAGAATCGATCCCAAGACGCCCAGGAAGACGATGAGAAGAACCCAGAGTAGCTTGTTTTGCCCGGCAGCCTGCCAGATGTGGTCCGGGATCTGCAACGAATCCACAAGCGTGAAGACCCAGAAGATGAGGGCGGCGAGAAACACGCCAAGTACGAGGATTCCGAACACTGACAAGGCCATAGGGAATGATCGCACGAAAACCGAATTTCCGTGAGGTTTGCCCGCTGACTCAGACGCTCCATCCCACGAGTTTGGTGTCGAGATATTCATCCAGCCCGGCGTGTCCGCCTTCCCTGCCAATTCCGGATTCCTTGATTCCGCCAAAGGGTGCCGCTGCCGCGGTGGGGTTGATGTCGTTGATGCCGATGATTCCGAAGCGCAAACCCTCCGCGGTTCGCCATGCTCGCGAGATGTCTCGGGTATAGATGTATGCGGCAAGCCCGTAATCGGTGTCATTGGCCAAGCTCAGCACGTCGTCGTCTTCATCGAAGATAATCACGGGCGCGACGGGCCCGAACGTCTCCTCAGAATGGATCGTCATGTCGGTGCTCACTCCGGTCAGCACGGTGGGCGCATAAAAGAGACCCTTGTCCAGACCATCGTCCACGAGGCGGCGGCCGCCGGTGGTCACGGTGGCTCCCTTCGAACGGGCATCCTCCACCTGCCGGTCTACCTTGGCGAGGCTGGCTTCATCCACTAGTGGACCAATCGAGACGCCCGGCGCCGTACCGACGCCAGCCTTCATTTTGGCAACCCGAGCTGTCAAGGTTGCGATGAACTCATCAGCAATAGACCGTTGCACGTAGATTCGATTGGGACTGATGCACGCCTGACCGGTGTTGAGAAATTTCACCAATGAGGCGCCTTTGGCTGCATGGGCGGGGTCGGCGTCATTGAAGACGATGAACGGGGCGTGGCCCCCAAGTTCCATTGAGACGCGCTTCACTGCGCCAGCTGCCTGCTGACTAAGCCGTTTTCCAATTTCAGTGGAGCCGGTGAACGTGAGCTTGCGGACGCGTGAATCATTCAGCCACACCGTTCCAATCGCCGCCGGATCACTGGAGTTCACCATGTTCACCACTCCGGCGGGGATCCCCGCATCGTGGAGGATTTCGAATACGGCGATTGCGCACAGCGGCGTTTGCTCGGCAGGTTTGAGAACCATGGTGCAGCCGGCTGCCAAGGCGGGACCGATTTTACGGGTAAGCATGGATACTGGATAGTTCCATGGCGTGATGGCGGCACAGACGCCTACCGGTTGTTTCATCACCAAGAATCGTTGATCGGATCGCGGTGCCGGAATGGTCTCGCCGTAAACCCGCTTGGCTTCCTCGGCGTACCACAGGAGAAAGTCGCTGGCGTACTTCACCTCGTTTTGGGCAGCCTTGAGAGGCTTGCCTTGTTCGTTCGTCATGAGGTGAGCCAAATCCTCAGAACGCTCGGTCATCAACTGCCACGCCCGGTACAAGTAGTGCGACCGCTCATATGCGGTGCGGGCTGCCCAGTCAGCTCCGGCACCATCGGCTGCAGCTATCGCTGCTTCGGCTTCCTCGGCGCCCCCATCGGCCACTGATCCGAGGATCTGGCCCGTCGCGGGATTCATGACATCAAAGGTTTGATTCGCGGTTTGCCACTGGCCAGCTATGTAGTTCACGGCTCCAAGGTAGCGGTATGGCTAGAGGCGTTCCTGAGAGTTTGAACTGTGCGGACACTACGGTTCTCGCACACAGCACTGGGTTGCGCGCTCAGAGCGTAGGCTATTTGCCCACTGCTGGTATCCGTAGAAGTTGCCAACTAGGCACCTTTTCCTGGTAGAAACAGTATGTCGGCGGGGGCGCGTCGCCCCGCCCCTGCCGACACTTTCTCTCGAGAACGCTGGTCCGCTCCGTGGATTTAGCGGATGCTGGCACCGCCGAGGGCTGCCGTTGGTTCGCCCAGGAAGTGCCCTTGGCCCCAATCGACACCGAGCTTGCGGAGTGTTCGGAGTTCGTTCCACGTTTCGATGTTTTCCGCAACGACCCACGCACCGAGTCTGTGGGCCATGTCCACCACAGCCGACACCACCGCTACTGCAGGCTTCTCGGTGATATTTCGGGTGAGGCGACCATTGATCTTCACGATGTCTGGTTCGAACTCAGCCACGATGTTCAAAGAGGAAAATCCGTCGCCAACGTCGTCTACGGCGATGCGGACACCGCGTTTGCGAATCTCGCGAAGCTGGCGCGCCGCGGCCGAGATGTTGTTGTACCGATTCCACTCGACCGCCTCGAATACCAGCTGGTCGGCCGAGAGGCCCAACGCTTCAGCTTGATCGATGCAGGAGTGGATGGCTTCGCCGTCGAACTGCCCACCGGGGGCGCCGAGATTCAGAAACAGCAGCCCCTCGCCCAGCCAGTTGGCTTCGACAGCTCGCAGGCTAAGGTTCCGCATAAGTTGGTCGTAGGCGCCAAGGCGGCCAGTGCGGGTGGCAGTGGCGATCAGCTGTTCGGCATCGATCACACCCTGAGTGCCCACCCCCCGAACCAACGCTTCGAAACCGATGGCAGATCTCTTCTTGAGGGAGACGATCGGTTGGAACCGAACTTCGTAGCGTTCCGGCTCTGCGTCGGGGTCGGTGGTGAGACCGAGACGGGCCGCATGCCGTGAGAGCGTTGTGCCGAGAAGTGCGTATCGACTCCATTCCGCGGCTTCGGCATCGTCGGGAGCGAAGGCGAGGCGAATGTCTCGCAGTCGGTCTGGAAACGCCCGTATCATGGCAGTAGCGAACTCATCAGGATCACCGACCGAGAGCCATGCGTGAGCGGATCGCACATCTACGGTGTCTGCATATGATGCGGCGTATTCCTCGGCCTCGGCCTGAAGCGCAGGATCGGTTGAACCGATGAGCACCGCCGTGCCGGTTCCGAGTGAATGATGCGGGCGCAGGTGTAGGGGTGCGAGTGCCATGGTGACAACCGTAGCCAACATGACGGCGGTCATAGGGGAGAAACGGCCGGATGGGCCCATCTGCTTACATTTCTGACCTCAAGCGGACCACCATTCGTGTCGTTGTCAACACTGTCCACGAGTTCACGGCTCAATGTGGGCTGATCACCACTCGGAGCGTGGAGTGGTGTCCTCCCCGATCTCAAGGACCACTATGGAAAAGCGGCTGATTGTAAAGTTCCGGGGAGAACGTAGAGCCGCCGTCTTCGCAATGGCCTGCATGGTTGTTGCTGGGTTCATGATCGTAGTGTCGTGGTTGTTCGCAGTTGGTCAGATGGAGAGCCTCGGTGATCGCACTGTGATCTTCGGGCTTTTTGCCTCGCTGCTGGTGCTCCTCGAAGCAAAACCCATGAATGAGGGTGATGCCCAACGTTCAGCGACGTTCTCGTGGACGTTTGCTTTTACGCTGTTGTTGATCGCCCCGCTGAATTTCGCCCTCACCGCGAACTTCGGTGCTGCGATGGTTGGAGAAGTGATTCGCCGACGGCGAGGCCGGGAGACCGAGATTGCCGCGGGATTCGTTGCCGCCCGGTCCACGATTTCGCTTTTCACCGCAGGCGTAGCGGGAGGGGTGATGACGGAGTTAGATGCGGTAACGGTGGGATCGGAACCAGATCTACCGTGGCTGGCGGCAGTTCTGGGAGCGCTGGCGATCGGGTTCGTTGTAAACGCATTCATTGCCGGTGCAGCCAGTGGATTGGAACAACAAGTCCCGGTCATGCAGGCCGTTCGGGTGCGGGCGTTCTCCCAACTGCGAACCGATGGCTACCTCTTTGGGCTCGCGCCGATCTTCGCGGTCGTTGGGGCCAGTGCCCTCATCCTGATGCCCGTTCTTCTCATGGTGGTGTGGGTGATCCTGCACAGTGCCAGCGTGGCGCTCACCAATGAACACCAGGCCACAACGGACGTTCTCACCGGCATCCCCAATCGGCGAACATTCGAGACCCGGGGAACCCTCATGTTGGAAGCGGCGCAACTTCAGGGGGGACAGGCGGCATTGATCCATTTGGATCTCGATGGCTTCAAGGCGATAAACGATCGCCTTGGGCACCAGTATGGCGACGGTGTTCTTCGCCAGCTCGCCGAGCGTCTCGAAAACGCCCGCAGCGGTACGGATCTTGTGGCGCGTTTGGGCGGCGACGAATTCGGCATCGTGCTCGGCCAAGTCAGCGGCGCATCAGACGCTGAATCAGTCGCGAGACGGATCCTCTACCTCGTGGAGGAACCACTGGTGGTAGACGGAATACCTCTCCAAGTCAGCGCCAGCCTGGGCGTTGCCCTGTTCCCCGAGCACGGTGACAACCTGGCCACGGTTCTCCACCACGCCGACCTTGCGATGTATCGAGCGAAGACCGACGACGTCGGGGTTTCGCTCTTCTCTACTGGCACGGCGCTCGCCCCGGGAAGGCTCTCGCTCGTTGGTGAACTGGGCGCGGCGATCGAGAACGGGGAGCTGACGCTTCACTACCAGCCCAAGGTCGACATGGCGAGTGGCCGAATCCTCAGTGTTGAGGCGTTACTGCGCTGGAACCACCCCGAGCATGGCCAAGTGAGCCCGGGGTGGTTCATGCCGATGGCAGAACAGACGGACCTGATGCGGGATCTCACGGACTATGTCCTCAAACTGGCTCTTGAACAGTGTGCGACATGGCACCGCAAGGGGATCATGGTGGGCGTTGCTGTGAACGCATCGGCCCGAAATCTTCACGACGTCCGATTCCCCAATCGGATCGCCAGCTTTCTCAAGGAGAAGGGATTGGACGCCGGCTGGCTGGAACTCGAGATCACTGAGAACACCATCATGGAGGACCCTCGACGTTCATCGGCGATTCTCGCGGAGCTCCGGAGCCTCGGTGTTCATATCTCGATTGACGATTTCGGAACCGGCTATTCTTCGTTGGCCAATTTGCGTGATCTCACGATCGACCGAATCAAGATTGACCGATCGTTCGTCGTCGGCCTGACCGAGGGCAGTGCCGATCTGACGATCGTGCGCTCGGTGGTAGAGCTGGGCCGGAACTTGGGTTTGTCGGTGGTAGCAGAAGGTGTGGAAACCGACGAGGTGCTCGCCATCGTCCGGGATATTGGGGTTGACGAGTTCCAGGGCTACCTCGCCAGCCGTCCGATGAGTCCCGAGGAACTGGAACCGGTATTGATCCATGGCTACTTCGATATGGGGGAACCCAAGGCCGATGCCGTCAACACAAACAACCAAAGACAGAATCCCACGCCACCGGCGACCCGATCAGCCGCGCCACCGTCGAGCGAAGCATCAACTCGGCTGGGGGTGTAAGGACAAGCGAATCCGCCCGGGATCCCGTTCACGGTTGGAGGACCAGTAGGTTCTCGCAATGGACCTGACCGACCGCGTCCGCTCAACCTGTGCGCAGGTCATTCGCCATGCGGAACATGTTGCGCTGGATCGAGACCGTCTCCACGAATTAGCTGCAACGTTCAACGAGGCGTTGCCACCGGTCATTGCCGCAACCGTGGAATTCTCTGAAGAGCGTGCCATCCGCGTCTTGGCTGGCGATGCGATCAATTTCGGAAGTGGCTACCACGACATCATTCGCAAAGAGCCTGGGCTGTCTGGCGCTCGCACGATGCAGCTCCGATTGGATCGCTACCTGGACGCAACTGGTCCTCTCAGCTGGCGTCGCCTTCGAGCGATTACCTCGGAGGATTGCTCGCAGATCTTTGGTCAGGAACTCGACGGGGGAGCGAGCACAGAGCTGATGAATCGTTTCGCCTCGGCACTCTCCGACCTCGGATCCTTTGTTGCTGAGGCCGGTGGGTCCGCCAGAGCAGTGCTCGAGCACTGTGAACACTCCGCCGTTCGGTTGGCCGAAATGCTGACCGTGATGCCGTACTATCGAGACCAGGAACGCTACGCGGGCATGACCGTATCGTTCTACAAACGAGCCCAGATCACGCCGGCCGACCTCTATCGAAATGGGCTTTGGTCCTTCGCTGATCTACCCCGCCTCACCGCCTTTGCCGACAATCTAGTGCCCCATGTTCTCCGAGTGGACGGCGCGTTGATCCTTCATCCAGATCTTGCAGCCAGCATCGACCGTCGGGAGCGTCTGGAGCCGGGGTCGAAGCCCGAAGTGGAGCTGCGGGCCGCTGCAGTGGTGGCAGTTGACCAAATCGTGGCGTCAATCGACCAGCCGGACGTCTGGGCGCTTCACGTAGACCAGTGGCTATGGGAACGAGGTGGAGGCGCTCGCTACAAGGCCGTTCCACGGCCTCGGGCGCGGTCGGTTTTCTATTAGCTTCGGGTGTCCTGGTCTATCGTGGGCGAATGATCGAAGAGGCCCTTCTTTGGGCAGCCCAGGACCCCGAACCCGTTCATCGCGAGGCGGTTGACCGGCTCGTAGCTGCCAATGACCTCGACACAATTGCAGATCTGTTCACCGGACGGCTCAGTTTCGGCACCGCGGGGTTGCGGGCGGAAATGGGTCCCGGTCCCAATCGAATGAACCAACGAGTGGTCGCCCAGACAACGGGGGGGCTTTTGTTGTGGATGCACGAGGCAGGGTCCGGTACGCCCACCACCGTGATCGGCTTCGACGCCCGCCACAATTCTCACAAGTATGCCCGCGCCGCAGCCGACGTCGTCGCCGCAGCCGGCGGCCGAGCCATCATCGTCGACTCCGCACTGCCCACCCCGGTTCTGGCGCTCGCCATCCTGGACCAGCAGGCCGACGCCGGCATCATGATTACCGCGAGTCACAACCCGCCCGCCGATAACGGCTACAAGCTCTACTTGGCCGACGGAATCCAGATCATCCCGCCAATCGACGGGGAAATCGCAGCTGCGATCGACCGAGTTGCCGCCGGCGAGATTGTTCCAGACTTTGAAACGCCAACGGAAGTCAGGGTTGTGCCGTCGGATCGGTGGGTAGAGACGCACCGTCAAGCGATCATCCAGCTCATTCCCGGACCGGAGCGAGACATCAGCGTGGTCTATACGGCCATGCACGGCGTCGGCGGCGCTCCGTTCATGGCAGCAGCAAACGAGGCGGGATTTCCTCGCCCTTTGGCCGTCCCGGAACAGTTCCAGCCTGACCCAGACTTCCCTACGGCTGACTTTCCCAATCCTGAAGAGCCGGGAGCGCTCGACCTTGCCCTGGCTCTGGCTGAGAGTTCCGGCGCTGATGCCGTTGTAGCTCACGACCCTGACGCCGATCGCCTGGCGATCGCCGTTCCTGGCCCCGATGGGGTGTGGGCCCGACTCAGCGGCGACCAGGTTGGCGTTCTTCTCGCCGACCACCTCATTCGGGTACACGCCGGCACCCCAGACAAGAACGCCGAACAGGCTGACACCAAACCGGCGGTAGTAGCCAAGAGTCTTGTTTCAAGTCAGCAGATGGAAGCCATTGCGGAGGCAGCCGGAGTTGCTTGTGAGACAACTCTTACCGGATTCAAATGGGTGGCGAGACCGATCGTGGACCAACCCGACCGTAAGTATCTGCTCGGGTATGAGGAGGCGCTGGGGTATTGCGTAGGTGGAGTTGTGCGGGACAAGGACGGCATCAGCGCGGCGCTTGTGGCCATGCAGATGTTGGCTGCGCTCAAGTCACAGGGTCGCACAGCGGCGGATGCTCTGGAAGAGCTGGACGATCGTTTTGGGTCCTATCGAACGGACTCTTTTTCGATCCGGTTGGATGACGGAAAGATCACGACCGATGAAATTCTCAGCTCCGTGCTACGCAATCCCCCCCGAGGACTCGCGGAGCCATCGAAGGTAGTGGATCTGCGGGTTGACGGTGATCTTCCACCAACCCCGGGCGTGATGGTGAACTACACCGACCGAAGTCGCGTGATCGTCCGACCCAGTGGAACCGAGCCGAAGGTGAAATTCTACTTGGAAGCCGTTGGGGAGCCCGAGTACGCCGTAGCGTCTCTGCGTACGCTCTCAGAAGCGCTGACCAGCAGATTCACTGATTAGGAATTGCGACCGACCGTTGGCTTCCGGCCATGGTTGGCCTTCTTCCGACGGGCGTTCAGACGTTTCTTGCGGCGACGCTTCGACATAGGGGGAACATCGTAGCTTGAGAAGCGCCCTTCACCGCCGCAGATCCAGCGGAACTTTCTTTAGTTTTGAGCGCTGAGGCCGACTCTCAGAGTGACATGGTTAGATCCTGGGATTCGAGAATGAAGGGCGCCGTTCAGAAGGGCGCGCCAACCGAAGTAGTGGTCCCGCGAACGCTGGGGGCTCCTGCTGCCGAGGTGGACGAGATCGTCTCCGAAGGCCCTCGCCTGGCAATCGCAGCAGCCGATCTCTCAGTGGCCGTTGCGGAACGCACCACCGGCCGAGTCCAATGGCGATCCGAAGCGTGGATCGATCGGTTCGGACTCATCGAGATACTCTCTCGCCATCTGCCGGAGTCGCATGAGTTCTCCGAGTGGCCACTGCCGCCTGCCGGCGAGACCTGGCGGCGCTCTAGGACACTGCACAACCAATCCGGTGACGAGGTGCTCTATGACCTGGTGCTCATCGGGGCAGCAACTGAGCGGGGAACCCACTACGTCACGATTCTGGCTACCGAGAGAATCGGCGCCGGCGGCGTTGTCACCGATCGTCCCGAAGTTCTGGAAATTATCTCCGAGTCTTTGGAAGAGGCCGCAGAGTCCAGCGTGGCTGCGGTGTACATCGATCTCGACCGCTTTGAACGGCTCGCCGCTGCGATTGGCAACGTTTCGGCCGTTCGTGTGGTGGAACAGGTTTCGCGAAAGATTTCCAGCACTATGCGGGCTACTGACATGCTGTTCAGATTGCAAGGGGACGAGTTCATGATCCTTGCTGTCGGATTGGCCGGCCACGAGAGCGCCGAGGACCTTGGTGAACGAGTCCGGTCTGCCATCGCGACGCTCCCCGAGCCCTCGGAGGGGTTGCCGCTTACGGCAAGTGTCGGGGTCGCTGTGAATGAAGCTGGACAGTCCGCCCAGAATCTCTTTGCGGCGGCTGAAACCGCCGTACAACTGGCCAAGGGCCGCGGCCGAAACCGGGTAGTCCTGTCCGACGAGGCGCTTCCCTCTCGCAATGAGCGGCTGATCACTGTGGAACGACAGCTCCGTCGAGCGATCGAACACCGGAACGTCAGCTTCGCTTACCAACCACTCGTTCGAATCAGCAATCGACAGGTCGAAGGCGCTGAAGCGCTCCTGAGGATCGGTGGCGACGTTGGCCTTTCGGCAACCGAGGTGGTTGCGACCGCGGAACGGGCCGGTCTGATGGGCGCATTGGGCATTCTCGTGGTCGATGGGGTGGAGGAACAACTCGGCGACTGGCTCGTGAAACCCGACACCGTCCGTCGCCTCATGATCAACGTGGCCAGGTCGCAGCTGTTGGACGCCGAGTTTGTGACTCTCCTGTCGATGATCAGCGGTCATCCCGAGCTGGCCGGTCGTTTTGGGATCGAGTTGAGTGCAACTTCGTTTGGGGAAAACGCGGACACGCTGCGTGAGTTGGTAACAAGAATGGGGGCGGGGATGCCCTTCGGAGTTGATGGCTTCTCGGACCTGGCGCAGCCGTTGGCTCCGCTGGCGGAAGCTGGCGTTTCATATATCAAGTTGCATCGCAATGTGGTTTCTCGCCTGCCAATAGATGAGATGTCGAGGGAGATGGCGGAACGTCTGGTCAGCGAGGCCCAATCACTCGGTTTGGAAGTAATCGGAATCGGCGTCGAAAAGGAAACCGAGTGTGAAGCACTGTCGCAGATCGGCTGTGATTTGGCTCAGGGGTTCCTCTTCTCCAAAGCAGTTTCGGCAGAAGAATTCCTCCGCTCGTGCGGGGAACCCGACAAACCTGCGCTGGTCTAGCACCGCGGCGCCGTTGGTCTCGGCCGCTCTCACCTGTCGGTGGGCGGACTACCCTCAACCCCAATGGAAAAGTTCGGCTTCGTAGGCCTCCCCAACGCCGGTAAGTCGTCACTCTACAACGCTCTTACAGGGGGCGGGGCACTGGCCGCCCCTTACGCCTTCGCTACAACCGATCCCAACATCGGGGTCGCCAAGGTGTTTGATGATCGTCTTCGTGCGTTGGCCGAGATGAGCAAATCGAAGTCAGTCGTCCACGCATCGGTTCAGTTCGCCGATATCGGGGGACTGGTAGAGGGGGCCAGCCAGGGCGAGGGTTTGGGTAACAAATTCTTGGCTGGGATACGTGAGGTTGATGCCATCGTCTACGTACTGCGGGCGTTCAACGACCCCGACGTTCCAGGGCCGACCGACCCGTTGGAACATCTGCGAATCCTTGAGATCGAGCTCACGCTGGCTGACCTCGAGACCCTCGAGAAGCAGATAGACAAGAAACGCAAGGCCGCCCGGGCAGACAAGTCCCTGATCGAGGAGGTCACTGCCGCTGAAGCGGCGATCGATGTCCTCAGCGATGGGACGCCGATCTACCGCACTACGTTGGCTGCCGACATTCGAGCCAACCTGGCCGGCTACTACTTGCTCACGAACAAGCCGGTGTTGGCCCTGGTCAACATCGACGAAGATCAACTCGACGATGTCGATGCGGTTGTTCAGCCGGTGATCGAGGAGTTGGGCGGAGCTTCTCAGGCGGTTTTCGGGGCGTGCGTGCAATTGGAGGCTGAAGCCTCCCAACTTGATCCGGCCGATCGAGCCGAGATGCTCGACGGATTCGGCCTCGGTGAGGGTGCTTTGCCCCGGTTCATCGCCGCGGCCTATCGGGAGCTCGGACTTCGAACGTTCTTCACCACCGGAGAAAAGGAAACCCGGGCGTGGACCTTCCGGGCCGGCGCGAAAGCGCCCGAATGTGCCGGGGTGATCCATACAGACATGAATCGGGGTTTCATCCGGGCTGAGGTTGTGCATTGGGATGAGTTGTTGGAAGTGGGGTCGTGGAGCAAAGCTCGTGACGCCGGGAAACTTCGATCTGAAGGCAAGGAATATGTGGTTTCCGACGGTGACGTGATGGAGATTCGGTTCAATGTTTGAGTTGTTCCAATGAGGTACCCGTCGGTGCACTGCCCCCCGTCACTGCCTAAAGTAAAGGGAGTCTGAGGCGACCCATGTCAAACGAGGTTGGAGCGAGGTGGTGATGGCACTGAGCAGGAAAACAGAGCGCAGTCGGCCTGACTCCAGTCACTGGCTGATGAAGGATGGCCATGTGCTGGCTTCGCTGGAAACAGCCGAATCCAGGCTGGCGCGCGCCAAGGGATTGATGGGCAAGTCAGACTTTTCGGGGGCGTATTTGCTGCCTCACACCAAATCGGTTCACACAATTGGAATGCGATTTGGTTTGGATGTGGCCTTTTTGGACGATGGGAACACCGTGATGAAAGTGATCTCTCTTCCACCCAACCGGATCAGCGGCTACCACGTTCATGCGGCCGCGGTTCTCGAAGCGCAGGCCGGAGCGTTCGAGAGATGGGGAATCGCCGTCGGTGATGTCCTCGAAGTCTCCGAGGAATGCGAGTGAGCGGCAAACTCACACTGGTAGGAACACCCCTTGGAAATTTGGGGGACCTCACTGATCGCGCACGCGAGACGTTGGCTGCGGCTGACCTCGTCCTGTGCGAAGACACTCGCCGAACGGGTGGTCTGATGTCGAAGTTGGGGTTCACCGGGACCCGGATGTTGGTGGCAAACGAGCACACCGAGCACAGCGTGATCGATCGGATGCTCGAAGCGATTGCCGAGGGCCAGAACGTCGTCCTAGCCACAGATGCCGGAATGCCGGCTATCAGCGATCCTGGGTCGCGTCTCATCGTTGCGGCCGCTGATGCTGGAGTCGAGATCGACGTAGCTCCCGGGCCTACGGCGCTGATCGTGGCGCTGGTCCTTAGCGGTCTGCCAACCGATCGGTTTGCATTCGAAGGTTTCCTGCCTCGCAAGGGAACCGAACGAGCCGGACGTCTGGGCGACATCGCTCGCGAATCACGAACGGTCATCGTTTATGAGGCGCCTCACCGGTTGGTGCGAACCCTCGAGGATCTAGCTGCTGTCTGCGGAAAGGACCGCATGGCGTCAGTGGCCAGAGAACTCACCAAGATGCACCAGGATGTCCAGCGGGGAACGCTCGATTCACTTCATCAGCACTACTTCGACGTTCCGCCCAAGGGTGAGTTTGTCATCGTTGTAGGTCCGTCATCTGCTGAACCCAGCGTTCGAACAGACGAAGAACTCATCGTGCTCCTCTATGCCGAGCTCAACGACGGTGCCAGCACCCGGGATGCGGTGGCGCTGGTGTCCACCCTGACCGGCGAACCCAAACGGCGGGTGTACGACCTCGCCATCGATCTCACCAAGGTTCTTATCGAAGACGACGCAGAGGCATGATTAAATCCCGGGCGCCGCTGGGGCTCAACTCGTAGACGACGCGCGAACGACCCACTCAACCCCATCAGACGTGTCGCGGACTTCGATACCAGCGTTGTCCAGACCATCCCGGAGAGAGTCCGAGACGGCCCACGCCTTTTCTTGGCGGGCTATCCGGCGGGCCTCCAACGCCGCCTCCACCACGGGGCCAATCACCTCGCGGACATCGGTGAGTCCACCCTTCGCAGCGCTTCCAAGGCGGATCACCATCGATCGCAGCGCCGAGCGTGCTCGGTCGACTTGGTCGGATTGCAGTGTGTCACGGGACCACTCGAGAATCGCAGTGTCGAGGTCCAGAACCGCCGCAACAGCGGCGTCGGCGTTGCGAGCTTGCATGGCAGCCTCGAATGCCTTTTCGCATTGAGACTGTGTGGCTTGGAGCGACTCGGCCACAGGTACGATTTTATTCTCGTCACCATCGATTGACTCTGCCTCAGCCGCCGAGTCGATCACCCGAACGACGTTTCGATCGCCTCCGGACCGGATGATATCGAGCTCCACCTTTCCACCGGAGGGGATTTCGAACGAGACTCCATCGCGTCGGAGGGTCACAACGCCACGGCCAATGATCTCGGCGGTGTCGGCGTCGAGGTCCATGATGATCCCGGTGTGCTCGTCGATTCCGAGCACGAAGGCGTCGCCTGGCAGATCGGGTTCGAGCAACGCGAGCCGACGCTCACCGAGATAACAGAAGCGGGTGTCGTGGTTACCGCCTTCAGTGTTGTTGTAATGGGGAATCACGGCCGCATTGATGCCGACCTCGGCGAGCAGGTTCAACCCGTCGAGCCAAAAGGGGTCGATCCCAACCTTGTAGATCTCATAGACCGGAACGGTCTTGACGCCGGTCGTGAGTGCTGCGGCAGAGGAGAAAACCACAACACCGCCGGTCCGGAGTTTCTGTCGTAGCAGATCCGGAATGGGAGTACCCACCCATTGGGAAAGGGCAAATGTTGGACTGCCGGGACCGGCGAATACCCACTCAGCTGAGCGAATTCTGGCGATCCCCGATTCCAGAGCCACGATGTCGCCGGTGTCGGTCCGGCCGACACCGGCAACCTCAACCTCTCGGAACGTTGAATCTCGAAAGTACTCGATGGCCTTTTCAGCCAGGATTGGTGCGTTCTCCTGGAAACCGAAGGGCGTGTCCAGAAGGACTGCCTTGATCGGCGTTCCGTGATCGTGGTGGCCACCGATCCGTTCGAATATCTCGCGGTGAGGCGCCTTCATGGTGGGAGCGGTTTCACCCGAGCCCATGAGAACAAGTAGGCGGGGCAGTGTCATTTCGGCGCCTCAGGTGTAGCGGAAGGACGGTGGTAGAAGCCCGGCCGCGTAACGGCACGATGAAGCAGATCGGCAACCGCGGCTGGATGTTGGGCATGCACGTCGTGATGGGCGGGGATAAACCATTCGGCCCGACCAGTAGGTAGCAGAGACAGCGCCCGAGCGATTGTGCGTTCTCGGTCCTCGGTCCGAGGGTCGTTGTGCTCGCCCGCTGCGATCAAGAGCGCTGGCACCTCGATGGCGCCGAAAATCTCAAACGGCCGATGCTCCCAGAGTCCTCGGAGCACCGCCATATGCCGGTCGAATGTCAACAACGGAGCGATGGTTCCGTCGGGTTGGATCTCGAAGTTCGACAACGTGCCCGCTCGTCCCTCTTCGGGCCAATCGGCAGTGCTGCGGGCGATCCAGGCTTCGACCTCGGCAGCCGGGGTGCCAAGGAGGGCTGGCGGTGCCAGCGATATCTCGCACTCCTCCCACGTCGGGAACTGGGATTGAAGGTCGATGAACCCCCCATCGACGCAGCAGATTTGGGCGACCAGCTCAGGGTGTCGATGAGCAAGTTCGAGCACGACGTTTCCGCCCCAACTCTGACCGGCAACAGCTGGGTTCTTCAAACCCAGTTCGCTGATGAGAAAGGCGAGATCATCGGCGCAGGTGGCTACGTCATAGCCGATCTCGGGTTTGGAGGATTGCCCGTGACCCCGTTGATCGACGGTTACCACAGGGTGCCCATGGTGGGCTAGCCGCCGAGCCGCGCCGTCCCAAAGCCGGGCGTTGGATGCCAGACCGTGGGTGAGCACCCAGGGCGTACGCGGCTCCGTATGGTTTGGAGGTTGCCAATGAAGTGTGTGCAGCGCGACACCCGAGGGCAGCGAAACGAATGAGGCGGTAGGAGTCATTGGAGGCGGTGGTCTACGGGGTCGGTTGCCGCTCGGATCTGGTCGATGAGCTGAAGCATCTCGACCGAACGCTGAATCGGGCGCGGCCATGCCCGGGTTCTCCGTACCGAATCAGCAAACGCTTCCAGCATTTCGGCGTATGGGTTGTTAACGTCTGTCGTCAAGGTTTTGGAACCCTCCACGTCGGTGACGAGGCTGATCTCTGAACGACTTTCGCCGCCGGTGTGGGCGCCACGATGGATTTTTAGCGTGCCACAATCACCGTCGATCTGGAGGAGTTGGCGTTCCGGCTCAGCAAATGAGCAGCGAATGGTTGCACTTCTCGCTTCGTCCCAAACGAGAGTTGCAGCAGTTGTATGGTCAACACCCCCCGCAGTCTGCGTCATCGCTGCCTGGATCTTGGACGGCTGCGACCCCCAGAGTTCCACGGCGGGGCCCAGGCAATAGATGCCGACGTCCAATAACGCGCCCCCGCCGTGCTGTGGGTCCCAGCGGTAGTTGTTTGTGTGAGCCGGGCCGAGAGTGAACGTGAACGATGTATCGATGCGGTGGATCGCCCCAAGATCACCACGTCTGGCAATGTTCAGAGCCTCGCTCCAACGGGCGTCGAACGGGGTCATCCACGCTTCTACCAGCAGGGTGTTTTGTGCGGTGGCCACCGATGCCATGAGCGCAGCTTCAGCGGCGGTACGGGCGATCGGCTTTTCGCACAGGACATGTTTGCCGGCTTGCGCGCATCGCTCGGCCCACAGCGCATGAAGTCCGTTTGGCAGGGGGATGTAGACGGCCTCAACGTCGGGGTGTTCGATGACCGCTTCGTAGCTGCTGACCCCGGCCGCTGCCCAGGGTTCCTTCAGTGGCCCGCCCACGGAGGCGATCGCAGCGAGCCGGACCTTGGGGCTTGCCCTGATGGCCGGGAGTATGGCGAGTTCGGCCACGGTAGACCGGCCCCCGATCACGCCGATACCCAGAGGAGTGCTGGTCGGGCTCACAACCCCAAGCCATCGATTCCGGCGGCGATAGGTCTGGGAGGCATCAGGCGAGTTCGATGAGTTCGCCGCCATTGGCGCCGGATCTGTGGGCGGCTTCGAGAACTCGGACCACGTCGAGCGATTGCTGGGGGAGCACGGCGAGTGGCTCTCCCAAGAGGAGGTGATTGGCTAGGTTCTGGTGGAAACCCCAACCCGGATGCGGAGCTGGGGGGATGGTGCTCTCGATGAGTCCGTGCTCGCCGTCATAGCTGGCCAAGAGCAAGCTGACAGGTGCCTCAGCGTGGTGGGAAACCTGGTTTCGGTAGCCCCGCCCTGGAGTAATGGTGTGAGTGGTCACTGGTGCGTAGTGCCCCTGCAGCGTTCCTTCAGTTCCTTCGATATGAAACTTGGGCCGCCGGATTGCACACACATCACTTTGGCGGAATGTCGCTTCGCGGCCGTCGGCCCACTGCATCCAGAGGGAAAGTTGGTCCACATTGGAAGTGTCCAGCCACACACGGGTGTGGGCAGTGCACATCAGCCGCTGGGGCGCGGATCCAAACAGTTGAAGGATCCAGTCAACGTGATGTGAGCCCCAGTCATAGACCGCACCGCCGGAGATCGAGTCTTCGGAGTGCCAGGCCCTGCAGGGATGCTCAAATCCGCCCACGAACGTTTCGATGTTGAACACCTCGCCAATGCGATCCTGGGCGATTACACGACGGACGGCCAGCCAGTCTTGGTCCCATCGTCGGCTCTGGTGGACCGTGATGGTTCGCTCCACTTCCTGGGCGGTAGTGATGAGGCGTTCGGCGTCGGCGGAGGTGAGGCACATTGGCTTCTCTACCACTACGTGTTTGCCGGCTCGGAGAAGCTCGAGAGCGAGCCCTGCGTGGAACGCCGGTGGCGTTGCCACGATCGCAACATCCACGTTGGTGTCGGCCGCAACAGATGTGCCGTCTGCGTGTGCTACCAGGTTTGGGAAATCAACTCTGGCGGCATCCAAGCGTTGTGGAACGGTGTCGGCGGCGGCAACGAGCGCCAGACCCTCGGTCTCGGTGGTGGCAAGGCCGTGGTAATAGCCCATTCCGCCATAGGGCCCGTAGCCGATGACCGCTACGCCGAGCTCGGTTGCGGCGGGAGCGAAGCTCGGGCGGGCCAATCGTTGGATGAACGGGCCGAGTACGAGGTGGCGGCGTAGTGCTGCGGTATCGAACCCAGTGGTGATCACCGTCCCGGCGCCGTGGCGACGGAGGAGGATTGTGGGCCGGTGCTCAAAACGAATGCTCGTGGTCGCGGCCACTTCAGCGGTGTCGAGCGTTGGCTGCAGGGTCAGAACCGGAGAAGAGATAGGGACTTCGTCGGCGAGGCGAACACGTTCGGGACGGTCGGCCAGCGTGACGATCCATTCCGTGCGGGGCAGAACGTCGGTGATGCGAGCCCCGGCCAGCGCCACGTCGGGGGCGCTGTCGGGGGCTGGAGTGAACAATACGACTCCACCGCCATGAGCGAACGATTGGAGGTCGCTCGACTCCAAATCGCTCAGCGGTCCGTGGACTACCCGAATCGATGCGGTGGGAGCGCCCGGCGGGGGAGGGGCACTTGTCTTGGTGGTATAGGTCAACATTTGGCGTAATGAACTTCTTTCTCGGCCCTGCTGTACCTCGTGCCGCTGGCCATAGCTGCCCATTCTGCACCGAACCGGGGGTGGATCGGCCAATTTAGTGATAAACAAAATTCGAGGGAGTTATTGCGAACAGTTCGCAATAGTGTGGACCGTGCTTATGGAAGCGACGGCCCGGAACACCATTACCCAAAACACGCCTCGAATGCCATTCGGACGGCTCTCAACATTGGGTGTGATCGCGGCAGTTCTGATTGCGACCGCCTGCGGGTCGGCCGGCGGATCCGTGGACCGTGCTGCGACGCTCGAGAGCGGCAACGAAACCCTCGTGGTCACCACCGTGGCTCCAATCACTTCAATCGCTTCCAGCGTGATTGGTGATAGAGCCACGATCGTCGGTCTCGTGCCAGAAGGTACCAACAGCCATACCTTCGAGCCACCGCCCTCGGCGGCCTCAGCGCTGGCCAATGCCGACGTGGTGTTCATCAACGGCCTGCAGCTCGAGGAACCCACCAGAGACTTGGCCGTGGGGAACATGGATGATTCGGCGCTGCTGGTGGAACTGGGGGATGCCACGATTACCGCAGCGGAGTTCAAATTCGACTTTTCCTTCCCCGAGGCGGAAGGTAAACCCAACCCTCACTTGTGGACCGACCCTCTCCTCGCCAAGGGGTACGCCGAACGGATCATGGAGACCATGCGGGCGGTCGACCCTTCTGGAGCGGCACAGTACGAGGCGAATTACGCCGAGTTCGCCGCCATCGTCGATGATCTCGACGTCGCTATCGGGGAAGCGTTCGCCACCATTGCAGAGGCCGATCGGAAGCTCGTCACCTACCACGATGCGTACGCTTATTTCGCCGATACCTATGGTTGGACCGTGATCGGTGCCATTCAGCCGGCGGACTTCGGCGAGCCCACACCGGCGGAGGTCGTTCGGCTCATCGAGCAAATTCGCGCCGAATCCGTGCCCGCCGTCTTTGGGTCCGAAGTTTTTCCTTCGCCAGTCCTGGAGCAGGTGGCCAAGGAAACCGGCGCCACCTACATCGACGAACTCCGAGACGACGACCTCCCCGGTGAACCGGGTGATCCCGAGCACTCTTGGCTAGGGCTCATGCGCTTCAACTTCATCACGATGACCGACGCCCTTGGTGGAGACTCTTCGGCGATTCGCAACCTCGAACTGCGCCAGGTTGGACCTGACCTGGCCACATACCCGCAATGACGCCACTCGGTCTGGAGAAACCATGAATACCCCCAGCAGTCTGATGAACCGCAGAACGCTGACCCCGGCGGGCGAAGCGTTGATAGAGGCCCGGAGTCTCTCGGTTGCCTTCGCCACCGGTCCCAATGTGCTCGATGACATCAACCTCACGGTGGAGCGGGGCGATCTCATCGGGATCGTTGGACCCTCGGGTTCTGGGAAGAGCACACTTCTCAGGGTGCTCCTGGGCAGTCTGAAGCCTTCTCACGGAACCGTCGCCAGGAGTAGAGGAATGACGATCGGCTTCGTTCCCCAAGTGGAGCGAATCGACTGGAACTTCCCTGTCACCGTTTCCGAATGTGTCGGGATGGCCCGGTCCAGAGGCTGGAAGACACCATGGATCACGAAGAACGAACGGGTCGAGATTTTGGATGTCCTGGAACGATTGGGACTCCACGGGCTCGCTGATCGCCACATTCGCGATCTCTCCGGTGGGCAGCAGCAGCGTGTGTTTCTTGCCCGTGCGCTCTTCACAGGCGCGGAGACGATCTTCCTGGATGAACCAACTTCTGGTCTCGACGTGAAGACCCGCCACGAGGTCCTGCATCTGCTGGCCGATCTCAATGCCGAAGGCGTGACGGTAGTTCTGTCCACCCACGACCTGAACGGGATTGCCGCCCATCTGCCAATTGTGGTCTGTCTGAATACGCGCATTCTGGGTGCGGGCTCGCCCGAACGTGTCCTCACCCCGTCCATCCTCGAACAGACCTACGGCTCGCCGATGAAGATTCTCGAACATGCCGGCATGCGGGTTGTGGTGGACGCCGGTTACAACAGCAGCGTTGACAACCCCGCCCTCACCACGGTGCCATCCGCCAAACGGGTGAGCGGGTTGTGACCCAGTTTTTCGCCGCCGTCGATCTCTTCGGTCCGTATGAGTTCCAGTTCTTTCGCAACGGTGTCATCGTGGCCACCCTGGCCGGAGCCTTGTGTGGCCTTGTGGGTTGTTATGTGGTGCTGCGCAACATGAGTTACATCGGGCACGGGCTCTCCCATGCGATCTTTGGCGGCTACGCAGTTGCCGGTTTGGTCGGGGTGAACCTCTTCCTGGGAGCCGGAACCTGGGGCGTCGTGACCGCCCTGGCGATCGGTGGAATCGTTCGGCGTCGACCCATCGGGTCAGATGCAGCGATCGGTGTTGTCACCACTGCGTCCTTTGCACTCGGCATTGCGGTGGTTCAGAAGTACGGGTCACCAGGAAAGAACGCTGACGCCCTGCTGTTCGGCAACATCCTTGGCGTCAATGCCGGTGACGTGTGGCTGGTAGCCGGGGTTTCGCTGACAGCTGTTGCCTTGGTTGCGTTCGGCTACCGACCGTTGCTCTTCACCACCTTCGACGAGGAAGTGGCCGAAGCCTCCGGTGTGAACACTACGTTAGTTGAGGTGTTGCTCATGATCGTGCTGGCCGCAACCGTGCTGGCCACCATGAGCGTGATCGGAGTGACCCTCATCGCAGCCACGCTGGTGGTTCCTGCCGTAGTGGCCCGGATGCTAACCGACAGCTTCTCAACGATGCTGTTGATCGCCACCGCCGTTGGTGCGGTCAGTGGGTTCGTGGGAATGAACCTGAGTTTCCATCTCGACCTGCCCTCTGGCTCCACCATCGTCCTCGTGGCTACGGCCATGTTTCTTGCAGCATTCGTCCTCGGTAACCGCGTGCACCTCGCCGGCAAGCTCGGAAAGTAGACCAGGGGTCACAACCGTCAACTGCAGTCCCGCCGGGGACCGTTCTCAGCGCTTGGCGTCGTCGGTGAACTTCTGTACGGCGGCGGTGGGTCCGGCCACTACCACCAGACTTCCGCGACGGGGGACTGTGTGCGGGGTCACGTAGGTGTACGTGCCGCCGCGTGGTTTGATGCACACGACCGAGACGTTGTATCGCTCGCGCAGGTGGGCTTCAGCTAGCGCCTGACCGACGAGGAACGCCGGAGCCTCGATCTCGGCCATCACGAAGTCGTCGTCGAGCTCGAAGAAGTCGATCACTGATCCGCTCACGATTCGAGCTACCCGTTCACCCATCTCGATCTCGGGGTAGACCAAGTTGTGCGCGCCGACCCGTTCGAGAATTCGGCCGTGCTCCGGTGTCATGGCTTTCGCCCAGATGACGGGCGCCCCAGCGTCGCTGAGGGCGGCCACCGTCAGTACGCTCGCCTCGATCGCCGTACCGATGCCAACAACACACACATCGAACTGCTGCACCCCGAGTTGTTTGAGCGTGGCAGCGTCCGTGGCGTCAGCTACACGGAGGTGGGGGATGACGTCGACCCACTTGTCCACCAACCGCTCATCGAGGTCGATCCCCATCACCTCAATTCCCAGGTCCACCAGCGTTGCGCACACGGCGGAACCGAATCGTCCCAACCCCGCCACGAACACCGTGTCGGTCGGCGTGATCGGAATCTCCTCGCGCGCACCAAATCGGCGATTGGCGAAGCCCAGGATCTTCTCGAGGGTTGTGGGTTCAAGGGAGTGCTCTGTTGCCATGTTTCGTTCCTTCTATCCAACCATCAAGTCATCTTCTGGGTAGCGGTAGTGGCGGGCCTCTCGTCGGAACAAGAACGCGGTGCCAAACGTGATTGGACCCACCCGACCTACAAACATCAAGACCACGATGATGATCCGGCCGAGGGTACCGAGCGAGGGCGTCACAGACGCTGACAGTCCGGCGGTTCCGAACGCTGATGCAGCTTCGAAGAGAAGCTTGGCCGTTTCGATGTCGGGCTCCACGATCGCCAACCCGAAGGCCGCCGTTCCAACCGTGCCCAGAGCGACGACCACCAATGACAGGGCATGTTGCTGCAACTCCGTGGGAATGCGCCGACGAAACATCGTGACGTCGGCGTCGCCTCGAAAGTGGCCGATCGTGGAGCGGATGGCGACGGCGAAGGTTGTGGTCTTTATCCCTCCGGCGGTTGAGGCGCTGTTGGCGCCAATCACCATCAGCAGAATGAATACCAAGAGTGTGGATGAATGAAGCGCATCAAAGGGAACCGTATTGAAACCAGCGGTTCGAGCCGTAGCGGACTGGAAGAACGCCGCCAGGATCCGATCGCCCGGGTCCAAAGCGCCGAGCGTTCCGGAATTGGTCCACTCCAATGCGGCGATGACCAGAGTTCCCCCCGCCAGAAGAAGACCCGTAAAGGCGAGAGACACTTTGGTGTGCAGAGACCAGCGGTCAGGTTTACGCCACTGTTTCCGGAGTTCGAAGATCACCGGGAAGCCGATGCCGCCGATGATGAATCCTCCCGCTATCACGAGGTTCACAAACCAGTCTGCGGCATAGGATTCCAGACCGCCGGCGAACGTACTGAAACCCGCGTTGTTAAACGCCGAGATCGCGTGGAACAGACCGTCAAAAATCGGGCGGATGATGGCCCCGTTGTCGTCCCCGAGAACGAAACGCGCTGAGAGAGCGACGGCGAGGAGCGCCTCTGAAAGGATCACGAACTTGACCAAACCTCGCAGGAGTGGTCGCAGTGGTCCGAGATCGGTGAGACCGATTTCTGTGCCGGCCAGCATTCCGGCCCGAACGCTCATGCGCTGAGAGACGACCAGGCCCATGAAGCCGGCGAGCGTCATGATTCCCAACCCGCCAATCTGTATGAGAAGGAGAATGACGAACTGTCCGAATGGTGTCCACGCGGTAGAGGTGTCTTGTACCGCCAGACCCGTGACGGTCACGGCCGAAAAGCTGGTGAAGAACGCATCGCTGACACCGACCGTGGCGTCCGCATGACTGAACGGTAGAGAGAGGAGGGCTGTTCCCGAGCTGGCCAGCGCGGCGAAGCAGGCAACGATGAAAAGTCCCGGGTGGGAGCGTCGCTTCACGCGTCGCCTAAGTTCTCCCCGCGGAATGATGCTCATAGGACGGGTCAAACCGTACTCGCCAGCAAACCGGGGCGCGTTTTCTGAAGGCAGCGCATCCGTGTCCTGGCCCAAAGATCCGCCCTAGTCTTGGATAGGTGAGAGGAATAACCGTCCCGGATCTCGGCGAAGATTTCACTGCCGATCCCTCCGAGCTCTATTTCGACCTTGCGTTCGTCTTCGCGTTCTCCCAGCTGGTTGGCGTGCTCGTCCACGATCACAACTGGCAGGCGGTAGGGCGAACCGCGCTGCTCTTCACGCTCATGTGGGTCGCCTGGAGTCAGTTCACGTGGTCGGCCAACGCCGTGCCGGGCAACCAGCGAATCGTGCGGTTGGTCTTCCTTATCGCCACCGCAGCCAGTGTGCCGATGGGGGCCTCGATCGGCACCGCATTCGAAGGTGGAGGAGTCCTGTTCTCGCTGTCGTTGGCCGTCATCTTCCTCATGGGACTGGCGTTATATGTGCTGAATGTCAAGGACCAGCCAGAGGTGTTCCGTTCCGTTCTCAGCTACGGCGGGGTGGCGGCGGCGTCATTTGTGCCATTGGTGGTGGGCGGATTCTTCGAAGGTGGCCTGCGATTGGCGCTGTGGCTGTCATCGCTGGGGATTTTCGTGATCGCATTGGTTGTGGCTGGCGGCGGTGACTTTCTGGTCCGCAGCGGCCACTTTGCAGAGCGCCACGGGCTCATCATCATCGTTGCCCTCGGTGAAGTGATCGTCGCCGTTGGGCTTCCCGTGGTTGATGCGTTGGAGGAAGGCGAAGGACTGGGCGGCCGGACCCTGCTCGCCCTTTTGAGCGCAGCCACATTTGCCGGGCTGCTCTGGTGGTCGTATTTCGATCTCCCTCAACCCTCGTTCGAGCATCGCAGCGAGCAGCTTGGTTTGCGATCCAAGGGGAGATTCTCTCGAGATGTCTACACACTCTGGCACCTTCCGGTTGTGGCCGGGGTTATTCTGGCAGCCGCCGGATTGGAGGAAATCACCCTTCACCCGTCCGAACCAGCGGACCTCTCGTACCGCCTCATGCTTCTCGGCGGCTTGGTCCTGTTCCACCTTGGGGTGGCCGGTGCAGTGCTTCGAGCGCACAGCGTGATAGCCGTTGAACGCGGTGTCGTTGTACTCGCTGTTGCTGCGGTGCTCCTTTTGGGCGGTTCGGCCAACGCCATAACGCTGCTCGTCGTCGTCGACGTTCTCTTGCTGGTGATGCTGGTGGTCGAGGCCAAACGCGTTCGAGCGGTGCGTCGAGCGAGCGCGGCGCAATAAGCGGCACGAGCCACTTTCTCCCTCATTACGCTTAGCCGGGTGACTGAACCTGTGAACGTGCTGGTTGCCGTGGCCTGGCCCTATGCTTCCGGTGCTCGCCATATTGGCCATTTGGCAGGCGCCTATCTGCCAGCCGACATCTTCGCTCGGCAGCAACGGCTGTTGGGGAATCGGGTGTTGATGGTGTCGGGTTCCGATGTCCATGGAACGCCCATCACGGTTCGTGCCGAAGCAGAGGGCGTGGACCCTCAAGACATCGTGGACCGATATCACGGCGAAATTTTACGTCATTGGGAACAACTCGGTATCTCTTGGGATCTCTACACCACAACAGGAACCGAGAACCACGCCAAGGTCACCCAAGAGATGTTTCTCGCTCAGTTTGAGAATGGTCATATCGACAAACGGGTCAGTGAGCAGTTCTTTGATCCGGAGGTGCAACGGTTCCTGCCGGACCGATACGTGGAGGGTGAGTGTCCATACTGCGGCTATGCCGAGGCTCGCGGCGACCAGTGCGACAACTGCGGAAAAACATTGGACCCGATCGACTTGATCAATCCGCGTTCCAAACTGAGTGGGGCCATACCCGAGCCTCGCGAAACCGAACACTTCTATTTCCGGTACTCGGATTTCAACCAACAAATCCGCAACTACCTGGATACCAAGAGCCACTGGCGCCCCCACGTGCTCAATTTCGCCAAGGGCTGGCTTGAAGACGAGGGTCTCCAAGACCGAGCGATCACAAGGGATATCGAGTGGGGCATAGACCTTCCGGTCGACGATCTCGGTCCGGGGAAGAAGATCTACGTTTGGTACGACGCGGTCATTGGCTACCTGAGTGCATCGAAGGAATGGGCGGCCAGTGAAACCAATCCCGCCGGTGACCCGGAATCGTGGCGGGAGTGGTGGGAGAACCCCGCCGCCCGGCATGTCTATTTCATCGGCAAGGACAACATCCCGTTCCATGCCCTCTTTTGGCCAGCGCAATTGATGGGCGTGGGCAATCTGCATCTCCCCGATGAGATCCCCGCAAACCAATATGTCACGTTCAAGGGCGGCAAGGCGTCAGCAAGCCGTGGTGTTGGTCTCACGATCGCTGATGCGTTAGACATGTTCCAGCCCGACGCACTTCGCTTCGCACTCGCCGCAGCTCTCCCGGAGCAAGCCGATACCGAGGTGTCCGATGAGGAGATCGGCAGGCGAATCAACGAAGAGTTGGTCGCCACCTGGGGCAATCTGGTCAATCGGGTACTCAGCATGGTGAACAAAAATTGTGATGCACAGATCCCGGATACCCCGGGTAGCGACCCGGAGGATTCCGATTTGCTGGCCGCGGTGGATGCCGCGTTCGTTGAGGCCGCTGATCAATTCCACGCGTCTGAGTTGCGGGCGGCGCTCCGAACCGCCATGAAGACAGCTCAGGCCACCAACGGCTATCTCAACGCCACCGAGCCGTGGCGGCTCCAGAAGACGGATCCGAATCGGGCATCCGAAGTTCTGCACACGGCGCTGTCGGCGATCAACGGGGTGCGGGTCCTGTTCGCTCCGTTCCTTCCGTGGTCCAGCGCAACGCTCGATGAGATCCTTGGAGTTCCGTCCGGCTGGAAGCGTGAGCCCCTGGTACCGGGTAGGCCGATCGGCAAGCCCACTCCACTCTTCACCAAAGTCGATCTCGAGACCTCCGATGTGGAGGTGTAGCGATGGAGTGGTTCGATAATCACTGTCACCTCACTACGGGGGCGGCAAAGAAACAGATCGCGCCCGAGCGCGCCGTTGCTGAAGCCGCAGAGTCGGGCGTCACCCGTTTCTTGACCGTCGGGTGCACCGTGGCGGACTCGATCGAAGCCATACGGATCGCTTCTCGGTTCCCCAACGTATGGGCCACGGCTGGCGTTCACCCCCACGATGCCAAGGGCGGCATCGACGGCCTTCACCAGCTGTTTGGGGAAGAGCCGTCTCCGGTCGCCGTAGGGGAGTGTGGACTGGACTACCACTACAGCCACTCCGAGCACCACATCCAGGCCGAGGTCTTCGCACAACAGATACAGATGGCCCACGAGCTGAACCTGGCGCTTGTCATCCACAGCCGCTCCGCCTGGGACGACACGTTCGCCATCCTGGACGAGCAAGGAGCGCCCGAGCGTACGGTGTTTCATTGTTTTACCGGCGGCCCCGCCGAAGCCCGGAAGGCTCTGGAGCGGGATTGCTACTTGAGCTTCAGCGGCATCGTCACCTTCCCGTCAGCACCGGAGCTGCGCGAAGCGGCGCAACTCTGCCCCGCCGACCGACTCCTGGTGGAGACCGACAGCCCCTATTTGGCACCCGTGCCGTACCGCGGCAAGTCCAACAAACCCGCCTGGGTTTCCGTTGTGGGTGAAGCTGTTGCCCAGATTCGTTCACAGCCCACCGAGGAGGTTGCCGATCTCACCTGGCGAAACGGTGAACGCTTGTATCGGTTGAATCATGGCGGCTGAGCTGAGCCAGACCCGTCGACTCACGCGACCGATGATTGGGGAACTGATCGAACGACACAGTTTGACACCCAGCCGGGCACTGGGACAAAACTTTCTATGCGAACCGGGAACCGTAGACAAGATCGTTCGGTTGGCCGGTGTGGAAGAAGGGGATCGAGTAATCGAGATCGGCCCGGGATTGGGCAGTCTCACGCTGGGGTTAGCTGACGCGGGGGCCCAGGTGATCGCCATCGAGGCCGACCGGTATCTGCTGCCCGGTATACGCGAAGTTCTCGAAACAGCAGGTCTCGCCCACCGGGTGAGTCTGGTGCACGGGGATGCGATGAAGCTGGATTGGACAACGCTTGTGGGCGGGCACGATTGGAAAGTGGTGGCCAACCTGCCCTACAACGTGTCCACACCCCTGATCCTGGATTTACTTCGCGATCAACCAACGCTCACTGACTGGCTCGTGATGGTGCAGCAGGAGGCGGGTGAAAGGCTCGCCGCAGGTTCGGGGAGCCGAACCTACGGGATCCCGTCGGTGTTGTTGGGATACTGGGCGTCGGCCCGAATAGTCGACACCGTGAGCAACTCCGTTTTTCTTCCCCGCCCTCGGGTGAGTTCGGCGTTGCTGAAAGTGCATCGGCATGAAACGCTGCCGATCAGTGCTCCGTTTGATCGCTACGCGACGCTCGTTCGAACGGGCTTCAATCAGCGTCGAAAGATGCTCCGACGAAGTCTCTCGGCCCTGTTGACCGCGGAGCAGATGACCGCAGCCGGTGTAGATCCAACCAGCCGCGCCGAAATGCTCACACCCGCCCAGTGGGGCTCGTTGGCGTTGCTCTAGGAATCCGTAAACAAACCGGACGGAATCGACACTCGTCAGGGTGCGAACTACGTCTGTCCCAACGAGGGTTCGGCGCGTGACGTTGGCCTCTAGGCAACGGGGCGGTGCCAATGCAGTCTGGTTAGTGAAGATACAAGGGAGGTTTCTTGTGAGGAGAACTCAAACTGCTGAGGAACGTGCCCAACGGCGCGCCGGATACTTGGCGGGCCTGGTCTGGCACGCCGGGACGTACGTGATCATCAACGCGTTCTTCTGGTTACTGGACACTCTGGATGCGGGTGGTGTGAATTGGTCGATCTGGATCACTGCCGCCTGGGGCTTCGCGTTGGCCTTTCATGCGCTGGCCTACCTGGTGGACGGGCGGGACCTCGAGGAACGGAAGACTCGGCAATATCTAGAAGAAGAAGAACGACGGCACAAGGTTTCATGACCAGGGGGTCGTAGGGAAGACCATCCTGGCGACAACGCCTGGCCTACCGGGGGTCGGTTGCTGACCATCCGGCCTGAACCGTGCGAACGAGGACGTGGTTCTGGCCGGGGTGGTGGCCCGAAACGAACCACGTACTACCGCTACCGGCGAGTCGGGGCGTCTGACCTGTGGCGTTTCCCAACGCCTCACGAAACGGAAGCAGCGCGGGGACGGCCTGCACCGCAGCCGGTTCTAGATCGTTACCGCTGTCGCCAACAGGCCCACCCATTTGATCCCAGCGGGCATACACCAGAGCGGTGGGACATCCCACGGGCGGGGTCAGGAGGGTCAGGTCCATCGGTTGAAATTCGAGAGGCGCAACGATCTCGCCGATCCCGCTCACGTGTGCTCTCCCACCTACCGCGCAGAACGCAACGTCGGCGCCGATTTCGGCGGCTGCTACAAGATCCTTGAAGCCGGCCCAGCGGAGAATTGCGCCGGCGTCGGCCGACCCGCCACCCAGCCCGGCTTGGCTAGGTATCCGCTTGGTCACGCGAACGGCAGCAGTCCGACCTGCTAGCCGTAACGCCCGGGCCACCAGATTGTCGGGGCCGACCGGTACGTCCTGGCTGCCGCCCACCACGGTGAGCCCGTCGCCGGTCGGGTCGAGCCACAGTGTGTCGTGAAGATCTACGGTCACCATTTCGGCATCGATCAGGTGGTGCCCGTTCTTCAGAACGTCGGTGATACGGAGCCCGAGTGTGAGCTTGGCGGGAGCGGTGAGAAACACGGGGGGCACAACCCCAGTGTTTCATCACCAAGTCGGGAGTGGGGGTTCAAGTGGGGACTGGGTGGTGCTGGGTCAACCGAGCCGTTATGACGATTTGGGCCGATTGAAGAAGGCGGTGACAATCAACGCCCCGCCGATCGCGATAGCGGCTGCTTCGATGCGGTTGCCGGTGGCCAGGGTCAGGACCAAGAAGAGGGCGAGCGCCCCAACCGCCACGCCCAACTGAAAGACATGTTTTGGGGACATGGTGATTTGCTCCCGAGGTTGGACTCGAACCAACAACGCCAGGCTTCAAAGGCCTGTGTTCTACCAATTGAACTACTCGGGAATCTCCTCGCTGAGAGGCGGTGGCAACAACGTTAGCAACCTTTCTCATCTCCGGTGGAGCGTTTCTTGGTGCGGCAGGCGTTAGTCTGACTCCTCTTATGGGATCGTTGATCAAGAAGCGTCGGAAGCGTATGCGGAAGAAGAAGCACCGCAAGCTGCTCAAGCGCACCCGTATTCAACGTCGGAACAAGTAGAACACCGCCCTCGTTTCGTCAGCGATTCCCTTCGGTCGGACCTCGAGGTCTGGCCGTTTGGCGTTTTGGCCTACCGGAAGGAACAGGGTTTCAGGTCCCGCGGTAATCCTTTGTCCCGTCGAACAACTACGGTGGAGGATATGGCGAAGGGTGATGTGTCAGCGCTCGTGATTGCAACCGCTTCCGGTGCACCGTTGGTGTCGGAGCGGCCGAAACCTATTCATGTCCTCTGTGGTAGGCCAATGCTGTCGTGGGTGCTGAACGCAGTAAGTGACTCCGGCGTGTCTGAAGCGGTTGTGGTTACTGGACCAGACGGTGACTGGATTGCCAAGAGGATCATGGATACGCCGCCGTCTGACCTAACTACCCGATTCTTGGAACAGCCTCGTTCTCGCGGAAACGCCGAAGCGGCATTGATTGGCATGAGCGGGTTTGACGAGTTCGACGACGAAGGCGATGTCTTGATTCTTCCGGCCGATATGCCGCTGCTGACGGGCGACGTACTTCAAGAGGTTCTCACGGTTCATCGTCAGACCGGCTCTGCCTGCACTATCGCCTGCACTCGCCAGCCGCGGCGATCTGGAACGCCGTACGTCTTGCGAGACCGCCACGGCAATGCCATTGGCGTCACTGTGTCCAATGACGATGGTGAAGCCGGAAATCCTGTGGATTCCCCGGTGGGGGTGATGGTGGTGCGGCGTGGTCTCCTGGCGCCGGCGATCCGGCGGACCATGCCCGACCCAGCTACCGGCCGGCATCTCCTCCGTGACGTGCCGGGCGTGCTTGCCGACAGCGGTCATGCGGTGGCTACCGTCGCCGTACTTGCGGAGTTATTCGAAGAGGTTGACAACAGGATCCAGTTGGCTGCAGCGGAAGCCGTCCTTCGTAACCGAATCAATCATTTCTGGATGGCGCGCGGTGTCACGATGATCGATCCGTCTCGAACAATCGTCGACGCCACTGTCACGCTTTCCACGGACGTCACCCTATTTCCCGGCGTTTCACTGAGCGGCAGCACCGCCATAGGCGAGGGATGCGATATTGGGCCAGACACCCATCTCGACCACTGCACTGTTGGGCCCCGAAGTGTGGTGCGGTCCTCAACCGGCCAGCTCGCCGCCATCGGCGAACAATGCATTGTGGGCCCGTTCGCCGCACTCAGTCCGGGCGCCCAAGTTTCCGACAGAACCGTGACCGGACCCTTCTATGCTTCAGGGGCTTGATCGCCACCGGGGCGAAGCACAACGACAACAGCACATTTGCGTGGGGGACACACGATAATGATTGAAGCCCTAACCAAGAAGAAGCTTCACCTGTTCAGCGGGCGGCACAACGAAGAACTCTCCCATGAAGTGGCTGAGTGTCTGAACGCCGAGATCACCGAAGCCCACTCCAGCCAGTTCGCGAACGGCGAGACGCACGTTCGGTTTTCCGAGTCCATCCGTGGATCCGACGTGTTCATCATTCAGAGTCATGGGTCGATCGAGGGTCGCTCTCTGAACGACGCAGTCATGGAGCATTTGATCATGGTGGATGCGGCGCGGCGTGCATCGGCAAAGCGCATCACTGCGGTGCTCCCGTTCTATGGGTACGCCCGTCAGGATCGCAAGAGCGAAGGACGGGAACCGATCACGGCTCGACTCGTCGCAGATCTCTTCAAAGCGGCCGGGGCGTCTCGGCTCGTGTCGGTCGACCTGCACTCCGGTCAGATCCAGGGTTTCTTCAACGGTCCAGTAGACCACCTCACCGCTATGCCCGTTCTGGTCCGGCACTTGGAGCAATACGGCGAGGATCTCGTGGTGGTCTCGCCAGATGCGGGTCGGGTGAAGGTAGCCGAGCGGTATGCGCAGAAGCTGTCGGCCGATCTTGCGATCGTTCACAAACGCCGACTGAAGGGCAAGCAGAACCAGGTTGAGGCCAAAGACATCGTTGGTGAGGTCGAGGGTCGGCATTGCGTGATCATCGACGACATGATCGACACGGCCGGAACGATCTGCACCGGTGCGGAACTCCTCATGGAGCGTGGGGCGGCATCGGTCGTTGCGGCCGCGACCCACGCGGTGTTCAGCGGGCCTGCCATAGACCGACTGAAAAACAGTGTCTTCGACAAGGTCATCGTCACAAACACACTGCCGCTTCCCCCCGAAAAGCAATTCGACAAGCTCGAGGTGCTCTCGGTGGCACCCTTGATCGCTGACGCAATTCGTGCGGTGTTCGAAGACGCTTCGGTTAGCAAGATCTTCGACGGTCAGAACCAACAGTAACGCTGAGGCATGGGGTTGTGTCACCGATAAGCTACTCAGTCGCCCCACCGTTGGGGTCGGCAGATTTTCCGGAGGATGAGCACAATGGAGCAGACGGTCGTCAAGGCCAGCAGCAACCGCAAGCTAGGGTCGGCTACTAGCCGTCGCCTTCGCCGCGAAGGCCAGCTCCCAGGAGTCCTCTACGGGCTCGGCAAGGACCCGGTGAATGTGCAGGTAACGTACACCGAGCTGCGTGATGCGCTCAAGACCGACGCCGGTCTGAACACCGTATTCCACCTCAGCGTAGATGGCGTCGACGATCTCGTATTGGTGAAAGAAGTGCAGCGCCATCCGGTTCGTCGGGAGGTCATTCATGTCGACTTCCTCCGCATCGACGCAACCCAGACCCTTTCGGTAGATATTCCGATCCATATGGTCGGCGAGGCTGAAGAAGCACTGAACGCCGGTTTGCTGGTGGACCAGATCCTCTTCAGCCTGACGGTCGAATGTTCCCCAACCGCCATTCCCGATTCGCTCGAAGCCGACATCTCAATCCTCACCGGCGATCGAAACGTCATGGTCGGCGACATCAAACTCCCTGCCGGCGTCGTCACCTCGGTTGATCCCGAGGATCCCGTAGTCTCCACCGTTGTACCTCGTGCCCTCGTCGAAGAAGTTGTCGAAGGCGAAGAGGTCGAGGGTGAAGAGGCGGTCGCTGAAGGTGAAGGCGAAGAGTCCGCCGAGGGTGACGACGCCGGTGACGGCGGCGGCGACCAAGAGTAGGCCCCCTTCGTGGTTCGTCTTGGCCGATCTGAAGAAGCAGAGAGACGCAGGGGGACGCCTGCCGATCTTCTAGTGATTGGTCTGGGTAATCCCGGGGAGAACTTCGACGGAACCCGTCACAATGTTGGAGCTGAGGCGGTTGTCCGCGTAGCGGCTCGCTATGGCGAGCAACTCCGCAAGAGCAAAGAACGCTCGCTGGTCACCGAGATTCGGATCGGTCAGAAACGGGTGGTGCTGGCATTTCCGCAGACGTTCATGAACAACTCTGGCGAGGCGGTCCGAGCCCTGCGGAAGCGTTATGGCATCGTCGACGGCGAACAAATGCTGGTGGTTCATGACGAGCTGGACCTTCCGGTTGGCCGCCTGAAACTGAAACAAGGCGGCGGTTTGGCGGGCCACAATGGTTTGCGGTCCATCACCCAGCATGTGGGTGGCGGGCACTTCATGCGTCTCCGGATCGGGATTGGCAAACCACCGCCCAGTCAGGATGTACGGGACTTTGTCCTGAAGCGACCCGGGAAAACCGAGCGCACCATCCTGGACACCGCCATCTCAAACGCATCAGAAGCAATCGAGCTGCTGGTCCGAGATGGCCTGGACGCCACGATGAACGCTGTGAACCGACGCGGCGAGGAGTCGGGCCCTGACGCCACCAACTGAGGTCGTCAGCCCTATGGTGACCGGGTCCGCCGTCCGGGGTTTTGGGCCCCTCGTTCGAAGGTTTGCTGACCTTCCCGCCATGGATCGGGTGGTTGGCCGAGCGACCAATGTGGTTGCTGTCGGCGAAGCGGGCTGGGCTCCTGCGATCGCCGGGCTCCACCGCGGGACCGATCGTCGCCCAGTCTTGGTAGCGGTCCCCACAACCAACGAGGCTCAACGGCTCACAAATGACCTTCGGGTCCTACTGGGCGAGGACGAGGTCGAACTCTTTCCGGCGTGGGAGACCTTGCCGTTCGAGCGGGTCAGCCCCAGCATCGAGACGATGGGGCGCCGCCTTCAGACCCTCTGGCGGATGAGTGACCCGGTCACCACCCCAGCCGTCGTGGTCGCACCCGTGCGGGCGCTCATCCAGCGGCTCGGACCTGAGGGAGCCGATGCTGCTCCGGTCATCATCGGGCATGGCGATGTCGTCGATCCGGTCGATCTGGTTTCTCGGCTCGTCCGGCTCGGTTACCGACGGGAACCCCAGGTGGAACACCGAGGCGAGATCGCGGTTCGCGGCTCCATCGTTGACGTTTTTCCTTCCACGGCCGACACGGGTGTTCGCATCGACCTTTGGGGTGATGAGATCGATCGTCTCACCACCTTCAGCATTGCTACCCAACGGTCCGATGCTGACCTTCGCGAAGTTGAGATTCATGGTTGTCGCGAGCTGCTCATCACCGATGCGGTCATGGAGCGAGCAACGGCCCTCATAGCGGAAGAACCGTGGGGCCGGGAGAACTGGCAGCGGCTGGCCAACGGTGAGACGTTCGACGGGATGGAATCCTGGTTGCCGTGGTTATCGGGTGGCACCCGGGCCCTCCCCGATCTGCTCCCTGCTGACGCCATGGTGGTGCTGCTGGAACCCAAGCGTATGAAGGGCCGGGCCGCTGACCTCATCGCCGAAGAGATCGACCTCGCCAACACGTTGGCCCGAACGTGGGGGGCCCTCGCCCCCACCGGAAACGTAGAGTCCGCAGGACCCAAATCCCCGGCACCCCACTTTCCAATGTTGCACGTTGAACTCGATCGGGTGCTCGCCAATACCTCGGCTCCGATCATGTCCGTGATGTCAATCCCCGAAGGCCCTGGCGTGGCCACTATCGAAGTCTCTGGCTGGGACGCCCCAGGCGAAGAGATGGCAAATCGGATCACCAACCTCACCGCATCCGGAGCAACCGTTGTGGTGTGCGCGGAGGGGACCGGAACGCTGGGTCGGCTCGCCGAGCGACTGACCGGATGGGGCGTTGCTCCGATCGTTCACGAGGCTGGTCCACCCGCTACCTTCGGACCTGGTCTTCATCTCGTCGTTGAGCACATCGAACGGGGGTTCGTGGTTCCAGAAGCCGGCATCGCGGTGTTGGCCGAGTCGGAGCTGACCGGTCGTCGCCGAGCCCACCGAAGGGCCCGCCCCCGCTCCAGACGGCAAAGCGATGGGTTCTTCGAAGGACTGAATCCCGGGGACTATGTGGTCCATCATCATCACGGAGTAGGCCGCTTCGCCGGGTTGGTCAATCGGTCGATCGGCGGTCACAGCCGCGACTATCTGCTGTTGGATTATCGCGGCGACGACAAGCTGTACGTTCCGTCTGATCAAATGGATCTCGTTCGCCCGTACAGTGGTGGCGATTCGCCCACCCTTCACCGTCTGGGTGGCAGTGACTTCGCAAAAGCCAAGTCGAAGGTCAGGGCCGAGGTCAATGAGATCGCTCAAGAGTTGGTGGTTCTCTATCAGCAGCGGCTGTCAACCCCGGGCCTCGCTTTTGATCCCGATACGCCATGGCAGGCCGAGATAGAGGGGGCATTTCCCTACGAGCTGACGCCCGATCAGGCCACCACCGTCAATGCGGTGAAGGACGACATGGAGAGCACCACGCCCATGGACCGCCTCGTGGTTGGCGACGTTGGCTTCGGGAAGACTGAGATCGCCGTGAGGGCGGCATTCAAAGCCGTTCAAAGTGGCAAGCAGGTAGCAGTTCTCGTACCTACCACGCTGCTGGCCTCCCAACACTTCCAGACGTTCACTGATCGGTTCTCGCCATATCCGATTCGGGTCGAAGTTCTCAGTCGATTCCTCACCCCGGCCCAGGCTCGCACAGTCACCGCTGCGGTCGGCGACGGCGACGTGGACGTTTTGATCGGCACTCATCGAATACTGTCTGACGACGTAGTGTTCCCCCGGCTCGGGCTCTTGGTCGTTGACGAGGAGCAGCGGTTTGGAGTGAAGCACAAGGAGGCGATCAAGACGCTGAGTGCTGAGATCGATGTACTCACGCTCACGGCGACACCTATCCCGCGAACGTTGGAGATGAGCCTCACCGGAATTCGGGACCTGTCCGTGCTCAACACGCCGCCAGCAGACCGTCAGCCCATTCTCACCTATGTCGGGGAATACGACGAGCGGGCCGTGGCCGAGGCGATCCGACGTGAGCTGCTACGGGAGGGACAGATCTTCTTCGTACACAACCGTGTCCAAAGTATTGAACACATCGCCAAGCGGGTCCGCAATCTCGTTCCGGAGGCTCGAGTGGCGGTGGCCCACGGGCAGATGGACGAGGGGACGCTCGAGACGATCGTCATGGATTTCTGGGACGGGAAATACGATGTTCTGGTCTGCACCACAATCATCGAGTCCGGTATCGACATGCCAACCGTGAACACGCTCGTAGTCGATCGGGCCGAGATGCTCGGTCTCGGTCAGCTGCATCAGTTACGCGGCCGGGTAGGACGTTCGGGTCAGCGGGCCTATGCCTATCTCTTCACCCGACCCGACGCGGCCCTGACCGAGACGGCATATGAGCGGCTGAAGACGATCGGCGAGGCAACAGAATTGGGCTCCGGCTTTCGGATCGCGATGCGTGACCTGGAGATACGTGGTGCCGGCAACCTTCTGGGCACCGGTCAAAAAGGCCACATCGCCGCCGTCGGCTATGACCTCTACTGCCAAATGGTCAACGAGGCCGTAAACGAACTCAATGGCGTTGAGCCGGTGCAGCAGCTAGACGTGAAGGTGGATCTGCCGGTCGACGCACTCATTCCTGAAGATTACGTACCCAGCGGACCGCAACGCCTCGAGGCATACCGGCGACTCTCTGCGGTGACTACCCAGGCGGAGGTGGAAGATATCACCACCGAATGGCTGGACCGATATGGCCCCGTTCCCCCGGTTGCCGAGCAGTTGTTACGCGTGGCTCGAGTTCGGGCCGAGATGATCCGTATCGGCATGCGAGACTTGGTGGTGGTGAAAGGCCCTGGCTTCGGGGCACCCCGCTGGATGGCCAAAATGGGGCCGGTGGAGATGAAGATCTCGCAGGAAGTACGGTTCAAACGCCTCTTCAAACACGGGGTGTGGAAACCCGGTGAGTATGGAAGCGACGGCGGTGAGGTTCAGGTTGGGCTCAAGTCCGTGGCAGCCGACATCTCCAAGGACATCTTGACCTTTTTCGAAACGATGTTCCCGATCGAAACTGACGGCTAAACGTTCGCCGGCTGCGTTGACGTGACCTGGGAAAACGACAAGTGGCGCCGGCTGGGCCAGCGCCACCCATCGTCAGGGAGAATTTGGGTTAGTTCTTCTTGCCATTGCCGTTGTTCGGCTTGTCTTTCTTGACGTCGTCGTCAGAGTCGCTGTCATCGGACCTGTCACCCGCTGACCCCTCATCTTCTGATTCGTTGGCTTTGCGTTCGGCTTTCTCAGCATCGCGTTCGGCCTTTTCTGCCGCTTTGGCTTCATCACGTTCGGCTTTCTCAGCGTCCCGCTCGGCTTTTGCCTCGGCTTTGTCGGCCTTGCCACAGTTGGTCTTGGCGGCCTGACTTACGATTTCGCCGCGATTTCCTTCGATCGTGTCATCTTTGGCTACGCCCGAAACGTACTGACCGTGGTTTTTGGCATCGGCGCAAAGGACGTCGCCATACTCCACGCCTTCTGCGTTGACCGGCGGAAGCACCTCTTCCTTCGGCTCGTTCTCCGACTCGTTCTCATCCGCCTCGATCTCGCTGTCGCTGGTGGTGTCCTCGGTGAGTTCCACCGGGTCTTCTTGCACGATCGGCAGGTTGCCGGTTGCCGCCGCAGCCGAAGTTCCGCCTAGCGCTATTGCGAGAGCTGCGGCTGCCACCTTGTGGCTTACTAGTGATTGAACAATCATGGTTCCTCGTTACGTGGGGGTTTCCGCAGTCCGCCGTTGATCGACCCGTGCCGCAAAAATCTTGAGTCGCCTAGGTCAGTTTGCCTTCTCGAAGCCTTCTGACCAATGGGAAATCCCGCTCACCAGGTCATTTTCGTATCGACGAGAGGACCCGACGAGGTGGCGACTCGGAGGAGTCCACTGGCCGTGGTTAGGGCGCGATGGCTGTTGCTCGGCTAGTCTCCCGCTCGGTGTTTGTGAGCGTCGTCAGGGAGAGCAACTCGAGGGAGAGGCGGGTGGCGCTGACCCCCGATGGCGTGGTCAAGCTCCGGGCGGCTGGCCATACCGTCATGTCAGAGTCAGGATGTGGGGCCGCCGCCGGATTTGGCGATGAGCTGTACCGCAGGGCTCAGGCCAGCGTGGTGGATCGGGACACTCTCCTGGCCGCCGGCGGAGTGGTGGTGGGGATTGATGTTGTCCGCAGCGGGGTGAACGATTCGCATGTCCTCATAGGAAATGCCGATCCGCTGTGGCGGGCCAACGAAACCGCGTCTTTGGCCAGAACCGGCGCCGCCGTCCTCAGCTTGGAGCTCGTGCCTCGAATCACCAGGGCGCAGACTATGGACGTGCTCAGTTCGATGGCCAGCATCGCCGGCTATGAGGCTGTTCTTCTCGCTGCATCCGAGCTGCCTCGGATGTTGCCGATGATGATGACCGCCGCAGGAACGATCCCCGCCACGCGAACCGTGGTGCTTGGCGCCGGGGTAGCGGGGCTCCAAGCGATTGCCACTGCCCGGCGTCTTGGATCGGTGGTGGAAGCGTACGACGTTCGCCCCGCCACGGCGGAGCAGATCGAATCGGTTGGCGGTCGAAGTATTCAGTTGGATCTCGATACCACCGGGTCCGAGGACACTGGTGGTTACGCAAAAGCCCAGGACGAGGACGTCAATCTTCGTCAGCAACGGTTGCTCACCCCTTATGTTGCCGGTGCAGACATCGTGATCACCACCGCGGCGATACCGGGCATGAAAAGTCCCGAGCTGATCACCGCAGCCATGGTGGAAGGCATGAAGCCGGGTTCGGTGATCGTGGACCTGGCCGCGGAGCGCGGCGGGAACTGTGCTCTCACCGTGGCCGATGAGATCGTTCATCACCACGGCATCAGGATTTTCGGTCCCACCGACCTGGAGTCTCGGTCAGCGGCCACAGCCAGCCAACTCTTCTCCAACAACGTCGTCAACCTTCTCAAACATCTGACCGATGACGGCGGTGAGATCCGCCTCGACACCGAGGACGAGATCACCGCTGGCACGCTCGTGGCTCACAACGGTGCGGTCGTGCACCCTCGGGTTCTCGGTGCTCTCGGTTCAGATCCAGTACCACCACCAGAGGATTCGTGAGTCGCCCGTGACGTTCCTGATCGCACTGACCCTGTTCGTGCTCGCCATCTTTCTCGGGATCGAACTGATCTCGAAAGTTCCGCCCACCTTGCACACGCCGCTGATGAGCGGATCCAATGCAATCAGCGGAATCACGTTGATCGGTGCGGTGGTGTCGGCTGGTGCCGAGCAAACACTGCTCGCTACGTGGTTGGGTGTCGGGGCGGTCACTCTTGCCACCATCAACGTGGTTGGCGGCTTCCTGGTGACAAACCGGATGCTGGCGATGTTCAGCTCCAGGAAAACGAAGAAACGCTGAAATGGGCGAAACCAGCAATCTGATCCAAGCCGGTTACATCCTTTCCGCCGTTCTTTTCGTCCTTGGTCTCAAGGGCCTTGGAAAGCCTCGCACCGCGGTCCGTGGCAACGCCCTCGGCGCCGCGGGGATGCTGATGGCGGTGGTCGTGACCCTCACCGACAACAAGATCGTGTCGTTCTGGCAGCTTGGCTTGGGGCTGGTGGTGGGCGCCTTGATCGGTGGCGCGTTGGCCACCCAGGTGCAGATGACCGGAATGCCCGAACTGGTCGCGCTGTTCAACGGGTTCGGCGGCCTGGCCTCGGTTTTGGTGGTGGGAGCGTCGTTTCTCGAGGTCAGGGAGCTGCCGGAGGATCCATCTGCCACCTTCACGCTCGCAGCAGCGGCCACCGCACTCATCGGCGCAATCACGTTTTCGGGTTCGGTTGTTGCATACGGGAAGCTACGGGAGAGCTTTGGGTCCTTCGGATTTAGCTCCCTTCGTTATGTCAACGGTGCGCTCATGGTGGTGTCGCTGGCTTTGGGTCTGCTGATGCTGGACATGCCGAAATCGGTCGCCTTGATCGTTGCTCTCGTCGCGCTCGGATTTCTGCTCGGAGTATCGAGTGTCGTTCCGATCGGCGGGGCAGACATGCCAGTGGTGATTGCGCTACTCAACTCCCTATCGGGGTTGGCCGCTAGTGCCACGGGGTTTGCGCTGGGGAACAGCCTTCTCATCATCGCCGGCTCCCTGGTGGGTGCCAGCGGTCTGATACTCACCCAGATCATGTGCGTGGCGATGAACAGAACACTCTCCAATGTGCTCTTCTCCGCCGCTCCGGTGGCTGTGGAGGGAGCCGACGCGGACGAGACCTATGTTGGAAAGGTCACCTCTACCAGTGCCGACGAAGTTGCGCTCCTATTGGAGAACGCTGAACGGGTTGCCATCGTGCCTGGCTATGGCATGGCGGTCGCCCAGGCTCAGCACGCGGTGCGGGATCTCGCGAAGGCGCTCGAGGCCAACGGCACCGAAGTGGTTTTCGGAATTCACCCTGTGGCGGGCCGCATGCCTGGCCATATGAACGTGCTCCTCGCTGAGGCGGAGATCGACTACGAGAAGCTCATCGAGATGGACGTAATCAACTCCACTTTCGCTCAAACAGACATGACCATCGTGATCGGGGCCAATGACGTGGTCAACCCGGTTGCTCGCCAGGAGAACTCTCCGATTTCGGGGATGCCGATCCTCGATGTGGATCGATCCCAGACGGTCGTGATCATCAAACGTTCCTTGTCCCCAGGTTTTGCCGGGATTCCCAATCCGCTATTTGCCGCAGACAATGCGCTGATGCTCTTCGGTGACGGAAAAGAAGCCGTGATGGCCATGACCAAAGCACTCAGCGAGCTCTCGAACCCCTGAAATTCCTGTTGACAGCCACACTGAGTGTGGTTCCGGACAGGAAAATGGTTCGAATGTGGTTCTCAACAGGGATTTCGCAAATGTTGGCCCGGGAAGCCGGCCACTGGTCGGCGGTCCATGCTCGTGATCTGAGCGCAGTAGCCTGGGCAACTGATGGCCCAGGATCCCCCCAATCCCGACCAGGCCGACATGAAGTCTCTGAGCCATGATCCTCTGGACCACTCCGAGCTGCTTCGTCGGCACTGTCCGGTAATCAAATTTGATGCGCGAGAGCTCTTTTTCCCAACCGAAGTAGATGGGTTCGTGAAATCGTCGGCCCTGATGCGCGGCGACCAGGTTGTGCTTGCCGAAGGGGAACTCTCACTGGAACGCCTCGGCGACGGCTTGAGTGACCACTTCCTTCGGTTCGTCAGCGACGAAGAACGCAAGAGCGTGGTGGGTGAGGAGGCGAAACGTCTCGCCCGAAAGATTTTGTCGCCCCGGCTTGGTCGGGTCGGACTATTCGGCCGAGTCTTCGATGCGGTCTACTCCCTCATCCACATCGTCCGGCCCACAGTGCCGAACCGCACCGTAAGTGCCGCCGCGCTGAAAGCCGATCGTCTCGGTCTCCACAAAGACCGACCCGTCACCTACGCCCGGGCGATCAATACCGGAGGCTGGCTGGTGCTGCACTACGCCTACTTCTATCTGTTCAACGACTGGCGTACCAGTTATCGCGGCTTGAACGATCACGAAGGCGATTGGGAACAGATCTGGATCTACTGCGACCCCAGCGACCACAGCCCGCAGTGGATCGCCGCATCGAGCCATGACAACTGGGGCGCCAACCTCCGCCGTCACTGGAACGATCCCGAGGTGGTCATCTCGGACGGACGGCCCGTCTTGCACGCCGGAGCCGGATCTCATGCGTTGTACTTCCGGCCGGGCGACTACGTGACCAGGCTCGATGTGCCCGGTCTCCGGTGGTTGCTGCGAGCTCAGCGATGGACGCAAGGGGCGCTACGGATCAAGGACCAGGCTGCTGAGCGAGGCATGGGGCCAGCCTTTGGTGCGCCGTTCGTAGACACTGCCACCGCCGATGGGGTCGACGCTCGCGTCTGGGACATTCGAGAACTGGATGACCAACTGGATTGGATTGGCCGGTTCCGTGGCCTCTGGGGACTCGATACGCACGACCCTGGCGAAGGTGAACGGGGACCGGGCGGCCCGAAGTTCACTCGCACCGGTCAAATCCGGGTCTCCTGGGCGGACCCGGTGGGCTTTGCCGGGCTGCACCGCACACCGCCGCCGTCAACCATGAGGCGACGGTTCAGTGACGCCAAACTCGATGCGGTACTCGATGATGTTGAACACGAGATTCGTCGAACTGCTCGAAAGTTGCCTTTCGCCGCCCAGACCGAGGCGGCCGCAGATATGGAAGTTGACTCCAAACGCCTGACCGAACTCATGCGGCAGCGGACCGAACTCACCGATCTGCGAGGCCGCTTGAGTAACCCTCCGGCTGACCTCGACTACCGGGCCCACCTCAAGAATGCTGCCGTTCCGCTCCCACCGCCGGCCGAGACGGGCTACATCCTCACGTTCTGGAGTGTGGTGAGCGTTCCGCTGGTCCTTTTGTCCCTGGCAGCAGTCCTGGTCTTCGATTCCATCACCGTCGCCGGTTTCACCGCAGTTGTAGCAGCCGGAACATTACTGGCCGAACAGTTGGTGCGGCGTCGTTTCCAGGCGGTGATCCGAATGAGCGTGGTGTTTGCTCTCACCGCCGCATTCTTCGCATTCGCAATCGGCGGTTTGTTCACGGTGTTCCGCTTCGGTATCGGCGCAGTGATCACCCTGGCGGCGGGCGTGCTCTTCGTCAGTAACCTTGGCGAGTTGGGCGCCGCAACGCGTCACCGTCGACGGTCGCGCCTCGCCAACGAAGCGGACGCCGACGAGCTTTCCTAATCGAGGCCGGTGGGCAATAGCGGACGCTGGCGGCAAATCTGTCGCACCAGTAACTACGCTACAGCGGTGCTTAATCAGTCCCGGAAGATTCTCTCTGTCATCGTGGCCATAGCCGCACTGACCGCCGCCTGTGGTGTTTCCCGGGAGGCCGCAGAAGCCGTCGAAGTAGGCGGAGACGGTTCGATCGGAGGTGACGAAACCTCTGTGCCCGACTCGATCACAATTCCCGAAGTCGAGCCGCCTGATCTTTCGGCTATTCCCCAGGTCGCTGCCACCATCACCTTCGCCGACGGTTCCACCAGTGAGGTTCCGGGGGAGGAACTGCGCCAGATTCTCGGCCAACTCATCGACAGTCCCGAGGCATCGACGCTTCTCTTTGGTCAAGCGGTCACCGCCGACTTCCAGCGAGACACGTTGTCTTCGTTGATCCAACTCCGGGTGCTAGACAACACGATCTCCGAGGTTGGCGGGTCCGTTCCCGACGACGCAGTGGAGATCGAGGAAGCGCTCATCGCCGAGCAACTGCTCAACGCCATGGGGACCCAACCTGATCCGATCGCAGCCGCAGCCACCGTCAATGCCGGAGCGAAGAACTATCTCGATTTGATCGTCGCCCAGCGGGTGCGCCAGGCCGCCATCACCGCGGCATTCTTCACAGACGAAGAGGTCACCAACCCGTGTTCGCGCCATATTCTCGTGGATACGGTCGAGGAGGCCGACGCAATCGTGGCTCGATTGGCCGATGGCGAGGATTTCGCGGAGTTGGCCATGGAACTGTCTACCGGGCCCTCCGGTCCCGATGGCGGTGACCTCGGGTGCTCCGACCCGAATGGTTTCGTTGAGCCCTTCGCCAACGCCATCTTGGAGGGCGAACTGAACGAAATTCTCGGTCCGGTCGAGACCGAGTTCGGGTTTCACGTAATCGAGGTCTACGCCGAGGAGACCGCCCCCGCCAACCCCGACGCTGCCGAGAGCGAAGGATTCCAAGAGTTCAGTTCCATTCTCGCCAGTACCACGGTGGAGGTTGATGAGTCTCTTGGGGTATGGGATCCGGCGTCGGGTCGGGTCCTGGCTTCCGCAGCGGAGTAACTCGGCTGTTGTGATCACCGTCGTTGGGTTGGGTCCAGGTGATCCAGACCTTGTAACCGGTCAGACACTGGCATCCATCAACGGACACCGCACCCGATTTCTGCGGACGAGCCGTCACCCCAGTGCCCATCTCGTTCCAGACGCTGAGTCGTTTGACGCCATCTACGAATCCGCCGATACGTTCACCGCGGTCTACGAGGCGATCACCGAGCGCCTGATAGCGGCAGCGGCCGAAGGGTCGGTCTTGTACGCTGTGCCGGGATCTCCGCTGGTGCTGGAACGCACTGTGCAACTCATCCGCCAGAGCGGCGCGGACCACCGTGTGCTCCCGGCAATCGGTTTCTTGGACGTCGTCTGGGAACGGCTAGGGATTGACCCCGTTGAGGAAAGCGTCAGACTCGTCGACGGTCACACGTTCACTACGAGCGCCGCCGGCCAGACCGGACCTCTGTTGGTGGCTCATACTCACGCGAAGCGAATCCTATCCGAGATGAAGTTGGCGGTCGAAGCTGGTGAGGAAACCACGGCGATCATCCTCCAAGGTCTGGGCACGCCGGACGAAAGAATTCAGGAGGTGGCATGGCCTGACCTCGACCGCAGCATCGAGGCGGATCACCTCACGTCTGTGTACATCCCGGCGCTGGAGACTCCGGTGGCCCACGAGCTCATGAAGTCCGTTGAACTCATCCATCGGTTGCGGCAGGACTGCCCATGGGACGCTGAGCAAACCCATCAGTCCTTGCGTCGCCATCTTGTTGAGGAGACCTACGAAGTTCTGGATGCCATCGATGGTCTCGAACACGGCGGGGCGCAGGCCTATGAACATCTCGAAGAGGAGCTCGGGGACCTTTGGTTCCAGGTGCTCTTTCATTCCGAGCTCGCCGGGGAGGCGGGACAATTCACCATTGCCGACGTTGCCCGTGGGATCCACGACAAGCTGGTTTCCCGCCACCCCCACGTGTTCGGCGACGCGGTAGCCGCCGATGCGGCTGCGGTGTTGGAGAACTGGGAACACGCCAAGGTAGCGGAGAAGAATCGCACCTCGGTAATGGACGGTATACCCGAAGGACTACCAGCGCTCACCTTCGCGGAGAAGGTGCTCAAAAAGGGACTGCGGTCATCACCCGTGGAACTCAGCGAAGCCCAGTTACGGCAGCTCGCCCAGCTCGACCACATGAGCGAGGAATCGGTGGCTCGAGCGTTACTGTCGATCGTCGAACTGGCTCGTCGTCACCACATCGATCCCGAAGGGGCACTTCGGATCGCCGTGAAAGATGCCAGGGATCGGTTCAAAGAGACCGAAGGGACAAGCCCGCAAACCAACTGGGTTCTCGGCTGAAGCCGGCTATTCGGGGCGGGGAGGTGGTGGGTTGTGCTGGACGCGTCCAGGCGCCGCTCGACCCGATCCTGGTGCCGGAGGTGGCGGCATTCGCGCCCCGGTAGGCGGCGGTGGTTGGTGGCCGTACTGGGCCAGCGGTCCAGCGCCTTGGCCATAGGCCGGAGTCGGGGGAGCCCCATAAGTGGTATGCGATGGTGTGGTTGGTGCGGAGGGAACCAGGGCCCATTCGACGCTCAGGCCCGATCCTGGCATCAATCCATCCCGCAACGACGTCCCGTGTTGTGGCGGCATCGTGCTGGCGCCGGTCAGCCGTAGTTCGACGGACTGACCCATCACCATTTCGGTCACCCACTCCTCGCGACCTGAGCCGCCGTGAGCGGAGCCGTCGAAAATTGCCATGGCATCGTTGAAAATGAACACCAGTGGATCTCCGCCGGCGGTGAGTATCGCCGCCACGCCGCTCAGATCATGGCTGACGACGAGATCCTGGAGTGCGGCGGCCACCGATTCGAAATTCCATGCCCGTCGTTTGGCAATCTCGGCGAAGATTTCGTCGGCGTCCTGGGCCTGACCCACACTGCCAGACATCACCATGGCGAAGGGCCCGCGAACGAGAACATGGCCCGCGCCGGGAACGATCAGAGCACCTGGATCCATGGGAATACTGTAGTTAGCCCAGCACCATCGTAGATTCTTGGGTATGAACCCATCCGCGCCATTCGATCACCGGGACCCGTCGGTCGTGGCACTGAACCGGCTCCCGATGCACGGCTTGCAACCACCCAGCGACGCTTTTTCTCTCGATGGCGACTGGGCGTTCCAACACTGGCTGGGGACCGCCCCTGACGCTCCGCGTCGCGTTGACCAGCTCCCCGGTCAAACCCTTTCGCTTCCCACGTCCTGGTCACTCCATGGGTACGGCATCCCGATCTACACCAACGTGCAGTATCCGTTTCCCATAGATGACTATCCCGCCATTCCGCTGGTGGACGAAGGAGCAGATCATTCCCGGGTCATTACGGTCCCGCCAGAATGGGTGGGCCAACGAATCGTGCTACGTGTCGGTGCCGCAGAATCAACGGTGGAGGTGATCCTCGACGGGCAGTCGATCGGCTACAGCACCGATAGTCGCCTCCCCGCCGAATTCGATCTGACCGAGCTTCTCGTACCTGGAACCGACGCAGTACTGACGCTTCGCGTGCAACGCTGGTCGGCCAGCACGTGGCTGGAGGATCAGGACATGTGGTGGATGGCTGGGATTCATCGATCGGTAGTGCTCTACAGCACACCGGTGAGGCGGATCGCCGATGTTTTCGTTTCCACAGCAGCGATCTCGGAAGATCGCTCGTCAGCCGAGCTGGCGGTCGAGATCACCGCCGATTCCGTTGAACCAGGATCGATTGTCACCGTAAAAATCACGAAGGACAACGGCGAAATGGTGGCTGGCGGTTCGGACTCGGCTGATCACTCGACGGACTTCCGGATATCGGTTCCCGACCCGTCGCTTTGGACAGCCGAGGACCCGAATCTCTACCGGGCATTGGTGGAGCTGTCATCCCCTGATGGATCCGCACTGCATGCGGTTGAAGTTGCCTTTGGCATTCGCACCGTGGAGGTCGGCAACGGCAAGCTATTGGTCAACGGTGCACCCGTCACCATCCGCGGAGTGAATCGGCACGAGCATGATCCCGACAACGGCCGTCACCTCTCCGACGCGGAGATGATGGCGGATCTCATGCTTTTGAAACGCAGCAACGTGAACGGCATCCGGACCGCTCATTATCCCAACGATGAGCGCTTCTATGCCATGTGTGATGTCCTGGGCTTCTATGTGGTTGACGAGGCCAACGTGGAGACACATGGTCTGGTGGACCACCCGAACAACCCCTCGTTCGACCCCGCGTTCGAAGAGTCGTTCATCGCCAGGGCCGAGCGCATGGCGCTCCGGGACCGCAATCACCCGTGCGTCATCATTTGGTCACTCGGCAACGAATCAGACTTCGGCCCACATCATCGCAACATGGCGGAGGCTGTCCGGGCCGTTGACCAGAGCCGGCTCGTGGCGTACCACCCAGCCGAGCACGACGAGGTGGTCGATGTTCTGGGACCCATGTACCCCAGCTTCGCCGATCTCGAGATGCTCGCCGAACTGCCAGACGAACGACCGATTATCATGTGTGAATACAGCCATGCGATGGGGAACAGCAACGGGGGCCTGCATCGCTACTGGGACATGATCTACCAAACCCCCCGACTGGCTGGCGGATTCATCTGGGATTGGGTGGATCAGGGCATCCGTCGAATCGAGCCCGACGGTACGCAGTGGTGGGCCTACGGAGGAGACTTCGGAGATGAGCCCAATGACCGCAATTTCAATCTCAACGGTCTGGTTGACGCTGATCGAACTCCCCACCCGGCGCTCGAATACGTGCGTTGGGTCTATCGCCCGGTCCACGCCCGCGATCTAGACGTGGCACGTGGCCTCGTGGAGGTGATCAACCGCTTCGACCACACCGAACTCCGGAACTGGCAATTGGGCTGGAGTTTGCGGTCCCTTGATCGGGAGGTCGCCGCCGGTGCGGTGCCGCTCCCGGCTATTTCGCCGGGCGGCAACGCCGAGGTATCCCTGCCCATCGCTACCGAAAACCTTTCCGGGTCGGAGGTGGAACTCAACGAGCTGCGGCTGGTCCTGGAGTTCGTTGATCCCACCGGTCAGGTTCCCGCGGTCGAGGAACTGCCACTCCCGACTGGTCGCTCCACGGCCAGTGCCCGGGTGCGGAACGTAGAACCCGATGGCCCGGTGTCGGTTACGCCACGCTCCGATGGCGGAGCAACATTGACCGGTGGCGACTCCCGCTTGGTGATCGGCACTACCGGTCAGCCGGTGGAGCTGATGATGGATGGCGTGGATTTGGGCGTCGTGTGGTCCCGTATCGGGATTGATCGGGCCGGAACCGATAACGACCGGAGTTTCTTCGGAGACGAGCAACTCCTGATCCGCCTGGCCGAGGTTGGCCTCGTTCAGCCAATTCCCGAAGTTGTGGTTCCACTGGAAATCGGACCCAACACCGCCACGATTACGCTGCTTTTCGCGGGCCGGCTGCAACTGCGGCTCCAATGGCTCGTTGCCCCTAATGGTGATTTGGCTTTTGACATGCGAACAACCCCAGTTGGTCTGGTTCCGCCGATCCAGCGGCTGGGATTGGAAATCGAGTTCGAGGCCGAGCGTGGGATGGATCAGATCACTTGGTTCGGTCCGGGCCCGAGCGAGACCTACCGGGACCGCTGGCAGGGCCAACTAACCGGAATTCACAGCAGGTCGGTGGATGACAACTACTTTCCTTACGCTCGTCCCCAGGAGAGCGGCAATCACACCAATGTGCGCTGGGCGCATCTGGGGCGTCGGGAGGGTGGCAATGCAGGAATTCTCGCGCTGGGGAGTCCCCGATTCGACTTCTCGGCGCTGCGGGCCCGGGCCGAGGAAATTGCCGGCGCCACCCATCATCATCAGATCCCGTGGCGGCGCTCCACCATCTTGCGGTTGGACGCTGCCCATGCCGGTCTTGGCACTGCAAGTTGTGGTCCGGGCACAGACAGTAGGGACAAGGTTCCAGCTGAGGTACGTAATCGCGTCGTTCTGCGCGCCGCCAGTGGCGACCGGTGGGCGAAGTCACCCCTCGGGCAAACCCGTCAATGGCTTCATTGAGTCCCATGCCCTAGGCTTGGCGGCAGTAGTGGGGTCCTACCCCGTTGCCGGCGAAGTGGTGGGAGAAGTCTCTTGTGAAGTTTATGAGCGTACCGGTGCGGGTGATCCTGCTCGCAATCGCCCTCGTTCTCTTTGGCGCGCCTCCAGTTTCGGCGGCAACGGTCCCTGGCCCGGTCCGCAAACTAGAGGCAGAGGTCAAGAGCGACAAAATCGAAGTGAGCTGGGAGAAACCAGCCGACGACGGGGACAGGCGCATTCGAGAATATGAGGTCTACGTCGCCGGTCCCGGCTTCCGGACCACCAGGACCGACGTTGATGTGAAGCTTCCTGCGCCGGGAACCTACACCGCCCGGGTTCGGGCCCGGAACTCCCAGGGTTGGGGCCCCTGGGCCGAGACGTCGCCGTTCACCATCCGTGCAGTGGGGAAGCCCTCGGTGCCTACCGACGTGAAATTGACCGTGCGCAACGGCGACGACCTGCGCCTGACCTATTCACCGCCGAAAGATGACGGCGGCAGTTCTATAGAGGACTTCCGAGTTCGCCTCAACGGTCCCGGGTACAACAACAAGGTGTGGACTGTCGGAGACGATCGCACGGTAGATATCAAGAATGTCGCCGATGGTGTGTATCGGGCCGAGGTGGCGGCCGAAAATGAATATGGCTGGGGAGCCTGGGCGGGCTCCAATGAAGTTCGTGTGGGGAACTCCCCACCGGGCGCGGTCACATCCATCTCCGCCTGGGTACAGGATGGCACGATCATGGTCTCGTGGTCGCCGCCCGCAACCGACGGTGGTTCTGCGGTGTTCGGCTATGTCGTGCGCGTCGCCCCCGGTTTCGAGCGGTATGTGAGTGAGACCACAACAGCGCTTTCGGGTTTCAACCCAGGGACCTTTCAGATTGTTGTCACCGCCCGCAACCATCAGGGCGAAGGTCCACCCACAACGGTTGGAGCAACCATCGACGCCCCGCCCGGGGTTCAGATTGGCCCCTTCATTTCGAGAGAATCGTTCGTGGCGCGGCAGTACCTCGACCTCTTCGACAGGCCCGCGGATGCGTCCGGTCTCACCTTCTGGACTGCCCAACTCGCCGAAGACGGTTCAAACGCATCACAGGTATTGGCCGCGATGATGGCCAGCCGAGAATTTGCGCCCAACTATCAGGCCATCCGGCTCTATCTCGCTTACTTCAACCGTCTTCCCGACAACCGTGGACTGAACTATTGGGTCGACGTTTTGAAACAACAGGGGGCGCCACTGGCCGCGGTGTCCGGCGCGTTTGCGTCGTCGGCTGAGTTCCGCCAAACATACGGTCCGTTGACCGACCCCGAGTTCGTGGCTTTGGTGTACAACAACGTCCTGCTTCGCCTACCCGATGCCGCGGGCTACAACTACTGGGTTCAACAAATGCGGTTGGGCCTGGGTCGGGGCAGCCTCATGACGTTGTTCTCCGATTCGGCGGAGTTCCAACGAGCCAGCAATCCTGCGGTCCAGACCGTGGCGATTTACAACTCCATGCTCGATCGCAGCCCCCAATCCGAAGAATTCCAGAGATGGGTCGCAGCCATCGGAGCCGATCCCGCCCGTCGAGCTCAGCTGGTCGACCAGATTTTTCACAGTGACGAATACCGGACCAGAGTCCGCTAAGTAAGGAACACACCCAACGTGTACAAAAAAATCTTGTTTCCACTTTTTGCCTTCGCCTTGGTGGTCGGTTATGCCGCCCCGGTAGCCGCCGCAGTGCCCGATCCGGTGAGCCCGCTCGATGTAACGGTGAGCGGAACCACGATCACCGCCAGCTGGGGCGCCTCCGCAACTGCGGACGATTATGAGGTAATCCTCACCGGACCGACCAGTGACAGCCAGGTGACCACCGGGACCTCGTTGTCGTTCACCAACGTTCTGGCCGGCGAGTACACCGTTGGTGTGGATGCCCGCAACGCCGAGGGCTCCCTCGGCCCGGTCACCCAGACGGCCACCGTTGTCGCCGCTGCGCCGTCTGCTCCGACGAATGTGGTGGCGTCGGTGTCGGGGCAGACGGTGAGTGTGTCGTGGGGTGCGCCGGGTTCTGATGGTGGTTCGCCGGTGTTGGATTACACGGTGAGTGTGGGTGGTGAGTCTCAGACGGTGACGGGGACGTCGGTGTCGTTCCCTGGTTTGGCGGCGGGGTCGTATTCGGCGTCGGTGACAGCGAGGAATTCGGTTGGTTCGGGTGCTGCTGGTACGAGTAATTCGGTGACGGTGGCGGCGCCAGTGACTGTCCCTGGTGTGCCGACCAGCTTGAGTGTCAGGCTGACTCCAGACGGTCAGGGTGTGACTGTTGGATTCGCTCCGCCAGCGTCCGACGGTGGTTCGCCAATAACGGGCTACATCATTTCTCGGACGGGAACCAGCTCGGGGTCGTTCACTACTACAAGTCTTTCCGAACTGATCACTGGGCTTGCGCCTGGTACCTACTCCTTCACTGTTGCCGCTGTGAATAGTGTGGGCACCGGACCCGCAACCGCACCCGGAACGGTCACGATCGTCGCTCCGGTGACGCCCCCCGGCACGCCGTCCGCGGTCACGGCGTCGGTCTCGGGACAGACCATCACGGTCAGTTGGGCTGCGCCCAGCACCGGCGGCGATCCCAACCCCCTTGACTACACGGTCTCGATTGCCGGGGTTGGGAGCAAGACCACATCATCTACTTCGGTTGAGTTCACCGGTGTTCCCGCCGGAACCTACAGTGCCCGGGTTACGGCAACGAACTCGGCGGGAACCGGCGGTGCGGGTATCAGCAACAACGTTTCAGTTTTCACGCTGCCAGGCAAGGTGGGCAATCTTTCGGCGGGCGCTGAGGGTTCGTCGATCATCGTTGTCTGGGACGCTCCTACGGCGAACGGCAACCGGCCGATCACCGGCTACCAGGTTCGGCTCGAACAGAACGGTGTCGTCCTCTCCACTCAAGATGTTGGTGCTCTCACCACCGGCGCCCGTTTCGACGGCCGTTCGCCGGGGACCTACAGCGTGGTCGTGAGTGCTCGCAATGACCAGGGAACGGGACTCGGCGCAGCCGTCAATGTTCAGGTTGGATCTACGACTCCGTCGGCTCCGGCCAATGTGTCAGCCACGGCAGCGTTTCAGACCGTCACGGTGACCTGGGACCCACCGCTCACGGTGGGGAACACGGCCTTGAGCGGCTATCGGGTGAACATTGGCGAAATCACGCAAACCGTGGGTGCCGGTACTCGCTCGGTCGTGTTTTCCAGCGTTCCCGAGGGAACCTATGTTGCCCAAGTTTGGGCGATCAACGGCGGCGGGGAGGGCATTCCAGGGGAGTCAGAGAGCTTCAAGACCGAGACCGTCTACGCTCCATTCGTCACCGCGGAAGACCTCATCAGCCAGCAGTACCTGGACTTTCTCGGGCGACCGGCTGACGCCCGAGGCCTTACGTACTGGAAAGGGATCTTGGGCGGCGACCGGAGTCAGGGTCCGGTGGTAATTCAGAACTTCATGCGCTCGAAAGAGTTCGCGCCCCGTCGTTCCATCGCTCGTCTCTACTTGGCCTTCTTTGACCGGGCTCCGGACCGGAAGGGCTTCGACTACTGGGCCGGGACCTTGGCCCAGGGTGCCTCTTTGAACGACGTAGCGGCGGTTTTCGCAGGGTCAGCCGAATTCAAAGCTGCCTATGGAGAACTGAACGACGCCGAATTCATCGCTCTGGTCTACAACAACGTCCTCCTGCGGTCACCCGACCTCAACGGCTTCCGATTCTGGATCGGTCGACTTCAGGATCCATCGATCAGTCGTGGGGATCTGATGGTTGCATTCTCTGAATCACCGGAGTTCGTGCGTAACTCCAATCCGGCCGTCGACGTGATCATGACCTATCGTGGGATGCTGGATCGAGCCCCCGACGCCAACGGTTTCGCCTACTGGGTTGGTCAGGTCGGCGGGAACCCCGATGCTCTCAGAGTTCTCATAGCGAACTTCATGGTGGGCCAGGAGTACTACAACCGCGTGCGCTGAGCGAGTACCCTCGCTTCGTGAGTTCAATTGCACAGTTACATGCCCGCGAAGTTTTAGATTCCCGGGGAAACCCCACAATCGAGGTTGAGGCGGTTCTGTCGTCGGGGTCCTTCGGTCGAGCTATCGTCCCGTCGGGCGCTTCGACCGGCCAATTTGAAGCAGTTGAGCTTCGAGACGGCGGGGACCGGTATCGCGGGAAAGGCGTTCTCACCGCTGTCAAGAACGTCAACGGCGTAATCGCCGACGCCCTCATCGGGGCTGACTCCTATGATCAGCGGGCCATCGACTACCAGTTGCTGGCCCTCGATGGTTCACCGAACAAGGCAAATCTCGGAGCCAACGCAATGCTCGGGGCCTCATTGGCGATAGCACGGGCCGCCGCTGACGATCTACTCCTGCCGCTCTACCGCTATATCGGTGGAACCAATGCGCATGTCCTCCCAGTCCCGATGATGAACGTTCTCAACGGTGGCGAACACGCCGACAACAACATCGACTTCCAAGAGTTCATGATCATGCCAGTCGGCGCCAGCAGCTTTTCGGAAGCGTTGCGGTGGGGAGTGGAGACCTATCACGCACTGGCCAAGGTCCTCCACGATCGAGGCTTGTCTACGGCAATTGGCGACGAAGGCGGATTCGCTCCCAATCTGGCCAGCAATGAGGATGCACTCAGACTACTGATGGAGGCCATCGAGAAGGCCGGTCGTGTTCCGGGAGATGAGATCGCCTTAGCCACCGACGTAGCATCCAGCGAGTTCTACAAAGATGGGAACTACGTCCTGGCCGGGGAAGATCGCACGTTGAGTTCTGCGGAGATGGCGGCCCTGCTCGACGATTTCGTTGATCGGTATCCAATCGTTTCGGTAGAGGATGGAATGGACGAGGAGGACTGGGATGGTTGGGCCATCCACACCGGATCGACCGCTTCCAAGTGTCAGCTCGTTGGCGACGATCTTTTCGTCACCAACACCAAACGCCTTGGCCGGGGAATTGAGGCGGGTGTGGCCAACTCGGTCTTGGTTAAAGTGAACCAGATCGGAACGCTGACCGAGACACTCGAGACAGTGGCCATGGCCGGGCGGGCCGGGTACACCTCAGTCATGAGCCACCGTTCCGGCGAGACCGAAGACACCACGATCGCCGACCTGGCCGTGGCCACCAACTGCGGCCAGATCAAGACTGGCGCACCAGCTCGATCTGATCGAGTTGCGAAATACAACCAGTTGCTCAGGATCGAAGAAGACCTGGGCGACGCAGCCGTCTTTCCCGGCATGGATGCCTTCAATAGATAATGGCCAGGACCCGGGCGTCTGCTTCCTCGCGCGAGGTGTTATCCACACTGGCGTTTTGTGCTGTCTGCTTCGCGCTCATAGCGGCGCTGGCAGTGCTGCCGGCGCGAACCTGGTGGACGCAGCGGCAGGCGTTGAACGCCGCCCAGGAGCACCGCGCTGAGCTGCTGAACCAGCGTGCTCAGCTGGATTCTCAATTGGGCAAGCTGCAGACCGATGCCGAAGTGGAACGGTTGGCGCGCGCCAACTACGACCTTGTGTTTCCCGGTGAAGAGAGTTTCAGAATCCTCCCCGCCGGGGAATAGAGCTAGAGGAGAGCGAACCGGACCCGACGATTGTCGGCGAGTTCCGGTCCGAATTCGGTGGTTTCGCCGAAACCCTTCGACGTCAGTGAGGCGTCGTTGACGCCACCCTCAACGAGGTACTGACGGACTGCCGCTGCTCGCCGTTCGCTTAGTCGGAGGTTGGCTTCGGTACCACCACTCGTATCGGTGTAGCCCTGCACTTCCAGCCGGATATCGCCGGTGGCGCCGGTGAGAATCGCCACCGCTTGATCCAAGGTAGGCAAGCTTTCATCGAGGATCACATCTGACCCTGATCGGAACTGGATCGGGTTGAGATCGAAGAGCTCGTTGAGGTCCGTGGTGATTTCTACGTCGGTTGGCCCTACAACCTCGATCAGATTGGTGACCGCAGTAACCCCGGGAATCGCTGCTGCGGTAGCTGCTGCGGCCGCCTTTGCTTCCTCGCTGCTGACCTTTCCGGTGAGGGTGGCGATTCGTCCTACCGGCAAAGTGGAGCCGTCGCTTTCCACCACGAATTCGCCATCGGTCACAACCTCTAACGCGCTGACAGCTTGGTCCACTTCGGGCTGCAGTATCCGCAGTTCGTTGGTGACCGGCGGTGTTATCCCCTCTACTGCCCCAGCCGCCAAGAGAGCAGTCTGAGCTTCTAGCTCGTTGCTCACTACGCCCCTCAGCGTGGCGTTGGTGCCGTCCATGATCACGGTGGCCTCGCCAACATTCGCCTCTTCGGCGGCCTGCCTGACCGATTCCTCAAGAACCACCAGACGGTTGTCGACCGAGGTGATTCCGGTCACTGCGGCCGCCGCCGCCGCAGCCTGTTGCGACTCGGCCGTGGTGCCGACAAATCCGGCCAGGATCGCTACTGTGCCGTTGGCGCTGCCGTTCACGCCATCGAAGGTACTGACGGCAGCGGCCACATCGGGGCTGAGATCAGGATCTAGGACATCGGTGGACTGAGTTGGTTCGGTCACGGTGGTCACGACCGGGGGGATGATCGTCGGGTTTCCGCTGAGCTCATTGGTCACGGCTGCGGGGTTACGGGCGGACGTGCTGAGGTCGGTTGGGGAATCGCCGCCGAAGATCCGAGGCCACAGAAAGGTGCCGGCCAACACCAGAAAGACGACGAGAACCCCGAGTGCGACGATTTGCGTGTCAGCGGCAACATTCCAGCCGGGGATAAGGCGTTCCTCATCACTGTCCCGGGATCTAGGAACTGCATTTTTCGAGTCGTCCACGTTTCTCCAAAGGGGGGTCGCCGTACCTGGCAACGACACTAGTCGTGTGCGAAAGTAGCGTGGTGATACCGGTTGTCTTTGCTCATAAGAAAGTCCCTAGTTCCAGTGCGTCGGCTTGGTCCGTAGGCTGGTTTCGATGAAGGAACTGCTGCCTGATGTGGAGAAGTGGCAACGTCAAGGGAAAAGCGTGGCTATCGCTCGGGTCGTCGACACCGAGGGATCCGGGCCCCGATTGCCGGGGGCGGCGATGGCGGTGAATGAGGACGGCGACGTATCAGGATCTGTCAGCGGCGGGTGTGTTGAGGGCGCCGTGGTTCACGAGGCGCTCCAGTGCCTTGACGATCGTTCGCGGAAGATCGTCACGTTTGGATATTCCGACGATGAGGCATTTGCGGTAGGACTCACCTGCGGTGGAACTATCCACCTGTTCATCGAACCGCTGGACTGGTGAGCATCTTTGACGTCCTTCGCGACGCTCTCAAGACCGAGACGCCGGTGGCCCTTGCCACTATCGTGGCCGGACCGAACGTCGGCGCCAAACTGTTAGTCCAACCAAATCGCGATCCATTGGGGTCTTTGGGGAATCCAGATTTAGATCGCGTCGTTGCCCGGGACGCTGTTGGGGAACTTGCGGCCGGCATTACATCGGTCCGCAACTACGGACCAAACGGAGAGGCTCGCCAGGAGGAACTCAAAGTCTTCATCGAGAGCTTCGCCGCCCCGCCGCGCATGCTCATTTTCGGTGCTGTCGACTTCACGGCGGCATTGTGCCGGGTGGCCAAAGTACTTGGGTACCGAGTTACGGTCTGTGACGCCCGCCCGGTGTTCGCTACTCGGGCTCGGTTCCCATTGGCCGACGAACTGGTGGTTGATTGGCCTCATCGGTTGCTGGAAACTGTCGGCCCTGAACTCGGGCCCCGGGATGCGATCTGTGTTCTCACTCACGATCCAAAGTTTGATGTGCCGGCAGTTGTCGGGGCGTTGACCACAGAGGCCGGGTACATCGGCGCAATGGGCTCGCGCCGTACCACCACCGATCGTCAGGAGCGGCTACTGCAAGAAGGCGTCACGGCCCAGCAGCTAGAACGGGTGTATGCCCCGATCGGGCTCGATATTGGCGCCCGGACCCCCGAGGAAACAGCAATCTCGATCTGTGCAGAGATCATTGCGTTGCGGTCGGGACGATCGGCTCCATTTCTCGCCTCGACTCACGGTGATATCCACCGAACTGTCTGAGCCGGGATTCGATGATGGATACGCTCGGCGGGTGACCGTTGCTGCCATTCTGCTCGCCGCTGGGGGAGGGACCCGTTTCGCTGGGCCTGACCACAAGCTTCTCGCTTTGCTCGGCGATCGGCCGGTTGTTTCCTGGGCGTTGACGGCTGCGATGGAGGCCGGGTTCAACGAGGTGATTGTGGTGCAAGGAGCGGTCGAGCTGTCCGCCGTGATCGAAGACGCAACGAAACGCCACGGCTGGACTCCCACCGTGATTCACAACCCCAACTGGGAGCAGGGCCAGGCAACCAGCCTGCAACTGGCAGTGGGCCACGCCCGGGAACAGGGCCATAGTGCGATCGTGGTGGGGCTCGGTGACCAACCCCACGTGGGGGTGAGTCCGTGGCGAACCGTCGGCGCAACGAGTGGGACCATCGTGGCAGCCACCTTCAACGGTGCACGCCGGCCGCCGGTCAAACTCGACCAGGCGGTTTGGGACCGGCTTCCCGAAGCGGGTGATGATGGCGCGCGGGTTCTCATGCAGGCGCACCCGGAACTCGTTTCGGAGGTCCCTTGTTCAGGAGACCCGGGAGATATCGACACCGTGGACGACCTGGCAAGAGCTCAACAACAGACAACGACCGAGGCTGTCGATTCGGCCGATCGCCGAGATGATGAACGAGATGATGAGATGGTGATGGCGCTGCTGGGTCGCGCTCCGATGGGCCGGTATTCAGTAGCGGTGCGTCGTCACGATCGCAGTCCGGTGGTTCTCAGCAACGCCCCATTGCTGGCCGACGGCACACCGATGCCCACTCGATTCTGGTTGTGTGACCCCATGTTGGTGAAGGCCATCAGCCACATCGAATCTGCTGGGGGCGTCCGGCGGGCCGAGGCCGACGTTGCCCCGGAGGCAATTGTCCGAACCCACGCATTCGCCGAGGCCGAACGTAACGCTCTGATCGAAGATGGCTACGCCGGCCCTCGACCTTTCGGTGGCGTGGGGGGAACTCGTAAGGGCGTGAAGTGCTTGCACACTCACTACGCCAACTATCTGGCCGGAGCGCCGGATGTGATTGGGGAATGGACTGAACGCGTTCTGGCCGCGGAGGGCCTCGCGTTCGACCCGTCTGAGCCCGGAGTGGCGTCGCAATGACCGAGCCACGAATGCTCTTTGAACCCGGCGAGCAATTCACAACATTTACTCCCGTCGGCGTAAGCCCACTGGCGGCGTCACCGTTCGTCTTCCCGATGGGCTATCAGAACGTGACCGACGACTTCCTTACCAGCGATCCCCCTCGGCCGGAGGAGCTCTCGGCGTTGCTCTCCGTCATCGAGTTACACCTCGATGATCTCGCACGAGTACTGGGGGTTGACGCCAGCCCTGACGATGGCCGTACCGTGCTAGATATGACATTCCGCGACGGCACAGTGTTGGGAGTTGGACCGATTTTCCAGACCATCGCTGCGGTCGAATTGGGCGCGCAGCCCTATGATGCCGCCGCCGTGAGTGGGTTTGAGCTCACCCGGGCGGCCGCTGAAGACGTCTTTCGTACTCTTGCCACCGAGTCGCTGGAGAATAGACTCCACAACCCTGGTCTCACCGCCGAACGGGGTCCAACGATTGTCGGAGGCTGCTGCCTGGTGGTGGGCGCCTATCGGCGTTTCGGCTTGAAGAGCGTTGTGGTAGCCGGCAGCGGAGACACACCATGACCACAACCGCTCGTCCACCCTCCCCGCAAACAAGTTTGCTCGGCCGCCGTCTGCTGCTCCGACCATTACGCCCGGATGACTTCTCGCAGTGGTCGGCGGTTCGTCGGCGCAACCACGAATGGCTCACCGTCTGGGAGCCATCCAGCCCGCCGAACGCTCCTGATCTCACCGTCGACAGAAGCGCTTTCGCATTGCGCTGTCACAGTCGGGATCGCAGCTGGCAAATGGGCACCGGCTACGGCTTCGGGATATTCCTGGGCGGTCACTTCATCGGGGAAATCAACCTCAACTCGGTGCAACGAGGGGCTTTCCAAAACGCCTACTTGGGTTACTGGATAGATCAGGCTCGCGCTGGCAACGCCTATGTCCCGGAATCGGTGGTGCTGGCATTGCAGTTCGCCTTCGACTCGCTCGATTTGCATCGGGTCCAGATCGCCATCGTGCCTCGCAACCTTCGATCACTACGGGTGGTGGAGAAATTAGAGCTGCGAAGCGAAGGCGTCGCCCAGAGATACCTCGAGATCAACGGCACGTGGGAAGACCACGAACGATTTGCGATCACCGCCGAGGAGTGGGCCGATCGAGCCGTCGACCTTTCCGCCAACTGGCTCTGAAGCTGGCGGCGCCAGTAGTCCCTGAGCTGGACCTTACTGGCGGTTGCGAGTGAGATCGATGCCCGCGGCGGGGACGTCGTTCGGCGCAACGTTGGCCTTTGCGGCGGCGATCGCCAACAAGACGATTTCGCCCAGTTCCCGCAGTTTGCCGTCCAAGGAATGCTCTACCCGGTCGTCCGGGGGCATCTCATGTCTGAATGCCCACAATTCCACCCGGCTCTCGAGTCGATCCGCCTCCGAGACAGGGATGGAAAAGAACCGTCGGGACTGCTCGAACGCGAAGTGATTCTCATTCAAGAAATGGGTCAGCAATGCTGAACCCGCCGGATCGTTTGCGGAGACCGGGATGTCAATCCAGGACGCCGAGGATTGGTCAAAATGTCCCATGCCAGAAACATCGGCAATTGCTGTCCAGAACTGAGGCCGTTTTCTTACAGTGGAAGCCATGACAGGATCTCCTCCGCTCCTGATCTTGGCGTCAGCTTCCTCGCGCCGCTTGGACCTGCTGAAACTTGCAGGCGTCACGCCGATCGTTGTGGCGGCGGAAATCGACGAGGAGGTCCGGCCCGGCGAATCCGCCGCCCACCTGGTGGAGCGTCTTGCCCGTACCAAAGCGATGCACGTAGCTGAGAATCGCCGGCCAACCGGCGTTCCGACGTTCGTGTTGGGCGGCGACACGGAAGTGTTGGTGGATGGCCAGGTTCTTGGCAAACCGGAGGATGATGCCAGCGTCGTGAGGATGCTGCAGCTGCTGAGCGGGCGATCGCATGAGGTGGTGAGCGGCGTCGCCGTGGTTGAACTTGGCGGCGAGCTGCGATCGGCGGTAGCCGTCACCACCGTCTGGATGAGAGAACTCACCGCCGACGACATCAGGTGGTACCTGGCCTCAGGTGAACCTTTTGGAAAGGCCGGTGCTTACGCAATCCAGGGGCTCGGCAGTTTGTTCGTGGATCGGATCGAGGGAAACCACGCTGGGGTGGTCGGTCTACCCGTCCCGTTGGTCGAGACGATGCTCAGTGGCTTTGGTTATCCGCTCCGTTCCTTCGTGACGGGTGTGGCGTGAACCTTTCTGCACCGGGTCCTTTCCCCGGAGGGGCGTTGGTCCGAAGAGGCGTGGTGGCGTTCGTGGGCATGCTTTCGCTCTACTATTTCGCCCCCAATATTCTGGAGCTCCTCAACTCTGCACCCGAATTGGTAAGGATCAATCGACGCTGGTTCATCTTGATGATCGCTCTGGAAATCTGTAGCTTCGGATTCCTCTGGTGGCTGACCCGGCTGGTTCTGCCCAGCGTCTCCTGGTTTGTGGCGTCCACGAGCCAACTGGCTTCCAACGGAGCCAGCCGAATCGTTCCTGGAGGAGCGGCCGTGGGTGGCGCCGTTCTCTACCGGATGCTGTCAGTTAGTGGAACGACCGCAGGTCAAGCCGGCGCCGCGTTGGCGGCTACCAGCGGGCTCTCCACCACAGCCCTGGCCGCTTTCCCGGCCGCTGGGATGGCGTTGGCCCTGGCGGGGGCTCCGATCCCGGAAAGCCTGGTTCCGGCGGTACTGGCCGGAGGAGTGCTCTTCCCTTTGTTAGTGGGAATAGGGGTTCTCTCGGTCCGGACCACCCGGCCGCTCCTCCGGCTTGGCATCGTTCTGAGCCGAATCGTTGCCGTTGCCGCCTCGGCGAGCCGACGGGACTGGTCCATGGATCCTCGCATGCTGGTCCGAGAGCGCGACAAGATGGTGGGAGCGGTCGGCAACAACTGGTTGCGTGCCGTCGTCGCTGCCGCACTCAATTGGGTATTTGACTACTTGGTGCTCGTTACGGCGCTCGTTGCGGTTGGAGCCGATCCTCGTCTGTCGCTCGTGCTCCTCGCCTACACCACCGGTGCTGTGCTGTCCATGATTCCGGTCACCCCGGGCGGTTTCGGGTTCGTCGAGACCGGAATGACCTACATGCTGGTGCTGAGCGGCATCACGAAAGGCGACGCGTTGTTAGCCACGCTGGCCTATCGCATCGTTTCCTTGTGGTTACCGATCCTGGCCGGCGCCGGAGCCTGGTTGCTCTTCCAGCGGCGCTATGGGCAACAGGACGAACCGATGGATGGCCAGTTGCACCCCCACCGGACAGCGAAGTGACCCTCAGCGGTCCCGGTTCTTTAGAAAATCCCGCCCCGGTTCACAACTGGTATTGAGGGGACAGAAGGTGCACGAGCCGCTGGGGGTTCGGGTGGGCTTGGCGTCAGGCTGACGCAGCTCCACGAGCCGAGCGACGCCTTCGGCGGTCCGCTGGGCTGCCGCCCAAAGAATGTCTTCGGTGACCGCCTCGGTATGGGGGGCAGCAGCATCGAGGTAATAACTCACGAGAAGTCGGGGTGGCACCCCGTGCTTCAGCGTCTCCACCAGCGCATAGAACCGGAGGTCATCTACATGGGTCCGATGGACCCGCCCGGTCTTGAGATCGATGATGACCTTGCCGGCCTCTTGACCGCGGGCGTACCCCAGCTGCAGATCAACCTTGCCTCCCAACTGCAGGGCGCCTCCCAGAAAACTGGCCCGGACGCGGGCCTCTGTAACGGGACGCCACTGCCGGCGCAACGGTGGAAATGACTCCATGAAACCGGCGACCTGGTCATTGCAGCCGGCCACGAGATCGGCCCGCTCCGCTTCGGATAGGCCAAGGAGAAAGTCGCCGATTGATCGATCGTTCTCGAGCCGAGCCAAGGCGGCCTCGATGAGGTCTAGCGGTGTAGGTTCCCCACGGAAACCAACCAGCAGCTCGATCGCTTTGTGGGCCACGGTTCCCTGGGCGGTGGGGACACTCCAGGTGAACTCGTCGTCACGGTCGCACACGTAGTGTTGCTCGCACGACAACACCATTCCGAGTGCTCGCTTGGAGACGAAGAGGTCATCGTCCTCGGTGACAACCGTCGCCATCGGAGTGAACGCATCCTGGAGTTCCGCGCGTAACTCCGCTTGGAGCGACGGCTCGAACGATGGGCGTTCGACTGATCCGAGCTCGTCGAGGACCCGTTGCTGGGCCACGTTGAGGGCGACTGATTCCATGGTCGCCTACGCTACCGCCCGCAACGTGGGCGCTCCCGGGAGCGGTGCGGCCCGAGCGGGAAGAGCGTCTCCGAGGAGCCAGCGGTGGCTGGTGGTCCACAGTTTGTCATAGAGGGATCGGGCCTCATCTGCCTTCAGCCCGGAGGTGAGAACGATTCCGTCGATCATGTCGGCTACAACGGCGCTGAGGGGCCGCCGTGAGACGATCACAGAAACTGTGATGGAGCCGTCACGGTTACGGGTAACCGAACGGCGCACCCCGGGGATACGAGGCGGGCTACGAAAACTTGGTGCGGAAACTCCCAAGGTCAGCGCTTGGTCGGTCAAGACGCGACCGATAGCGGCGAAGCTCATAGCGTTGGCCTGGGTTTCTATCAAGTTCAGGTCTTGTTTGGTGTGCATCTGCCACTCCTGGGTTTCCACTACTAGGAGTATGACCGAGGGGTATGACAGGGTTCGTGCCGAGGGCCGGCTTACTGGTTCCGGTACTCCGCAGAATCGGAGAAGTAGAGCAAGACCTCGGCCCGGCTCAGACCGTTGGTCATCAGGTTGTTCCAGTACGCCGCACCATTGGCATCGGCCGGGCGTTGCAGCACGTTCCGATACATCCGGTCCACAAAGCCTTCGTTGCTCAGTACGCCGTAGGTGTTCTTGAACTCGTCACTGATCGAGAACGCATAAGCGATGTCCACGAGGCGGGCGTCAACCGTTGACCAATACTGAAGCCCTCGCGCGTCGGGCGCTCGGAGGAACGCGGCGCTGTAGAGCCGGCCAACGGCCTGTACCCGGGCTTCGGTTGGTTGAATCGTTGGAGCTGGTTGACCCGAAGATCCGGTGGAACTGGGAGCAGGTAGATCGGAGTTCCACGGCCAATTGGCGGCAGCGGTTGCCCCTCGCTCCACCGCCCCGTTATCAGGGGCCGAACCCGCCTGTCGTGAATTGCCGGCGAAGTCAACCAGCAACGCTGCGGTGTAGCTGGCACTGCCGCCGTCGACGGCGGCACTATCGGCCCGAGGCGTGAAGCTTTCGACGGTGTTGATACCAGCGTTCACCGATCCGTTGATGAGAACCGGAGTGCCCAGGGCAAGATGGCGATCGCTGGAGTGCGTTGTTGCGGTGCGGTTGCCGACGGTGAGGTTGTTCTGGTAAGCGATCTGGGTGTAGATCACGGTGGTCACCGTTACAAAAAAAAAAAATGAAATGATGAGGTTGTTGGCGAACCGGACGTCGTGGCTGTCATAGGCCATGACCTCGGACCCGATCCGGGCCACGTCGAGTGAGCGCATGTTGTGGTAGAAGGTGTTGTTCACAACGTCGAGGCGGGCGCTTCTGTAGGCCTGGGTCCCGCGCCCGCCGTTGTCTACACAGATGTTGCTGCCGAAAAGCGTTCGACCTTGGTACCCGCTCTCCAGGGTCACATCGATCACGAAACAATTCCCGTCGGTGATACGGGTTCCGCCCCCGAACTGGTCGGTTTTGACCAGCACCTCATTGTTGTAGATCAGGTTGCCGACAACGTAGTTGTTGTAACCATATGCGTCGGGTCCATCCCCGTCGTCCACCAATCCCAACATCGACATTCCGGAATGCTGGTCAGGGTTCCAGTTGGCATTGCTGTGGATCGTGTTGTGATAGAACTCCAGATGGTCACCGCTGTGGTAGGTGATGATTCCACCGGCTCCGAAGTGGTGGACCACATTGTTGACGAACCGTAGATGATGGGAGTTGCCGGTGATCAACATGCCGATGGCGTGGGGGTTCTGATTGCGGTCTGCGTCGCCCCTGAACTCCAGTCCCCGCACCTCTACGTAGGAGGCATCGTTGATCTCGAGCCCGCTACCCTCATCGCCGTCGACAACTGGGTTGGCCCCAGGATAATTCACGATGCGGATCCATGCGTCGCTTCGGCCTCGCGGTCCCATGCTGAACCCTTTGTAGTTGCCACCCATGACCCAGAGCGTGTCGCCCGCAACCAGCTGGTCACTGGCAAACTGCAATGAGCGCCACGCTTGACTGGACGCCGTCCCAGTATTGGAATCGCTGCCTGAAGGTGACACGAAGAGGTCCCGGCCGGTTTCCGCCTCCGCAGCGGGAATAGTTCCCATAAGCAAGGTGCTGGCTAGTAGAAGCGCGCCGAAGAACCGAAGTACCTTTTGAGTCATTTGAATCGAATTGCCCTTACGTGAGTGTGCCGTGATCCGCTGCATTCGAAACTAGCCGTAGGGCGATCCTGAACCGACCGATTCTCTCCGTCCTCGTTGGGTGAAATCGCCCAACGGGCAGCCTCATGGTCACCAGTGGTGGTGGTGGGACCGCACCGAGTAGAACCTGGCACCGCCTCGTGGCCTATTCTTGCATCGGAAGAAGGTTTTGGGCCAAGTCTGCTTCCTGCGCGCCTCCTTCGGCGAAGAGTGCATCGAGAATTCTCGTGTCGCCACCGGAGCTGTCACCACCGCCGATCTTGTACTGCGCAGCGGTAGCCGCCACATCTCGCACCCGGCGGACCCCGGGACTGGGGAACCCCTCCTGGCTGAGTATCGCTACCGCTATCCCGGCTCTTTCGAGGTTGAGCCCTGCCGGTAGGGAGGCCTTTGCGACGCGCGCGGTCACGAGTCCTTGCTCGGCCCGGACCGTGAGGTTGATGCCGGTGTCGTTCTCTTGGTACGTACCGTTGGGGTTGGGTGTAGCGATGGCTCGATCCCAGCCCTCGAGTGCCAGGGCCACTTCCCATCCGGCGTTGTCACCAAGTTCAGCGTTGCGACCGTCCAGCAGTGCTTTCGCTCCGGTGCCAGCACCGGGATCGTAGTCCAGGTACAAGTCGATCGATTGGATACTCAGACCGGTGGGGGAGTTCCAGGGGTTCCGGATCGGGGCGTCGAAGAGAAACGAGAAGACGTAGTCGCCGTCCGCGCCTTCGCCGCTTTCCCCCACCACCACCTCGAGCAGATCATAGCTCCCCGGAGTGAACACGTTGTCGGTGGGGTAGGTGTAGAAACCGGGACCGTAATCGTCGTTCTTGGGATCGGGCAATACTCGTATCTCGGTAAACCCGGCGATGTCGGGAATCGGGACCTCGGCCGGCCCCGCTGAGGGCGTGAGCGAGGATCCGGTTTGAATCCGAATGAAAACCTTGTCACCCACGGTAAGCGAGCCGAGCGTCTCGACGGGGATCGCCAACTCGAGGCCCGATGCAGACAGCGCCGATTCGATCACATCACACTGGTTTGGGTAGGAATCAATGATCGATTCCGGCGCAAGTGTGCTGGAGATACAAGCCCCGTCGGCTTCGGACCAACGAATGAGGTGCGTGGCGTCGAATCCGAGCACGAATCGATCATCAATCGTTGTACCTCTTCTGCTGGTCCCGCCCGGCGTCCCCAGGTAGAGGTCCATGCCGTTCTCGTAGCCGCCATCGAAATAAAGGCCCACGCGGTCAGCGTCGACAGCCACAGCCATACGGGAGATCACGTCGCCGTCGGCGGTGAAATCGAACGTGGTGGCGTCGGCGAAGTCTGACGGGTTACCGTCGATCACCACCGTGACTGGCTCGCCGGAGGAAGATACCGGAACTACTCGGGGGTCTGGAATTATGGGAACCGAAACCCAACGGGGCCTCGCTTGACCGAGGGCGTCATAGACCTGGCCGAGCAGTTCTCGATACGCTCTGTCGAAGTAGCGATCGTCGCCAGAGTCCTGGTCGTCGCCGTACCACCAGAACCAGTCCGAGCCTTCCGCAGAAAGCATCAGATCGGTAGCCACCGCCAGCTGTGCCGCTGTTGAGGTGCCTCGCCGCTCGGCGGTGCGAAGGTCTTGGCGCGTGCTCCGAAGCAGCTCCCATGCTCGAGCTTCCTCAGCCTCTCCGATCCAGGTTGCGAAGTTGGGAGAGAACCAGGCCGCAGGAAAGACTTCATCAAGCTCGCCAACATCGTCGGGGTGGTTCTCCAAGAATTCCGAGGGCGTGGTGGTCTTGAGCCACTCTGTGGTGGTGAATCGGTTGTACATCGCCCGCAAGAAGTCCCGCCCGTCGTTCGGGTAGTTCTCCCATGCGTTTTCCCCGTCGATGATCAGGGTCACGAGCGGCGTTGTGTCGGTATCGGCGGTTACGCCGCCCCGGGCCAGTTGAATTCGAATGTCGTTGATTCGGGTGAGAAGGTCATCGGCGGCCTCTTCGGCCTCCCGTCCCGAATACTCGAACCCGATGAGGTCGGAAAGCCGTAGATCACGGAAGAACATGTTGACATCTCCCTGCCGGGTGGCGACCCGGTAGGGCTTGTAGAGAACTTCAGCGTCTATGACGGTGTCGTTGGCGTCCCGGCTGAAACCTCCGTTGTCAAGACTCTTGGCCAGAACATCTTCTCCCGTGCCGACCCAGCTCACACCGTTCTCGGCGAAGATTGGCATGATCGCCTGCGCTACGGCCCCCTCGCCAGGCCACATACCGTTGGGCGTTTGTCCCAAGAGCTCATTGGCCCGAGCGAGGCCACGTTCAACCTGGAGCTGGGCGTCTCCGTATTCACGGAAGTTGGCTCGCGGCAGTATCGCCGTGGGGTCTCCCGGCCGGGCCAGATCGGTGTCGGCGATGAGCGGCAGGATCGGGTGGGCCAATGGGGAGGTGATGACCTCGAGCTGGCCTGAGTTCCAAAGATCAGCGTGGGTGGGGATCACTTGGGCGACGAGGTTATCGATGGCATCCAGCACGGCGATGGTGTCCTGGTCGGTGAAGCCCCTGTCGTCATCTCGCAGGGACTTCAGCGTCGGATTCTCCTCTACGATCTCCGGATCGATCCACCCCAGGTGGAAAAGCGTTCGCAGGTCACGGAGGTCCTGATCAGAGAACGCGCCGCCGGTGTCTCGAAGTTCGCGCAGATCTTCATAGCGATCGGACCGTTCGACAATTTGACTGCTGATGTCGAAGAAGCGGTCGACGAGGAACCGTCGTTCGGTGGGCGTGAGCTCCTCCGCTGGGGTCCGGGCGACGTTTTCGTAGATGTCGTTGGCTCCGGCCTCCAAGTCCACAAGCTGGTTCATGAGGACCGGAGTGAGGTTGATGGTGAGGCGTAGGTCCGGGAATTCTTCGATCAGGCTGGCCATGTCGACATAGTCTTTTGAAGCGTGCAGGCGGACCCAGGGCCGGCTGATCGAGCCGTCGATCTCGGGGTAGTTGGGTTGATGCTGGTGCCAGATCAGGGCCACCTCGATATCCGGCAGGTCTTCCTCGGGTATAACCAGTTCCCCTTCGCTGTCGATCTGTCCAACGGGTTCGTCTTCGGTGTTGGAAGTTGTGGGGCGCGGCGTGCTGGCGGTGGTGCCGGAGTCGTCGTCACTGGAACAGGCCGACGCCACAAGAGTGAACGTGAGTAGGAGAGTGAGCAGTGTTTTCATGGTGGGGACCTCTAGAACCGGTTGTCAGCGTAGTCGTGGCGGTTCTGCTCCCGAGTCAGGGGTGGTCCCGCTCCAGAACTCTTCAGAATCACGGAAAGGACTGGAAGACTCGCACGTAGTCGACCTCCATCACGGCCGGCCATGGGGTGGTGTCGTCGGGGGGGCCGGGAAAGTTGCCGCCCACGGCAAGATTGAGACGGAGAAAGAATCTCTGATCGAAGGGGGCCGGGAACGGGCCGGCCTCGCTGTTCCAGTTGTTGACAGAATGCACCTCAACGCCATCGATGAACCACGTGATTCCCTGGTCAGTCCAGCGCAGGGCAAAGGTGTGGAATGCTTCGTGGAAGCCTTCGCCGTCGGCCTCGATGTCCCTCGGTGATTGTTCTCTGCCGCCGTCACTTCCGGCGTAGTGAAAGTTCACTCTGGCCACAGTGGGGTTCTGGCCTCTCAATTCCATGAGATCAATCTCGCCACTTTTGGGCCACAGGCCATACGTGTCATCATTAGGCGATAGCCAGATTGCTGGCCAGAGACCTTGGCCGGCCGGCACTTTGGCGCGAATCTCGAACCAGGCGTACCGAAAAGCCGCCGTGTCCCGTGTATGAACCATTCCCGAGGCGTAGTCTCGGACCTTGTTTCTGGGGCAGGTTGTCTGGTTCTCGGTAGCGGTGATGGCGAGAACATCGTTGGCAACGCTGACGTTGGCGGGCGTGTAGCAATGCAGCTCGTTGTTGCCCTCACCGAATGTACTGTTTTCGATTGTCCACAAGGCTGTATTCAGCGCGGTCTCGTTGAACTCATCTCGCCAGACGAGTTCGTACCCTTCGGGCGGCACCACCGGGGGCAGTGTGGTGGTTGGGATGGCAGAGGTCGGCGGGGTCGCAGTGGTATCGGTTGTCTCCGGTGTACCAGTGGTGATCGGGGTGGTCGCGGAAAGCGATGAGGTTGGCCCAGCGAGCCCGTTCCCGGATGAGCAGGCGACGATGAAAACGCTGAACGTCAGTCCCGCACCGACGCCCCGCAATCCCATCGACCAAGTTCTACCAGACGTCGTATCATTTGTGTGACCACTTGCCCGGGTGGCGGAATGGCAGACGCAGAGGTCTTAAACACCTCGGCCCGCAAGGGCGTGTGGGTTCGAGTCCCACCCCGGGCACCGCCACTCCGAAGCCTCCGAGGCCTGGCTGACGTTGAGACCTATGAACCGCTGCCTACGAGATCAGCTTGGCGTACGGAGGTCACTGGTGGCGTTGGTGGGTGCGGCACGACACCTACGACGTTCTTGGTAGGGCGAAATGCCGTGCGCTTCATCTCAGCCATGAGCGTTCGTATCCAGCGGGCCAACCATTTCACCGATCGAATGGGATGCCGCATGCTGCTCACCAGGATTCTGATCGGGTTGCCCATTCCTCGGAGCGGCCACAACATCTGCGCTGCAACTCCCGCTGGCATGTGCTCATTGATGCCATAGGTCTGAGGCCGCCGATTGGATGGCATGAAGTAGGTGCCGAAGATCAGATCCCAAATCGGAAGGAACACCGAATAGTTGCTGTGGATCGCCTTCGGTTCGTTGGTGTGGTGCCAATGGTGGAACTCCGGCGTGATAATCAACTTGTGGAGGGGCCGAAGCCGCCAGCGGACGTTGGCGTGAAGGAAGATCCCGGTGAGGATCTGGACCACGGTGAGGACGCCCGCATACTGGCCGGTGAACCCGGCTCCCAGTAGAAATGCAAAAGCGGGGGCGAGGATGACCCCGTCGAAGGGATGCTGGCGAAGACCGGAAACCCAATCGAGCGTTTCGGTGCTGTGGTGAACGGCGTGGAAGCGCCACAGGAACGACACTTCATGGCTGAAACGGTGAGTCCAATAGATCAGGGCATCAAAGAGGAAAACTCCCAGGATCATCGATGCCCAGCCGGGCAGCATGGACACCAACGGACGGAGTGCCAGACCTGGCAGCCAGCCGAGGCTGAGGGCACCGATTGTCACCGCCACGAACACGCCCAGTGGGGCAACGAGGGGGGCCACGATGCCATGGGCCATGTCGGTGCCGAGTTCTTTTCGTCTGATTTTCTGCTCGGGATGGCGAGGCATCCACTTCTCGAACGGCACCACCAACACGAAAAGGAGCGCCAACAAGAAGAGGGGCTCGCGGGAGATGACGAGCGAGGTGCCGATGAGTGCAATGCCTGCTCCCACCACGAGGCCCCGCCGAAGGTTTCGTTTCGATCCGCCAGGAGTCATGTCATCGAATGTGACACAGGGCGCCCTTCTCCTGCAAGAGCACAGGTCTTGGCCCGTTCAGTTTCAGTTCAGGCAGCGGAGCCTGCTTCGTTGCGAATCCATATGGTTCGTTGGGGGAAGGGGATCTCGATCCCGGCCTCGTCGAGCGCTTCCTTGATTTTCTTCCTTGCAATCCGGCCCATCACCCATTGCTCGGCCGGCTCACACTTCACCACGGCCCGGATGACCACCGAGGAGTCGCCCATTCGTTCAACTCCCAGAACGTTGGGCTCGGCGATGACGGTGGCGTCGGGTTCGTCGCTTTGCCAAATGGCATCCAGCGTCCTCTTGATGGTGGCGATGGCGTAGTCGAGATCGGTGTCGTAGGCCACCTCTACGTCGATCACGGCGTTGCTCCACAACTGGCTGGTGTTGCCGACTCGGCTGATCTCGCCGTTCGGGACGATCCACAAGGTGCCTGACTGGTCCCGGAGTCGGGTGGTCCGGAGCGAGACCTCCTCGATCTTGCCGGTTGCCAACCCGGTGTCAACGATGTCGCCGACGCCAAACTGATCCTCGAGGATGATGAACATCCCGGCCAGGAAATCCTTGACCATGCTCTGGGCACCGAAGCCGATGGCAAGGCCGGCGATTCCGGCGCTGGCGATGAGCGGTGCTAGGTTCAAATCCAGTTCGCTCAGCACCAAGAGCCCGCCGAGGAGGAACACGGCCAGCGAGACCGAGCTCCGAAGAACTGCGCCGATTGTGACGGCTCGTTGCTTCGCCCTGGCTGCCAGGGTGTGTTCCCGGAGAGCTCGGCGACCGGTGACGGTGGAGACATCGTCGGGCAGCGGCGCGTCTCGCAGGAGCGGGGATCGTTCGGCCACCCGACGTTCAAAACGGTCGATGGTCCGATGGAGCATCTTGCGGATGAACCAGGCAACCATGATGATCAGGAAGATTCGCAGCGGCCGATCCACCAACCAGGTGGCGATTCGTGCAGCCGCGTCACTGTCGGTTTGGTTGTAGACCCACTCACAGAACAAGCCGGGGCGGGTGCCACAGGCGGTGGTCAGATCGAGAAGCTCGTCAGGCATTACCCAATCGTAGATTCGACAGCCATCGCCCCCCGGTTCATGCAAGAGACCAGTCATGTGGCAGCAGCAGCCGGGGAGGGCTCTAGTATGCCGGGGTGAGTTTCGCTGGTGCCACCGCTATGACCGAGTCGGAACCCGGTACCTGGGCTGGTGCGATTGCGCCGGACTGGGACATTGTTGGCAACGCCAACGGCGGATACCTCTTAGCCCTTGCGGGGAGGGCCATGGCCGGTACCGCTGATCGGCACGATGTCACTTCGATCACGGGCCATTTTCTTCGCCCCGGTCAGGAAGGACCGGTGACGGTCAGTGCTGAATTAGTCAAGATCGGTCGGCGTTTCACAACCGTCCGCGCCACGGTTGCAGCCGCCAAACCGTTGATCTCTGCGCTCGGTACCTTCACGGACTTGAGTGATTCGTCGAACGACCAGAGAACGATGACTATTGGCGAGCGCCCGTTGTTTCCTCACCCTGACGAATGCCAACGGGTAGAGGCGGGCGAGACCTTTCCCCCGAAATTCATGAGCAACGTAGACCTTCGGTTGCATCCCGACGACAACTTCTACCATGCCCCGTCCGGCAACTTGCTCATGCGGGGTTGGCTAAAACTCATCAACGATGAGCCCTGGGACTCCATCGGCCTTCTTCTGGCCTCAGATGCATTCCCGCCCACCATCTTCAACAGCGCTATCGGTATGGCATGGGTGCCCACACTCGAGCTGACCGTGCACGTCAGAAAGCGGCCAGCCCCCGGGTGGCTCCAGTGTCATTTCTCCTCTCGTTTCGTGAGCGAGGGTTTTGTGGAGGAGGATGGGCTGATGTGGGACGCCACTGGAACTCTCGTGGCCCAGTCCCGCCAACTTTCGCTGCTTCCGCGCCCCCCTGAACATTCTGCTTGACCCGAAATCGTGGTCACGATGGCGGCCAGAGCTGGGTGGCGGGATTGAACTGGGACCAAGCGAACCAGAAGGCTTCGTGGCCCCCGAGGTCATCGCCTTCAGCGTTGACGGCTTCGACTCCACTTCCCGAGGAAACAATTGAAATCCCATCGATGTCGATGGTTTCGCCGTTGGCCAGAAAAGCCACGGCGCTAACAACGTGGAACGCAATAGCCTGACCGGTTTCGGGAGAGATCACGCCGAGGACTTTTTCTTGGGCCGGGAGCCGACTGTCGACTTCTCCAATCGGGAAGATCGGCCCGTCGTCATCGCGGCCGCGTAGCGGATCGAAGCCACGGCCCAGATCCAATTCCTCGGCCAGGATCGTGGTGTTCGGGTGCTCGGCTTTCCACGCACCCCAGGTGGTGGTCACGACGTTCGCCTGGGGGAGTACGACGCCGGCGTCGGCCAAGGGGCCAGTGACCGCTTCACCCAGGAACGTGTCGAAAACGCTTTTCGTGTTGAGATCGAACATCACCTTGTTCGATCGGCTCAATAGGCCTGAGGTTCGAAGGATGGGTCGGTCGAACCCGTCGACTTCGTCGGTGAAGAAGACCTGTGCCGCACCGCAGAGCGTGCAGTAGGGCATTCCGAAATCGCGCTCTCCCAACGAATCGTTCACCAGCTCTCTGATCTCCATGATGTGTTTGGGATACGCCCTGGCCTCGCCGTTGATTTCCACACCGAACACCACCCGTTCGTCTGGGTACCAGCCTCCCCCAGCCGCATCGGTGACGATCGGATTGTCGATTGCCGGAATGCAGCGTTGACAGTCTCCACTGGTTTCATTGAATGGTTGGTCGTCGATGAAGACTCCACCCCAGCTGATCAGCCGCCAGTCGACAGTGCTGGTTTCATCGAAAAAGGGCTCCCAGGCTGGCGAGACGAGGGTGTACAGCAGCTTCTTGTGGGCGAAGTAGTTCGGCGGGGCGGGAACATCCCATGCAATGAGATGGTCGGTAACGGCCCGCCAGTCGCCATCCAAGTCTCTGCCCATGACGTCGCTGGCTGCCCGGGCAATACGAGGTCTGGTGTCTTCGCCGGAGACGAATCGGAGGAGGTCGCTGAGGAGCCATGCAACTCGCACGTCGCCCGAGGCGCCCATCGTGTCAAAGGCGGATCGGTCGTCCACATCGAAGAAGCCGTCCTCGAGCGACGGACCGAACACCTGGGCTATGGCCGATACCACTTCCGGAGCCAGTGGCCCTGCTCGCAACTCTGGCGGTTCTCCGAAGTCCTGCACCTGGCCGGGCGGGAGTGGTGGGATGGTGCTGGCTTCTTCAGGTCTCGAATCGCTCGATTGGTCCGCTGCACACGCGGTCGCCAGAGCCGTCGCAGCGACAATTAGTGCCAGGAATCTCATGCAAGAAGTTAACCGGTGAACGCCGACTCCCCTTCCGCCGCGCTGAAGCAAGCGACGGCCTGAGCTCCTAACCTGCTGACATGCCAGAGCACGTGTTCCGCAGTCCGTTGCCGGATGTTGACGTTCCCGACACCGCCCTCACTCCCTTCGTTTTCGGAGATGAGTCGTCGGAGAGCCGGGTGGCGATGATCGATGGTGCAACGGGAGGGTCGTGGACCTTCAAGGAACTGACCGATGCAATTTACAGCCTTGCCGGCGGTCTGGCGGGTGAGGGTGTTGGCCCGGGTATCACGGTTGGGCTGATGGCTCCCAACATGCCTGAGTACACCATCGTCTTTCATGCTGTTGCCGTCAGCGGTGGAACGGTCACTACAATTAATCCTGTCTACGGAGCTGACGAAGTTCGCTTTCAGCTCAACGACGCAAACGCAACGTTGTTGATTGCGGCCGCTCCTTTCGCCGATATCGCCGCGGCCGCGCTAGAGGGAAGTGGAGTGGACGAGGTGATCACGATCGGACCCGTCGATGGTCATCGGTCCATCGCCGAGCTGATGGCTGCGCCGATCGGTCAGATCCCAGTGGATCCGAAAGAACACATTGTTGTCTTACCATATTCTTCGGGTACTACCGGATTGCCCAAAGGCGTGATGCTCAGCCACTACAACTGCGTTGCCAACCTTGCTCAGAGCAATGCGATGCTGGAATACGAACCCGGCGAAGTGGCGCTCGCAGTTCTACCGTTTTTCCACATCTATGGCATGCAGGTTCTGATGAACGGACTGCTGGCCAGCGGTGTCACGGTTGTCACCATGCCGCGCTTCGATATGGAGCAGGCGTTGTCACTGATCCAGGAGCATGGCGTCACGCAGTTCTACGCCGTGCCGCCGATCATTCTGGGCCTGGCAAAGAGTCCGTTGGTGGATCAATTTGACGTGTCGTCACTCCGTAAGATCTTCAGCGGTGCGGCCCCTTTGGGTGCTGAGTTGGCGCAGGAGGCGGCGGCCCGGGTGGGCTGTGTGGTGGTGCAGGGATATGGGATGACCGAGTTGAGCCCCATCAGTCACGCCACCGTGGGTACTGATGTCACCCCTGGCTCAAACGGGGTTACCGCACCGAACACCGAGTGCCGAATCGTGGCGCCGGACGGGACGAGTCAAGGTCCCGGTGGCGAGGGAGAACTGTGGATTCGCGGCCCGCAAGTGATGAAGGGGTATCTCAATAATCCGGAGGCGACAGCGGCCACCATCGACTCTGACGGCTGGCTCCACACTGGCGACGTTGCTCGCATCGACGCCAATGATCACATGTACATCGTCGACCGGGTGAAAGAGCTCATCAAATTCAAAGGCTTCCAGGTTCCGCCCGCCGAGATCGAAGCGCTCATCGTCACGCATCCCGCGGTTGCCGACGTTGCCGTTGTAGGAGTCCCTGACATCGAAGCGGGCGAACTTCCCAAGGCGTTCGTGGTCCTCAAACCTGACGCCGAGGCTTCCGCTGAAGAACTCATGTCGTTCGTTGCCGAACATGTGGCCTCCTACAAGAAGGTCCGCCAGGTGGAGTTCGTGGAGTCCATTCCCAAGTCGGCCAGTGGCAAGATCTTGCGTCGCAATCTTCGAGCTCGAACGAAGTGATCGTGACTCCTGCCCAGTGATCGTGAGCAGAGCAAGCTGCAACAACCTATTCCGGGAGTTCGTGTGCCGGAAGCGTCACCATCAGTGAGCGAACAGTCTCGACAGTGTCGGCCTCGGTAGGAGACTTGTCGTCTCGATAGCGCCGTACCCTGGCGAATCGCAGCGCCACACCGCCGGGGTAACGCGTGGACGCGTGAGTGGAGTCCACTGCGATCTCGACCACTAGCTCGGGGCGGGCAAATACTGTGATTCCCTCCCGGTGGGTTTCTCGCATCAACAGTTGCTCGGTTTGCCATTCCAGGAGGTGGTCGGTTAGTCCCTTGAAGGTTTTTCCTACCATCACGTACTCGCCGGTCTTGTTGTTCCGAGCTCCGAGATGCAGGTTTGAAAGCCAACCCTTGCGGCGGCCGTGACCCCATTCGGCTCCGAGAACCACAAGGTCCAGAGTGTGCACCGGCTTGACCTTCCGCCAGCCCTTCCCCCGCCGCCCAGCCTCATACCGTGTGTCGATCCCCTTGACCATGGCGCCTTCGTGACCCGCTGCCAACGCCGCAGCCAGCTGGGCCAGTGCCTGTTCGGGGTCGTCAGTAATGACCGATGGGATCCGATGCGCGCCCGCCACCGCCTCCAGATGGGCCATGCGCTCGTGAAGCGGTTGGTTCAGAAGATCTTGGCCATCACGATGAATGATGTCGAAGAAGTGGGGTGAGGAACCAAGGACCTCTCCATCCAAGATTGCGGAGCTGACAGGGAGCGATCTCACCACGTCAATCACACCGGTCACGCGAAGTGTGATGTCGTTGAGGTTGCGGCTGAAAACCCATACCTCTCCGCCCAGCTTGTGCACCTGGATCCGGATCCCATCCAGCTTCCACTCAACCGCTGCCGTTCCCGTTTCGATCAATGCCGTGGGAACATCGGGCGAGGTGGCTGCCAACATCGGCTCAACGGCTCGACCGACGGTGAGACCGACGCCTGCTAGGCCAGCGTCGCCCGCGACGCTGGCGATGGTTCCGGCCTCGCCGAGATCCCCCAAGAGCATCGCAGCTCGTCGCAGCAAACTCAGTTTCACTCCAAAGGCTTTGCTGATCGCCGAAGCGAGAACCCCAGCGAGAGCACCCTGGCGAAGTCCCCCAACCAGAATGTCGGAAAGGAAGTCCGCTTCTTCGGCTGTGGCTCGCTGGAAAAGCCCGGCCATTATGTCCCGTTTGGCGGCGTCGGAGCCGCTTCCTCCTGTTCGGCTCACCGTGTCCACGGCGGTGTCGATGTCGGCGAGGGTTAGCGGCGGCCCCGCTGGAGCAGCGTGATCATTCCGGTCGACATTGGCAATACTTGTTTCGACCAGGGCCCAGCCGATTCCCACTCGCCCCTGTCGCGGAACGCCGGTGAGGAGAGCGACTGCCGTTGGCACTTCCGAGGGGTCGACACCGGCCAAGAAGCCAGCGAGCGCGGCCACTTTCTCATTGCGAGCTGAGGTGGCGGCTGTCGCCTGTGAGGCCTTCACCAGTTCTGACAGCAGTGTCGAGGTGGAATCCATCCCTGAGACGATGCCGTCCAAACCAGTCGGCCACAACAGCGATACCGGCTCCACCGACAAGTAGGCCGAGTCCCAGACGGCCGGTGCGCTGGTGCATACTCTGGCCTGCGGCAAGAAAGAACAGACCACCGCCGGTGGCGGCCGAGGCGACGCCGATCCGCTCCGCAAGGCGGAAAGGGGAGCGGTTCGACGATTCGCCAGGGGGCATTGAGCGGCGGTGATCTGTAAACCAATGGAGATCTTTTGCGGTATCCAACCCGAGCGCCACGGCCAGGTCGATCAGTTGTCCCGGATGATGTTCACGTACGAGTAGGCCGTCCAGGACGCCGAGATCGGGGTGGAGTTTGGGTTCTTTGAACAACAGTCCGGTGGTCGCTGGCACTGCGACGGTACTGGTGGCGATATAGGGCACGTTGAGAGTGGAGTAATCGGCCGAGGACTTGCCATTTCCCAGCAGACCGTGATCGATCTCAGCAATTTGATCACGGGTGTCGACCACGGCTACCTCGTTGCGTTTGATAAGCCAGGGGAGGTCCCCGAACCGGCTGGGCAAGAAGAAGTTGATTGTTTCGGGATGCAGTTCGAAGCGGGGTTCGGTGCGCTGCCAAGCGAAGGTCGCGAGCGGGATGGTGTGCATGGTTCAGTTGCCTTTCCGGTTGGTTGAGGCGGTCTCGGGATTGGTCTCGGGTTCTTCCAGCAGTGTTTCGGCGGTCTCGACGTTGCTTTCCACCGAGGTGACAACCACGTTGACCGATGAGCCGAACGCTTCGCTGATTCGATCGGCAAGGACATCAACACCAAGGGGCACCCCTTGTGGGGCGCTGTTCGCCAGCGTGAGGTGAACTTCGGGGGCTTCGCTCTCTTCAACAACATCATCGATGGCGATCGAGATGATCTGAACGTCGGCTCGCCAGCCGGAAACAACCTCGCTCACGAGGGCCTGGCCAGGAACTGAGCTCATCACGGGGGTGGGCCGCCACTCGTCGATGATCTGCAGCGGCGCTACAACAAGGACGGTGGCAATGACAGTGGTCCGCAGTCGCCGAGAGATGGGCTGGCGAGTTTCGAAGAGGCGTCCCTTTGGCACCAGCCCAAACATTATGAAGGTGAAGGCTCCGGCCGTGATGATCCCGATTACGTTGGCGAGGAAGAGAAGGAAGGATCCGGCGGCCATCTGCCACTCGCCCATCTCCAGGGTGACTCCCACCACGGCTAGGGGTGGGATGAGGGCTACGGCGACGGCCACACCCACGATCGCATCACCAGCTTGCCTCCGTACGTGGCTGTAGGCACCGGCGGCGCCAGCCACGAGCGCCACTCCGAGGTCGACCAGGCGAGGCGAGGTCCGGGAAAGGAGTTCGTTCGGGAGCGGTGCGGGATCGCCCGGCATGAGCCAGGAGACCAGGGCCGCGATCGCAATTGCCATGACGGCACCGGTAGCGGCGACCCACAGCGACCACAGGGCTCGCTCTGACCAGTCCATCACAAGCGCGGCGGCAATTCCCAGGACCGGGGCCATCAGCGGTGCCACCAGCATGGCGCCGATCACGACAGCGGTGGAATCGGCGATCAAACCAAGAACTGCGATCAGCACCGACAGCGTCATGAGGCTGTAGAAGCGATGGAGGAATGGAAGGCGTCGAGCACCTTCGGGGAAAAGCCCGGAAACGATCCGTTGGCGTTCGGTGGTACCGAGAGGGTCGATCCGCAGTCGGGAATCAGCTAGGGCCGCCAGGCCGCCCTCCAATGGATGTCTCAATGTCCGTCTCGTGTTCAATCTACGTTCCCTTTTTTGGGTCAAGAATCTGAGGTAGTGCCTGTGCTCCGAAGAAACCTAAGCGAGGACGGCGAACGCACAATGGGTATGGATACCGGGGGTCGCTGGGTGGAACCTCCCGGAATTCCGCCCTCCGTGGTCAGCGCTGACCAGCCCGAACTATTTCCTCATGCAGCGACAAGCAGCCTCGGCGATATCGTGAGTTTTCCCGCAAGAGAAGCGAGGCCCAGGACGGGCGAGTCGATTCGCCGGGGCCCAGCGACCTATCCCGTCAGTTCTTGATAGGCGCTACTTCCCGGCTACTGGAACCCGCATATGGACCTGTGCCACAGTGGCGTTCAACAACTCGTGGGTGATGACTCGAGAACGCCGGGCCGAAATGGTCCGGTGTTCGAATTTTTCATAACGGCTGGCTGGGTTCCTCAGAGTCGCTTCAGGAGATTCTGCAGCGCACGACCACGGTGTGAGATCGAGTTTTTCTCCGCCGTGGTCATCTCGGCAAAGGATCGGCCGTCGCCGTCGTTCGGGACGAACACTGGGTCATAGCCGAAGCCGCGGTCGCCGCGAGGTTGGGTGAGAATCACGCCGTTGGTGGTGCCCTCCACTTCCAACTCGGGCCGCCCGTCGGGGTAGGCGACAACCACAACCGTTCGAAACTGAGCCAAGCGACCAGATACAGGAATTCCGTCCATGGCGGTCAAAAGCTTCTCCCACCCCCCGAATCGTGCTGTTTGCACGCCGGGCGCTCCATCCAGAGCGTCCACAAACAGCCCGGTGTCATCGGCCAATGCCGGTTTGTTCACGGCGGCGCACACTTCACGAGCCTTCTTGGCCGCGTTCCCGGTCAGGGTGTCAGCATCCTCGACTGTGTGGGGGATGTGCTCTGGTCTGGCCATCACGGTGACGCCGGAATGGGCCAGGAGGTCACGGAGTTCGGAAACCTTCCCCGGATTGTTGGTGGCGAGGACCAAGTCCACAGCTGCAGGTCAGGAACGCGGGGCCGGCGGTATGGCGATCAGCGCCTTCTGTGCATCGGTGATTCGAGAAACACCGAGGGCGCCGAGATCCAGCAGTTCGTCGAGTTGGCCCCGGCTGAAGACTTTGCCCTCCGCCGTGCCCTGGACTTCGATCAGATCACCGTCGCCGGTCATAACGATGTTCATGTCAACTTCGGCTGCGACGTCCTCGACGTAGGGCAGGTCGAGCCGGGCTTCTCCGTCGACGATTCCCACGCTGATCGCTGCGCACGTGCCGAGGAAAGGATCGGTGCCGATATTCAGCCTCGTGACAGCATCGTGGAGAGCGACGAAACCTCCGCAGATCGCCGCCGTCCGGGTACCGCCATCCGCCTGCAGCACGTCGCAGTCCACGGTGATGCTGCGCTCGCCCAGCTTGTTCATGTCCACTACTGCTCGAAGGCTCCGACCGATCAGTCGCTGAATCTCCTGATCCCGACCCGATTGGCGACGCCGAATTCTTTCCGGGCTGGATCCCGGCAACATGTTGTACTCGGCGGTTACCCAGCCTTTTCCGGTGTTACGCATCCAGCGCGGCACCTCGTCTTCAACTGATGCTGTACACAACACATGCGTACGGCCGAACTTCACCAGCACTGAGCCGTTTGCCATGTCGGTGAAATCGCGCTCAAAGCTGAGCGTACGAAGTTCGGAGTTTTCGCGGTTGTCTGGTCGTGCCATGGCGCTCCACGCTAGCGGTGACACCGTCGCGCCGGCGTCGTCCGCGCAGGGCCTGGTGCCCTACCCGCCTAGATCGGAGTGTCGCCGCTGAGCTCGCCGGCTTTGGTGATCACCCGGTCGAACAGCCCGTACTCCTGGGCTTCCTGGGCGGTGAACCATTTGTCACGGTCGGAATCGGCAACGACCTCCTCGACTGTACGGCCGGAGTGGTGAGCGATCAATTCGGCCATCTGACGTTTCATCTTCACCAGGTTCTCCGCCTGAATAGCGATGTCTGACGCCTGACCCTGAATGCCGGCCGAGGGCTGATGCATGAGGATGCGGGCATGCGGTAGGGCATACCGCTTCCCGGTAGCGCCAGCGGTGAGGAGGAACTGGCCCATCGAGGCGCCCAAACCCAGACAGACCGTTGCCACATCGGGGCGGATGAATTGCATCGTGTCATAGATGGCCATGCCGGCGGTTACCGATCCGCCGGGGGAGTTGATGTACAACCAGATGTCTTTGTCAGAATCTTGTCCGGCGAGGAACAGCATCTGAGCGGCCAACTGGTTGGCGATGTTGTCGTCCACCTGGGATCCCAAGAACACGATGCGTTCCTTCAGGAGGGCGTTGTAGATATCGAATCCGAAGCCGGCGCCGGGAATATCGGCTGTTGGGAGTCCAGGGATGGTGGTCATGGGGTAGAGGTTACCGGGCTCGGTCGGCGGCTCAGTCACGGAAAGGAAGAGTGTTGGTGCCACGGCCGGCCTGGTCCGGATCAGCCGAGCGCAATGACGCCAACCACCCCAGCCATGACCATTGCGCTGGCGATGTATTCACTACGCAGGTGTTGCTCGTGAAGCCACCAGGCCGAGATCGCAAACGCCATCAATAATTCCACCTGACCCAGGGTCCGGACCTTGGCCGCATTGGTGAGCGTTACCGCGACCGCCCAACCGGCTGAACCGCAGACACTGAGTATTCCTACCGGCAGCGCTGAACGCCAGACTTTGTAGACGCTGACAAACTCTGCCGGAGCTGATGTGAATAGCTGTGTGCCGTTGAGAACGGTCTGCATCCCGAGCATCACAGTCAGGGTCAAGAGCGCTCTGTGGAAGGCGGGCGCATCGCTCAAAGAGTTGGACGCAGCCCGGATTCCCACGGCGGCCAGCGCAAACCCGCTGGCTGCCAGGATTCCCATGAGGGCGGCCGGATCGGCGATGCTCGACACCGCTTCTCCGAGATGGCGAGGGGCTGCCAACCAGGCCACGCCGGTCATGCACAGCACGATCGCCAACCACCCCAGCGGCCTCAAGGTTTCACCAAGGGCGACCGCCGAGACGATCGCCACGATGACGATCTCGGTCTTCGCATACACCGTGCCGATGGCGAAGTCGCGAAGATCGAACGAGCGGAGCAGCGCCAAGGTGCCAAGAATCTGGGCGAACCCGGCTGCGCCGATGATGGGCCAAAACCGGACTGGCACGATTGGCAGCTCTTCACCGAGCACGAAGAAGGAGATGACTGTGGCGAGAACGGCAAGCGGGAACCCGTAGGTGTAGCGGACATACCCCGCCGCATTGACCGAAAGGCTCGATCGCAGCTGATGTTGCCGCGAGGTTCGGAGAATCTGGAAGACGGCGGCGGCCAGCGTGACCGGAATCCACACGATGGGGTCTTAGTAGGCTTCGGTGGCGAGTGTGCGGAGTTCGGTGACGGCGGCGGCGAGACCCTCAGGGTGTCGAAACATCGCCGACCCGGAGATGAGAACGTTGGCGCCCGAAGCCGCCGCTCCAGCCACGGTGGCAGCGCTGATTCCGCCGTCGACCTCGAGGTCGATCCAGTGGTCGGCGGTGTTGAGCAGGTGCCGCGCGCCGCGAATCTTGGGTTCCATCGTGGTTATGTACTTCTGACCGCCGAAGCCGGGATTGACGGTCATCACCAAAACCATGTTGAGCAGGTCCAAGACGTGGGCAACCCGGTCGATCGGCGTATGGGGGTTGAGGGCCACAGCTGCCTGAGCGCCGAGGTCGTTGATCAGTGCGAGAGTCCGGTGCAAATGAATGCACGTCTCCTCGTGGACGATGATCAGCTCACAACCGGCTTCGACGAAGCGACTGATCAAGTGATCGGGCTCTTCGATCATCAGGTGGGCTTCGAAGGGAACCGAGACCGCTCCGCGCACGGATGCGATCACGTCAGGTCCGAAGGTGATGTTGGGAACGAAGCGGCCGTCCATGACGTCGAACTGGATCCGATCGACCCCGGCTTTTTCGAGCGCCTGGCATTCGTCGCCCAACCGAGCGAAATCGGCAGGGAGGACGGACGGAATTATCTTGATTGCTGCGGCGGAACCGGATTGCATGCGGCCAGTATGGAGCGGTGAACGAGATGGAACTCACGGTGGACCGGATTGCTGTGGGCGGAAAGGCGATCGGACTGGATGATTCCGGCCGGGTGACCTTCGTGAGCGGCGCCGTCCCCACCGAACGCGTTCGCGTGGCGGTGACCAAGCAATCCAAACGGTTCGCCGAGGCGGTGGTCATCGAAGTTCTCGATCCCTCACCAGATCGCGCCATCCCGCCGTGTCCGTACGTGACCGGTGAACCGCGCTGTGGCGGATGCGACTGGCAGCACATAACGCCCGATGCTCAGCGGCGTCTCCGAGTGGCGATCGTAGAAGATGCCCTCCGCCGGATCGGGAAGCTCGACACGACAACGATCGCCATCACGAGCGGAACCCCGCTTCCCACCCAGGGTTACCGCACCACGGTGAGAATGTTGGTGGACAACGACGGTCGTCTCGCGTACCGCCAACCCCAATCCCACGCCCCGTTTCGACCCGACACTTGCTTGGTGGCCCATCCCGCAGTCAACGATCTCATCCAGAACGCTCGGTTTCACGGTGCTCGCGAGGTGACGGTACGCGTGGGAGCCGTCACCGGCGACCGGATGGTGGAAGTGTCGGGCCGAGCGGCAGACGTTCCCGCAGATGTGCGCGTGGCAAAAAGCGTAGTGAAAACGGGGAGTCGTTCGGCAGACCCGCCGGCTGCGATCACCGAACGGGTCGGGGCCGTGGATCTCCGGGTCTCGGCCGGGGCGTTTTTCCAGTCGTCGCATGTGGGGGCCGAGGCTTTGGTGGATGCCGTTCGTTCCGCACTCAACGACATTGAACCGGACGGGATCCTCGTGGATGCCTACGCCGGTGGGGGACTCTTTGCCGCCACCCTCGGGGCGGACTGGTTGGCCGGGGGCGGCTCACAAGTTATTGCGATCGAGTCCAATCCGCGTGCGGTGGCGGACCTTCGTTTGAATGTGCCAGCAACCGCGGTCCAGAAAGTCGAAGCTGACGTGGAGCAGTGGAAACCGATTCCGGCGAAAGTGATAATCGCCGATCCCGCTCGGACTGGTCTGGAAGCCGGGGGAGTCGCCCGCCTCGTCAGCACCGGGGCCGACCGGATCGTGCTGATCAGTTGTGATGCCGGCGCTCTGGGACGTGATGCGCTACTGCTTACCGCCGCCGGCTATTCGTTGACCGAGTGCACCGTGCTCGACCTTTTCAATCACACCAGCCACGTTGAGGTGGTCAGCCGGTTCACCAAGGTAAGCGTTCCGGAGCAGTAGCGGTCTATGAACCCACCCGGGCGGTGTATTCGGGGGAGGCCAGGAACCCGTTCACGAGCACGGTCAAGCTGACCTCTTGGTCGGCCAAGCCGGTCCAGTACGCAAAGCCCTTGGCGTCTGGCGTTCGATTCAGCATGCCGACGTAGATCATCAGCACGTCTACCCGTGACTTCACGCCGGCGGCAGCGGCCTTGGTGGAGACCTGCGGCGGCGGGGTCCGCCGCCAAGAGTCAACCTCGTCCACCGTGGGCAGCTCCGAAGAGGCCAACAACGCTGCTTCGGCACGAGGTCGGATACGACCGGCGAATTCGGGTGAGTTCAGGAAACTCAGAACGACTTGGCCGGGCGTGACTTTGCGGGTATTCAACATTCCGGTCCAGTAAGCCAAGCCAGATGCATCGGCCGGGCGTCCCAGGAAATCCTCATACTGCTGGGCTACGAACGCTTCACCAGAAGCGAAGGGTCCAACCGCAACGGGGCAGCGAAGGTCGACTGAAGCGGAATCGCTCACCCGGAGGTCAACTCCGGGAAGGATGTCGGTTTGGGCAACCGGGGCATCGACGTATTGGCTGGTCACCCACATACGGCCTTCGGCGGAGCAGCGAACATCAACCCAAACGTGGGTGGCACGGCTAGCCATCATGTTGGCGGCGTGCTCGGGTGAGCCCAGCCAAAGATCGGTCGCTTCGGAAGCTGGATTGAACATGACCAATGCGTTCTCGGCGGCCCACATGTTTTGAGGAAAGTCGTCGAGGAGCACTCTGATTTCGCTGTGGCCCAGCGTCTGGGTCGCCATCATGGTCATGCTGTTGGATCCGGCGTATGGTGCCAGCGAAGGCATCTGCCGTAATTCACTGAGGCCGGCGTCTCGGCGGGCGTCATTGTGATCGGCTGCGATCCGTTCGGCGAGGGCCCGCTCCAGCGGCGACATTGCCAACGACTCTGAGGTCACTCCTTCTACCGGAGTGGAGTCAGCCACCACCCGTGTCGCTGCAGCGGGGGTGATCGGCACCATGACAACGGCGAGAAAGGTTGCAGCAAGTGCTAATAGTTGGCGAGAAAATGGCGAGGATGCGGCGGGCACGGACCAGACATCGGCCTGGGGGCAAAATTCCTTGAGCCGATAGGTTAATATGGCCTACCTTCTAGCTCGTTGTTCAAGCAACCGGTTGAAGAAGTTCCGGGGTCAATCGTCTGCCAGCCAATCCAAGGCGAGGCCCCTGAGCTGGTCAATGTTTACGCCGGTGGTGGCACTGACCCACAAGACATCGCCCGCTTCGAGCCCACATCCTGCGGCCAATTCCTTCCGTCTCTTCTGGCGCATCGATGGTTTGACCTTGTCGTGTTTGGTGGCGACAACCGTATGCGGAACCCGATGCGAGCGGAGCCACGCCAGCATGGTGCTGTCCAGATCGGTTGGACCGTGCCGACCATCCACAAGCACCAAAACCATCACCAGCGACTCCCGTTCCAGCAGGTAGTTCTCGATCATTTGTCCCCAATCGGCTTGCGCCTTTTTCGACGCTCCTTTGGCGAATCCGTAGCCCGGGAGATCCATGATCCCTCGAGTGGGCGGGTCCTCATTCAGGACAAAAAGATTGAGCAGCTGGGTACGACCGGGAGTTTTTGATGCATGAGCCAGTTTCTTCCGGTTAGTAATCGCATTGATCAGCGTACTTTTCCCAACGTTCGATCTACCAACAACGGCGATCTCAGCCTTCATAACCGGGAGGGTCTTGTGGTTGGTCGCACTTTCCGAGAAGCGCATGTCGAGAGGTCTCACGCGATCAGGCTAGGAGCAGAACAAACCGATCTTCTGAGTATCTCAAGAGGACCCAAGACGCGGTCGATAGGAAGGCGTATGGATGCTGCTGAGATCATCGCTGCCACGTCGGCACCCTCGAACAAGCAGGCGGTTCTGGCATCTCTTGGCGCGCTTTTGGAAACGATCGAGCTGGAACAGAGTGAGCTGGTCGAACATCAGGCCCGCACCGCTGGTTTCAACGATCAGTTGAACAGCCTCGCCGCCCAGCGGGCCCAGGTCACGGAGTTCACGGCTGCGCAGGATCGAGACGAACCGATCTCTTTCGTTCTGCTCGAAACGTTCGAGTTCCTGCTGGAGGATGACTCGCTCACCCTTGAAGTCCGAAACGACCGGTTGATCGGGCTCTTCCGTTCCGCAGCCGCATGCATCATGGTGGCCGACTGGACCGAGGACGCTCCGGTCACAACCGACTGGGTGGAGACCTTCAACCGGGTCACCGATCGCAAGATTCGAGATCTCCGAGCCAGCTCGCTGGGGTACGCCAAAGTTGGAATGATCAAGTATTTGCAGACGGTGCAGATCCCGCGAGAGGTCTACACGATGTCGCACTATGACCGGGCTCCCAAGGAGTACTGGCTGCAATACGCCGGCTTCAGCCTTGTTTCGTCCGTTCTGAAGACCCGCAAACTCTCTCAGCAGCTCCGCTCCGAGATGGGGCCCGCCATCGCCATCATCAACGTTGCGCTAGCCAAGACGGTGCAAGTGCCCCGGCCCGCCGGCCTGTAATCGCTCTGCCTTCTGTCCTCGCTTTGCGCCCTTCGGCGCTGGGGCGCCTCGGGCTTTCCGCTCGGCTCGCTTCGCTTTACCTTCTGTCCTCGCGCAGCGGTACCCTGCTGAAGTGGTGAATGACCTGGTGGATGAGCTGGCCCGCAAGTGTTTCCAGCGAATAGCGGAGCCTGATGACTGAGAGGGACCCTGTGCTGGACGACTGGCTGGCCGTACACACCGAAGGGCTGATTGCCATTCGGCGCAACATTCATGCCCATCCTGAGCTGAGCGGTGCCGAGCACGCCACCACCGAGCTGGTGTCCGAGCGGTTGCGGTTGGCTGGTCTTGCCACCCGCACCCTCGCGGTAGGAACGGGGTTGGTATCAGACCTAGACCCCTCTGACACTCGAACTGACCCACGGCGGCTTGCACTACGGGCCGACATCGATGCGCTGGCGATGGACGACATGAAGGAGGTGCCGTACCGTAGCCAGGTCCCAGGGGTAGCTCATGCATGTGGCCACGATGTGCACACTGCGATCATGATGGGTACGGCGCTGTACTTTGCCCACCATCGAGACCAGTTGCCCGGTTCCCTCCGTTTCCTCTTCCAACCGGCCGAGGAGCGCGTTCCCGGTGGCGCTCTCGACGTCATCAGCGACGGAGGGCTGGATGGCGTGTCGGCCGTAATGGGCGTGCATTGCATGCCGAAGATGGATGTGGGCACGATTGCGTTACGGGAGGGCGCCATTACGTCAGCGGCCGACATGGTGGAGATTGCGTTGTCCGGGCCGGGTGGGCACACGGCGCGGCCTGAGGAAACAGTTGACCTCATCACGGTTGCATCCCGTCTGGTGATCGATTTGCCAATCCGGCTCCAGGATTTGGCCGGTGGCGCTGGTTCGGTCAAGTTGGTCTTTGGTGCCTTCCACGCCGGCGATGCCGGCAACGTCATCCCATCACATGGTGTGTTACGAGCGTCGCTGCGGACGCCGTCGTCGGCGTTGTGGGAGCGGCTGCCCGAACTTTTCGATCAGGCCCTCGAGGAAGTCCTGGCCGACACTCCGGCCGTACATCGGGTTTCCTACACTCACGGCGTGCCTCCCGTCGTGAATGATCCGGGGATGGTTGAAATTGTGCGACGGGCCGGTGTCGCTCAGCTCACCGAAGCGAGTATTCGCCAAGCTGAGCAGAGCTGGGGGGCCGACGACTTCGCCTGGTTCACACGCGAAGTGCCGGCGGTGTACATCCGCGTCGGCACTCATAACCCTGACAACACTGGTCCCCGGCTGGATCTCCATGCCGGCTATTTCGATGTAGACGAACGGGCCATAGCCATCGGAGTACGGATCATGGTGGCAGCCGTTCACGAGTACTTCGCAAGAGCGATGCCGTAGTCGGACCCCACACCATCGCCCATTTGGGTGCGAGCGGCGAATGCTGCCAACCAAGAACTCACCGGGTCCGGTGCCCACGATGGGGCTATAATGGAGATCGAGCTTGCCTACGTAGCTCAACTGGATAGAGCAGAGAGCTTCTACCTCTCAGGTTCGGGGTTCGAGTCCTCGCGTGGGCGCCAATGAACAGCCATTCGCACGACGCTGCCAGGGTCGCACTTGTGACCGGGGGCGGCAGCGGTATCGGTCGGGCTGTTTGCCTAGCGCTCGCCGGAGAGGGCCGGAGCGTCGCCGTCGCTGATCTCAATAGCGCCACTGCCGCTGAAACAGCGGCAATGGTCTCCGGCTCCGGTGGCAAGGCGATCGCCGTGGCCGTGGACGTCACGAGCGATCACTCTGTCAGCGAGGGGTACCTCAGAACGATCGAAGACCTCGGTCCCGTCGGGATTCTCGTCAATTGTGCCGGCTGGGATGCGTTGGTGCCGTTTCTCGACACCGATGAAACCTTTTGGGACAAGGTGATCGATATCAACTTCAAGGGCATGCTCCGCACAACGCATCGCTGCCTTCCGGCCATGGTCGAGCAGGGCTGGGGTCGGTTGGTGAATATCAGCTCAGATGCCGCTCTGGTTGGCTCATCTTTGGAGGCGGTGTATTCCGGGGCCAAAGGCGGCGTGGTTTCCTTCACCAAGACAATCGCTCGAGAGATGGCGCAGAGCGGGATCACCGCCAACGTGGTTTGTCCCGGTCCCACGCAAACCCCGCTACTCGAAGGCATGGTGGCCGCCAGCGATGACGGTGAGAAAGTTATCGGGGCTATGGCCCGTGCAGTCCCGATGAAGCGCCTTGGGCAACCCCGCGACGTGGCTTCGGCGGTGGCCTATTTCGCGTCGGAGGAAGCTGCTTTCGTCACCGGCCAAACCCTGTCGGTCTCCGGCGGACTCACGATGGCCTGACCGTGCCGCACGTCCCCTGAATTCAGGTCAGAAGCATGACCAAGAAGATGAAACCGAGACTGCCACTGATGACGATGGCGGCGAGCGCAGTGATGGCAACAGACGGGAACGTTGACACTGCGGCGAACGCCGAGGACAGGTCCTGAAACTCACCGATCGAATCTTTGATCGTGCGCTTGATGGTGCGGGTCAATTTTGCCTGCCGGAACACACCCATGCTTTCTACCTCTGCCTCATCGAGCGAGCGGAAGACGTTGGCGTTGGAGACTGTCTCGATCAGACGGTCGAAGCTTTCGCTGATACCGGCAGCCTGCTCGGTGATCCTGGTCAGCGATCGCCACGATCGAAACGCCGCGCCGACGCCGATCACCGTGATCATGCCGCCACCGATCAGCCAAAGGGCTCGAACCGTTCCTGATAAGGCCAATAGCCCCGTAATGAGTGCTGATACACAGATCAGGGAGGCCATGACAAAGAGCACAAGGGCCACCTGACTCGCCTTCGTGGCCACTCTGATCAGCAGCTCGTACCCCTTTTGCGCAAGTTGTTTGCCCTGTTCAGGGGAGAATAATCCCGCGTTCGATCCGCTGAGTGAGGTGTCCGCCATGTCACCTTTTCGGCCGAAGGTGGCGATGCCTTTACGATAGTTCATGTGGCAAACCACCCGTTGGCCTGTGTTATGAACCAGCAGATCGTTCCAAGGGTTGGGACGGTTCTTTGTTCGCTCGTCGCGGGTGGCATACCCTGCGCAGCGACACACGAGGGGGATTGATGACCGATCAAGCAAGGGTGAGCGAGGCGGCCGCCAGGTTGCTGGAGGCCGAACTCACCCGAAGGGCCACCACCCCGATTCGAGACGATTTCGACGCCCTGGATCTCGATTCGGCATACGCCGTGCAACAGTCGATAACCGATTACGGTGTGGCCGCCGGGCGTCGTTTGATCGGTCGCAAGATCGGCCTCACCAATCCAGTTGTTCAGGAACAGCTGGGTGTGAATCAACCCGACTTTGGCGCACTTTTTGCCGACATGGCATTCCCGTCCGGTGTCGACCTGCCGGCGAATCGCCTGATCCAGCCCCGGGCGGAGGCCGAGATTGCACTGGTCCTCGGATCAGACCTGGCCCGGCCAGACAGCACCATTGTTGATTTGATCAGCGCTACGGATTATGCGGTCGCGGCATTGGAGATTGTCGACTCCCGCATCGAGAACTGGGACATCCGGATTACAGACACGATCGCCGACAACGGAAGCTCAGGGGTGTTTGTGATCGGTAACATGCCGGTGCCATTGTCCGCAGTCGACGTTCGGGCCGTCGAAATGTCGATGTCGGTCAACGGTGAGGTCGTGAGTGAGGGGACTGGTGCTGCGTGCCTCCACAACCCCCTCAACGCGGCCCTTTGGCTTGTGAACGAAGTCGCCCGTCGTGGCATTCCCATGGCTGCCGGGGACATCGTTCTCACCGGTGCGCTGGGTCCGATGCACCCCTTGCTACCTGGCGACCACGTTCGTGCCACCATTACTGGACTGGGAACGGTTTCCTGCCGTCTGCCTGACCGCTCAACCGAAGGAGCGAAGAAGTGACCCTGAAGACCGCTGTGATCGGTTCGGGAAATATCGGGACCGACCTCCTTATCAAATCGAAACGAACGAGCGAGGACATCGAGGTGATCGCCATGGTGGGTATCGACCCTGAGTCCGACGGTCTCGCTCGTGCCAACCGTATGGGCGTCGCTACTACCGCGTCTGGTATCGACGGCCTCGTCGCAATGGACGAATTCGCGGACGTCGAACTGGTTTTCGACGCCACTTCCGCCGGTGCTCACGCCACCCACGATCGGATCCTGCGACAACACGGGAAGCGGATTCTCGACCTCACACCTGCGGCGATCGGCCCCTATGTCATTCCGCCGATCAACCTCGCCCAGCACCTCTCGGAACCCAATATCAACATGGTCACCTGTGGCGGCCAGGCCACCGTGCCGATGGTGAATGCGGTGCATCAGGTGGCTCCCGTTGTCTATGGCGAGATCGTCAGTTCTATCTCGTCCCGATCCGCCGGGCCCGGTACCAGGGCGAATATCGACGAGTTCACAGAGACCACAGCCAAAGCGATCGAAGTAGTAGGCGGCGCCCAACGGGGGAAAGCCATCATCGTCCTCAACCCGGCCGAACCGCCATTGATCATGAGAAACACCGTGTTCTGCTTGGTGGAAGAAGGTGAACCGGAAGCGATTGAGTCATCGGTAGCGAAGATGGTGGCGACCGTGCAGGAGTACGTCCCGGGCTATCGGCTGAAACAGAACGTGCAGTTCGAATCGCTCGACGGATCCAATGCCGTACGTATCCCCGAACTGGACCGCAAGTTCACGGGGTGGAAAGTCAGCATCTTTCTCGAGGTGGAAGGGGCAGGTCACTACCTCCCCTCCTACGCCGGCAACCTTGACATCATGACCTCGGCGGCCATTCGCACAGCAGAACAGATTGCCACGGCGGTTTCGGCATGACCGCCGACGGGGAAAGCAGGGCGCCAGTGAAGTTGTATGTGCAAGATGTGACCCTGCGCGACGGCATGCACGCCATTCGCCACCAGTACGGAATCGAACACGTCCGCTCCATCTGTAAGGCACTTGATGCCGCTGGTGTGGACGCCGTGGAGGTTGCCCATGGCGACGGAATCGCTGGATCATCCTTCAACTACGGTTTCGGGGCCCACACCGATTGGGAATGGTTGGAGGAGGCGGCCGACGTTTTGGAGCATGCGATTCTCACCACGCTGCTGCTGCCCGGGATCGGCACGATCGAAGACCTTCACCGGGCCTGGGACATTGGCGTTCGCAGCGTTCGAATCGCCACACATTGCACCGAGGCTGATATCGCCGATCAGCACATCGCTCAAGCACGCGAGATCGGTATGGACGTGGCTGGGTTCCTCATGATGAGCCACATGAACGAACCGGCGGCGTTGGCACAGCAAGCCAAACGGATGGAGTCCGCAGGCGCACAGTGCGTCTACATCACCGACTCCGGGGGTCGACTCACCATGGGGGATGTTCGCGCCCGGATGCGGGCCTACCGTGATGTCCTGAAACCAGACACCGAGATCGGTATCCACGCCCACCACAACCTCACCTTCGGAGTTGCCAACACTGTGGTCGCGGTAGAAGAGGGGTGTTATCGCGTCGATGCATCTCTGGCCGGCATGGGTGCTGGAGCCGGGAACTGTCCGCTGGAACCGTTGATCGCAGTTGCGAACTTGGAGGGCTGGCAGCACGGCTGCGACGTGAACATGCTGATGGATGCCGCCGAGGAACTCGTCCGACCACTCCAGGACCGACCGGTGCGGGTGGACCGTGAGACGCTCAGTCTGGGATATGCCGGTGTTTACAGCAGCTTCCTTCGTCATGCCGAGAAGGCCGCCGAGATGTATGGCCTCGATACTCGCACCATCTTGTTGGAACTTGGCAGACGTCGGATGGTCGGCGGGCAGGAAGACATGATCATCGATGTTGCGCTCGACCTCGTGGCCGCCCGTAGCCGCTAGCGCGCCCATCACCCCGCGTCGGGAAGCATTTGCCAGAGAACGGGGTTGGAGAGGGCATGGCAATCCCCGCAGTTCGAATGAATCATGCTGTTCTTTACGTGACCGATTCGGAACGGTCCAAGCAGTTCTGGACGAGTGCGCTTGACATGGAGGTGGTGGCGGAAGTCCCGCAGGCCCGAGCCGTCTTCCTCAAGCTTCGCTACGGATCCAACGACCACGACTTGGGTTTGTTCGGCGTTGGTGAGCAGGGCCAAACGGTTGGCCGACCACCGGGTTTGTACCACCTGGCGTGGCAGGTCGACACAATCGACGAGCTGGTGGCTGCCCGCAAAACGTTGACCGATCTCGGGGCTTTGGTGGGCCAGTCCAGCCACGGCACCACCAAAAGTCTCTATGGCCGGGATCCCGACGGCATCGAGTTCGAGATCATGTGGATGCTGCCTCGGAGTGAGTGGGCCCAGTTCGACCAGCAGGCAATCGTCGAGCCCATCGATTTCGATGAAGAGCTTCAGAAATGGTCGGGCGTTGGCACCGCCCACGAGTTGGTCCCCGCCACCAGATCTACCTGAAGCACCAACTGCCATCGGTCGGTATTTTGTTTCGCCGGCGACCTTATCTACTGTTCCGTCATGAAGATTCGCTTCGATGGCAAGACCGCTCTGATAACTGGAGGATCGCGGGGGATTGGCAAGGCGATCGCTATGGCCTTCGCCGAGGCGGGCGCAAACGTCGTTATCACGGCTCGCAAAGCGGAACAACTGGAGGCGGCGGCGCAGGAGATCGGCACGGAGTGTTTCTGGCTGGCATCGAACGTCGGGGCCGAAGAGTCGGCCGAGGAGGTGGTAGATGCCACCATCAAACAATTCGGTGGGATCGACATCCTGGTGAACAATGCCGCCACCAATCCATATGTTGGTCACCTGATCGAAGCCGATCTGCCTCGATGGAACAAGACGATCCAGGTCAATCTCACCGCTCCGCTCCTGTGGACTCAGGCCGCATGGAAGGCCGGGATGAAAGACAAAGGCGGCGTTGTTCTCAACGTCGCTTCGGTGGGTGGACTGGCCACCAGCAGCGAGTTGGCGGTCTACAACGTGACCAAGGCGGCGCTGATCCACACCACCAAACAGCTGGCAGCCGAATTGGCTCCTGGGGTACGAGTCAACGCTGTGGCGCCTGCCTTGATCAAGACCGATTTCGCACGGCTGCTGTGGGAAGGCGAACGAGGCGAGAAGGCTGCCAATACCTACCCGTTGAAACGGTTGGGCGAGGTGGAGGACATTGCCAACGCCGCCATGTACCTGTGTTCGGATGCGGCTGGATGGGTGACCGGGCAGACCTTGGTGCTCGATGGCGGTGCCACGATTGATTTCCTCGGTATCTAGCGTCGCCTGGTGTTGGGGGTTGTCGTGACTCAAACCGGTGCCGGGACCGCGCTTGTTCTAACGTTGGCCGGGTGAGTCGTCGCCGGGAACGAACGAAGCGGGTTCGCAGCATCGTTGCGGACCAGCCGCCCTTCGCTCAAGCTCGGCGACGGCTTCCGCCAACGCCTTTGGTTTCTGAGGACGAACTCGAATCGATCCACCGGGCCTCGCTCCGTGTTCTGGCCGAGACCGGAATGGACTTCCTGCACCCGGATGCTCTCCGGCTGTTGCGTGGCGCCGGCGCCAAGGTTGCGGGGGAGCGGGTCCGGTTCGACCCCGAGATGGTGTTGGAATACATCTCTCATGCGCCAGCCGAGTTCACGCTCTATGGGCGTAATCCCGATCGAAATGTTCACATTGGGGGTGACTGGATCACCAACTCCGCAGTGGCCAGTGCGCCAAACTACGTGAACCTCGACGGAGACCGAAAATCTGGCGATCGACCCGGCTATCAAGACTTCCTGCGGCTTGGTCAGATGCTCAATCCGATCCACGTGTTCGGTGGTTTTCCGGTTGAGCCGGTGGACCTTCACGCTTCAATCCGCCATCTCGAGTGCGCATATGATGCGCACACGCTCACCGATAAGGCGTTTCATATTTACAGCCTCGGAAAGCAGAGAAACCTGGACGGACTGGAAATGGCTCGGATCTCACGGGGCATCGATCACGAGACGTTCGAACGCGAGCCCAGCCTCATCACGATCATCAACGCCAGCTCGCCGCTGCGATTTGACCATCCGATGCTGGAAGGCATCCTTCAAATGTCGGCCCGAAATCAGGTTGTCATCGTCACGCCGTTCACGCTGGCAGGAGCGATGGCGCCGATCACCATCGCCGGGGCTATTGTGCAACAGAATGCCGAAGCGTTGGCGGGGCTGGTACTCACGCAAGTGGTCCGCAAGGGATCGCCGGTGATGTATGGCGGTTTCACTTCCAACGTAGACATGCGCTCCGGTTCGCCGGCCTTTGGGACCCCCGAGTACGCCAAGGCGGCGCTTCTTGGTGGCCAACTCACTCGCCGGTATGGGATTCCCTATCGATCCTCCAATGTCAGTGCCTCCAATGCGGTTGATGCCCAAGCCGGATATGAGTCCATGTGGGCCCTGTGGGGAGCCATCACCGGCGGTGCTCACTTCATCATGCATGCGGCCGGCTGGATGGAAGGAGGTCTTCATGCGTCATATGAGAAGATGGTTATCGATGCCGACCTACTGAACATGGTGGCGAAATTTCTGGAGCCCCTGGATCTGAGTGAGGACGCATTGGCCGTAGACGCCATCGCCGCGGTGGGTCCGGCGGGACACTTTTTTGGCGGAGAACACACCCAGTCTCGGTACACCGATGCGTTTTATAGTCCCATGGTGTCGGATTGGCGGAACTGGGAATCCTGGACCGAAGGTGGCTCACCGGACGCCAGGAGTCGAGCCAATGCCGTGGCTCGGTCAGTTCTGGCGGACTACGAGAAACCGCCGATCGAGGATGCCATCGAAGCCGAACTGCGGGATTATGTGGATCGCCGGGTCGCCGAAGGTGGAGTGGAAACCGACTTCTAGGCAACCGCTGGCCCCTACGACCACCTGATCTGCCACAATGCTCGGTAATGCGACGCCGAGACGTATGGCTCCGAAAGGTCTGTCCAAGATGACTGAAGTCCACTCCGCTTCGAGCTTTGAGGCGATCGTCATCGGTGCCGGGGTGATCGGCTCTGGCGTGGCATTCGAACTCAGCCGACGAGGTCTCCGGACGCTTTCGATCGACAAGCTAGGTGGCGCCGGGCACGGCTCAACCAGCAGTTCCAGCGCGGTGGTCCGTTTCAACTATTCCACGAAAGCAGGCGTGGCCCTGGCATGGGAAGGTATGCACTATTGGCGGAACTGGGCTGACTATCTGGGCAACGGCACCAATGATGCCGGCACGCTCGGTCCACTGGCGGAGTATTTCCGGGCCGGCATTCTGCTGTTGAAGTCCGAGGGCACGAACGAAGACGCGTTTCTGCCCCTCTATGAAGAACTGGGCGTTCCCTGTGAGGACCTCGATCATGACGAAACGATCGCACGGTGGCCGTGGATGGATCTCAGCCGGTTTGGCCCCCCGACCCGACTGGAGGACGAACGATTCTGGGCCGACCCGACCGAACAATTGGCCGGTTCGTTCTACTGTCCCGATGGCGGGTACATCAGTGATCCGATGCTGGCAGCCCAGAACCTGTGCGATGCGGCCAAGCGGGCCGGTGCCCAATTCTGGTTCAACACCGAGGTGACCGCAATCAACTCGTCCCAGAACCGAGTGACCGGCGTGACCCTTTCGGATGGCAGGGTGGTTTCTGCGCCAGTCGTTGTCAATGTGGCCGGACCGTATTCGTTCCACGTCAACCAGATGGCCGGCGTGGTTGAAGGAATGGGCGTGGTTCCCAAGCCGATGCGTCGCGAGGTGCACGTGGCGCCGGCTCCGAGCAATGTGGACTACGACAAGGACGGGGTCCTGTTCGCTGATCTCGACGCCGGAACCTATACCCGTCCCGAGCGCGGCAATCTGGTGTTGATCGGTGGGGTGGAGCCTGAATGTGACCCCCTCGAGTGGGTGGAGTTCCCCGACGACGCGTCAACGCAGGTGACCGATGCAGAATTCGAACTCATGGTCTTACGAGCCGCCCGCCGGATTACTGGGATGGGTGTTCCCCCTCAGAAGAGTGGCGTAGTGGGCGTCTATGACGCCAGCCCGGACTGGACGCCGATCTATGATCGTTCGGATCTGGACGGCTTCTACATGGCGATCGGCAGTAGCGGCAACCAGTTCAAGAACGCTGCTTCAGCCGGTCATTGCATGGCTGAATTGATCACTGCGGTCGAGGCCGGTCATGACCACGATTCTGATCCGCTGGTGGTGTTCGGCCGGTTCACCGGGAATCCCATCAACCTCGGGACCTTCAGTCGAAAGCGCGTGATCAGTGATTCCTCTCCGGCCACCGTGCTGGGCTAGTTCTGACAAAGGCGGTCACCGGTCGCCGCGGGACCAGGTCCGGGCATGCTGCAGCATCATTTCTCGGAATGACTCCTGTTCCGTAGCCTCAGGTGCCTGAACTTCTACCATTCCGTCGCGAACGGTCACGGGAACGGGAGTGAGGCCCGGCCCGGTGCCTACATTTGCTCCGGTCGCTGTGGAAAACCCCCAGAAGTGGTGGGGGCAGCGCAGAACACCGTCCTTTACGAGCGCGTCGCCGAGCCGCTGGCCAGAGTGAGGACAGGAGTTCTCAAATGCGACGATGTTCTCGTCATCGTCTCGTGTGGCGACCACCCGTCCATCGCACAGTTCTATGCAGGATCCCGCTGGGACGCCGGTGGTAGAGAAAAAGGTCATCTCAGTTGGCGTGGTACCCGAGGCGGCGGGAGATCACGGCGGCGGTCTGCATGGTGAGCTGGGCGAGTTGCCGTTCCACGGGACTCATTCGTTCGGCTGGCCCAGCCACACTGAGAGCAGCGACCACTGCATTGGACCGGTCCCGTACCGGGGCCGCCACGCTGAGCACCCCAACCTCGGCCTCGTGGCGATTGGTGGCATACCCCCGGCGGCGGGCCTCGTTTAGATCCTTCCGAAGCATCGATGTGTTGGTGATGGTGAATTTGGTCTTGGCTTCCAAGGTCCAGTCCTTCAGCAGTCGGTCCAGCTGGTCTTTTGGCAGGAAGGCCAGGATCGCCTTGCCGGTTCCGGAGCAGTGGGCTGAGTTCCGCCGTCCGATTTCCAGGAACATGCGAAGGGTGGTAGGGGCATCGAGGCGTTCGATGTAGACAACTTCGCGCCCGTCCAACACGGCTACCTGGACGGTCTCGCCGGTCTGGTTCCGGAGCGCGCTCATCGGTGCGAGAACTGCCTCGTGCAGATCGAGTTGGCGAGGTACGGCCGAGGCGAGATCGAACATCGCCAGGCCCAGGCGGTAGCGGCCTGTGGTGGGATTCTGGTCCACCATCCGCTCCTCGTTGAGCGTGGCCAAGAGCCGATGGGTCGAGCTTTTGCCAAGGTCCAAATGGCGAGCTAGATCGCTCACACCCCATTCAGGGGTCACTGCCGTGAAGGCCTTGAGCACCCGGACGGCATTGGTAACCGACTGCAATCCCATGGCCGGATACGATAGAGCGCTCGTCGGTTCGTTCCGCTATCTGAGACACATTCCCATCCAGCGGAACAATGGAAGTAACGTTCGTCACATGGGGATCCTGCGTTTGAGTCATACGGTCATCACTGCGCCCGATCTCGACCTCGCCGCTGCCTACTACACCGAGGTGTTGGGTCTGGACCTCACCGAGCGCACTGAAGACTGCCTCTTTCTCAAAGGGTGGGGATGAACCCGACCACCACATCGATAAGACCCAGGCCACGGGGCGTAAGGTTGGCATTTTCACCAACGATCTGCAGGCTTTCCACGGCAAAGAGTGGATGGAGGCGTTTCCGCTTTTCGACCGGATCGATGCCTTTGTGGACGCGTCCATCACGGGTGTTCTGAAGCCGCATCCGGTTGCCTACAAGCAGGCGCTACTGGAGATGGACGAAGATGCCGAGAGCGTAGTGTTCGTCGACGATCAACCAATCAATATCGCTGGTTCTGAAGCAGTCGGCATTCCATCGGTCTGGTTCGACGTAACCAATCCGGTCCGATCGGTTGCGGCCACCGTGGCCCTGTTGGGCCTCGATTGAAACATGGAACACGAACAGCTGGCGAAGGAGTTGCTGGCCGCTGAACGGCACCGGACGCCGTACCCACTGTTTAGCCAGCGTTTCGGATCCAGCTTCAGTTGGAATGACGCCCGTCGTATCGCAGTGGCCGTGGATGAACTGCGTCGCTCCGACGGGGATCAGGTGGCCGGTTACAAGCTGGGCTGGACATCGGCAGCGATGCGGACGGCATTGGGTATCGAGCGGCCGAATTGGGAATCGCTGTGGATCAGCCAGCGCATTGAGGACGTACTAAACCTTGAAGAGCTGATCGTGGCAAAGGTGGAACCGGAACTTGTCTGCCGCCTTGGCGCCGATCTTGATCCCGCGGCCTCGCTTGCAGAGGTAGCTGGCTCTTGCACCCAATGGACGGTGGGTCTGGAGATCGTTGCGCCTCGTTTTGGCTCCTTCGTCTTTGAATGGCTCGATAACACCGCTGACAACTCCTCGGCGGCCCGATTTGTGATAGCCGGGTTCGCCAATTGTGATGATCCGAGCGAGATCGCCGTGACGATGTCCGACCGCACCGAGACCCGGACCGGCCGGGGCTCAGCGGCGATGGGTTCACCGGTGGACGCGGTGTATTGGCTGGTGAAAGCGCTGGCCGAAGAGGGCCGCCAGCTACACGCCGGCCAGATCGTCTTCACCGGTGGCCTCACCGCACCATTTGATCTCACCCCAAGTTTGGTCGTGTCGGCAACCGCCCCCGGTGTAGGCGCCACCTGTTCGTTCCGCTGCGACTGACTACGACCCAATCTGCGCTCCAAGTGCCTCGTCGACAACTTCGAGGACGCTTTGAGTTACCTAAATAATGACCAAGACTCATCAATAATTCTATTAAAACAAATGTGTGGTTCTGAGTGAATACTGATAGTATTTCTTGTGGCAAAGCTGATCAAGTCCCGGGTGGCGGAAACCCCGGCAGTCAGGCAGCTCAACTCGCTGCTGGATGATCTGACCGGAGTCGACGTGTCCGGGTTGTTTGCCCACGACACCGATGAGTTGGGGTTGGAGTTCATCCGCCTTGCACATCGTCTGCAGGGTTTGGGTCTGGGTTTGATCGGTGAGTCGCATGATGGCCGTTTCCCTGAGTTCGCCGGCTACACCTCCAACACTGCCCATCTCGTTGCAGAACTCCGACTAAGCGGGCTGACTGCGTCCCGCTACCGGAAAGCGGCGGCGTTCGGGCACCGTTGGCCCGTAGTCAATGAGGCGTTGTGTTCCGGGTGGATCACGTTGGATCATGTCGAGGCGTTCGCCAAGGTCGCCCGTCATCGGGCCACCGAATTCGATCGTGATCACGAGGATCTGCTGGCGATGGCCCAGGACCAGCCTCTTGCCGAGTTCGAGAAACGCCTGGGTGCGTGGGCCGAGGCCAATTCGGAGAACCCCGACGCCGCTGACGAAATTGAAGACTGCTTCACCGGCCGGTCGATGAACCTCCGGAAACGCCTCGATGGCACCTCAACTGGTTCGTTCGAATTGGACAAGGCCGGGACCGTCCTGTTCGAGGAGTTCCTCGATCAGATGGATGCTCCGGTTTCCAGTCATGATGACCGCACCGGTACACAACGCCGACACGACTCGCTGTTGGCGATGATCGCGGCGTTCCTCAACGGTGACCCGGACGATTTCGGACTCAACAACTATGTGCTCAACGTCGTCGTTGGTGAGCATCAGTTGAACGCTCTCACCTGTAGTCGCACGTTGGACGGCAACGCCCTCATCCCAGAGGCGCTGTTGGCGGAGATGTTGTGTGACGGCACATTCCGGACAATCACTACCGGTACCGACGGCCAAGTCCTCACGATCACGAAGGCCCAAAGTGATTTGACTGAAACTCAACGTATCGCCGTCAAGGCCCGGGATCTCCATTGCCGGTTTCATGGGTGTGATCGACCCGCTCATTATGGACATATCCACCACATCATCCCTCGTAACCGGGGCGGCACGAACGATCTGAACAACCTGGTCCTTTTGTGTTCTCATCACCATCGTGTCATCCATTCGACGCATTATCAGATGGTCAGACACCACGATGGCCGGTTCGAGACGGTATGGGAAGGCCCCGCACGGTCCTTCGATACTCGCCACACAATCGCGGCGGAGTTGGCCCGCCGCAAACAAGCCGTCCGTCAACACGCCGCAAGCTAAACGGCGCTGGAGAAACGAGATTTGGAGAAGCCCGTCCTGCGGGGCTATTTCCGCGTCCCCATGTCACTCAGACGATGGCAACTGTGCTCTTTCCGCCGCTCGGCTCGGCATCTTTCTGGCTTTCGGGTTCTTCTTTGGGCCGCTGCGGGCTTCTGCGGCGATGCGCTTTTTGGTGGCGGCCCATGAGCAGATCGGGCACTGGGTGAGGTCGTGGTTGCGGGCCGGGCAGTATTCACGGCCGAAGTAGATGATCTGGAGGTGGCGGTCGCTCCAGGTGTCCTTTGGAAAGACGGCTTTCAGATCCTTCTCGGTTCGTTCCACAGTGGAGCCGTTGGAGAGACCCCAACGGTGGGCCAGTCGGTGGATGTGGGTGTCCACAGCGAAGGCCGGCACGCCGAACGCGCCGCCCATCACCACGCTGGCGGTCTTGTGGCCAACACCGGCCAGAGATTCGAGGAACTCCCAGTCCGGCAGAATCTCGCCACCGGCGTCCATGATCTGATAGGCCATCTTGGAAAGGTTCTTGGCCTTGGTCGGAGCCAGTCCGATCTCACGGATGAGGACGTGGATCTCATCGGGCGAGAGCTCACTCATCTTCTCGGGGGTGTCGGCCACAGCGAACAGCCGGGGCGTTATTTCGTTGACCTTTTTGTCTGTGGCCTGGGCGGAGAGCATTACCGCCACCAGAAGTGTGTAGGGACTGGTGTGGTCCAGCGGCACCGGTGGATGGGGGTAGAGATCGTCCAGGATCTCCCCGATTCGCCGGGCTTTCTCCGCTCTCGTCATGCTGGGAGTCTACGAAGGCGAAGCCGGAACGACCGAGATCATTTCGACCACCAGATCATCCACAAGAGGTAGAGCGGCATGAGATTCGTCGCCGTTGATCGTGATGGAAAACGCCGCGTCCCTACCGTCAGGCGTGGTGAAGTAGCCCGATAGCGAGCGGCCGCCAATGATCGTGCCGGTCTTGGCTCGCACATTGCCTTCGGTCGCGGGACCGGTGAGGCGGCCGGTCAACGTCCCCGATCGCCCCGCGACCGGAAGATTATCATGAAACGCGCCGAACCACGGGGCGTCCCGGACTGCTATAAGGAACTCGATCCACTGACGAGCGGATCGCCGGTTTGAACGACTGAGTCCGGAGCCATCGCCCAGTTGGCCATCGACGGGCACTCCGATCGTGGCGAGGTCGGCGCGTATCTTCTGGAGTCCGTCGGCGGTACTTCCGGTCCCACCGTCCACGGCATCAATCTCGCGGAGAAGCGCTTCGGCATTCTGATTGTCGCTGGTCAGCATCATCGTGCGGACAAGGTCGCTCACCGGAGCCGAGTTGTGGAGGACGATGGTCGGCATGGCTTCGGGAGCGAGCCCAATCCGAGGTGGTTGCACAACCGAAACACCTACGTGACCGAGCGCCTCCACGAACCGCTTCCCATTTCCCAATGCGGGGTTGGCGATGAAACTGTTCGATTTAGTCCAGCGGTTGTCGTCGAGGGTGAATGCGCTCAACGGTCCGGTGTAGGTGGGCATCTGCCAGTCTTGCCACCCCGGGGCCATCGTGGCCGGATCGTATCGATCGGCATCGATGACAACCTCATTCAGGGTACGAATGGGGGCGATCGCTTCTGCGGTCTGTCTCGCGATCTCGATGAGCTCAGTCCCACTGAACGTGGGATCGCCACCGGCCACGAAATAGAGCGTGTGCCCGTCGGAACGAATTTGGGTGGTGAAGCGGTGGTGCGGTCCGAGAATCTGGAGTGCTCCGGCCGCAGTTATCAGCTTTTGGTTGGATGCCGGGAAAAGCTCGGTTTCGGGATTGTGCGACCACACCTCGCCAACTCCGTCGATCCAGAGCGCTGCGGAAATCTCTAGGCGAGAGGCCAGCGAGCTCTTGGCCAGCGTTCGTAGCTCTACTTCGACGTTCTCAGGAGTGGTTGTGGACGCGACGGTGGTGGGTGGGGTGGTGGGCGTGCGAAGCTTGGCGGTGGCGGAAGCCGGAAAATGAGGGGCCGCGGTGCGCACGGTTGACGTGCTCGCTAGGGCTGAACCAGCTTGGGTTGTGCTGGGCTGCGGAGCATCGCTGGCGCCGACGGTGGCGCTGCACCCGGCCAGCACGAGCGCCAGCCCGGCCAGAAACCTGGTGAGTTGACGTGGCACCGGTTTGATTTCAGCACACGATGGCGGCCGTGAGCCATCAGGCGGTTCCATGATTGCGGATAGGACCAAAGCCCTTAGTCAAATTGATCGGATCGTGCGACGGTTGCGGTATGCCACGGGTAACGCTTATTCAGCACACCCTGCGGAGAGTGCGGCCTACGGGAGCGGACCCCGGCCGCATCATTGTGGGGAAATTGTTATGGCTACTCTGACCTACGAAGAGATCTCGATTAGAGGAATAGTGCAAGGCGTGGGGTTTCGGCCGTTTATTTTCCGGCTGGCCAACGAACTGGGACTTATCGGGGAGGTGGGGAACAGCGCCACCGAGGTCTTCGTGACCGTCGCCGGACCCGGACCGGCAATCGAAGAATTTGTGCGTCGAATCGCCGCTGACGCTCCACCTTTGGCTCGCGTGGATGCCATTGGTCGATCGCCTCGACCTCGGCCTGTTGCTGCGCCATCGGGATTCAGAATCGTGGACAGTCGGACCGATACCGGAGTAAAGACGATCGTCCCTCCCGATGCCGCCGTCTGCGCGGACTGTGTAGCCGAAATGGAGGATCCTACGAATCGCAGATTCGGTCACCCATTCATCACGTGCACCAATTGCGGGCCGCGGTTCACCATCATCACGGCGCTGCCCTATGACCGTCCAGCCACCACCATGGCGTCATTCCCCATGTGCGGTGCCTGCAAGAAGGAATACACCGACCCTGGCGACCGTCGCTACCACGCCCAACCCATCGCCTGTCCTGACTGTGGTCCAACGCTCGAATTTCGCCGCACCACCGGTGAAACGTTGAAGGGCGACGCCATCCACCTTGCGGCAGAGGCCATACGGAACGGGGAAGTTCTGGCGATCAAAGGGATCGGCGGTTACCACCTCGCGTGTGATGCGCTGGACTCGGCTGCGGTGCAGCGCCTTCGTGACCGCAAACACCGGCCGGAGAAACCTTTCGCGATCATGGTCCCCGATATCGGTTGGGGGCGGCGGATCGCGTGCCTTGGCATCAACGCCGCCGATCAACTTCTCGCGGTCCAGAGGCCAATTGTCCTGGCCCAGGCTCAGAAGAGTTCGCCCATTCCTGATGTGGTGGCGCCAGGCAACCCGTTGATCGGTGTCATGCTCCCATACGCACCAATCCATCACCTGCTGTTCGGTATGGGGTTAGGTCCGCTGGTGATGACCAGCGGCAACTTTGCCGGCGAACCGATCGCATATGAGGATGACGATGCCCTCGCTCGTTTGTCGCCGCTCGCTGATGCCTTCCTTACGCACGATCGACCGATCTCAGTTCCCTGCGATGATTCGGTGGTTCGTATTGTTGACGGTGAGCTTCTGCCGATACGGCGGGCTCGTGGGTTTGCTCCGATCCCGATCCTTATGCCGCACGCCAAGCGGTCGGTGCTGGCTGTTGGTGGGGAATTGAAAAACACCTTCTGCATGGTGAAGAACGGGACGGCCTGGGTTGGTCAGCACATCGGTGACATGGAGACGCTGGCAACGCTGCAAGCGTTCGAGAAATCGGTGCGGCGATTCAGCTCGTTCTATGGCGTTCGAAGCGAATTCACTGCAGTGGACGATCATCCGGGCTACGCCACCGGACGATGGGCGCGAAGCCATAAGGGGAGAAGCCGCCTCGTGACGGTGCAACACCATTGGGCCCATGTTGCAGCGGTGATGGCCGAGCATGAGCTAGAGCCCAGCACCACCGTCCTCGGCTTCTCATTTGACGGCACCGGGTTTGGCGCCGACGAAACAATCTGGGGCGGAGAGGTTCTCCAGGCAAATGCGTTCGGATTCGAGCGCGTGGCCGGACTGAAGCCGGTTCCGCTGCCCGGAGGCGACGGCGCGATCCGGCACCCCAGCCGGATGGCGATGGCGCATCTCTGGGCTGCTGGGCAGGAGTGGTCAGCAGATCTTCCTCCCGTTGCAGATTTCGATCACCAGGAACGCTCGCTTCTCCTGGCGCAGTTGGAGAGGGGCGTAGGAACAATTCCCTGTTCCAGCATGGGCCGGTTGTTCGATGCCGTTGCATCCCTGGTGGGACTTCGCCAACAGATCTCCTATGAAGCCCAGGCAGCAATCGAGCTCGAACACCTTGCACTGGCTGCTGACGTCCCCGCCGATCTCGCCTTCGGATGGGACGGCTCCAACTTCGATCCTGCTCCGCTTGTGGCAGCAATGGTAGAAAAGCTTCGGCACCACCCTGGCGATTCGGACACAGCTGCCCGCCTCGCGGCCGGTGTTCATCATGCGGTGGCCGCCGTCGTCTGCGAAGCAGTTGAGAAGGTGGGACGCGGCCAGCCCATCGTCCTCACCGGGGGGTGCTTTCAGAACGGGCTGCTGCTCCGACTCACCAGGGATCGGCTGCAGGCGATGGGAGAGCGGGTACTCACCCACCGGATCGTGCCGCCGAACGATGGTGGCCTTTCGCTTGGACAGGCGTTCGTTGCTGCTCACCCGTCTCCACTGAAGCCTTCCGCCGACCCCCTACCCGTACGGCCCAAGGAGTACCCATGTGTCTAGCCGTACCAGGCCAAATCGTGGAGGTGCGCTTGGAACGCGGGACCCCAATGGCCACCATCGACTTCGACGGAATTCGCAAGGAAATTTGTCTCGCCTACCTTCCCGAAATGCAGGTCGGCGATTACGCGATCGTGCACGTTGGTTTCGCTATCTCGAAGGTTGATGAGAACGCCGCCAAGGAAACGCTGAAAATGTTTCGCCAGCTCGGGACTCTGCAACGTGAGCTGGATGCGTCGGGAGACCCGGCGCAGTGAAGTATCTGGATGAATTCAGTGATCCTGTGCTGGCGCGACGGCTGTTCGCTGAGATTCAGCGGATCACAACACAGAAGTGGGCCGTCATGGAGGTGTGTGGCGGGCAGACCCACGCCATCATCAGGAACGGAATCGACCAGCTACTACCGAACGAGGTGGAGCTGATCCATGGACCGGGCTGTCCGGTTTGTGTCACTCCGCTGGGCATGATCGACAAAGCATTGGAGATAGCCAGCCAGGCCGATGTAATCTTTTGTTCCTTTGGCGACATGCTGCGAGTGCCCGGTTCGGCTCGGGACCTCTTCGGTGTGAAAAGCCGAGGCGGAGACGTTCGAGTTGTGTATTCGCCTCTCGATGCGGTCGCCCTGGCGGAGGCAAATCCCCATAAACAGGTCGTGTTCTTCGCGATCGGCTTCGAGACCACGGCTCCGGCCAACGCCATGGCGGTGTACCTCGCCAAAGAGCGGGGCTTGAAGAACTTCACGGTTCTGGTGAGTCACGTCTTGGTGCCACCGGCGATCGAGGCGATCGTTCGTTCACCCACCAGTAGGGTCGATGGCTTTCTTGCTGCCGGACACGTGTGTTCGGTGATGGGTACGTGGCAATACGGACCGTTGGTCGCCAAATACAGAGTCCCGATCGTGGTAACCGGATTCGAACCGCTCGATGTTCTTCAAGGGATACGCCAGGTGGTGATCCAACTCGAAAACGGCCGGGCCGAGCTGGAGAATGCTTATGAACGCGTGGTGAGTGAGCGCGGTAATCAGCCGGCCCAAGCAATGGTCAGCAAGGTCTTTGACGTCTGTGACCGCCAGTGGCGAGGTATCGGCGAGATCTCAGGTAGCGGCTGGTGTCTTTCGGACGACTACCGAGAGTTCGATGCCGAAGCTCGATTCGACGTGGTCCACGTGGACGCCCCCGAGTCGGATATCTGTCGTAGCGGCGAGGTTCTCCAGGGGCTGATCAAACCGAATGAATGCGCGGCATTCGGTCAGCAGTGCTCGCCACGGACTCCGCTCGGCGCAACGATGGTTTCTTCCGAAGGTGCCTGCGCGGCGTACTACCAATATCGGCGATTGAGTGGCACCCCGGTTGGGGTGTAGTCGCATGGGTACTTCACCGCCAGACTTCTCCGGCTGGACTTGCCCGATTCCGCTGCGGGACTATGACCGAATCGTCCTCGGTCACGGCGGGGGAGGCCAGCTGTCAGCCGAACTGGTTGAGCATATGTTCATTCGCGCCTTTGGGTCGGGCGAGGAACTACGTGACTCGGCCGTTCTTGCACCGCCTCCGGGGCGGCTGGCGTTTTCCACCGACTCCTATGTGGTGCGTCCATTGTTTTTCCCCGGTGGGTCGATTGGCGATCTCGCAGTAAACGGCACCGTCAATGATCTCGCTATGAGCGGAGCGCAACCGCTGGGACTCAGCTGTGGTTTCATCCTCGAGGAAGGGCTGGAGATGGCTGTCCTCGGTCGGGTCGTGGACGAAATGGCTGAGGCGGCTCGAATGGCCGGCACCACCGTGGTGACTGGCGATACCAAGGTTGTCAACAAGGGTGCTGCCGATCAACTCTTCATCAACACCGCAGGGATCGGGCTGGTCCCGGAGGGGATTGATGTTCGGCCGGACCGGGCAACCCCGGGCGACATTTTGATCATCAGCGGTGATATTGGCGTCCACGGCATTGCGGTTCTATCCCAACGGGAAGGAATTGAATTCGGCACTGGCGTTGAATCGGATTCAGCTTCGTTGAACGGACTGGTGGCGGAGATGCTCAGGGTTTGCCCTGATATTCACGTGCTGCGCGACCCCACCAGGGGAGGCGTCGCTGCTTCGTTGTGTGAAATCGCATCTGCCGCCCGGGTGGGGATCAGCTACACCGATTCTCTCCTTCCGGTTCCGGGCGAAGTGGCCGCCGCCTGCTCGTTCCTCGGGCTCGACCCGATGACTATCGCAAACGAGGGAAAACTGATCGCGATCGTTCCACCCCAAGCAGCCGAGGAGGTGCTGGCCGTCATGCGGGCTCACCCAGATGGCACCGGCGCTGTGGTTATCGGATCCATCACCGAGAACCACCCCGGCGTAGTGGTGGCGAAGACTGCTTTTGGGGCTACCCGCGTTGTGGATCTCCCACTAGGTGAGGTGCTCCCGCGAATCTGTTAGGCCCGGTACCGTCGGCGGCTGGTTGCAGCAATTAGTCTCGATTTGTGCTGATCAATGCGTACGCAACGCATACGGCTCCACCGCCTCTCGAATTTCCTCACACGCCCCGGGCCTACCGGGACTGGCGTGACCCCGAGCTGCGGGAGCATTTGAGGGGTTTGCAGGGTTATGTAGAGGAGCCGGGCGTCGAGCCGGACGACCTCACCGTCGCCATCGTGGATCACGTTCAGCGGGTCCGAACCCACACCGCATTTGAAACTGGAGAAGAAAACTTTGCAGCTGTGACCGACTGGGCACTGGCCGCCAACGCACTTCTCTTCTTCCCGGACTCATCACTCCGTGATCCGAACTTCCGAGTGCTGTTTGACCCCCATCTGCCCGGTCCGGATCCCGATGCTTTTGTCCCGCAGTTCCCCCACGGCGAGGAACGAAAGCAGCGCACCACCGCCAGCCTCGAACTGGCTGAGATCCCCGTGAACCGAGGACTGCCGGTGATCGCTCCCGATCCTGAGGTGGTCCCGCAAGCGGTCAGCGACGTCATCGATCGGCTGTGCTCGCTCCTGGTTGTGGCCGTGCGAGCCGAGTCCCTTTCCGAGGGGAACCCGATTTCGGTGCAGCAGCTGCGAGGCCACCTTCCGCGGGCGTTTTCTGGGCTAACGACAAAAGAAGAAGCGTTCCTCGCCCACGATGCGCCGCCACAGCAGGATTTGGTGAACGCACTTTGGCGTTATGAGTGTGTCCCGGTACTGCTATGGGCGGTAGGCCTCATCGACCACCTCGAGTTCCCTCAACAAGTCTGCGACGTGCCTGCGATTACCGATCTGGTGTTGAGCGCCGACTTCGATTCACTTGACTTGGCAGGGCATCTCCGACCAGTGTCCGAACTGCTCGACGAGGTCGACCTGATGTACCGGCTGCACTGGGCGATCCGAGATCGAGAACTCAACGGTCAGGAATCCCTCCCGGGCGTCCAGCCCGGTGTGGTGATGGAACGCCGTAACGCTCTCGAGTGGCTGGTTGACACCGCCACGGCGTGGGATAACCGGCTGCTCACAACCTAAGTTGAGAGTTGAGCCAGTAGTGACCTCAATCGGACTCGTCGATCCATGGTCCAACACCGCTGATTCGATCAATGGTCACCCGCACAATGAGCGCTGATGGCGAATCCCGCATGGCCAATGGATGACGTTTGAGACCGGTGTATTTCACGGCCAACTTGTCCATGAGCTCGGGGTCCGGCCCGGGTTCGATCCTCGCTTTGCCACGGATCACAAGATGCCGTTGGAAGCCCCGTTCGTTGCGTTCGGTATCTTCGATCGACAGAAGGATCGAAGGGTCAGTAGCCAGATTTCTTGCCTTCACGCTGTCCCCGTCACAGCCAAACACGATTTCGTCTTCCTGGGCGATTACCCAGACCACCGAAACCTGCGGTGATCCGTCGGGGTTGGTAGTCCAAACGTGCGCCACTGCGTCGGAACCGAGCAGTGTTTGGGCGGGTGAGGGAATCGTGGCCATAGCCCACGTTATTCGGAATTCGGCACGCTGAACAGCGGTACCAAGATTCGGTTCGTCGGCGTGCTAGGCCTCGGATCTGTCGCTTTTGCGAGATTCCCACCATGGCAACACATGCTGGCGCAGATCTAGATCGTGGGTCGTGAGACAGACGTGTCCATATCCGGGAAGGATCGTGAGGCGGGCATTAGGGATGCGCTGGTGCATATACCTCGCCCATTTGGCTGACGGGAGGAGCCGGTCTTCGTCGCCAGCGAGAAGTAGCGTCGGAACGCTGATGTCCTGGAGGCGTCTTCGGATGTCGTAGCTGCGGAGGATCGTCAGGCGACGGCGATACCCATCTCGACCAATATGCAGCATCCGCTCATGAAACTCTCTCAGGTCTTCGGCATTGGTGTGGGCACTGTGAATTCGCGATTCAGTGCCGCGTCGGATGAAGGGCATCGCCGCCCACGGGACCACCTTCATGAGGAGCCGACCAACGTTCAGCTGGAGTCGGTCGTGCAACCAGGGAAAGGAGTTCACGATCACCAAGCCCGTAACCAAATCCGGTCTTGCCAAAGCTGTACTCATGGACAAGGCGCCACCGAAGGATTCACCGAGCAGCACCGCACCGTGCGGGGCCACTTCTTCAATGAGGGCAGCCAGATCGGCGACCAGCGATTCCATCGTTGCAGTGCTGTCATCGGGCAACGGGAAAGCGACCACGTTGAAGCGCTCAGCCAGCAGCGGGATTTGGCGGTAGAACAACAGGGCAGTGCCGTCCAGACCGGGGACAAGGATGATCGTTTCACCATCGGTCAGGTCGCTGAGATGCCGTTTCATGACACCGGCGTTTTGTTGGTGTCGACTCGACGGACCGGCAAACCGGCCCAGGTTCCCGGCCCTTCGAGTCGGGTGAACTTGGGAACCAGCGACATCGAACCAATTTGGCATCGATCGCCGATATGCACACCGATCTGTACGTGGCTGTTGATCCCGATTGTGCTACCTGACCCAACGTGAACGGGAGCGATCTTGACAACCCCGTTTTCGACGGTGTGTCCGGACATGTGCACCCCCGCTCCGATTACCACACCGTCGCCGAGCTCGATATTGCAGTGATCGGTGACGCCGAGACTGTTCACCCAGACCCGGTGCCCAACCTTCGCTCCGTTCATCCGCATGTACCACGTCCACACCAACGTGGCCTGCGTGAAGGGCCCCACCAGGGTTCGCACTACGTAGGTGGAGATCATGTAGCGCCCCCAGTTACACAGTTCCGGTTCGAGCAAGGAGATTCGCAGGTCGCCGTGGCGAGGGGGTCGCCATCTAAGCAATCGCATCGCGAGTGCGGACGCTGCCATCAGGATGATCGAGAAGATGACATAGGCGGGAATCAGCGACATGGACACGATCATGACCTTCAGCCACCGGGGTGACAGATCCAAGGATGCGTGCCATTCGAAGAAGGCCACTGTGGGCAATGCGGCAATCCCGACGATCAGGCTCTCCACCACGAATATCGAAACAATTGTCCATACGAACCGCACGACAAGTACCGGTCCCCATGCCTCATGGCGACGGTGATCCTGGTCATTGAGGTTCATGTGATCAGCGTCACTTGAATCGGGCGACACGACTAGGGCCAGAAGTCCTCGAACAAGAAGGACCAAAGGCCCTGGAGCGTTCGGACGGTGTTGGACTTGGAAGGACCTCCGCCTCTGCACACTGTCGTGTTGTTGTGGATGACTAAGAGCGGCGCTGACGCCCCCAAGGTGGCGTTGCACCAAGTGTTGGCGCCTCGTTTCTTGTCAAAATGACTCTTCGAGAGGTCCCAAACAATGTCTCAAACCGTCGTTTCTCCAACAACACATTCTTCCCGATCCGCAGACGATCGGCACAAAGCGCGTGTGGCCTGGTTCGACCAGATCACCATTGACGACGTGGCGTCTGTCGGTGGGAAGAACGCATCGCTCGGCGAAATGTACCGGAACCTCAGCGATGCCGGGGTTCGAGTGCCCAACGGTTTCGCAACAACTGCGGAAGCATTCTCGGAGTTCCTTTCCCGGAATGATCTCAACCAGCGGATCGAAGGAATCCTCGGGGGTTGGAATGGCGAAGACGTGGACGATCTGGCCCGTCGAACCAGAGAGATTCGGTCCTTGATCCTGGGAAGTGACCTTCCTGCCGAACTGGTGGTAGAGCTCATCGAGGCCTATCGATCGTTGTCGCGCCAAGCGGGGATTGCCAATGTTGAGGTGGCCGTGCGATCGAGTGCCACGGCCGAGGATTTGCCCGAGGCCTCATTCGCCGGTCAGCAAGAGACCTTCCTGATGATCCACGGGGAAGACGAGGTGATGGACGCCGTCCGGCGGTGTTTCGCCAGTCTCTACACCGCCCGGGCGGTGAGCTATCGGCGGCATATGAGAATCGGTGAAGAGGAGATTGCCCTCTCCGCCGGCATCCAACGGATGGTCCGCTCGGACTTGGCCTCGAGTGGCGTGATCTTCACGCTGGACACTGACTCGGGCTTTCGGGACGTTGTGTATCTCACCGGAGCATGGGGTTTCGGGGAGAACATCGTTCAAGGCCGAGTGATCCCGGACGGCTTCTATGTACACAAACCCCGGCTTCGGGATGGATTCGTGCCGCTTGTTGGCAAGACCGTCGGACCCAAAGAACTTCGCATGGTCTATGACGACCAAGCCAACAAGGTGGTCAATGAGCGGACCCCGGCGGTGGACAGGGAGCGGCTCTGCCTCGCTGACGACGAAGTCCTCAGCCTCGCCCGATGGTCGGTGGCGATCGAGGAGTACTACTCCAATGTACGGGGAACCCCAACCCCGATGGACATCGAGTGGGCCAAGGATGGGCGAACCGGGGAACTCTTCATCGTGCAAGCCCGGCCTGAGACGGTTCATAGTCGAAAGACTGCTGCACAAGTGATGCGGGTCTTTCGGATGGACGAGCGAGGTGCTGTGTTGGCGACCGGTCTTGCGATCGGCGACTCAATCACCACCGGCGTCGCTCGAACCATTGCCGACCCCAAAGACATGAACCGGCTCAAGGAAGGAGAGATCCTCGTCACCGAGATCACCGATCCCGACTGGGAGCCGATACTCAAGCGCGCCGGCGGGTTGATCACCGAGCGAGGCGGGCGAACGTCCCACGCCGCCATCATTGCCCGAGAGCTGGGGATCCCGGCGATCGTTGGAGCTCAGGGCGCCATTCATGCGGTTCCCTCCGGCACCAGCGTCACCGTCTCGTGCGCAGAAGGTGAGGCCGGGTACGTCTATGACGGAGTGCTGGACTTCAGTGTGGAGGAGGTGGATGCGGCCAACCTGCCCTCTACTCGAACCGATGTGATGGTCAACCTGGGGGATCCCAGCCTGGCCTACAAGACTGCCATGCTCCCGAGTCGCGGCATTGGCCTGGCCCGCATGGAGTTCATCTTCGCCAGCCACGTTGGGGTTCATCCGTTGGCCCTGACCCGACCAGAGATGCTCAGCCCGGAGGACCGGGTGCTGGTGGAGCAGGCAACCGTTGGCTACGACGACCCCACGGAATTTCTCGTAGACAAGGTGGCGCTTGGCGTTGGAACGCTCGCGGCAGCATTCTGGCCCCGTCCCGTGATCCTGCGTTTCAGTGACTTCAAGACCAACGAGTACGCCCATCTTCTCGGGGGTGAGGTCTTCGAACCGAAAGAGCCCAACCCGATGCTGGGCTGGCGGGGCGCCAGCCGTTACTACCACCCCGACTACCGCGACGGTTTCGAATTGGAGATCAAGGCCGTCCGTCGAGTGCGGGAGCAATTTGGCCTCACCAACCTCAAGGTCATGATTCCGTTCTGTCGAACACCGGAGGAGGGCCGCAAGGTCGTGGCGGTCATGGCGGAAAATGGTCTCGTGCAGGGAGTAAACGGCTTGGAGATCTACGTGATGGCGGAGATCCCGTCCAATGTTCTGGAGGCCGAGGAGTTCGCCGCGATTTTCGATGGCTTCTCTATCGGATCGAACGATTTGACGCAATTGACGTTGGGGGTGGACCGAGACTCCGAGTCTGTAGCCCAGCTCTTTGACGAGCGAAGCGCCGCCGTCAAGCGAGCCTGCGCCATGGTGATCGCCGTTGCCAGAACCCACGGTCGCAAGGTCGGGATCTGTGGTCAGGCTCCATCCGACTACCCGGACTTCGCAGAGTTCTTGGTGCAGGAAGGGATTGATTCCATCAGTGTCACACCAGACGTGATCGCCAAAACCGTCAAGATCGTCGCCGAGGTCGAAGGCCGCTAGATCACTCGGATCGGGTTGCGCTAGGTGGGTTGTGCAACGGGCCCGCGGATGACTCGTTCACCTCTATTTGGTCCCGTCGTGGCGGTGACAGCCGTCCACTGGCCGCCGTTTGGTTCGTCGTTGTAGATCACCACCCAGTCGTTGGTGCGACCCAGTTGATGAGCTCGAGCTGTGTTGGAGTACATCGCGGTGTAGTGCCGCCCGCCCCGCACGGTGTGCAGGATCGGTAGCCAACGTTCGTGTTGAGGGTTGAACCGGCGTGGGGCGATAGTGGTCAGCTCGCCTCGTGCGGCTCGTTCCCGGTACTCGCGGTCAACATCTAAGAGCTCGTCCCGCAGTGGCAGGTTTCTGACAGCGGGTTCTACCCATTCCGGGTCGGTCGGTTCGAGAGGATGGATCCTTCCAAGTCGGCCGGCCAAGGAGTCGATGACGGACTGCACCCTTTTGGGGCCGAAACCATCGATGATGGCGAGGCGGCCGTCATGGGCTGCGAGTTCCAGGTCTTCCAGGCTCTCGATCCCGAGGCGGTCGTGGATCTTTGCAGCCAGCCCGGGCCCGATGCCGGCCACCGTGCAGAGGACTCGCTCGGGTGCCACATCGCCTCGTAGTCGATCGAGCCATCGCCAACTGCCGAAGTCGACCGTGTCGGCGATCGCTTGGGCCAAGGATTCGCCGATCGTCGGGATTGCGATCAGCCCAGGAATTCCGCTCTTGCGGTAGATATCGCAGAGCGGTTCGGTCATGAAGTGGAGTGCGTCCGCCGCCCTCCGGTAGGAACGGATTCGGTAGCCGCCGGCCCCCTGGGCTTCGAGAAGCTCAGCTGCCAGCCGAAACTGTGCCTCCATATGGGAGTTGAAAGGAGCGCTGGCAATCGTGGACTCTTCTGCGGAGAGATCGCTGGACCTGCTCTTCGCCACCGGCTGGTGGTGCGCTGTAGGGCGAGCGCTGGTCTCAGGAGCTGGTGCTTCGTTCATGATCCTCAATCGTTGGGCTCAACAGCCTCCGCCGATAGGGGGCCATCGGCCGATGATGCTCGGTTTTTCTCCACGACCCGTTCCAGTTGTTCGACGAGCTTCGGAGTGACGCGCTCGATGGCCTCGTCGGCATACCGAAGGACGGCGTCGAGAGGGCGTGCGCCGATTGCCACCACGGGTACCCCAGCCTTCCAGCTGCATGCGATCCCTTGCGGATCGAAACAGCCGCAAATCGAATCTGGTGTAGAGACGGCAACGTCGATCGAATGCTCCAATGGGCAATCTGCTTCCAGGGCCACACATCCCCACGTGTCGGTGGCGAAGCATGCGTGGACCCGATGACCTGCTTCAGTGAGCAGCTCTTCGGCTTTGAATCGATCCAGGCTACGTGAGGCAAGAAGCAGAACGTCCATGGACGAAGCGTGTCAGGACCGCCCTTTTCCCGGTAGAGGCTTAGGGCACTACGAGAGGTCGGCGTGCGGTTCAGTTCCCGACGAGACTTCTGGCTCGTGATGGCGGTCGCCGTGTCGAGTGGCTGGTCTCCTGGCCCGTTATGGCCGCAATCACGTCGGGCATAGCGCCAAGGTTGTGACCAGGAAGGAAGTAGTTGCAGTAGGGGAGGGCTGCGGCCATGGACGCCACCAATGGCTGGTAGTCAGCTCCACCACTTCTCGGGTTCAGCCACACGATTCGATGGGTCCGACGCGACAGTTTGGCCATCTGGGCCGCCAACTCCTCGGGCGGGTCGGTGTCCCAACCGTCCGATGCAATGACCACGATGGCTCCCCGTACCAGCGAACCCCAGGTTCGATGAGTGAGGAGTTCACGGAGACTGTTGGCGACTCGCGTGCCCCCGAACCGATCACCAACCTCGTCGCTGGCCCGGTCGATCGCTTCGGCCGGCGATCGGTGTTTGAGGGAGTTGGTGATGCGGGTGAGATCGGTGGCGAAAGCGAACACCTCGGCTCGGCCGGCCATGACGAGTGCTCGGGTGAGATGCAAGTAGGGTCGAGCGAAGCTCTGCATTGAACCGCTCACGTCGACCAAAACCACAACCCGGCGCGGTCGACTTCGTTGGCGAGCAAAGTGCACGGTGACAGGTTCTCCGCCTGTTCTCAGGGCCGATCGCAGCGTCGCTCGTAGCTGGACCGTTGGTCCGGATTTCCAGTTTTGGAGCCGGCGGTTGTGCCGGAGGGGCCACTCGTTGAACGCCTCAGCGAGCGCTCGTTCAACGGCAACGAGTTGGTTTGGGTCGAGGAGGTCGAAGGGAATGTCGGACTCGGCAGTGAGGGCGGACGGCAGACGTTCAGGAAGCATGGTCCCGTCGTCGTCGGCATCGTCTAGATGTTCCCCCACCGAAGGAAGCGTGGCCCATGGCAATGATCGACCGCTCGTCTCGTTCTCCGCTTCGGCGACTCGCAGTGAGACGTAGGCGTCATCGGATTGTTTGGGGGGTGCCGGAACTACGGCACGTCGACCGAGAGGGTTTTTGAGCTCTTCGAGTGTGATGTCAAAGACCGATGAAAATACCCGGTTGAAGGCCGGGATGTCTCGATGGTCTACCAGGAGACTGACTCGGGCAACCCAATACATCTGTTGTTTGGAGACGGGATGAATCGCTTCCATCGCACTGATCAGTCGATTGATGGCACCCAGCGGAACGGATACTCCTGCCTGGATCAACTTTTGCGCGAGCGAAGCGCCGAAAAGGGCACGATCGACGCCGCGGAACATAACTCCCTAGGACACCGATCAGCCCCGGGTAATGATCCAGATGATCAGGGCGATGAGTGCAGCACCGGCGCCGATGGGGGCGAGTCGTTTGACCATGGCGCCGCCAGCGGCGTCCATAAGGTCGAGGGCCTCGTGTTCTTCGTCAGGTTCATCGAAGGTGCGCTTGAGAGGGGCAGTGGCTGCAGAAGCGGAGGTTGCCGCAGCTGATGCGGCCGCAACATCGGCCGCCGAGCCCTCGTCATCCAGGTGGGCGATCTTGTCCTCGATGCACTCGACGAACTGGTCGATCAGTTTCTTGGACACATCGCCGATCACACCCTTGCCGAATTGGGCCACCTTGCCAGCGATTTTGAGGTCGGTGTTGATCACGACCTTTGTGTAGTCACCCTCTGCCGTCATATCTGCGGTGATCATGGCATTGGCGTTGCCTGACCCTCTGGAATCCCGCCCTTTGGCATCGATCTTCACGTGCCGGTTTTCCTTGTCGAGTTCGATGAAGTCGGCCGTTCCCGCGTATTCCGCAGTGACCGGACCCACCTTGATCTTCATCTTGCCGCTGTAGACGTCGCCGTCTTGGCCAGTGAGCCGGGCCCCCGGAAGGCAAGGGGCGATGCCCGGAATGTCCGTCAGCACCTCCCAGGCGGTCTCGATCGGAACCTTGACCGTGAATTCGTTTTCTAAAATCATGACTCTCCCTTTGGGTCCACTTCAACAATAACTTCCCGGCTGACAAACGCCATTATCGGAACTAAGCCACTTCGGCTTCCGCTCGAAAGGCCTCCGCCAGCGTGGCAAGATCGTCCGGGCTTTTGGCAACCGCCCCCAAAGTGGCAATTCCCAGGTCCCGTTCCATCTCCGTTACCCCCAAAGCGTGGAGGGCAGAGACCCAGTCGATCGCTTCGGCCAGACCGGGCGGTTTGTCGAGGTCCAAGCCTCGGTTTCGGGAGACGAAGCTGGTGGCGGCATCGATGAGGGTAGTACTGCCGCTCGGGATGTTGCGGCGAACGATCTGAGCAGCCCGCTCCACCGATGGATACTCGATCCAGTGGTAGTAGCAACGGCGTTTCAATGCATCGTGGAGTTCCCGGCTGCGGTTCGAGGTGAGAATCACTATCGGGGGCGTGCTCGCCGTGAATGTTCCAAGTTCGGGGATTGTGACGGCGGCCTCGGCGAGGAACTCGAAGAGGAGAGCCTCGAACTCGTCGTCGGCCCGGTCGATTTCATCGATCAGGAGCACCGGCCGCCGACCGTCGCGCTGTCGAACCGCCTTGAGCAATGGGCGGTCGAGAAGGAAGTCCTCGGAGAAGAGATCGTTCTGCCCGATGGTGTCACCCCCCACCTCCGCGGCTCGAATGCTGAGCAATTGGTGAGGATAGTTCCATTCGTACAGTGCCTCGGATGCGGCGATCCCTTCGTAACACTGAAGGCGAATGAACGGGGCATCCAACGCTGCGGCGAGCGCCTTGGCGGCTGAGGTTTTCCCGACACCCGGCTCACCCTCCAATAGAAGCGGCTGCCCAACCGCCTGGGCCAGGAAAAGCGCGGTGGCTAGTCCGTCGTCAACCAGGTAGTTCACGGCGTCCAACCGGGCGCGGAGTTCAGTGAGTTCCATCAGTCCCGGCCTACGCCGCGCCCAGCTCTTCGGCGTAGCGGGTGCGGCATCCAGGATTGCAGAACCAGTAGTCCGCTCCATTGTGATGCAGGTGAGGTGTGTTCTCCTGGACGGTGACGGCCATGTGGCAGACGGGGTCGACGGCGGTGGTCGGCCGAGTCGTAGAATGCGCCTTGGGGGGCCGCAAACCCTCGAGCCGCACCGCTTTGATGACATCGGCCAACACCGACAGCGCGATCTCTTCTGCGGTCTTCGCACCGATCCATGCTCCAACTGGTGACCGAACAGCCTGACGTTCCTCGGGGTTGAGATCCATCTGCTCCAGCACCGCTGTACCGCGCCGCTGACTGGCCACCAGTCCAATGAAGCCCACCCCGGCATCGAGAGCGGCTCGAATGGAGGCCTCCTCATTCCTGCCATGGCTGGCAATGATGACCGCAGCCGGTGGGGCCTCGTCGTTGATCGATCCTTCGTGGGATGACACCACCGCATAGCCGAGGGCCCCGCCAAGGTGGATCAGCGCATCTGCGATAGGAGTCTGGCCGACAACGGTGAGTCCAAAGGCGGGGATCATCGGCTCGAGAAAGACCTCCAGTGCTCCGCCGGACAGGCATGGGTTGATCGTGGTCACCGCACCGGGCGTGGCAGGGAACTCTTCGCCATCCTCAGGCAGGATGCGAAGCAGGACTGACTCACCGGACTCCAGCACGCCGAGCGCCGCCGTCCGCACTGACCCTTCGGCACACTGGCCGCCGATGAACCCCTCGATCGAGCCATCGGCCAGTACGACTGCAGCGTCGCCGGGACGAACCGACGTTGGGCATTGAGCCCGCACCACGGTCGCCTGGACAAAGGAACGGCGTTGCTGAACCAATTCGGCAACACGGGTTGCCACCCGATGAGAAGTAGGAGTCATCGAAACGTCACCGTATCCAGTGTGCCCTGTTAAATCGGCGGGGTGGCGTTGCCCTGCATGGCTTCCCACACCCGGCTGGGTGTGAGCGGCATGTCGGCATGCCGCACTCCGTACGGCTGCAGGGCATCGACCACGGCGTTGACGACCGCAGGTGGCGAACCCACCGTTGCGGATTCGCCGATGCCCTTTGCGCCGATCGGATGGTGGGGTGACGGGGTGACCGTGTGCCCCGTCTCCCAGTCCGGTACTTCCATCGCCGTAGGGATGAGGTAGTCCATGAGCGACCCGGCCAAACAGTTGCCGTCTTCATCGAAACTGATCATTTGCATCAAAGCCATGCCAACACCGTCGGTGAGTCCACCGTGGACCTGGCCCTCGATGATCATTGGATTGATCTGCGTACCGCAGTCGTCCACCGCTACGAACCGCCGTACCTTCACCTCGGCCGTGCCCGGATCAACGTCGACCACACAGATGTAGGCGCCGAAGGGATAGGTGAGGTTGGAGGGGTTGTAGCAGATCTGCGCTTCCAGACCCCCTTCAATCCCGTCAGGAAGGTCACCGGCGCCGTGGGCCCGCATGGCGATGTCTTGAATGGTGACCGATTTGCTCGGGTCTCCCTTGACCGAGAACGCCCCCTTGTCCCATTGCAGGTCGGTCACGCTGACTTCCAGCATTCCCGAGGCAATGATCTGGGCTTTGTCGCGCACCTTGCGAGCGACGAGGGCAGCTGCGGCCCCCGATACCGGTGTCGATCGGCTGCCGTAGGTGCCGAGGCCGAAGGGGGTGTTGTCGGTGTCGCCCTGGAAGACCTCGATGTCGTCCGGGGGTATGCCAATCTCCTCGGCGATGATCTGGGCGAACGTCGTCTCGTGGCCCTGCCCTTGAGTTTTTACGCTGATACGTACCACGGCTTTGCCCGTGGGGTGGATGCGAAGTTCGCACCCGTCGGCCATTCCGAGACCCAGAATGTCCATGTCCTTTCGAGGCCCGGCCCCAACCGCCTCGGTGAAGAAGCTGACGCCGATGCCCATGAGTTCGCCGCGCTCGCGTTTTTCAGCCTGTTCCTGGCGCAGTTGGTCATACCCCGCCATCGCCATGGCCTTGCGCATGGCGGGCTCGTAATTCCCAGAGTCATAGACCCATCCGGTCTTGGTCTCGTAGGGAAACTGGTCAGAGCGAATGAAGTTCTTCAGTCGGAGTTCGGCCGGGTCCATCTTGAGGTCGTAGGCGAGAACATCAACCATCCGTTCAACCAAGTAGACCGCTTCGGTGATCCGGAAGGAACAAGCGTACGCGACACCGCCGGGAGCTTTGTTGGTGAAGACCGCGTCCATGTGGCAGTAGGCGGCGTCGATGTCGTAGCTGCCGGTGAAGACCCCGAAAAATCCGGCGGGATACTTGATGGGCGAGGCGACACCGTTGAAGGCACCGTGATCGGCCAGCACATTGGTTCGGATGGCCTGGATCTTGCCTTCCTTGGTGGCGGCGATTTCTCCAACCATCACATAGTCCCGGGCAAAGCCGGTGCTCACCAGGTTCTCAGTGCGATCCTCGGTCCATTTCACCGGCTTACCGATGAGGAGCGAGGCGACAATGGAACACACGTATCCGGGGTAGATCGGAACCTTGCCGCCGAAGCCGCCACCGATATCCGGAGCGATGATCTGGATTTTGTGCTCGGGTAGCCCCGCCACCAGTGCATAGACCGTGCGATGAGCGTGGGGGGCCTGCGTGGTGCTCCACAGCGTCAGTTTCCCGCTGACCGGGTTGAGGTCTGCCACGCAGGCGCAGGTCTCCATCGGAGCTGGATGCACACGGGGGTAAACGATCTCCTGCTTCACCACAACCTCGGCCGCATCGAACACGGCCTGTGTTGCGTCCTTGTCGCCGGTCTCCCAGGTGAAGCAGTGGTTGTCAGTTTTGCCTTCGAGGTCGGTACGGATGATCGGGGCGTCGGGGGCCATCGCCTTGCGCACGTCGATCACCGGCTCGAGCATCTCGTATTCGACGTCGATCAGCTCCAGCGCATCGCGGGCGGAATATCGATCTTCGGCAACAACGAAGGCGACCTCTTGGTGTTGGAAGCGGACCTTGTCGGTGGCCAGCACGGCTTGCACGTCGTTGGAGAGCGTGGGCATCCATGCGAGGTTGTGTTCTGCGAGCATCGCTCCGGTTACCACCGCAGTCACCTTCGGGTGGGCTTCAGCAGCGGAGGTGTCGATCGAGAGGATCTTGGCGTGGGCAAACGGACTCCGCAGGATGGCCAAATGCAACATGCCTGGAAGGACGATGTCATCGCAAAATTGTCCCTGACCTCGTACGAGACGGGCATCTTCTTTGCGAAGCATGCGCCCGAAGCCGACGGGCTTGTGATCATTCAGGTTGTTCTCGGGTGTTGGGATCTGGTTGGCGTCTTCGGTGACGGTCATGCATTTGCTCCTTCAAGCGATACTGCGGTTTCGCGATCCTTCGAAGCCGCCCATTGGATGGAGCGGACGATCGTGGCATAGCCCGTACAGCGGCAGATCTGACCGCTGATGGCTTCCCGGATGACTTCTTCCGTTGGATCGGGATTCTTGTTGAGGAGTGCCCGGGCGGTCAGCATCATCCCTGGGGTACAGAAACCGCATTGGAGTCCGTGGCACTGGATGAAACCCTCCTGTACGGAGTCGAGCCCGTCTGCGGTGGCCAAACCCTCTACCGTGGTGACTTCATGTCCGCCGGCCATTGCAGCCAACTGTGTGCAGCTCTTCACGGGTTTGCCGTCGATGAGTACAACACAGGTGCCGCAGTTTGAGGTATCACAGCCCCAATGGGTGCCGGTGAGCCCAGCATTTTCACGGATGAAATTGACCAGGAGTGTGCGGGGTTCAGCATCGAGGGTGACGTCGTTGCCGTTGATCTTCATTGAGATTTCCATGATTAAACGTTTTGTCCTTGTGCTCGAGCGACGGCTTTGCGGAGCGAACGAATGGTGAGTTCCTTCGCCAAGTGGGTCTTATAGGCGGCGGTGCCGCGAGTATCGGTGGCGGGGTTGGCATTGGCAGCTGCTATTTCACCGACTCGGGCGTACAGCTCTTCGGAAGGAACCTGACCCCGCAGCGCATCGGAGATCGGCTGGACGTTGGTGAGGTTTGGTCCAACGGCGCAAAGCCCTACTCGCCCATCCAGAATTGTGCCGTCGTCGGCCAATTGAATGGCGGCACCAGCTGAAGCCACCGCCCAATCTCCGGCCCGGCGCTCCACCTTGTGATAGGCGCTGGAGGAATTGGGTCGGCGGGGAATACGAACCTCGGTGAGCATTTCACCGTCAGCTACCGCCGTTTCGTATGGTCCCTGATGGAAGTCATGCATCTCTATCACTCGCTCGCCGGAGCTGTTTCTGATCACGCATTGGGCGCCCAGGGCATCGCAGACGGCGCTGAGATCCTCGGATGGGTCGGCTTGGCAGAGCGAACCGCCCAACGTTCCTCGATTTCTCACCACCGGATCGGCGATGACTTTCTCGGCGTCGGCGAAAATCGGCAGAACAGCAGCCAATTCCTTGCTCTCCAGCAGCTCTTGGTGCGTTGCCAATGCCCCGATGCGGACCTCGGAGTCGGTGATGGTGATATGGCCGAGCTCCTCCCTGAGGTCATTGATGTCGATGATGTACTCGGGGTTGGCCAGCCTGAGCTTCATCATGGGGATCAGGCTGTGCCCGCCCGCCACGATGCGGGCCTCGTCGCCTAATCGCTCCATGAGCGCAATGGCGTGGTCAACGCTGGTGGCTCGTTCGTACTCGAGCGGTGCTGGAACCTGCATCTCGGCCCTTTCGTAGCTTCGTTTTCAACCACTCTCGCCGCGTCAGGGAACCTGTGTCAATCGTCACTTCACGCTTGCGTGAAGTAGGCTGCAGATCTTGACTCCGGCGCAGCTCAAAACCTTCGTGGCGGTGGTTCGGCACGGGTCGTCCCGTGCCGCCGCCCACGAATTGGGTGTGGGCGAAACTGCGGTGAGTAACCACATCAAGGCCCTGCGCACCGAGTTGGATGACCAGCTGTTTCGGCGATCGGGAGGTCATCTGGTTTTTACCCCGGGCGGCCTCCGACTCGCCACTCGCTCACTGGAAATGCTCGGTCTCCAGGATCAGACCCGAGCCGAGGTGTTGGCGGCGGCCGATGGTCAGCGGCTGCTCCGCCTCGCAACGTCGTCGCTCTTCGCTGAGTATTCCGCCCCCGGCCTGATCGAGTTGTTTGCCACACGCGCCAAAGACCTTCGCGTGGAACTGTCGGTCTACCCGGCTCACCAGTTCGCCGACCTCCTAGTGCGCCGCGCGGTAGATCTTGCCCTCGGTCCCAGACTCGCGGCAGTGTCCTCCGAAGTGGTTTCAACAGAGTTTGTGAGATACCAGATGGTGCCAGTGGTCGGAAGAAGCCATCGCTTGGCCGGGAAACGCTTGTCGATTCCCGAAGCGCATCAGCAACAATGGTTGCTTGGACCCGAGGCGCTCGATGTCGGAGGCGTGGCCAACCGAATGCTCACAGATTTGGCCATCCCCGACACCCGTCAATTGGTTTTCCAGAGCAGTGAAGCGGCGATCAGCGAAGCTCGCTCGGGGCAGGGGATAGCGCTGGCCCTGGCCCACCGCGTTGCCAATGAGATGAAGGTGGGCCGCCTTGCCGCTGTGGATGTCGGTGCCGGAAACAGCCACGGCACATGGACCGCCTATTCTCTGGAGCGCCGCCAGTTGACCCCAGCAGCGTCGGAGCTGCTGCGGTTCATCTCTTCACCCCGAGCGATGCAGGCTGTACTCAAAGGGTCGGGGGCCCACATCGCCCGCTTTCGGCCCAGCGTGCACGTTACGTTGTGGAGCTAACCCGATTCAGTCCGAGCCTGGCGCCACGAACCTCGCACTGGTGACGTTGCTGATGGTCCGGGCGATGTCGAGCAACCGGAAGTCGCTATAGCGCGGGCCAATAATCTGTAAACCCACGGGGAGCCCATCCACTGCACCGGTGGGGACTACTACCGACGGAAGGCCGGGCATCGTGGCGAGACCGGCCCAGAAGAGCGTGTCGACATATGGGCGGTCAGTGCCATCAACATCTACGAGCCGGGTGGGGTATTGACTTTCGATGTCGTGCGGGAACGCTGGGGTTGGTGCTACCGGCATGATCACCGCATCCACGGTCTCGAACAATCGCTCCCAGGACGCCATCGCTTTGTGGCGTATCTCGTTGTTCTTGAGCCAGGTCTTGTGACTGCTGGTCATCAGCCGGGGCACAACCGCGGACATGTCGTCGAATGCTGCTTCGCGGGCGGCTTTGGCAAGACCGTTGTACACCGGGTCAGGAAAACCAGCTGCGGTGACAGCCCAGAGCAACCCCAGGTACGTGATATGCAACTTATCGGTGGGCATGGAAGGGCGAAGATCGGCATGCACGCCTGCTCCGGCAGTATCCAGCTCTGCTCCGATTCGTTCCACGGCCTGCTTGCAGGCGGCGCTCACCGTTGCCATCGGATCGTCAGACCACATTGCCAGACGAAGATCCGCAACCGAGAGCGGACCGTCGCTGGCAGGCAGCTTGGCACCGGGTATTCCACTGAACGCACCGACGGTGAGGGTGGCGCGAAACATCAATTCGAGGTCATCGATCGAGCGACCCAAGGGACCACCGACGCCGAGATCACGAGGGGCCAGCGTCCCGGGAGGGCCGGGAATATGGCCTCGGAGCGACAGGACTCCGTGGGTGGGCTTGAACCCGAAGACCCCGTTCATGTGAGCGGGCTGCCGGAGGCTTCCCCCAATGTCGCTTCCAAATTCCAGCAGGCTCATGCCGGTTGCCACCGCCACGGCTGCGCCCCCGGAGGAACCCCCCGCCGTCCTCTCCGGATTCCACGGGTTTCGGGTGAGTCCATAGACCTCGTTGTAGGTCTGATGATCGCCGGTCATGAGCGGCGTATTGGTCTTGCCGAAGATGATGCCACCCGAAGTCCTGATTGCCTGGGCCGCATCGGAATCGGTCTCGGGGACATAGTCGGCGTACTCGGGAGACCCACAGGCCGTGGTGAGGCCCACCGTCTCGTATGAGTCCTTGAGCGTCACCGGTAGACCGCCGAGGGGTCCCAAGTCCTCACCCCGGGCTCGCCGCTTGTCGGCCATAGCGGCAGCGATCCGAGCGGCATCCACTTCCGCGGTCACAACCGCGTTCAACTCGTCGTTTCGGGCTTCCACAACCGCGATCTGGGCGTCCAACAGTTCCGTGCTGGAGATGTCGCCAGCGCTGAGACGGCGCACGGCTTCTGTTGCTGTAATGGCTGACAAATCCATGCCGAAACGATAGGCCTACCGTTTACGTTTCTTCGGGGGTCGCTTGGGCGTTGGGCGGCCTTTGCCCTCGGTGTAGCCGCGTTTGGTGGCGGTGGGCAGGTCGGGTTCTTCGGTTGCTTTCTGCTTCGCTGCAGAGTTGGCAGCCTTGATCTTTGCATTTGGTGTTGGCAGGAATCGGTTGACCCGAGCCGCGTACGCTTCGTATTCACGGCCGAATTTCTTCACCAGGCGATCCTCTTCCCAGCGTGCCTTCAAATAGAAGAAGCCGATGAGTGCCAGCGTGGCCAGGACTCGAAGAATGCTGCCCGACGCCCCGGCGATCCCGATCGCCAGAAGTATTACGCCGCTGTAGATCGGATGCCGCATCCGGGAGTAGAGGCCGGTGGTCTTGAGTTCACCGGATTCCACCGGCACCGGTGTTGGTGTGAGGGAGCGGCCCAGTCCGAGGGCACCGAGTGCTAGAAGGGCCAGACCGGCGACGTTGAGAAACAGGCCTACCGCCTGGACACTTGGGGTCCGTTCCCAGTCGGTGCCGGTGGGAAGGAAGATGACCAGGGCCAGGAGCGCCACCTGCATCGCCACAAAGGCCCACCCGGTTTGCTTCTCATTCACCCTGCGAGCGTAGATGCTAGAAATCTCACTTGTCCGCTTGGCAGCACTGGTTGGAATCCGGCACACTCCCCGACGTGGAACTCATCCCCAGCTCTCGCATCCGTCGCTCGCCCTACTTTGATTCCACAATCGCGGCCGGATGTACCGCGTGGACGGTCTACAACAAGATGCTCATGCCGTTGAGTTACGGAGATCTCAAGGCCGAATATGACCGCCTCATCAACGCTGTCGCAATGTGGGACGTCGCCGGCGAGCGACAGGTGCAGATTCAAGGCGCCGACGCCTTCGCCTGCGCGCAATACCTCTCCTCGCGTGACCTTTCCAAGATGGTGGAGGGACAAGGCTACTACGTTGCCATGTGCGATCACGACGGTCGGATCCTCAATGATCCCGTGCTCCTCAAACTCAGTGGGAACCGCTACTGGTTCTCCATCGCCGACAACGACATGTTGCTGTGGGCCAAGGCGGCGGCGGCGGAAAAGGGTTTCGATGTGGCGGTCTCGGAGCCCGATGTATCACCCCTAGCCATCCAAGGCCCGAAAGCCGAAGATCTCGTAGCCGAACTCTTTGGTGATCACGTCCGATCTCTCAGGTACTTCTGGTTCACCGAAACCTCCCTTGACGACATCCCGATCGTGGTGTGTCGGTCTGGCTGGAGCAAGCAGGGCGGATTCGAGCTGTTCCTCCAAGACGGCACTCGCGGCGTGGAGCTGTGGAACCGGGTGGCTGCGGCAGGGGAGAAGTATGGGATCGGACCGGGAGCGCCCAATCATGTTGAGCGGATCGAGAGCGGCCTGTTGTCCTACGGGGGTGATAACACGCCGGACTCAAACCCATACGAGACATTGATGGGCCGCTACGTGACGCCCCACATCGAAGCAGACTTCATCGGTAAAACCGCGCTGGCCAAAGTGGCTGCCGCCGGGCCGGAGCGGCAGATGGTTGGCTTGTTCATCCACGACGAGACCGCCGATGCTTGGCCCCTGCCTCAGCGCACGCCGATTTGGCAAGGCGATCGCCAGGTAGGCACGTTGTCCGCCGTCGTGTGGTCGCATCGGCTGGAGAAGAAGATCGGGATGGGCCAGGTTCTCTCCACTGTTATCGGAACCGGGGAAGCCGTGGAGGTAGAGGGTCCCGACGGCCGATCAAGCGCCACGATCACCACCCTGCCATTTATTTGAGCGCGAGCCTTGTGAGCCTGCGGCGCGATCTTCTGGCCGCATGATGTTGACCCTCCGAGCCGTTCGCCCGCCACGAAGGCTCGCCTGCTCGGCGCTGCAAGAGATACTCGCGTAACTGAGGAGTTCGGCAGCCGAAGGTTTAGCCGAGGGCGGTGCGGATGGCTGCGATCTGGGCGGGGTTCACTCGGAACCATGCCCACTTGCCGCGTTGTTCTCGCTCCAGAATGCCGGCCTTTACTAGTTGGCCGAGGTGATGACTGATCGTGGGTTGACTCTTGCCCAGAGCATCGGGAAAGTCGCAGGCGCATCCTTCGCCCGCGCTGGCGATGATGCTTACGAGCCGAAGCCGAATCGGGTCGGCCAGAGCCTTCAAGACCGACGCCAACTGTTCGGCGTCGACTTCACTCAACGTTGCCCCAGTGAGGGGTGCGCAACAGATCGGCTCGGCGATTCGCATAACGAAAACATAGCACAACGTATTGACATGGGTCGATATGTCGGCGTATTGTTTGAAGAAACATATCGACACCCATCGAAATGAAGGCAGAATCTCATGCGATTACAACTGGCTATGAACGTCACCAACCTCAACGAATCAATCGACTTCTACACCAAGATGTTCGATACCCCGGTAAGCAAGGTCCGCCCGGGGTATGCCAATTTCGAGGTGGCAAACCCACCGCTCAAGCTGGTTCTCTTCGAGACCGCAGACGCCGGGGGCACCCTCAACCATCTCGGCGTTGAAGTGGAACAGGCCGAACAGGTGACAGCCGCCGAACAGCGAATTGCCACGGCGGGGCTCGAGACCACCGGCGTGGATGACACCATCTGCTGTTTCGCCCACAAGACCGAGACGTGGGTGGAAGGTCCGGATAACAAATGGGAGTGGTACGTGAAGACCGGCGACGCCGAACAGTTGGAGAACGAGGTAGTGGCCAAGGTGGACGTCGCCGGTTGTTGTTCATAGTCACGCGATTGTGACTGGAGCTCCCGGCGAGCTGGACGAGGTTGGGGAGCGGGTTCGGCCCGTCGCAGCCGGCAGGCGGTGAGCGAGGTCAGGGAATCAAGATCACCTTGCCGGTGGTCTTTCGGCCCTCGAGCAGCTTGTGCGCTTCGGCAGCATCCTGCATCGGCACCCTTGCGCCGATTCGGACGTCCAGTTCGCCGGCGGCGATCCACCGGAAGATGTCGCCGCTGCGTCGGAGGAGATCCCCGCGGGTTTCGATGTATTGGAACAAACTGGGCCGGGTGAGGTACAGAGACGGCGCCAGGTCGAGCGGACTCAACGGCTCCACCGGTCCGGAGGCGTTTCCGAACGTGGCCATCATTCCCCGTGAACGAAGCAGGGAGAGGCTGCGCGTAAACACGGATTTGCCAACCCCGTCGTACACCACGTCAAGCGCCCGCACGCCCGCGATCGCCTCCACCTCATCGCCGAAATCAACGTCTCGATAGAGGATTACATGATCAGCACCGGCCACCCGGGCCAATTCGGCCTTCTCGGGTGTGCCCACTGTGGTGAACACTTCAGCGCCGATCATCTTGGCCATCTGGATCAGCAACAAGCCGACCCCGCCGGCGCCGGCATGAATGAGGCACCGATCTGTGGACGCCAACGGAAACGTATCAGTGACCAAGTAATGCGCAGTCATGCCTTGTAACAAGACCGCGGCCGCAATTTCCAGATCTACACCGTTGGGAACTGGCACTGCCGCATTAGCAGGAACCACCACCAATTCTGCATAGGTACCCGGCGCCGATGACCACGCCACCGCGTCACCAACGCTCAGATCATCTATCTCTTCACCGACACCAGTGATCACGCCCGCGCCTTCGAGCCCCGGGGTGAAGGGCATGGGTACGGGATACAAGCCCGTGCGTTGGTAAGTATCGATGAAGTTCAAACCGGCAGCCGCCACCTTCACCAGCACATCATCCGGTCCCGGTGATGGATCTGGCACGTCTGTCCAATCGAGAACCTCCGGGCCCCCGGTCCTTGTTACCTGAATTGCCTTCATGAGGTGAGGCTAGTCACCGCGTACGTACGCGGTCACATTGGCGGGAACCGAAACGCCTGGTAGGAGCCGAGGGTCATCGATCGGATCGTCCATCGCCAGGCGAGTAGGAACAACGCCGGCCCAGATGTCCAGTTCGTAGTCTTCATCGTCATCGATAGGTGGGCCGGACCGGACCTTCGCTGACGCCTGCTCCAGTGAGACGCGGAAGACCGCGGTGCCTTGGATCTCCTTTTGGTTGTTGGGCCGGAGATCGGCCTGGCGGCCCGGAATGAGGCGTTCCACGAACATCTCCAGAGCGTGAGCCTTTTCAGATTCCTCGGTGACCTCGTCGGGAATACCGATCACAACCAGCGACCGGTAGTTCATGGAGTGATGAAAGGCGGAGCGGGCCAGCACCAAGCCGTCGATCAAGGTCATCTCGACGCAGATGGTCCTTTCCTCCGCTCGGGCTCGACGCAACACGCCGGCAGCCGGCGCACCGTGAAGGAGGAGGTGGTCTCGGTCACGGACACAAAACATCGGAATCACCACAGGTTGGCCATCACGAATGGTCCCAACGTGAGCCACCAAGCCGGCGTCGGCAATGGCGTTGATCGTCTCGGTGTCGTAGCGGCCACGATCGGCGGCACGCTTGATTTGAATCGCTTCGTTCAGTCGATCGGTCACGAAATCAAGTTAGGTCATATAACTGCGCCTCACGCGTCTCATGATTCAGCCGATGCCCGAGCCTCTTGGACCTGGGAGATGAGCTCATCGACCGTTGGTCGGTCATCGGGGCCGGCACCGCGGTAAACCCATTGCACGCTGCCATCGGGGGCAATCACCACATTCCCACCCAGCTGCAATGTGTCTTCCGTGGCTTTCTCCATTCTGCCAAGACTCCGGCTGCGCAGAAGCATCACATATTGTCTGATCACTTTCCAGCCATAGACCCGCCACACCGAACCCCGGCCGTAGTCGAACATCCGATAGATCGCGCGATCAGCATCGGTCAGGATCGGGAGGTCCCAGCCGGTTCGTTGGCGGTAGGCCCGCAGGTACTTGGGATCACTGAAGGTGATCAGTGCGAACTCCACATCCGGTCCAAAGTCGGCTCGTCGTTCGCTCACGGCGACGACATGGGCCTTGCAGGGCAGTCAATGGATGTGCCGATGAAATATCAGTACCACCGACTTGCCCCGATGTTCCACCAGCGACCAGGTCTGACCTTCCTCGGTTGGCAATTCGATCGTCGGGGTCACGCAGTACCAAACAGACAACCCGCATGAATACTTCCCGATCGCTCAGGCTGCATTTCCGTGGCCTTCCCGGTCAACCTCGCAGAAGTCATCGTTGGAGCGCTGCCATCATCGCTTCGTGAATGGCGTTCACACCTTGCAGTGGCCGGATCAGCACCTTGAACTCGGTGATTAGGCCCTCGTTGTCGACGGTGATGATGTCCACACCATTGACGTATTTCCCACCGATCGACGTTTCGAATTCCAGCATCGCATTCCGGTCGCCCACGATCTCCTTGGTATAGCGGAATGGTTGTTCGTCGCTGCCCCCCAGTGTCTGACCAGCGGCCAGCAGGTAAGCCGTGGTAAGGGGTTTCCCGACTTGTGGCGTGAAAACTACTGGGGAGTAGAACGTCACGTCCTCGTGCAAGTGCTCATCGAGGAATTCTGGTGTCAGCGGCCCTGATTTCATCTTGCGATGCCACTGGGCAACGACGTCTTGCATCACAGTCATGCCATTAGGTTAGGGCTCGTCGATCTCACCGCATAAGGTGCCCTGATGAACACAGTGCTGGTGGAGAAAAAAGACGGCTATGCGATCATCACCCTGAATGATCCAGATCGGCGGAACGTCTTCACGCTGGACATGAGCGCCAAGGTCTGTGACACCATGGATGATTTGGAATCCGATGAGGGGATCAGCGCCGTCATCATCACCGGCGCCGGCAAGGGGTTTTGCTCGGGTGGTCATCTGGATGAGCTTCTGGCCAATCCGGGCCACGACGGTCTCCGCAAGGTTTACGCCGGGTTTATCAGGATCGCAGAATCCCCGCTTGCCACGATCGCGGCAGTAAACGGTGCCGCCGTTGGTGCAGGCATGAACGCCATCCTGGTCTGTGACCTGGTGGTGGCGGCCGAGTCAGCCAAGTTCGATTCTCGCTTTCTCCAGATCGGTATTGGTCCCGGTGGCGGGCACACCTGGCGGCTTCGAAACAAAACTGACATTCAGACCACAAAGGCCATGGTCTTGTTCAGCGAGGTGCTGGACGGAAGACGGGCTGCCGAGGTGGGCTTGGCCTGGAAGTGCGTCCCCGACGAGGAGCTCTTGCCAGCGGCCGAGGCGTTGGCGGCCAAAGCTGCCAGCGCACCACGAGAGCTACTCATGCGCACCAAGGAAACAATTCATCGTACGCAAACCATCGCCACCGGTCCCGACGCTGTAGACAACGAGTTGGATACGCAGGTGTGGTCGATGGGCGAGCCGGCCTTCGTGAACATGGTCGCCGCACTCAAGGAGCGGATGAAGGGCTGAGCGGTAGGGTCACCCCAATCCATCAGAGGAGCGAATGAGATGGTCGTCCGCGCGGCAACGTTCAACGAATTGACCACCACCGAGTTTCACGATCTCGTGAAGCTCCGGATTGACGTTTTTGTGGTGGAACAAGAGTGCGCCTACCCCGAACTCGACGGTCGGGACACCGAGCCTGGTACGAGGCATCTTTGGATTGCGATGCGAGGGGAGATGGTGGCAACGCTCCGGATCTTGGACGACGGTGACGAGCTTCGGATCGGTCGGGTGGCAACGGGAAAGAACTTTCGGCACAAGGGTCACGCTGCCAATCTGATGCGCTATGCCCTCACGCTCGCCCCAGGTCCGTTTGTGTTGGACGCCCAATCACATCTTTCACAGTGGTACGAGCAGTTTGGATTCATACGGGATGGACACGACTTCCTCGAAGACGGGATCCCGCACATTCCGATGCGACGCGAGTAGCCGACACGTCGAGGCTTCGTTCGGTGGGTGAAGAGCGTTGGCCCTACGCTGCCCGGATGGATCTCAACGAACTCTTCAGCGTCCAAGGCAAAACCGCAATCGTGACGGGAGGTTCCCGAGGTATCGGCTACATGATCGCCACCGGTCTTCTTTCCGCAGGGGCCAGGGTCTACATCACCGCCCGGAAAGCGGCGGCATGTGATGCGGCAGCGGAGGAACTGAGTGAATTGGGAGAGTGTGTTTCGCTTCCAGCCGACCTCTCCACATCGGAGGGCATGTCCTCATTCGTCGCCGCCTTCAACCAGACCGAAGACAAGCTCCATATCCTCTGCAACAACGCCGGCGCCAACTGGGTGGCTCCACTTGGGGATGTTCCCGAGGAAGGGTTCGACAAGGTCATAGACATCAACCTGAAGTCACCGTTCTTCCTCACCCAGGCGTTGTTGCCAAACCTGAAAGCAGCGGCGACCCCCCAGGACCCCGCCCGCGTGATCATGACCGGATCGATCAACGGAATCGCTGTTCCCTGGGTGGACAACTTCTCCTACTCGGCATCCAAGGCCGGCCTGCACATGATCGCCCGGCACATGGGTCAACGGCTGGCCAAGGACCACATCACAGTCAACTCGATCGCACCGGGGCCATTCGAGTCCAAGATGATGGCGGCGGCGCTCGAGGGAGACGGAAAGGCGATGGTGGAAGGCATGATTCCGCTCGGACGAATCGGTTCGCCGGAGGACATGGCCGGGACTGTGCTGTGGCTCTGCAGTCGGGCCGGGGCCTACATCACGGGGACCGTCATCCCGATCGACGGCGGGGTCACCGGCTTCGCTTCTTAGCGCTCGCTGCTTGGTCCGCGGCGGCGAGCACTCCGGCCACCACGAACTCGGGATCGGCGTTTGGATTAGCCGCCACCGACCGGAGCCATTGCTCGCCATCGATAGTGGTAGCGGACACGAAGACGGATTTGGGCAGTTCCGCCAGAATCTCTTCGGCACCTACCTGGACATGTCGCCAGTTCAGCACCCCACTTTGTGGCGAGCTTCGAGCCTCCAGTTCCGCATGGGTGCAGACGATGTGGTGGAGTTGTTCGGCCAAGGCCATCGAGTGGTCGATCCATCTGGCGATGCCCTGCTTGCCATAGGCCAGAAGCGTGGCCGCTAACGGGGCTGCGCTAGCACCGTGTGAGCCCAACACTCCAACATTCGGTTCGCTCAGATAGGCGCCGCCAACAGAGATCGAGCGATGGGCCTCGTCCTGGTGGGCGAAGAGGACAAGCGCCGATTCCTTGGGTTGGAACAGCCACTTGTGGGCGGAAACCGCCACACTGTCCGCCCGTTCAATCCCGTCGAGAAGGTGAGCGTGGCGTTCGCTCAGCAGGAGTGGTCCAGCCCAAGCGGCATCAACATGGCGCCACATGGCGCCAGCCGCCGCATCGAGTGGTTCGATGGTTCCTGTACTCGTTGTCCCGGCGGTGATAACGGCCGCAGCTCCAGTGAGGTCCCGGGCGGATTCCCAGCGGACCTGTCGAATCGGCAGGCCCAGGATGTGGGCGGCCTTCTTTATGCTCAGGTGGGCGTCGGCGGTTGCCACCACCTCGCTGGCCCCGGCTTCTCGAGCAGCCCAGAGTGCGGTGAGATTGGCCACCGTGGAACCGGGGGTCATGTGGCCTCCGCCCATCCCGAAAATGGGGGCGATCCAATCCACAACATTCGATTCCAACGCTCGGGCGGTGGTGGCGGTGTCGGCGTGCAGCAGGTTTTGGTTGCGGCTGGCGGTCCATTGCTGCACCGCCCACGTGATCCACGGGGTTGGAGGATCCATGTGGGCGAAGAATCCGGGAGCGCCCAGGGGTCGAGCTCCGTCGAGAATTATCGGAGCGAGGAGCTCCAGGGCCTCCTTCTCGCCCATCCCCTCCCCGGGCAGACCGTCGGGGAGTTTGGCGGTTTCCTCGCTTCGGGAGGCGATGAGATACTCGAGAGCGGTGGCGAGGCCCTCGGGATTCGTATCGAACTCCGGCCAGCTTCGCATCATGCCTCGATGTTAGGCAGTGGAGGTGAGGCGGGTGGCGAGGGCGACCATGCTGTTTACGGTGCCGAAGTTCTCGATCGTGACGTCTACGGGATCGATGTCGATGTTCCGATGTTCTTCCAGAAAGTGAACGAGTTCCATCGCCCCCAGCGAGTCCACGAGCCCAGTGGTGAGAAGATCGGTATCGGGCTTCACCGGCGTGTCGGGATCCAGGCTTACTTCGCTATCGATGAAAGCACACAACTGGGCTGCGAGCTCGCGATCGGCATCCATGGTCAGTACGTCATTCATGCTGTTTCCTTTGCAGCGGCCAGGGCGATTCGGATCCGTTTTCGATCGATCTTTCCGCTGGGGGTGGTCGGTAGTGTTTCGGCCACGTCAATGTGGGCGGGTATCGCTACCGGGGGGAGTCGGTTTGCTGACCATTTTTGAATTGCTCTCACATCGAGGTGGACGCCCGGTCGCAGGACCACCGTGGCCGCCAACGTCCCGGGCCGGTAACCCGATGGACCAGCGACGGCATGAAGGATGTCGGGGTGATCAGCCAGGGTGGACTCCACTCCTTCCAGTTCGACACGTATGCCGCGCAGCTTGACCTGATGGTCGGACCGTCCGTGGAACCACACCGTGCCGTCGCTCTCCTTGGTCACCACGTCCCCCGAGACATACCAGTCCGGCCCATCCTCACGCCGCCTCGTGCTGGCCGCTGTGAGATCGCTTCGATTCCAGTATTCGCGCATTCGGGTGGATGCCGAGATCCACAACACACCTTTGGTGCCGGGGGGAACGGGCTGTTCGGTCTCATCGACCACGAGCATTTCGGCATCCCCGCAGCCCGGGCCGATCGGTACCGATTCGCCGTCCGCCGGTGGCCTGGTGAGGCGGTACACGTTGGAGGCGTTGACCTCGGCGGGACCATAGACGTTTTCAAAGACGGTGTTCGGCAGGGCTTCCATCAGTGCTCGAAGGGCCGCTGCCGGGAAGACTTCGCCGGCGAACAGAACTGAGCGCAGTGAACTCCAGTCCCGTGTCTCCAGCGCTCCGCGTTCCAAGATTTGCTGGAGGAGAAAGGTCACGCCGTACCAGATCGTGGTTCGCTGTTCTGCGGCACGCTCGGTGAAGCTGGCAGGGAAACGCAGGTGGGGTTCGCTCATCTCCACAATCGTCCCGGCCGCCAGCGGAATGGCGAAAAGCTCAAACGTCGACATGTCGAAATGCAGCCCGGTCATCGCCGCCAGACGATCGTGTTGGTTCAGCTGGTGGATCTCCACCGCGCAACGGGCGTAGGCCAATCCGCTGGAGTGGGTGTGGAGAATTCCTTTAGGGGTACCCGTGGAGCCGGACGTGTAGATGAGGTAGGACGGGTCATCCAACGTCACGACCGGCAGTCGTTCAGGGAGTGGGTAGTTGGCCAGCTCATTGATATCCACGAGCGAGATACCGGAGCCGGCGACATCGGACTGGATTGATTCTGTGGATCCGGTGGCAAGTATCAATTTCAGGTCAGGGCCGTTCCCGTCCCAGGGCTTGGCGCGCTTGATCGTTTCGGCATGACCAACGAGCGCGATAACCCCTGCATCGGCGAGCACCGCCGCAGCCGCTGCCGCAGGTGCCATGGGATCGAGCGGGACCATGATTGCTCCCGCCTGGAGAATCGCATGCACCGCCTCGAAGGATTCGTGGCCTTTGGGTCGAAGTACCGCGACGCGTTCGCCCTTCTTCACGCCGCCCGCAACCAAGAGCTGCGCCAGTCGGGCGGTACGGTCGTGAACCTCAGGCCAGGTGAACGAGCGGTTCAGCCCGATCAGCGCCTCACCGTCAGGGCGCAAGGCAGCTGCCCGGCCGACGAGGCCGGCGAGGGTCGTGGGGCTGGAAGCGGCTGGGAGAGAGGTCATGGGCTAGATCTATTGACGAAGGGCGCGGCTGTTCGGATGCACCAGACTTCGCTCCATTCCACGGTAGGCGACGTCGGTTTTGGGTTGTAGAGCCATCTGACCCGGGAGAGAAGGTGATATTCCTCCCGCCCTCTCGACCGCGGCATGGTTCAATTAGCAGGATCTTCAGCTGCTGACTCCGGAGCGGGAATGAATCCGTTTCGGGCACGGCTGCGTAGGAGCACGTGATGGAATCCGGAGAGGTGGGGGAGAGTTGAGTCTGTTCAGTGAAGCTCTTCTCGACGACCAGCATCCAGTCAAGATGGCGGCTGCAGAATTCGCCGCCAACCAGCTCGCCTACCCAGGTACTGACCAATTCGATCAAGTCCGATGGCTGAAGTGTGCTGAATTCGGCGTTCAGGGACTGATGATCCCCACCGAGTATGGGGGTGCCGGTCGCAGTGCCGTTGAAGGAGCGCTGACTTTCGAAGGCCTCGGTCTGGGGACTTCTGACAACGGGTTTGTCTTTGCGCTCTCCTCTCAGTCCTTCGCAATGCAGCGGGCACTCGTAACGGCGGGATCTGAAGAACAGCGCCGGCACTGGCTGCCCAAGCTGGCTGCCGGGAGTGCGATTGGATGTTTCGCAATGTCGGAACCGGAGGCAGGGTCGGACACCGGTGCGATCACGACCACGGCGACCCTCAATCCCGACGGCACATACTCACTGAACGGTGCCAAAGCGTGGGTCACGTTGTCACCCGTCGCCGATGTGATCGTGGTGTTCGCCACCACCGACCCCAGCAAAGGACACTGGGGGATCACCGCCTTCATTCTGGAGACCGATCGAGCCGGTATTTCCGTTGGTCCGCTCCAGCCCAAGATGGGCCTCAACACCTGTCCATTCGCCGAGGTGACCTTTACCGATTGCCGCGTCGGCGGTACGGACTTGCTGGGCAACGTGGGTGCCGGCGGAAGCGTTTTCAGCGGCGCCGTCGAGGCAGAACGGGCTTTTCTTTATGCCGCCCAGATGGGTTCGATGGAACGAGTGATCAACCTCAGCATCCAGCGGGCGCGCTCGCGTCAGGCCTACGGCCAGCCAATCGGCAAGTTCCAGGGAATCAGCCACAAGATCGCCGAAATGAAGCTCCGTCACGAGAGTGCCCGACTCTTGATTTACAAGGCGGCGGAATTGTATGACCGAGGCGGATCGATGACGATGGCGGGGGCACTTGCCAAATTGCAGACCTCGGAAATGGCTGTTCAATCGGCGCTCGACGCTATGAGAATTCACGGAGCGGCCGGCTACACCTCGGAGGCTGGTGTGGAAGCGGAGCTGCGCGATGCCATCGGGGGACTTTCCTACTCAGGAACTTCGGAGATCGCCCGCAATCTGATCGCCAGGATGCTGCGTGTGGATCGTCCCATTCGAACGGCACGGCCCTCCAAACCACCTGAGGTGTAAGGCCCGTGGTGACAACGGTTCGTGCCAGAAGCTACGAGAGTTGGCCAACAAGAATCACCTGATCGGATGGAGCTTGCGGTGATGCCTCAGCCTCCTCGATACTCACTGCGAAAGCGGCGGCATCGGCGACGCTGGCGTCGAAGGCTTGATCGGTCTTCCTGTCATCGTTGAGCCGTATCAGTCCCAGGAACTCCGGGACACCCTCCACCGGGATCCGCCACAGGGCATATGCCTTATCTGACTCCAGAGCGGAGAACTCTTGGTCGATGAATGCAACCGACGACGATGATTCCGAGATCACCAACTCGATTGAGAAGTCCTCGCCAGTCAGATCGAGCGACTCAGCATCGTTCATCGCGGCTACTTGCTCCGCTCTACTCAACGTCCTGCTTTGGTTTACCACGAGACCGAATCCCACGATCACGATGAATGCAGCAGCTAGAGCGAACAATCGGAGGCGGGCAGACTTCGATCCCATGGATTTCGGCGTCGGCAGAACCATTGCGGACTGGGCGGCCGAAGACGGGTGGGGACGATCAGGTACGGCGAGAACCTTTGCCATGAGTTCCTCAGGCACTGAGGCAGCATGGTGGAAGAACAGCTTTTCGGCGGCCAGTTCCATTTCGTTGATCTCAGCAATGCAGCTGTCACATGTTTCCAGATGCGCTTCGTACAGCTCGAACTGTGCAGTGCTCAACGCACCGGCCATGTATGCGCCGGTGAGACTGTGCATGGAATCGTCGGTCTCGCTGTAGTTGTCAGTTGACATGGGTCTCTCCCAGCAAACGAGATAACTGGATCATTCCTCGTCGAATCCTTGCCTTAACCGTTCCTTCGGGTTCGCCTAAGCGCTCAGCTACCTCTACGTATGTAAGCCCCTCGAAGTACGCCAGCTGGATCGCATCTCTCTGTGAAGAGTTGAGGGACGCTAGTGCAATTCTGACCTCACGCCGTTCCGCGGCCGCCAGTGTTTCGTCAAGAACGTTGTCATCGAGAACCTCGGCGCTTTCCTTTGCTGCGTCGGAGATCCGTTGGTGGCGTTGCTCGACGCGGCAGTGATCAATTGCGGTATTCCGGCACATCGTGGTGAGCCAGGCGAATGCGTTGCCGCGACCGCTATTGAAACGGTTGGCGCCGGTCCAGACCTTGAGCATCACCACCTGCGTCACATCTTCTGCGGCAGCCTGATCCCAGATGATCCTGGATACTCGGGCGTGCACGAATGGCGTGACCTCTCTCGCGAAGATGTCGAACGCGGTGCGATCGCCACCAGCGATCCCAATGAGGAGGTCGCGAGCTCTGGCCGAGCTCATTGGGTTCAGGCCGCTCACCTCCGTCTCGCTCACTCATAGATCATGCAACAAGGGCGAAGCTTTACCAACTCGATCCAGTCGGTGCCCAAAGCTCCTTGACCACTCCTGAGATGGCGTCGGCGAGTGCGCCAGCGTTAACCCCTTCAACCTGAGATTTGTGGTCACCCGCTATCGACACTGTCTCGACGAAGCTCGGCCACTGACGGGTCAGTCCCACATGACGGAAGATCTCGTGGACGTCGGTGGCGGAGAACAAGATCGTTCGACAGGCGGGTTCTTGCGGCTCATACCCTTGCCAAATTCCGCCCAAGTTCTGGATCATCGACCACTCAATCCAATCGGCGTGCCACCGGCGTCGGGCGGCGGGGAGGCGCTCTGCCGCGTAGACCTTGAAACGGTCAATGCGGTCGCTCAACTTTTCCAGGACGAAACTTCTCGGGCCCCGCCGGAAATCTCGGAGATGGCGAGACCAGCCGTAAGGGCGAGCCGCACAAGAAGGATGGAAGGTGTCGAGCAGGAAGACGGCCTGTACCTTGTGACCTCGGTCTGTCAGGCGGCGACTCATCTCATAGGCGGCCAATCCTCCATTGGAAAATCCCGCCAGGATGAGTTCTTCTCCTGGCGCAAATTCCAGAATCTCGTCGATGTAGGTATCGCAGAGCTCATCGATGCTTCGGGCCATCGGTGTCGTTCCGTCCACTCCAGCCGCTTCGATAGCGATCAGCTGGACGTCTGGTTCAAGCTGACGGGCAAAACCCGCCAGATTCATGACTCCGCCACCTGCGCCATGCACACAAAAGATCTTTCGACTTCCTGTGGGGGCGCCGAACCGGATGAGGTGTTTCTCGCGGTCACCGGTGGGGTTGGTTGGGCTGTCTACCAGCTTGGCGATCGCAGCTACTGAGGGGTGACCGATCACATCCCGCGGACGCACCTCGAATCCGGCTCGACGCATTCGGGCAACGATCCGCATGTTCATGAGCGAGTCTCCGCCCAAGTCGAAGAAGTTCTCGTGATCTCCTACGCCTGAGACCCCGAGGACCTCAGACCAGATCTCAGCAATGGCGGCTCTGGTCTTGTTCGATGATTTTGTTGGTGCATCAGTCGAGGCAAGTGAAGATGGCACAAGGAGCTGAGACTCGTCGACTTTTCCATTGACAGTGCGGGGCATGCTGGCCAAACACACAATGACACTCGGCACTTCGTGGTCAGGTAGGTGCTTTGAAAGCAACTGGCGAATCCGCTCCGGTTCGTCGGGGCGGGCGTGATTGGGCGTTTCAATCCAAGCGACGATCCGACCGGAACGAACAACCGCTCGCGAGCCGGTCACCCCTTCGATCGAGTTGAGTTCAGATTCAATTAGTTCTGGTTCAACTCGAAATCCGCGGACCTTGGCTTGTCGGTCGACACGACCGACGAAGACCAGTTGGCCATCGACGTTTGTTCGAACGAGGTCCCCGGTCCGGTAGGTCGGCCCATCGAGACCGCCAACTCCGAAGCCGAATCGATCCGCAGTTTCGCCTGCTAGGCCGATATATCCGCGGGTGACGCCGGCGCCGCCGATGACAAGTTCCCCCACTTGATCGACCCCACACGGATTGCCGGTTTCGTCTACGACTACTGATCTCACACCGGGAACCGGCGTGCCGATGGGCATCTCATCACCCAACCCAACGCCCGGCGCGAACTCGTAATGGTGGCTCCAAACAGTTGTCTCCGTGGGCCCGTACTCGTTGTGGATTCGCGAACTGGGCAGGTGAGTTTGGTGGGCGACGACCAAATCGGGGGTGCAAGGTTCTCCGGCCACGATCACGTCGGTCAGGCAGCCCAAGTTGCTCAGCGGTGCTTCCTCGAGAAGAACCCGGTACAGCGAAGGTACAGCCAGAAGATGGGTGACTTCAGCCGTTCGAACCAGCTCGCTCAGGTGCACTACATCAGTTTGCCGCCCGTCTTCAGGGACGACCAGTGTTCCCCCGGTGGTGAGGGTCCAGAAGAGACCGACCATCGACGAGTCAAAAGAGAATGACGAGACCATCAAGAACGCCCTGGGGTCGTTCCCATACACGTCGGTTCGAACAGCAGTCGATGCCACGATGTTGGCCTGGGAGACGGCGACTCCCTTGGGCCGACCCGTTGAACCAGAGGTGTAGATCACGTAGGCCTCGTCACTGGACCTTGCGTGTGTCTCGAGGAGCGCGGGCGCCGCTTCGGTTGTGGGGTCGATGACCTCAACACCGAGTTCGGACGCAAGCTGTTTGGTGCCGGGCTGGGCCACCACGCCCACGAGGTGGGCATTTTGGGCGATGTACGCCAACCGTTCCGCGGGGTACTGTGGATCGAGGGGAACGTACGCCGCTCCGCTGCGCAACACGCCGAGGATGTTCACCACCGTTTCGGCCGATCTGGGCGCCATGACTCCTACACGGTTCCCAGGGCCATGCCCCCGCTTCTGAAGAGTTCCGGCTACACCGTCAGCGCGGGTGAGCAACTCTTCATAGGACAGCACGTCCTCGCCGGAAACGACCGCTGGAGCGGCTGGATTAGTGGCTGCCTGCCGGGCGATCAGTTCAGTCAGCGAGCGGAAATGGTCCGTTGCAACCTCCGCACGACCCGCAGCTGGGTCTCGGCCCGTCAGGAGATCTGCGATAGCGTTGTCGAACGAGACGAGAAGTTGTTTTGCTTGAGCCTCGTTGGTTATCCAGCCGTCGAACTCAACCGCCAAGTCCACCTGATCCTCTCGTACTTCAACGAAAAACGCCAACGGCGAGCGCACGCCGGGAGCAGATAGTGTCTCGTGCCGGGCTTGATGGATTCCGAAAGTGGCTGTGGGCAATTCGTTGTAGGCAAAGATCACTTCAGGCGCCAAGGGTTCGAGTCCTCGCGAACGCCGGTGCGAGTTCACGGTGCTCTGGGGCACCATTCGGTGCTCCAGCGCCTGCACGGCTGCCGACATAGCTTCATCGAGAAGAACGTCTCGTTCGACAGACTCAACAGCCAGCTGCGTTGGAACGACATTCAGCCAGCAGCCCGCCAGTTCGGCTTGTGACAAACCTTTCACCGATATCGGCAGACCGAAGCTCACGAGTCCGCCCGGCTGGTAGGGCTTCAGTGTTGCGTACAGTCCGGCCAGGCACGTGGCCATCGGCGTAGCGGTACCGACGGCTGACAATTCGGTGTGGGTGAATCGCGCCGGCAATGTCTGATAGCCCTTTTGGCCGTCGAGCGAAGGAGTTAACAACAGCGGCGGCGGCTGCACCTGATCAGCACCGATCCACGACAAGTCAGCTGCATTGACCGCTGCCGATAGTTGCGACGAATGTTCCAGGTACCGCTGATCAAGTGACGCGAGGGATTCACCCTGATAATAGGACCCGATGTCTTTCCAAATCCGATCCAAACCGCTGCCATCGGTGACACCGTGGTTGGCAACAACGACAACGCCAGTCTGACGGCCTTCCAATGGCTGGATCACAAATCGTGTTAGCGGCCCAGCTTCAATATCGAAAGGTTCGGCGATCGCTCGATTGGCGATGGCGATGAACTCGTTGTGGGTCGAAGGCGTAAATCCGGCGGTGATCTCCACCGCTTGTTCGGGATCGAGCATCTTTCGCTCCTCGCCCATAGTCAGCCGCAAGGGCCGGTGTCGCTCGACGGTTGCCAGGATTGCGGCCGCCAAGGGTCCGGCCTCTATTGGCGCATCGATCGTGTAGCGGCGACCAACATTGTGGCGAGGACTGTCGGGGTCGTTGAGGTACTCGAAGACGAATGGTTGCTCCCAGGGTGTGAGTGCCTCAGGGTCCCACTCCGGCACTGTTGTCGATGTTGCTGCTATCGGACCGACTGCATCATCCGGCCCGATCCGATCGATGGCACCGGCCAATTCCTCGACAGTTCGGAATCGGAATGCAAACGATTCCGGTAGTTGAACGCCAGAGAACTCGCTGACCCGAAGGATCATCTCGAGTGCATGCAGTGAGGAACCGCCCATTGCGAAGAAGTCCTCAGAAACACTCACCGCGGTCAAACCCAACACCTGTTCCCAGACAGCGGTTACACCGCGCTCAGTCGGTGTGGCGGGCCCACGCCCGGAAACTTGGGTCATCAAAGCGCGGCGAAGAGTGGGGGCCGGCAGGGCGGCAACGTCGATCTTGCCGTTCGCGGTGAGTGGAAACTGGTTGACTCTCTCGATCGCCCGTGGGCGGGCATGGGCGGGCAGGTTCTCGCCAAGCCAATCGTGCAATGTCGCCAGATCGAAGGACTCATCGGCCTCAATCCACAACGTGAGCATTTCCAAGGGCCGTGGTTTGTATCCGACCTCGTCAAGCATCGAGGCGATGGAAGCCAACTCGTCGGCATCCATCGGGTCATCGAGTTCGAACAAGGCTTCGGCACGGGTCTTGTGGCCGAGGCGGACATCCCAGCTGTACGGCAACGCGTAGTTGTGATGCGCCCGCTCGAGCTTGTGGACATGGATTCCGGCGGCGTTTATCAGACAGTTCGTGGAACGACCGGTGTCGCTTGGCCGCTGCCACGTTCCAGATTCCTCCAGGGCTTGGTACATCTCGGACAGCTCCACGTCGATGTAGCGGAAGAAGTCTATGAACTTCACCTGCTCGAGGACCCGACCGTCTCGGAGGAATTCGACGTCAAGGTTTTCCGATACTGCGTCGGGCATGCTGTGGTAAACGCGCCGTGCTTCGTCCACTGCTTCGTCGATGGCGGCCGGGTCGAACCGTTCTGCGCTGAAGAGACCTGGTACTAGTCGAGTTTCGAAGAATTGCCCGCGCGAGAGTCCGGTGACAATGGCCGGGATGCCGAGCTTGTCGGCGCGTTCGAGTGCCACGGTGTAGATCGTCTTGTAGCAGCCGTTGCAGACATTCGAGTACCGCTCGAGGCTGTCTCTGAAGATTTCGTTCATTCCGGCAACCGTCACGAATTCGTGGCTCACACCGAGCGCCCGTACCGCACGACGAACGTTCTCTTTGGCAGTGTCAGAAATGAATCCGTTGTCCAGGGTGAGCGCGTAGACTCGGGCCCCCATCGAGACGAGGCGGTAGAGGGCATAGGTGGAGTCTTTGCCGCCGGACAGGAGGTGGATCACGTCGTAGTCTCCACGAGCCCGGTCTCGCGCTTGCTGCAGTTCAAGCGCCAGGTCATCTTCGCTGCGAAACCACGCTTCAGACTGTGGGGCGACGACGTCGAACTCGTGGCATGCGGAACAGACGCCGTCGTCGTCGATCGTCACACCAGGAACGTCAGCTCCGAGGCCGCACCGGGTGCAGAGTTCCACCCTCTGGCTGGTGTCGGGACGCCACAGCGAAGCCAGTGCCCGCCGTACTCCCGGCATTTCCTGGGCGGCCGTTTCGATGGCTCCGGGTTCAACTCTGATTCCCCCGATTTTCAGCTGATCATCAAATCGTCCCTGGTAGACCATTCTTTTTGAATCGAGCACTCGAACGCGATCTCCGGTTCGATAGAGCTTGGTGCCGACTGTTGCGTCACGTTCATTGAAGTACTGTTCGCTGAGGTCGGGACGGTTCAGATAGCCACTTGCCATCCCGGGCCGATTCACGTACAACTCTCCAACCGCTCCCACCGGCACTGGATGCCCGGCCGAGTCGAGCACGTGCAACGTAACACCTGGAGCCGGAGCACCTATTGGAACTTCGGGCCCTTCGTCGAGCTGTGGGTTGTAGCGATGAATCATGCATCCCACGACGGCTTCGGTCGGACCGTATTCGTTGAAGATCTCCAAATCCTGGCCGAGCACCGCCAACAATCGATCGGCCAGGCCGGACATGAATGCCTCCCCACCGACGATGAGGCCCCGAAGCGGATGATCGCTATTTATCATGCGCACGAGAAGCTCGAGATGGGACGGAGTTGCTTTCAACAGCGTTACCCGTCTTTCGTCCACAATCTCGCGTAGTGCGGCAACTCCGCCCTGAGGGTGAATCGTGAGAGACCCAGACGCCAGCCACGGAAGAAACAGCGTCGTGATCGTAAGGTCGAACGACAGTGATGTGTAAAGCGCCATGACCGGCTGATCGCCAGGGGCATAGGCACCGAGCGCAAAGCCTAGATACTCGGCGAGCCCTCGGTGAGAAATCGGAACGCCCTTGGGCATCCCCGTGGACCCGGACGTGTAGATCACATACGCCAGATCATCCAGATCGATTCCTGCAGGGGTAATCGGCGGACCCACCGGCGCGAGTTCCTCGACATCGGCCAGGCTACGAAGCGTCGCGGTGGCCTTCGAGTCAGACCGTAGGAATTCGCGACGGGCCTCCGGGTACTCAGGATCGATTGGTACGAATGCAGCCCCGCAGCGCAAGACCCCATGAATGGCCACAACTGCGTCGATGCTTATAGGGATTTCGATCGCTACAAGGTCACCTCTTCCGATGCCGGCCATCGAGAGAGCATCAGCTGTCTGTTGAATCATGTGATCAATTTCGCCGGCGGAGAAATCGAGCTTGCCGTGGCTCATCACAGCAGCCTTCGGGCGGGACTGGAGTTGTTGCGCAATGGCGTCTGGGGCAGGGAGGTCCAGCGGGGTTCCTGGGGTTGGGTTGTTGAACGACCTCAAGAGTTGGAGGTCGTCGGCTGAAGCTAAGCCCACTGCACACAAGCGGGTGTCGGGATCGGCCAGCATGGCGTCGAGCACGGTTCCGAAATGCTTCCCCGCTTGTGTGCGGTGGTCGGCCCCGGCCGCTCGGTGGTTGATATCGAGCGCCAATTCGAGGTTGCCCTCACCCAGGTAGTCGAGGGCCTGCAGACGAAGCCGGTGGTGTGAATCGATATGACCGGGATGAATCCAGCGGTGCGTCGTTTTCATCTCGCCGAAGCTGCCAAACGTTGATCCGTGGACGTTGAGCACAACATCGAAGCTTTGTCTGGGGCTGGCTCCGGGAAGTGCATGACGGAGCGTTCTCATCAAGCTCTTCGCCACCTTGCTCTGTAGCGTGGCAAAAGTGTCGTCGGCCTGTGGGTTGACGACCAGCGGGAACAGCTCGACCAATGGACCTATTACCGATTTGGCTTCATTGCTCGAGCGATTGTGAACCGGCACGCCAATCACAATCCGTTCCGCGCCATTGAGCCTGAAGAGATAGGCCGCCAGAGCCGTAGCCAGAGCGACCGTTAGGGACAGATCGGGACTGAGAAGCCGGAACTGGTTGGCCAGCAATGCGTCGAGACGGTCCTGACGATCCGGCAGCATTGGGATACCGACACGTTCGGCTTGGGTCTTGGCGCCGGAGTCGGGCGAATAGAGACTTGTCTCGCCGACTGAATGGTCGACCTCGGCCCAATACTCGATGGCGCGTCGCCACCGATCGGTCTGGCGAAGACTCACTAGCTGATCGGCGAACTCGCTGTAGGCAACGGGAGGCTGCCACCGACCATGGTAAGCATCGGCCACAGCACGGAATATCTCGGCTGAACTCGCTGCGTCTGTGGCGATGTGATGAATGTTCATCCACCAGGACCAGCTGTCGACATCGTGTTGAATGAGGACTGAGTCGTACACGCTCGTGCCAAGGTCCAATGGTTGCGAGATCCGCAGGTGCATCCACTCATGGAGTTCTTCAGCCGGTAGTTGAATTAGAAGGGTCTGGCTCGGAGGCTCGGATACCAAGGTTGGATAGGGCACCGCGTTGATCTCGCTGATCCTCAAGCGGAGCACATCGCTACCGCCGATGACTTGATCAACTGCGGCAACGAATCGATCGGGATCGATGATGCCCTCGATTGTCGCAATTGTCGCCATGTTCGCCAGCGGCACGTCTGGGTGCAGCCGTTGCGAGGTCCAGAGCAGCTCCTGGGCCGGAGTGAGCTGGCGATTAGGGGTCAGGTGAACAGGAGTGCTCAACACTGCCGAACGCCCTCACTCGAGTCAGCTATTCCTAATTTGAACGACCCAAAGCTCGATCGCTGTTTCTTGTTACCCACAACTACGCACCTCTCATCGGCGAGGGAATTCCGCCTCCCTACCACCGTCATCAAGTGTGCCGGGTCGGACGAAGTATCCAAAGAGGCGTTTTCCCTGTAACCGCTTGCACGCGGACTACTACGATGATGAGGGTCACAAGGATGCAGTGGGCACGATTTTTGCGAGGCCCTCGTGGCTTGGATCCTTCACTAGGCCAATCGAACCTTTTCGTAGGTAGTACTGCGCAGAACTATGGTGTTCTGAATGCATCTGCGGCACGGTTGGGGCCGTAGGTCTGTGCGCTGGGCCTCGGCGCGGATGCGTCTTGCGGGTTTTGCTTTCGAAGGAGCTTTGATGTTGAAAGTGTTCAGTCGGTTTTTTGCAGCGACATTGCTGGTCATGGCGGCGTTGGCCACAGTGTTTGCCAGCCTGGTAGGAGCTCACAACGCTGAAGACAGTTTTGTCTTCCTCGACGTATCGGAATCGTCGCTCGTCGGGCAGGTCGACTACCCCTTCGGCGACCTGCGAGAGGCCCTGGGCTTCCAGCTTGAGGGAACGGAAGAGGAGATGGTGGCCGAGTTGGTGTCTCGCCAAGACGATCTCCACGAGTTCTCTCAGGAACACCTGTCGATTGCCGGTGACAACGTGGAGTTCACGATCAGCTTCGGCGATCTTGGCACCCTCCTCGAGGAAGATCCGGACAAAGAGATTCGGTACGTTCAGATCCCCTTCGAGGTAGACATCACAACGCCGACCGTTCCTCAGTCCCTCGAAGTGAAGTTCGATCCGTTCTTCGCCGAGATCGAGGACAAGACCGCACTGGTATTGATTGAGAACAACTGGCAGGCGGGTATCTTCGACAATGGGGAGGGTCAGAACCAGGACGCAGTCTTCTACTTCACTGCCGATACGCCAAGTCAGGTCATAGATCTCGGTAGCCCTAACCGTTTGAAGAACTTCACCGAGAGTATTTCGTTAGGGCTTGACCACATTCGTACCGGCCCGGATCACATCCTTTTCGTTCTCGTGCTCCTTCTCCCCAGCGTGCTCGTGTTCAGCACTGGGGCATGGAAGCCGGCCCAAGGGTTCGGTAAGTCGCTGTGGCGGGTAACGAAGATTGCCACGATGTTTACGATCGCCCACTCGATCACCTTTACGCTGGCCGGGCTTGAAATCCTCCCGTTGCCATCTGCCAAGGTGACCGAGACCATCATTGCCTTGTCGATCGCAGCTGCCGCACTTCACAACTTGCGACCGGTGTTCCCGAACAAGGAGTGGCTGATCGCCTTCGGATTTGGGCTATTTCATGGGATGGGCTTCGCTTCACTGGTGTCGGCGCTGCAGGTTAGCAAGAGCACTCAACTGGTCTCGCTCCTTGGACGGAACGTGGGAATCGAGATAGGCCAGCTGGTCGTGATCTTCGTGTCGTTCACGTTCCTGTATCTCCTACGAACCACCCGGGCGTACCCGGTGATTCTCAAGGTGGGATCGGTTGCGCTGGCTCTGGTGGCTTCGGCGTGGATGGTGGAGCGCCTTTTCGAAGTTGACCTCGGCACCAACACATTGGTCGAGAAGTTCGTGCGGTACCCGCGTTCGGTTGTTGCGATGGCAGTTCTGACCGTTCTGGCGGCTGGCTATCACTACCTCGAACGGTCACGAGGTCGCCTGGTGGAGGCGAGCGACGCATCATCGAAACGTGATGAGCTCACCGATCAGCGGGAGCCTGTTTCTGTTTGATATGCCCAGAATGCCAAGATCAACTCATGACGAATGCGGGGGATGCCGACAATCTAGTGTGGGCATTCTCCGGCTTCGGTGCGGGTAATGCCGGTCACCATCGTGTGGTACTCAAGATCAGGTAGAAGAAACTGACACTCTCACCAGAAAGAGAAATCGAGGCTGATGTCGACGAAGCGGCCTCGCCCGGACGCCGGTCTCTGAAACACGACACGTTCTGGAGCCTTCTCGCGAACGGGTCACGCATGGTTGCGGGCGTCGGGATCTTCTACCTCCTGGCCGTCGAATTCATTCCCGAGGTCTACGGGCTCTACGCGGCCGCGATTGCGTTGTTCATGATCATCGGCCCGTTTGTGACATTGGGGACGTCGCACATCGTTGCCAAACGAATCAGCCAAGACGCTTCCACGGCCGCTTCTTCCTGGGGGGCCGCACTTCTGCCGGGAATCGTTTTTTCGTTCGTCGTTGCCGCCGTGTTGGCCGTTGCCGCTGATATTTCTGTACCGGGGCTGGATGGACGCACCATCTTTCTGCTGGGTCTGGCCGAGTTCCTTGGATCCTCGATCAGCGTGCCGGCCGCATTTGCGCTCCAAGGACTCGATCGTTTCCCCGCCGCATCGGTGCTCACCGCCACTTGGGCGGCAATGCGCATGGGGGGCGTTGGCTACGTGGTCTTTTTCATGGAGGCCCCTTCACTCGTCCACATCAGCATCGCACTGTTGGTGGCATCGCTCCTGGCCGGTGTCTCCAGCTCTGCTGTTCTCGCAAGAGTTGTAGGTCCGCCGAAATTCTCCCGCTTGGAGAGCGTGCAAATCTGCAAAGACGGGTTCCCCTTCTCGCTGACACAAGCCAGCGGAGCACTCCTCGGTGATATCGACAAGCAAATGCTGCTTCGATTTGATGTGACGGGTGAGTATTCCGCCGGCATCTACTCCGCTGGCAACCGAGTCCTCGGTTTATCAGCAGCACCCATGTATGCAGTTCTTGCCGCCACTTACCCGCGTTACTTCGCCAAAGGTGGCGAAAGTGGGCTGCGGGGAACCTGGGGCTACAGCAAGCGGTTGCTCCTTCCCGTTGCTGCATACGCGGCTGTGGCCGGTGGTGGTCTGTTCCTCGTGGCGCCGCTGATCGACAACGTTCTCTCCGGGGACTATGTAGACACCATCAGCGTTATTCGCTGGATGAGCCTGGTCCCACTCATCCACATGCCGGGACTCTTGGCCGCAGAAGCGCTTACCGGTGCTGGCTACCAACCAACCCGCAACAAGTTCATCATCGGCGCCGGACTTCTCAACGTTGTTCTGAACTTTGCGCTCATTGGTAACTACGGGATCAACGGGGCCATCATTGCCACCTATGCCAGTGAGCTATTCCTCTTGGGCGGTCTATTGGTCTGGATCAAGAGAAAGCTGGCATCTCTTTGAACCGGCGAGGTCAAGTGGGCGATGGCTAGGACCGTCGAACGGTCACGCCAGAAACCACCAGCCCGTTGCTGAGGATTTGGTGGTAATCGACCGGCAGGGAGAGTTGTTTCAGTACGGCGAGTGAACCGGTTGGAACGAGCGTGGTGGCGGCACCGGACAGCCCGGTGAGCGCCATGTCGCCAAACCCCACCCACGATGAGGTCAAAGCGTATTGGGCTTTGTAGAACGCTTCTTTGGCACTGAAGACCCGGATTACCGCCTCGTTGTGAAGCCCGGGATCCAGCGCATCGATCTCGCTCTGTTCCGCTTCGGTCACGATCATGGTGCGGACGCCGTCCTTGAGCGTCTGGATTACTTCGGCATCGAGTCCGATGCCAAACGATCCGTCGGTTTTCGCCGCCACAGCCGCCACATACTCTCGTCCTTCTCTACGGGTGTGGGTGATGGCGGCAGTGATCCCCTCCGGCCAGTCTGGCATACGACCATTCCCGACCGGTATGGATCCGGCGGTGAGACCGAGGGCCTCGATTGCCGCACGGGCGCAGGCCCGCCCGGTGGCGAACTCCGCCCGACGACCTACTACGGCGTTGCCGATGAACGCCTGTTCTTCCGGAAAAAGGGGTGCATCGGGGAGCATCTCCGGACTCTCGAAGGCTGCGGTCTCGACCTCGGGGAACAGGGACTCGATGGCGTCAGAGCGGAACACACCAGTGACCATAGACGCAGTTGGTCTGCACCTTGGCACGGGGGATGGTCATGGAGAGCGCACTTCCCGCCGATGATGGGGGAGTGAGATATTTCGCTGGGGCTCTTGGTTCGATTCTGGCCGCCGCATGCCTCATGGTCGCAGCGAATACCTATGTGTTTCACGAGCGGGTAGTCAGTCCGAACTTCGTGGAACTAGCGGCCGACGAAGCCTTTGACCAACCGGCGGTTCGGGCCGAACTCTTGAAACCGGCTGTCGAGGCATGGCTTGAGCAGAACCCCGAGATTGAGGCGTTGTTCGCCGCCGCCGATCAAGATGCGTCGGGAACGATCACGGCCGCGATCGCTGACGCTGATGATTCACCAGAGTTCCGAACCGAGTACGACTTGGTCGTGGCCGACATGAATCGTTCGCTGTTCGATGGAGACGGTTCAGCCACGCTGAATGTCCTCGGCCTGGTGGAGGTGGTGAAGCCAGAATTGGAGAGCGACGTGGTACGGCTGCTCGATCTTCTACCGGACGAGTCATTCATCATCACCCCTGACGAGGCCGATGACAGTGAAGCCGTGGTAGAGGTTCGTGGCAACGTTGGCACGTTTGGCCGCTGGGCGGCAGTGGTCGGCCTCGCCGCGTTGGCGCTGAGCGTTGTGGAAACTCGGTCGCTTTTCCGGTCCTTGATGCGGCTCTGTTCCATCGCTACCCCCTTCGCTCTGGTGGAGTTGGTGGTGGCGTGGCTGGTGATCAGGGCAGTTTCCGACGATGTGAAGTCCCAGTCCGCAGCAACTCAGCTGTGGGTTCGGTTGATCAGCAATCGCGTCCTGGAATCGCTGTTGGTGCTGGCCGTGATGCTTGGATTGCCGATCATTGCTCGACGGGTATACGTGGCGGTTTCCAAGCGGGCGAACGCCGGCGCTCTGATCGGTGAACTTGACCGGTAGATCAAAAGACCGTACATTTACCTGTGCCGGTTGTCGCACCCGGTCAGCCCGCCCAAAAACCGCTCAAAGGACGCTCCATGATCTTCGAACAGCACTACCTCGACTGCCTTTCTCAGGCCTCGTACTTCATCGGTGACGAATCATCGGGGAGAGCGGTGGTAGTGGACCCCCGTCGGGATGTGGCTCCATACCTCGAAACTGCGACAGAGCACAACATGACAATCGAGCTGGTCATCGAAACACATTTCCATGCTGACTTTCTCTCCGGCCACCTCGAACTGGCCAACCAAACCGGCGCCGCCATCGCCTTCGGTGACAAGGGTGAGACGGAGTTCGAATCGCGCAAACTCGCCGACGGTGAACGGATCGAACTCGGCGAGATCGTGCTCGAGATTCGCCACACTCCGGGCCACACTCCGGAATCCATCAGTGTTGTTGTGTACGAACATGCCGATGACACCATTCCTTTCGGTGTGCTCACCGGCGACGCTTTGTTTATCGGCGACGTTGGGCGTCCGGATCTCTTGAGCTCCAAGGGCGTTACCAAAGAGCACTTGGCGGGTCAGTTGTATGACTCGCTTCACAACCAGCTCATGACCCTGCCCGATGAGACCAGGGTCTACCCGGCCCACGGTGCCGGCTCCGCGTGCGGCAAGAACCTCTCCACCGATACCTGGTCCACCATCGGGGCGCAGCGCAAGAGCAACTATGCCGTGGCGCCCATGACCAAGGAGGAGTTCATCGGGGTCGTCACTGAGGGACAGACTGCACCCCCGGCGTATTTCTCCTATGACGCTGGACTGAATCGGGAGTTGCGGGAGCTGCTCGATGAAGCCACCCCACCGGTCGTGATGACGATCGAGGAAGTGTTGGCGGCCCAAGCGAACGGTGCTGTTGTGCTCGACACCCGGGCTCCGGATGCGTTCGCTCCCGGCCATCTGAAGAACTCGGTCAACGTGGGAATGGCGGGTCGTTTCTCGGAATACACCGGCGGAGTGATCACGCCCGGCACAGCCATGGTGATCGTGGCCGACGAAGGTCAAGAACTCGAAGCGAAAAACCGGCTGGCTCGGATCGGGTTCGATAACGTGATCGGCCACTTACCCCACATCGAAGCGGTGCTCGAAGAGCATCCTCAGCATGCCCACCGGAGCTCGCGACTCGATGTAGACGGTCTGGTCAACGCTTTGGCCACAGTGCCCGAACTCCAGCTGGTGGACATTCGCCAGCCCGGCGAGACCGCCAACGGAATCATCGATGGTGCCCACCTGATTCCACTCACTCAACTCAACGAGCGTCTGGGCGAGCTGGACCCGGCCAAACCAACCGCGGTGTATTGCGCAGGGGGATACCGGTCATCGATTGCGGCCAGCCGCATGATCGATGCGGGATTCGGCGACGTGTCCGACTTGCTTGGCGGGTACGGCGCCTGGGTCAGTGCCCATCAGCCAGCCTGATCAATTCTTTCGTTCAAATAAGTCTCCCTAACGTGAGCAGCTACGGTCTGTCGTACACAATTTCTCTGGAGGTCGCATGACCCGTCTCGGGTTCCTGCTGGATAGCGATAATTGCATTGGCTGCCACGCCTGCACGATCGCCTGTAAGAGTGAACATGATGTGCCGTTGGGGGTGAACCGCACTTGGGTCAAATACATCGAGACCGGCACGTTTCCCGATGTCGCACGAAAGTTCTCGGTGATGCGCTGTAATCAGTGTGACGACGCCCCGTGCATGACGATCTGTCCTACGTCGGCGTTGTTCCGGGCTGACAACGGCGTGGTCGACTTCCAGGACGACAACTGCATCGGCTGCAAGTCATGCATGAACGCATGCCCTTACGACGCTCTGTACATAAATCCCGAGACCAACACCGCCCACAAATGCAACATGTGCAACCACCGGATCGAAGTAGGCCTGGAACCGAGCTGCCAGGTGGTCTGCCCGACCGAGGCCATCAAGATCGGTGACCTCGACGATCCCACCAGCGAAATCAGCCGCATCATCGCTCGCGATGACGTGGCGGTTCGGGCTCCCGAGCAGAACACCAAACCCAAGGTGTACTACCGGGGAGCGGACCAGGCTTCCCTGGACCCTACGCGGAGCGCCATCGCCAACGACGGCATGATCTGGGCCGACACGCTCAAGAACACCGCCAACAACAAGAATCACCCGTCCATACCCGTACGCCTGGGCAACCAGCCGGCCGACGAGAACGGGGTTGTCGCTCGTACGGCCTACACCACCGCTCACGCGATGACGTGGAAAGAAAAGGTGTCCGGCTACCTGGTCACCAAGGCGATCGCGGCCGGCGTCATGCTGGTGGCCGCTCTGTTGGTCATCATGGGTAATGCCGATTCTCAAGCGGCGGTTGGCGTGGTGCCGCCCATGATTGCCGGTGCGTTCCTGGGAATCACAGGCGTGCTGCTCATTGCCGACCTCAAGCAGCCAACCCGATTCCACTACCTCATCACCAAGGGCAACTGGTCATCGTGGCTGGTGAAGGGGGCCTACGTGCTCATGGCTTTCGCCGCGGTCTGCGGACTGTGGTGGCTTGCCGGACTCACCGAATCCCAGTGGCTGCTACGTGTACTGGTTGTTCCGGTCATCATCACTGCTCTCGGCACCGCTGGTTACACCGCCTACCTGTTCGCACAATGCGAGGGCCGCGACCTGTGGCAGACGCCGCTGCTGCTACCGGTATTGCTGTCCCAAGCGGTGACCGCCGGTGGTGCCGCTTATGCACTGATGGACCTGTTCATGGACATTCCCGAGGGAGATGCCATCCGCTGGGTGCTTCTTGGAGGGCTGGCCGCCACGGCCGGCTTCATCTTCGTTGAGCTTTCCTCTCACGGCAGCCGACACGTCGAGCTGGCCATCGAGGTGATGACCAAAGGTCGTTACGCCCAACAATTCTGGTGGGGCGGCATCGTGGTGGGGCTCGTCGTGCCCGCCGCGCTGATTATTCTCACCCTGGTCGCCGGAAGCGATTCACCCGCCATCCCCGCCATCGCCGCAGTTTCGGCGCTGATCGGAATGTTCGCCTACGAAGACGCCTTTGTCCGTGCCGGACAAAGCGTGCCGCTCTCCTGATGACTCCGCTCGATCAGCGCGGCAGATCCGCTCTGCTGCTCCGTCCCTCCGCCGCCTCGCG
>JABDIY010000028.1 GCA_013003535.1 Acidimicrobiales bacterium | reverse complement strand
TGCAAGACGTGCTCGTAGTGGAAGGAGGCGGTGCGGGTGCCTACCTGGCCGCTCGACGGGCGCTGCTCCCGCCGCAAGAAGTGTCGATCCTCTCGCAGTTCACGCCGCGCCGCCGAAAGGCGTTCGATGTACGCGTCGACGGCTCCCAACTCGAGTTGACCCATCCCGATTCGTCGCTACATTTGCGGCTCCCCGCGCACCGGGTGGACGGGTTAATAGCTGGTCCGGGTGCATTCAACGGTCCCGAGACCGCCTTCAGACCCGGTGATGCGCTGCTGGTTCGAACCGTGGAGATCGATGGATCGCTACTGCCCTCTGGACCGGCCATTCGAATTCCGGCAGCCCACGTTTCGCTGCTGCGCGTCACCATAGGGTCCCGTCCAACGGCAGAGCAGCTCCTAGGCTGGATCTGTAGGAGGTCAGAGATCCTCCGTCCGGATATCGACCTCGCCGGCGAGATCGATCTGCGCGACGGTCCACCTTCAATGACCGAAGTGCTCGCCACGGTGGACGTTGACGACCTCGCCCGCCGCGCCATGGACTGACCTCGCCACTGTGTCACGATCCGCAGAGTGAATTAGCCCACTCGGCAAGACCATGTACCATCAGCTCCTTACCCTGATCTGGGTTCGGCCGCGGGGCCGATCCCCAACCCCTCGAAGGAAGATATGAACATCGGTAAGAAGTCCGCGGTGGCAGGTCTGTTGAGTGTCGCAATGCTCGGTGGCGGCGTTGCCGTCGCCAGCTCTGGGATCACCTTCATGCCCAAGGGCGACAACGTCCAGCTCAAGTGTAAAGGGGGGATGGACAGCCACTCCCAGATTTTTCAGGACGGCATGCTCATTTTCGAAGGGGACCCCGAGGTGACGGTAGACCTCGCTGTTGACTACGGCGATGTATTCGATGACAACGGGACGCCTGACAATCCAAACGATGACGTTCTTGCCGGCTTCCGGGTGGAAGCGGTAAGCCTCGGCACTCACGCTGGTACCCATATCGATGTGCCCAACCACTTCATCGAGGGCGCTCGAGGCATCACCGAGTTGGCGGCCGACGAGTTCGTCTGGCCCGTTTACGTGGTAGATGTACGCGGTATCAACAACTTTGAGGCCGCTCTAACCATCGAAGACATCAAGGCGTACGAGGCCGCCAACGGCAAAATCGAGCCCGGCTCACTCGTTGTGATGCAAACCGGTCTCGAGGATCTCTATGACAACCCTTATGACCCGAATGACATCTACGGCTCGGACTTCTTCGCTGACGGAAACCCCGGGTTCTCCGGAGACACCGTGCAGTGGATGTTCGAGGAGCGGGGTATCGCCGGCACGGGTTCGGACGCCTACGGCCCCGATTCCTCCGCGGACTTCGACTTCTCGGCCACCTACACCACGCTGTTGAACGACGGTGTTGCGGTCGTAGTCCTGAACAACCTCGACGCTCTGTCGGTTCGTGGTGATCTCTTGATTGCCCCACCGGTGAAGTTGCTCGACGGAACCGGTTTTTCTGTCAACCCCATCAGCTGCCAGGGTTCCAAGAGCGCTCCCCGCACTCCGATGAACTTCGAGTTCCCGAGCGACAGCAACGGCGCCGACTGAGGTCTGCCAGTTCGAATGAGATCAACCATCTGAACGGTGTCGGACCTGCGGGTTCGGCACCGTTCGCCGTTCTTGAGACCGGACCAGAGCCTTTAGGGCAGGATCTGAGTGCGGGCGTCCGAGCCGAACGCATCGTGATCTTTGCGTTGGGCTAAACCCCGTGGCGACGGGACCACGAAGACGACCGGCTTCTCCGCATCCTGCCAGGGTTGGAGTTCGGTGAGGAGGCTGGCTCGATGACCTCGTTGAATCAAGGACCCGCCCGAGCCGGGAACCATGGGTGCCACAACGATCAGGGCATCATGGGTTTCGGGCGAGATGAGATCGGCATTGGTGGTGGACCAGACCGCGCCGTCAACGTGCTCGACGCCGTCGAGGAGAACCGGAGGGGCCCAGCCGGGGATGGCGGCCGACGCGTAGAGTTCTGCTTTGTGGTCCGCAGCCCTGGCGATGTGAGTGATTCGCCGCGTTCCGTCGGAGCGTCTACACGAGATCACCCGGACCCCGGGGTGAAAGGGGGGCTCGGCAACCGCGTAGGTGGGGTGGTTCTTTCCCGCGGGAACAAGCCTTCCCACTGCACGACCGATGATTTCACGACCCGGCTGGATCAGCCGATCGGCCAGCGTCACCGCAGGAATCGGCAGCGTGCTGGCCAGATCGCCGATGGCCGATACAACGTCGGCGGGGGTGGGAATCGGGTGCGGGTTGATCCTGGCAGCGTTGAGCGCACCGACGCTCGTACCCACCATGGTCTGGCACATCGCCGGTTGCCATTGGGTCCGCTCACTGATCGCAGCCATGGCCGCTCGGATGAAGTATCCGCCCGGCGTTCCTCCCGCTCCGAGAACCAAGCCCACACGGGCGGAATCTGCATTGTTCAAGTAACCCTCCTGTGTCGATTCTGTTGTCGGCGGATGCTGGCGCTGTCAGAGGCGGCGGACAACGAATGTTTCATCGTTGAACCAAAGACCGCCACGTTCCCTCAATACGTCGGCGGTGGCGGTCAGATAGTCGCCCGATGACATAGCTTCCTCCACCCTACGGTCTTCCATCTGCGCTACGTAGATTGCGGCATTCCACGCAGCGAACAAGGTGGAGGTGCCGATATTGGCGATCTCGCTGGGAAGGGTGTGCATGGAGAACTGGAGCCGGGACTCGTCATCGGGAAAGGCCAGCAGGTCGAAGTTTCGGGCTTCAGCTCCGAGGGTTGTGCGCAACTTGTCCAGCAGCTCATAGCGATCAACGGGAAACGCTACTTCGTCGGGCCAGATCCGGTGGATGATCTCCATCCCAGGGTCGTTGCCCTTGCTCTGGATGCCCAGAAGTGAACCATGGCTACGCAAGCTACGGGCCATCGGGGCGAGAATCTTGTCTACTTTGAACTCGGCGGATTGGCGGGACCGCCATGGCTGCGAGGCGATGATCAGGTCATAGTCGGCGGCGCAGCCGCCCTTCTTGGGAATGACCGAATCCAACACAAAGCGGTGGTCCTTGCGGTGGATGACAAGAACGGTGGGGTGCACGTAGAGCGGGTTGCCTGTCTTCTCGCTGGGGCGAACCTCCCAGTGTTTCACCAGAAAGTCGTCGATGTCCCGAAGCTGTTCGTCGAATGAGTAGGACTCGGTCCCGCTGAGTTCCACTTGGCGATACACGAGTTTTCGGCGTTTCTCTTCGGTATTCGGGCAAAGCGTGGGAGCCTCGGAATAATGCAGATTTGTGAGCACGAACACCGTGTCGGGATGCTCTACGAGCCGGTCAGGGATCTTCTCCAGCGTGAGCCGAACGTCCTCCAAACTGATCTCTTTGCCCACGAGGTAGAACGGAGCCGTTGGGAACCGGGCATGCATCGCTCGCATGAGATGCGCAAGCACGGTCCCGTCCCCAACGCCCGCATCGAAAATGCGAAGTGCCGGTGGAGTTGGTCGGATGGTGGCCAGTTCCTCGGCCGCTCGCTGCGCCACCCGCCACTTCTCGTCGCACGTGGTAACGAAGGCGAGATACTTCTGGCGGTTGTCGTAGAAACGAAACGGCTGGTCAACAACGGTCACTGCACCATGATGCCTTGCCAGCCCCAGGCGTTACACCCCTTCCCGATTTACGCCAAAGCCATCGGCTCACCAGAAGGGGCAATCCGGACCCAACTTGGTGGCTAGTGCCCGGTGGTGCTCCAGTGCCACGGCTCGGATGGCAGATTGAAGAATCCATAGGTCGCGGCGTTGGCTTGGAGCCAGGCGAAACCCGGCGAGGTTGAGTTGAGAATGGCGCCGTTTTCCGTGATATCCACGGCCAAGCCTTTCTCGTGTTCGCTATGAAGAGGTCGGGCAGTGGGTGGCTGGCACGCCGGAGAGGGGCCGTCGAAGATGTCGAACGCCGAGGGTCCGCAGTGGCTCATCCGCAGGTCGATTTGCTCCTCTGTGCTGCGATATCCCCATCCCTCGAGGATGATTGGTTGTGGAGGTGCTTGTGGCTCCGCCACCAGCTCGAGGTCGGCACCATCGATTGAAGGAGCCTCCTCCACGACTTCAACATTCGTGCCAGCGGCGGCGGCAGCGGCCAGCATTGCTCGAAGTGAAGCAGCGATGGTGGGGCTGACCATGAACGTTCCCACCGGGACCACCTCCGGAGCTTCACCGGAAACCTGCAATGTCCGGGCCTCCCGTCGCCGCAGCTCACTGACGTGATCCATGCCGAAGATCTGCGCCGACCGGTCGAGTGAGGTTGCTTCATCCACTGTTTCAAGCTGCGACACCGCCAACGCCTGCGTATCGGCGGCCGTTGCCGAGCGTTCAACCGCAAGTTTGGCGCTTTGTTTGATCGCGGCCGACGAACGAACCTTGAGAGCCGTGAGGGTCTCGGTAGCGGCCTCGATGGGTTCGGCCACGTAGAGGGTGGCGTTTTGGCCGTTCAGCTTGTCCAGAGCGTCGGCCTCGCTGTTCATGAACGAGTCCACGATGAGAGCGGTAAGCCGGGTCTCGATCACCTCATCCCGGTTCACAGTGGATGCGTGGGACCGAATGCTTACCTCGACCCGGGCCCGAGCGGCTTGGGTTTCCACCTCGAGGCGTCGGAGTTCCACCGTTTGGGCTGCAAGGTTGGCGCTGGCGGCAAGTTTCCAACCGTCAACTGCAGAGGTGCCGTTGCGCCACGGGTCGAGGTCCGGTTTCGGGTGAGCTGCAGCTCGGAGTGCCGCCAGTTCACTGGGTGAAGCTGTAGCGAGACCAAGAGTGTCGATGGCTTCAGCCTGACCATTCCCGCCGTCACCACCCAGGCTGTCATTCGTGGGAACGGCTTCGTCGTTGCCCTCCTGGGACAACGCCGGCTGGCTGCCCCAGAGGACCAGCACGCTTGTGAGAATCAGCAGGATGAGCCGATGTATCCCTGGGCGCGGAGAAGTCACATCGGACTATCGGCTGTCACGGGCGCGATCTAAACCTCTGGCACTGGTGAGTGGACTGGTGCCCAGTTCGCAGCCGGGCGCTGGGAATGGACGCCGAGCGATCTCGGTTACTGTGACTCTATGGAACTCCGAATCTCCGATGCGGCCAAGAACGTTGTCCGCAAGAAGGGTGGCCGGGCGGCGATCGACTTCGTGGCGCCTATCGGTTGAGGCGGCAGCTACGAGGTGTCGGTCGACACCTACCTCAAAGGGAAGAAGACTGAGACCTACCGCCGGGTGTTCCAGGATGAGCTGGAGATCATGGTCTCTCCCAAATTGCTTCAGTTTGCCGAGGTCATCGAGCTGGTCGCTGTCAAGAAACTGATCGGCTCAAAGCTTGATGTTGTAGCCCATCACGTGCACGGACCTAGCTGCCAGCATTAGCTGAGTCCTAGCGGCCGTGCTGGATGTACTCCTCCAGAAGTGCGGCCTCGTCTTTCAACTCTTGAAGGCGGACCCGGACAACGTCGCCGATACTGACCAGGCCAACCAGCGAGCCCTCGTTTACCACGGGGATGTGACGGATCCGTCGCTCGGTCATCATGGCCATCAGTTCGCCGGTTCGGCTCCCAGGGTGGCAGGTGACGACATCGGCGGTCATGATTTGACTGACCGGCATGGCGAGGGTGCTGGCCGCATGGGATGCCAACGCCCTCACAATGTCCCGTTCGGAGAGAATCCCGTCGATCGTTGAACCGTTCTCGGATACCACGAGAGCACCGATTCCATGTTCCTTCAGCATTGACACCGCTCGCTCCACCGTGTCGTTGGGACGGACCGTGGCGACCTTGTTTCCCTTGCTCCGGAGGATCTCGGCAATCAGCATGTTCTCGTCCCTTCGTAGAATTTCCCGAACACCTCCACTTAAGCACGACTGAGGCTCAGCGGCGAACAGGCCAGCGGCATCGGGCGAGCGCGAACGCCTGCTGCCACCATCGATCCCGGCGTCAAAATACCCCCCGGCGAGCGGTCCAATGCCGGAGAATGGCCTTGGCAGGCATGAAGCCATTAGGAATGGTGTTTCAACAAACTCACTACGCTCGCATGATGGCCGAGCCGTTGAAGAACCAATTCGGTCCGGACATTCCCGCCCGTATAGCGGCTGACATTTGTGCCGTGCATCCCAGCTTTCCCGCCGAGTCCTTCATTGCGCAGTCGCTGGACGGGTTTGAAGCACTGGAGCTCATGGATCGCAGCAAGCAGATCGCCAAGTCCTTGGCTGACTACCTTCCCGCTAACCGAGAGGAAGCCCTCCGGATCCTGATCGCGTCCTTAGGGCCCGCCAGTTCCTCAACCGAAAACGGGGGAATGGCGGGGTTCTACTACATGCCCCACGCCCACTTCGTGGCGAGCGAGGGCTTGGAACACTTCGAGCTGGCGATGGAGGCCAACTACCAAATCACGAAACGGTTCACTGCGGAGTTCAGCGTTCGTCCCTACCTTGAGCATCACATGCCGGCCACCCTCGAACTGTTCCGCCGTTGGGCAACCGATCCCAGCGAACACGTTCGTCGCCTGGTGAGCGAGGGGTCCAGACCTCGACTGCCGTGGGCCGGACGGCTCAAGAACTTCCAGGAGGATCCAAGCCCGGTAATCGAGTTGCTCACCCTCCTCAAAGATGATCCGTCGGAGTACGTCCGCCGTTCTGTAGCCAACAATCTCAACGACATCGCCAAGGATCACCCTGACGTGGTGATCGAGCTGGCCCAGCAATGGTGGGAGGATGGGAGCGATGCGCGGCGTCGCATGATTCGCCACGGGCTCCGGACGCTCGTGAAGCAGGCAGACCCAGCCGCGCTGGCCGTGATGGGGTTCTCACCGAACGCCGGCGCGATTCTGGCCGACGTTTCCATCGAGCCGGCGAGCGCTGCCATCGGCTCGTCTGTGCGAATCACCGCTCAGATTTCAAACCCGACGGATTTCGAAGTGGGCGTGTTGGTGGATTTCCGGATCCACTTCATGAAGGCGAACGGTGTCACCTCAGCCAAGGTCTTCAAAGGTGCCGAGCGTCTGGTGGCCGCAGGCGGAGAAATCACCGTCTCCAAGTCGATTTCCCTGAAGCAGCACACCACACGAACCCACTACACCGGCGCGCACTCAGTCGAGGTCATTCTCAACGGCGTGCACCATCCCGGCGGTGCGTTCGAAGTCCACTAGTCGCGTGGTGACCACTCGCCCATTTGGGTGATTTGGCTGGCCGGCGTGACCGTCAGCGCAGTACATCCTCGTACGGGCTATAGGGGTCGGCGGGCGTGGACTGAAGGTCGGTGTACATGCCGATGCCCAATCGCCGGGCATGGTCGAGGGCTATCTCGGCCACGATGAGATCTTCGAGCGACCAGCCGGTGGAATCGAACACAGTGATCTCCTGCTGGTAGCGCTCGTATTGCGCAGCATTGGAGATGAGGTCAGGGAGGCTTGGTCCTAGTTCGGAGAGTTCCAATTGCTGAGATTCCCCCTCGCGGAGGCATTGGGGAGGATCGTCGGGGACCACCAGCGCGGCCCGCAGGAGCGCTACCGGTACTTCCATCTTGCCGGGAAAGTCCGAACCGACCGCGTTGATGTGAACATGGGGGAGGTAGCCATGGTCGGGCAGAACCGGGCCAGCGCCTATGTCGACCGTAGTAGCCGAGCACACGATGTCAGCCTGGGCGATCGCTTCAGCGGCTGTCTCTACAACTGTCACCGGAACTGCGAGAGGCAGCCGTGCTGCCAAGGTGGCGCTCACCGCAGGGTCGGTATCAAATGCGATGATTCGCTTTATCTGTCGGACGCGAGAAATGGCATGGATCTGGGTTACCGCCTGCGCTCCTGCACCAACGATCCCAACCACTGCTGCGGTGGGCAAAGCCAGGATGTGGGTGACCACCGCCGACGCAGCCCCGGTGCGAAGGGCAGTCAGCAGCGTCGAATCCACCAGGGCGGTGAGTTGCCCGGTTGCTGTGTCGTGGATGGAGGTAGTTGACAGCACGCTGGGCAGACGGCGTTGCGTGGGGTTGCTGGGGTGATAGCCCACCGTCTTGATCCCGACCGCCCGGCCCAATTCCATTGACGGCATCCATTCGATCAGGCCAACGTCTGGTTTGGAGTATTGAAAACCGGACCGCTCCAGGACGACTGTCGCCTGGGTATCCAGGTTTGTCCCGGCGCAGCGCAGACCGCTGATGATGTCATCCATGAACCCGTCGAGTCCTACAGCCCGCACTACCGCCGAAATGTGTTCGAAGGTCAGAACTGCCGCCCCGGTCATTCTTTTCTTCGCCATCATCTTCTCCAACCGTAGATCGACCGCCGCACTACTGGGTCTACGGACCATGGTGTCCTACAGATGCATTCAGCACTAGTTGGAATATGCCTACTCTCCTAGGCCCATTTGGCCATGGCCGGCTGGGTGACTGGCTAGCGTGGTGAGAATGGCGCGTCGCAAGAACAACCGGGGACGGACCACCCCCAAAGGCGGTCCGGATCACTTCCGGCCCGTAAATGAGCCCCTAGCGTTCGGCACTGCCAACGCTCCGCCATCCTTCCCCGGTGGACCCGGCGACGGGCTCGAAGGGTTCACCATGGATGACCTCAACGATCCGGGGATGGAACTCTTCACCTCGATGCTGGCCGAGAACGGTCTCTCCCTGGCCGACTTCGACGAGACCAAGCAACCCGACGATTGGGAGGCAGCAACAAGTTCAGAAGATCTCATGGCGATATTCGTTGACCGACTGGAGTCCGAGTTGGCCGCCGGCCCCGCCGAGTTCATGCATGAAGCTTCCAGTTTTGCGTGGATGATCCATACCGCCGAGGAAGAGGGTGAACGGGCCGCGGTGGTAGACGTGGCTGCCGAAATGGGAGTGAGCGGGGTGTCGTTGGCGTCCGTCCTGACGGTGTTGGGCATGACAGAGGAGGTACGAAGAGCGGCTCACGGTCGAGCTTCCCGCGGACGAAGCGAACTCGCTCCGTGGCTAGGCACCATTGAACAAGCAAGCATCGGCCGAGTGGCGGAGGTGGTTGGCCCCAATGACGACGATTTCGAGGTGTTGTTCGAGGTGCTGCTGCCGGATGTGGCCCCTTTCCATGTGCTCGCTCGCGTGGACCGTCTACGCGGCGAGACCATCACCGATGCCAGTTCTGGGAGAGAATCGTTTGACGAGATGATCGCTGAGGAAACCGGCGAGGTTTCACTGGACCACGAAGGGGAGTATCGCATCGAGCTCATCGATCACAGTCGGGCGGCCGATCTACTGGCCCATTCGCTCCAATGGTCGATCGATCTCGCCGAAGCAGCAGCTCGGCAGGCAGAGGCATCAGAAGGAGAAACGGGAGAAACGGGAGCGATGGGTTTGCCGCTCGTTCGGTGGATTGCTGCCATGTTGCCATCCTCCGATGTGCCGCCCTTTGTTGGGCTCAGCAATGTGCGGCTCGACGCCAACCTGGCGGCCTTTGAGGACTATCTGGGTCGCTCGCTCAATGACCGGGAGCTGGACAGTCTGGATGGGATCTTGCTGCTCACGGGCGAGAGCAACCCGGTGCGTTGGACCCCGCTCCGAATCTTGGAGTTGATAGGAAACTATGCATCGGCATTCGTTCACTTCGAAACGGTGGTTCCACTGCTGAAGGAATACCTGCCGTTCGCAGCTCAGCAGAACGGTGACAGCGAAGCCCTGCTACACGAGAACTTTGTTGTGATCGGAACGATCGAGGAGAAGCTGCCGGACATCCGCGCCGAGTTGGAGCAGATGAAGAAGGCGAACTAGACCTGGTGGCTCACGGGACAACAACCACGCGTTGGCTGCGCTGCTTTCCCACATGGAAAAGTGTCACCACCAGCAGCGTGCCCGATATGAGCATGGCGAGAATACTGAGTGCGCCGAACCCGAGACTGGTGAAAATCACCCCCGATGAGAGCGCGCCGGCGCCGCTGGCCACCGCCCCGGCAACGTCCACCGCGCCCTGTGCGGAAACGCGCTGAGCCTTGGTAACCGATTCGGTCACGAGAGCACTGCCCGCCACCATGCCGAAGCTCCAGCCCAACCCCAGCAGGTAGAGGCCGGGAAACATGAGCGAGTTCGGCGCCTCGGTAGCGACCGCGGTGATGGCTGTGGAAAGGATCAGGATGGCCGCACCCAAAAGAATGGCTGGAATCCGTCCCCGTCGATCGCTGAACCAGCCCGCGAGTGGGGCAAAGGCAAACATCCCGGCCGTGTGGGCAGAGATGATCCAACCGATCGTGCCCGTACCGTGGTGGTTGGCGTCCATATGAAGTGGCGTCATCGCCATAACCATGACCATCACCGCGCTCGAGCCACAGAGGGTGATGAGCCCCAGTCGGGCTCCTGGTGAGGCCACCACGATACCCATCGATTCTACGAAACCCAGCCGGCGATCTCCGGTAGTAGAGCCGAGGCCCCCCGCGACCACCAAGGGGTCGGGACGGAGAAACACGGCAACGATGACGCCCGCGATGGTGAAAAACACCGCTCCGGCCAGAAATGGGCCAGACAGGTTCAGCAGCCCAAGTCGTTCCGAGAGATTTCCCGCCCCACCGGCAAATAGCGGTCCACTGACGGCGCCGAGAGTGGAGGCGAACACGATCATGCTGATCGCCCGCGACCTCTGATCCTCGGCGGCGAGGTCGGCGGCGGCGTACCGAGACAGATTTGTCGACCCTTGGCCGAGACCAGCCATTCCCATGCCCAACAGGAGCGGGGTCAGTAACTGATACTCGACCCCTGCAGCAGCCACTACTGCACCGATTGCGGCCAGTGCGTAACCAAGCGTGAGCCCAGGCCGGCGGCCTCGACGATCCATGAGTGAGCTCAGAGTGGAGGAACCGACGGCGGTGCCCAGCGTGAGGGCCACAGTGGTGAGACCGGCCCACCGGCCGTTCCCCAGGATCTCCTTCACCGCCAAAACGGCAACGAAGAACATCACCGACGTGGCGGCCCGTCCTCCCGACGAGCTGGCGAAGAGGACCTGGAGTGAACGCCTTTGTACGACGGTTCGCGAGGGGTCTGGATCCAGCGCAACGGTCACTCCACCAGCGTAGATCGATCCTCGGCAAAGCCCGGCTTCGGCAGCCAGTCTGCTAGTTGTTGCTCCGGCTGACTTCTTTCAAGCGGGTTTGGAACCACTGCCGTTCCCCCTCGTTTTCACACACCGCGATAGCAGCTCGAAAAGCTGTGGCGGCCTCGTCGAGGTGGCCGCTCCGGGCGAGAAGTTCAGCCCGGGCCGAATGAAAGTACCGGTAACCATCGAGTTCGTCGTTGGAGCCCAGCTCCGCCAGGGCCGCAAGGCCCGCCTCCGGGCCGTCTCGTTCAGCCACGGCCACCGCCCGGTTGAGGGCCACCACCGCTCCGCCGTGCTGGTCCAATATCCGGTCATAGAGCCCGATGATCTCGTTCCACGGTGTTTCATCGAACGACGGTGTTGTGCTGTGGAACGATGCCATGGCTGCCATGAGACCGTAGGGGCCAAGTTCGTTGAGATCGTCGGCCCTCTGCAGGTGGAGTAATCCCGACCGGATCTTCGATTGATCCCAGAGCGAACGGTCCTGGTCTGCCAACAGGATCTGTTGACCGTCGGGACCTACACGGGCCGGACGTCGCGCATCGGTCAGCAGGCAGAGCGCGGCAAGCCCGTGGGATTCGCTGTCATCGGGCATCAGTTCCACAAGCTTGTTCGCCAGCCAGATCGCCTCGTCGCAGATTTGGCCTCGCACGGTCGTTTCGCCATCCGATGCGGCGTGACCCTCGGTGAAAATGGCATAGATCACGGCGTGTACCGCCCGAAGGCGATCAGCTCGCTCGTGGAGTGTGGCGGGAATCTGAAACGGGATTCCCGCAGTACGGATCTTGTTTTTGGCCCTGACCAGGCGTTTGGCCATCGTGGCTTCGGGAACGAGAAATGCCCTGGCGATCTGACCGGTTGTCAGCCCGCCCAGCGATCGGAGCGTGAGGGCGACCTGAGCCTCGGTGGAGAGCGCCGGATGACAGCACCCGAACAACAACGCCAACAGGTCCGCACTCCGAGGTTCGGAGTCGGCGCTCTCGTCGCGCGTCGAATGTCCCACTTGGGCTAGCAGTTCCTTGTACCGTTTCTCGCGGCGGATTCGATCGATCACTTTTCTCCTCGCCGTGAGTACCAGCCATCCGGCCGGGTTGGCGGGGACTCCGTCTTGTCGCCAGCGACGAGACGCCTCTAGGAAGGCTTCCTGGGTGGCATCCTCCGCCAAGTCGAGGTCGCCGAATTGACGGACAAGCGTCGCCACGATGGGCGCCCACTCGGTCCGAAACGTGACCTCCACCGGCGACAGTGGACGGCGCACGTCTAGTCCTGCATGTCGCTGAAGTCCATGATCGGGCGTATTTCCACCGTGCCATAGTGGATGTTGGGAATATCGCTGGCGATCGTGATGGCGTCGTCGATGTCCTTGGCCTCGATCAAGTAGAACCCTCCGAGCGCCTCTTTGGTCTCAGCGAATGGGCCATCGGCGGTGATCAAAGTGTCGTTTCGCTTCTTGACGGTGGTGGCAGCCTCGGTCGGGTGGAGCGCTTCGCCGCCCAAAATCTTACTTTCTCCCATCAGATCGTTGCCGAACTGGAACCATCGCTGCATTTCGTCGGCCATCTCAGGTGATTCTGGATCCGGGCCAGCAGTGGGATCGGAATAGAGCAGTAATGCGTATTTCATGGTGGTACCTCCGTATGTCACTTTCCCAGGCTGTCCGGGTACTCCGTCTACGAACACCGTCGCACCGAATGGACAGCTCCAGCAACAATTTCTGTCATTCACCTCGGTATATGTCTCAAAGATCGTCGTCCCATTCGAGAATGATCAGCTCGGCCTCCCCAGTGGGGTCGAGGGTGTAATTGTCCGAGGTTCCCCGACCGAGAAGGCGCCGCCACCATGGCAAACGGCCATATCGAGTGTCCTGCGATACTCGCGGTGTGTAGGAGGATCGAGCCAATTTCTCCGCCTCGGGTCCCCGCAGGATGGCCACCAACCGAAATGCCAGCGTCGCAGTAGAGGCAACTCCCGACGCGGTCAGAACCCGACCGTCGTGGATAAACGGCTCGTTGACCACTTCGACGTTCGCATTATCCAGCATCTCGGCGGCCAGCCAATGGGTGGTGATCCTGGCCCCGGGAGTCAATCCCGCGCCAACGAGGAGAATCGATCCTGTGGAGGTCGCCCCAATCCACTTGGCCCCAGCCCCGACCGTGGCGATTGCCTTGGTCAACTCGGGTTTCTGTGATGCCGTTCGCACCCCCATTCCGCCTGGAACTACAAGCGCTGCACATCGGGCGAGTTCGATCGCTGGCTGCGTGGGGACCACGCGACCGTGATAACTGGTGACAGGGTTACTCTCGACACTTGCGATCACCACGGGGATTCCCGCCGTCGTCATGATTTCCACGATCGCTCCGGCCTCGTCGGCGGCCACGCCGTCGTAGGCCAGCACTACCACGGCCGTGGGATCACCGGGAGCGGACATGCAACCAGCATGCCTCATGGCAGCCCAATGGTGGGCAAGGACCGGCCAAGCCGCTAGGAAGAGCGGGTGCAGATCTCGGAGTTCCAGCAGTTGATGGCCGACACGTACGGTGAAGCCGACGCCAACCGCGGTATCCCAGCCACAATCGCATGGTTGACCGAGGAACTTGGCGAACTCGCTCAGGCCGTGCGAAAAGGAACAATCGAACAACAGAAGCACGAGATGTCTGATGTATTGGCGTGGCTGGCCTCGCTCGCCAACCAACTGGACCTGGACCTTTCAGAATGTGTAGATCGGTATGCCGCGGGTTGCCCAAAATGCCGCCAGATCCCCTGCGATTGCCGGGAGTGAGTTGGGATCAGGGGAGGGGCGCAACCGATCGGTGGGCAGGCTGATGCGGTCCTCCGTTCATGCGGCGTCCCGGCGATGAGGGTGACGCCAGCGCCCCGCTCTAGTGCTTGGGCGGTCTAGGGACGTGTGAGGTTTGCTCAGATCGGTCTGATATTTCGCCTCTTCGAATCCCAAGTGACTGTTTCCGAGCTTGAGCTGAATGAATTCAACGGGTTCGGGGAACGCCCCGTTGAGGAAATACCCGAAATACTCCCGCCACATGTTCACCAGGTTGCCTCGGAGATGATTGACATTGATCGGACCGAGTTGCACGTCTGCGAGGTCAGCGACGTCCGGGAGTGAGCAACCCTCGATCAGTGCATAGCCAACCGAAGTGATGAGCTGGTGGGCCAGACCTGTCTGGAGACCGGTCACCACAAGCTCGGGCAGACCGCGGCTGGAGAGCCCGACCGTATAGCTCCAAGGCTCCGGCGCAAGGACTCCGACTACATGAAACTCGTGGTCCCGGATGTTCCTATGGATTTGGGAGAGTACCTCTTCGTGGGTGGCGCCGTTGCAGCAATCGCATTCGTTCATGCCGACAGTCTTGTTGGGGGGTATGACAGTGGAATTTCCAGACGTCACTGTGTAGTGGTCACTGTGTAGTTTTTCCCTTGTCGACGGGGGCGAGAAGCTCATTTGACATATCGGCTGATACGGCACTCTTGGATTGGACAGCAAGGAAGCCATGACCGATATTCAGACGCCGCCCCCTCCTCCCACGTCCATTGCCGCGCCGGCACCAACCGCGCAGATGCAGCTTTCGGCCCGAATGAAACTCTTCGTGGCCATCACAACTCTGCTGCTGGTCTCCATCACGTTTCTTACGGCCGTGTCAGATGAAGAAACCGGAACTAGCAGATCGATTACGGAAGTGACCGGGCAATCAATCGGTGCGGCGCTGTTTTCTCTCGCCATCGCATTCGGTGCCTACAAGGGTGTCAAACCCAAGCAACCGAAGGTCTTCGTCGGGGTCTTCAGCGCTGCCGCGATCTTTGTGCTGCTCTCGGCCCTGAGCTAACGGGCAGGTCCGTAGCGGAGTGCCCGCATGGCCCAAACACCAACGAACGGTCCCGGGGCGAGGAGAAGGAACGCCCAACCCCATCCGTAGGCGTCTCGGATCACGGGCACGAGAAAGATCGTGAACACGGTCAGGACGAAACCGGTTGCCAGCTGCATCGTGAGCGCCGTGCCAACGTAGGCCGCCGGGCTCGTTTCGGTGACGATCGTGGAGAACTGGGCGCTATCGGCGACCACCCAGAATCCCCAGACCAGACCGAAACCCAGAACGATGGGGTTCGGTGCGTCCACTAGAAAGCCGATGACGACCGCCATCGAAGCTGACCATCGCATTGCCAGCGCCGCTGCTTCAGGACGGCTGCGGCGGTCGCTCATCACTCCGGCATAGAAAGAGCCGAGCGCTCCAACTCCGATCACTGCAAATGCAGCGAGGCTGGCCGCCCGAGCCGAGGTGAAAACGTCCCGGTAGAACGTCGCGATCCAGGCCCACATGGCATAGAGCTCCCACATGTGGCCGAAATAGCCGGCGCTGGCCAGACGGAAATTCCTGTCCCGGAGGATGGTCCCTACCTGTGACGGATCGAACGGAGCGGAGGCCACGGCATAGGGACCGTCGTGGCACAGGAGAGCGGTCATCAGGCCGCCCGCCAGCGTGAGTGCTGAAGCGACCAAGAGGGTCGCCTGCCAATCGAAGCCACCGAGAGCGTTGATCAAGTGGGGGAGGGCTGAGCCGACGGTCAGGGCGCCGATGAGAACGCCCAGCGCCATTCCCCGCCCCTGGCGATACCAGCTGGACATCGCCTTCAGCGCGGGCGGGTAGACCGCCGCGAGGCATGCTCCGGTGAAGAAGCGGGCGACCGCGGCGAGTGGAAATCCGTCGGCGAGGACCACCGCGGCGTTGGCGGCAGCGGCGCCTATTGACCCGTAAAGGATCAGGCGGAGCGGTGGAATCCGATCCGCAATGTTCATCGTCGCGGAGACCACCGCACCACCCACAAACCCCAGTTGCACCAAGATCGTGAGCCAGCTGGCTTGGCTGCTCGAGAGATCCCACTGGTCGCGAAGTTGGCCGAGAACAGCCGCGGTGGAGAACCAGGTGGACATGGACAGCACGAGCGCAACCGCAAGAAACTGGAGTTGCCGTTGTTGTCCGTTGACCTCGGCGCTCACGTTCGTCTAACCGCTCCTGTCACCACATGCATTCCCTGAGGATGCTAATCAGTCCGCAACGGCGGTGAGGACGCGTTGGACCACGCCGCTGCGATCGTCAAGCCAGTCGGTAATCGAGATTCGCATTATGGGCCAGCCGAAGGCTTGGAGCACCCCTGCTTCAGCTAGGTAACGAGATGAACTCCCACGGTTCTTGGAGCCGGCTGGCTCCAGTAGGAGGCCAAGCGTGTACGAACTGGCGCCTCGTACGGCGAGATCAATCCTGAACGCCGACCGCCCCACCGCTTCATCCACCGTGAGTCCCTCGTCTCGCAACGCGCGGGCGATCTCGCTCACGACCGGTGTGGCCTGCACCGTCTCCGAATCCCGCGAGCCAACGCCCGGTATCCGGGCTAGAGCAGCTTTCCCAGCGGGTGTGTCTCCCATGGACTCGGCGGCGGCATAGGTGAGGAAATGGGCCAGGTTGGCAGCCCCGGGGTTGTGCAGGTTGGTGATCTGTGAACCGTCCAGGGAACTGACGATCGCCATGTGCTGCTTGGCTCGTGAGAAAATCACGTTCAACCGCCGTTCGCCGCCCTGCTGGTTGATCGGTCCGAAGTTCATTCGGATCCGGCCGGTGAGGTCCGGGCCGTAGCAGACGCTCATGATGATGATGTCTCGCTCATCACCCTGGACGTTCTCCAAGTTTTTCACGAACAGCCCCACAAATTCTTCGCCATTTGATCTTTCCATTTCCCGGTCCAGAGCACCGGCGAATTGAGGGTCGGCTGTAGCCAGTTCGGCAAGGGACTCCTCGATTTCCGCCTGTTGAGCTTGGCTGAATGCCACTACACCGATTGTCAGCTCGTTCGGTCCCAGCAGCAACGCTCGGATCATCTCAGCGATGTAGTCGGCCTCGAACTCGTTTCGCCGCTCGGCATAAACTGACTGCGTCATCCGGTGGAACGAAATTGGCCGATCCAGAACGTGCCGCACGTTCGCAGCCCCCTGGGTAGGCACTGCGACGGAAATCGGTTCTTGCGTCGGATCGTCTAATCGGCGGTCGGGGATTGTGGCCAGCTGGGAGTCATAGAACGCCGTATTGCTGTAGGCGATGAGCGATTCCGAGCGCGACCGGTAATGCCAGTTGAGAAGTATCGACGGCAACTTCAGGTCGGCCTGGGTGAGGAAGCTGTCGGCGTCGAGGGACAAGATCAAGTTGTGTCCGTCCTCATCGACCAATAGCTCGTCGTCATCGGCGTCGGGTTCCACATCGGCGGTGAAAAACGTGGTGGGTGGGAGCTGCATTCGATCCCCTACAACGATCACCTGGGGCGCCCGGAACATCGTTGGAAGTGCGTCCTCCACCGGAATCTGGCTGGCCTCGTCGAACACTACGGTGTCAAACAACGCCGTGTCGAGCGGGAGGGTCTCGGAGACACTGAGCGGACTCATCAACCAAATGGGTGCCAGGTCCGCCACAACGACGCCAGGGTCACCGCTGGCGAGTTCCCTGATCGGCTTGTGTCGCATCTTCTTCCCAAATTCGTTCTCCAGGATTTTGCGACCGGCCCGGTATGCAGTCATCCTCGCCTTTTCCGCCGGTGTCCGGTCCGCTTTCGAGGCAAGTGCAAACTCCACATTTCGAAGGAATCGTTCGCGCACCGTGTTGACCGTTACTTGGGCGTTCGCCTCTAGCAGCTCTTGATTGGTGCTGAGGAGTCGTTCGATCGCACCATCGATCACCGTGCCGGAGAGCCCGACGCTCACCAGTCGACTCCGCAGATTTTCTACACCCCTATCAACCACGGCCCGTTCAATAGTGTCCAGCGGAGCGCCCGGTGTGAGGGCGGTTAGCAATAGTTCGGGTCCGAATTCTGCAAGTGCGCCCCATCGTTCCAAGGCTGGCTGTACCGACGGTAAGGTCACTGCTGCGCCGTCCGCCCACTCCAACAGCTCTGCCAGTGTTCCTTCAGGCCAAATCAGCAACTTGCTGTTCAACACTGCAAGGTCTTGGGCATGAATAGCGATCGCATCGGGGTCGAAGCCGAGTTCTCCGGAGAATTGCGGAAGCGGTCCGTCAGCTGCCTCGGTGAGAACTTCCTTTAGAGCGGCGGGGTCGCTCGTACCCCAGCGGCGTAGCGAGTCGGCCAGGAACCCCTCTCGTGCTTCGACAGCTTCGTGGTGGGCGACCAGTCTGGTGAGGACGTCGGTGATGGATGGTTCGATCTGGTGCGCATCGAAGTTGTAGGCCGCTCGAACAGATTTCTTGACCGCCCGCCACCGGGCGCTGAGAATATTGAAGAAAGCCCCCTCTTGCTGGGTGGCGATTGCCAAGGCGGTGCGCGCCTCGGCGGGATCCAGTAGTGCGGACCAGTGCTCGATGGCGGCTCGAGATTCAGCGACCTCTCGGTGGTTTTTTCGTTGGTGAAGAATCGCCTCGGCGAGCCCGACCGGTGGTGAGCCGTCCAAGTACTGCACCGCGGCAGGGATCGTTGCCACCATCGCGGCATCACGGGACAGCCGAAGCAATTCGCCTGCTGTCACGTCCTCCAAACGCACCCCTGCGGACCGAAGGGCGTAAAGCTTGGCCCGCTGTTCGTTGGCAGCGGCTTGAACCGCCGAAACCGATGCGGCTTCGGCCGGGTGGATTCTCAAGGCGAACTCGTCGCCGAGGATGGGCGACCGTCCCGAGCTGGCGAGAGCTTCAGATACTTCTTGGAGAAAGGGGAGGGCCTTGATGAAGTCGGCGACCGGCACCGAATGGGGGGCGGTGCTCGGTCCTGCCTCGGGGACCGTGCCAGGAATCAGCTCCGCCGGCTTCACTTTGTTCAACCGCAGCGTAACCGCTCGTTCGATCAGATCTCGGCCCGCTATTCCTCCCGCGTTGAGGTCGGCTTCGAGAACGGAGAGGCGGGCCACCTCAGCGTCCATACGTTTGCGGATCTTTGCTTTCCGCTCGATCGGATTCCCGCTCGCACGGCTGGCGTCTCCTTCCAGCCATCGGTCATAGACTGCGCCTCGCTCGGCGATGAAGGACCGGCGATCGGTTTGGGAGTCGTGAATCGTTGCCGTCAGCTCGCCGAGTCCTACCTGCTTGAGACGGTTGGCGACTACGTCGATAGCGGCCCTTTTCTCGCACACGAAGAGGACCCTCTTTCCGTCGGCTACGAGGGCGGCGATCAAGTTGGTGATCGTCTGACTCTTGCCGGTGCCCGGCGGACCCTGGATAATGAACGATTCGCCCCGCAAGGCCCGTCGAACCGCCCGCGCCTGGGCGTCGTCCGCGGGGAGAACCAGGTCCAGATCAGTGCCGACCCCAGCCACGTTGTTTGCAGGCAAGAGCGTCCGGGGTTCCGGCGAAAAAACCGAAACGAAGGGAACGTGAGTGTGGGCAACTCCGACGTCCTGCAGAAGCTCGTCATAATCGCGAACGAGACTTGACCGTTTCGAGCCGACGGACGCGAGCGTGACCGAGCAGAGGTCAACCTCCCAACGGTGACGGTTGGTATCGGAGGTCTCCACCGCGAACGATTGGTGTTCTCGGGTGGCGGCGAACGAGAGGTCGTCGTGCCGCGAGCTGATGACCGGGCGGGCATCCGCCCCCGCCAGGGAGCGCAGTGGGAAGTCCGGTGTGTGGACGAACTTCTTGTAGAGCGTCAGGCCCAGAGGCCGCCAGTCGTGGTCATCGTAGCTGTGGTCTACGCGGCGCCAACGTCCCGAGTTGGCGAGGGCGGTGACCCGACGGCGCCGATATGCATCCAATCGTACCTTGGCCCGCTGGCGCAGCAGTGTGATACGAGGCTGCTCGATCACTTCGATCCGCGTTGCAGGGTCGGTGGCGCGAACCTCGCGTTCCAATTCCGCCACCAATGATTTGATCGCGTCTGGAGAGGAGTCGATCGTTGTGGGCAGCTCGATACCAAACCGGACATTGAGCAGGTGGCGAAGGTCCGGATTCACGGTGGCCTCGGTGTCGCATGCGAGGCGGTAGATCGGCTGAACACCTCGTTTCTTCGTAAGGGATACCGGCATGAAAACGAGTGGCGAATGGATCGTCTCGTTGGTTTCGGGGTCTACCCAGCGCAAGAAGGCCACGATCATTTTCAGTCGTCCGAAGCCGTACTCGGCCTTGCTCCTACGGTCGGCGCTAATCAATTTGTCGAGCGACGGGGCGACGTGTGGCGATTCTTCGAAGCGACACCATTTGCCCAGATTGCGCGGTACGCCACCGGTAAGTTGCTTTGCATTCGCGTCGTTCCACGTCAGGAGATCGGCGGGTTTGATTCGGTCTACGTTCAGCATCATGGGTACCGATGCCTCGGTTAAGCCAACCGACGCTGCCGTGGGTCGGAAGTAGATGGCGCGGTTGCGACGTGTCAGATCGAACACTCGGTCCCGCAAGGTGCTCAGTACGGCGGATTGCCAACTTGTTCCGGGGCTGGCCGCCGCGAGGCGGTAGGCATCGTCGAGGTTGAGATCGGCGGCCAGTGCTCGATGGTTTTCCAGCCGGGAGATCAAGCTCACCAACTCCGGAGGCCGACGATTGCGATTTGGCTCGATCATCTCGCTCAGCACGCCAGCCACAACGGGATGAAGTCCGGGGTTGAGTCGGAGTAGGTGGCGGCGATTGCTGGCCAATTCGGTAATGTCGGTGGGCAGATCCAGATCGAGCCCAGTTGCGTAGCTGGTGAGAAGCAGTCCGGCAAGGTGAATATCGGTGAGTTGGTCGTGGTGATCCAACCGTTGCTCCCAAGCTTGATAGCCATTGACCAACACCGGACGGGTTGGCAGGGCGTCGCTTTCGGTGAGTACGTCGAGGGTGGAGATGTTGTGCGAATAGCCATCGTCGAGGTCGATGGCCACCCTCCCGGCAATCTCTAATGCCGCACGGCTGTTGGGAGAATTCGTAAGGTCAACCATGCGGTTTGGTGAGCTGGGACGCTGCACGATTTCGGGGTCGAAGCCGAGTTCGCCGTCGATATAGGTGATGTGATCCAGGCCACCCATCCGGGTGACCATTCCGCCGGCATGAAGTTGGGCGAGCTGTCGGAGCAACGGGAGGCCAACCGCCAGCACGTCGCCAGCGCTCGGTAGCGCTTGTTGGGCGTCGGCCTCACTGAGCAACGTAGCGAAGGTCATTTTCTGAGTCGCCGGACCGAGCTGAGGGTCTGGCCCGTGGCCTTGGAAAGTATGCGATCGAACTCGGTGGCAACTCCGATCCGTTCGGCCTCTTTGGACAAGATCCACATCGGGCCAACGTTGTCGGCGTCCTCATCATTGGTCATGGCGAGATCCGCGAGAAGCGCAGCGGCGAAATTGCGGACTGATGGTTGGGCGTTTACCAAGGCGTCATTCTCGGGACGGAAACTACGATTGGGGTTGGGCTTTGCCAGAGGGGCCGTTCCTTGACCCATGCTGGCCAGCAGCTCGAAGACGCCGGCGTTGCCAACGAAGCTCCGTAAATAGCTGTTGTACCGGGTCCAGTCGCCAACGGCCTCGACTCCGCCGGTGAGCACGGACGAGGTGAGATCCTGGAGTCGCAGTTGTCCCAGCAGATCCAACCGATCAAGATCGTCGGGCCCTTCTATCAACCCGGCAACCACGGTTGGGTTGGGACCGGTCGCTCCAGTGTTGGCGGCGAGACACGCAACCCGGATGTGGAGTTCGGGGTGGGTCCAGGCTGCGGTGGCGGAATTGTCGGACGCGAGGATCTGCTCGGCTTGGCGAAGGTAGGCGCGAGGGTCGACGTTTTTCAGTCCACTCTGAGTTTTGACCAGGGCGGCGATGAGATCATCCCGTTCACCGGTAGCAGTGATTGAGATCGCATCGGCATGGACTTCGGTGTGAAGCCGAAGACGGCGAGCGGTTTCATCAAGTGCCTCATGGGCAGCGCTGTTGGCCGCGAGCCTCTCAACCAGTGCCGCCAGAATTCTGAAATCTCCATCGTCTTGAAGTAGTAATGCCACGTGAGCCAGTTCGTGGGCCAGCACCGCCCTCAGCTCGGCGGGAGTGAGTAGTGACAGCACCTCGCCGCTGAAGACTATGTGGGTGTGAAAACCGTTCGTCTTGTCACCCAATATGTGCACCGACGCATTGCTTTGATCGGTGTTGAGGGCCTGATAACACGTGACGGGATGATCGAGGCCGAGGCGACCGCCGATGATCGTGGCGTCTGCGGCGAGCGTGAGACCATCATGATCCTCGATGCGGTAGGCCGATTTCAGGATCTCTAGTTCTGTGTCGTCGGAGCTTTCATCGGATTGGGCATGGGTCTGGGAGAACCAGTTCCACAGTTCTGGCTCGGTGGCCTTCAGGTGGTCCCGGAGGGTCGAGTGGTAGACGGGGTTTGGTGCCGCTGTTTGGGTGCGTGTGACGGTCATAGATGGGTTCGCACAGCTTAGATCAGCCTGCGGATCGGGGTGATCTTCTGGTTTGGAGCCCGGCCAAACTGTGAAGTCGCATGTGATTCGTTTGACGGCGAGGCCACAGCGCGCCAACCTACAGGGGGGCAGAGTCGTCCGGCGACGACGGAGGAGTCTGCCACACAGGTGTTTCTACACTTCGTCGTTCGTGGTCGGGGGGCCGAGATTTGCGATGTTGGCAGCCGATACTGGGGCGTGTGGGCGTGGCGCTGGTTGCAGTGTTCCTCCTCATCCCGGCGTCAGTGCCGGCCCAGACCGATTCGGACCCCACCTCGGTGGAGGATCTGCGTGCCGAGAAACGGCGGATTCAGGCGGAGAGGATCGCCGCAGCCAAAGCGATTGATGCCACCAACGTTGAGATCGATGAACTCAACGATGCGCTATCGGTGCTGCGGGGCTGGATCAACAGCCAGGAGCTCGTAGTTGCCACATCTAGGCAGGAGGCTACTTCAGCCCGGAACGGTCTCAATGAAGCCCAGGCCCAGGTTGACGCCATCACGGACGAGATCGACAGGCTGGGTGTCCAGATCAAGAACGAGGCCGTGCGCTCATTTCTCGATGAGCGGGGCGGAGCGTCGCTGCTTGGAAGTGGTGATCCCACTACGGCAGTAAGACAGGACTCGTTGTCTCGTTATGTGTTGGGTTCAAACGATGACCTGCGGGACAGTCTCGATCACGCCCGCGAGCAGCTTGTGGTGGGTCAGCAGGCGTTGCTCGCTGCATCACAGCTTGCCGACTCCACTCGACGGAGGGCCGAAGCTGACCTCGCCACGCTCCAAGGAGCATCGGAGGAACATGCTGTTGTGCTGGCGGCCGCTGAGGAGCGACTCGATCACCTGCTGGCCGAACGGCAATCGCTGGCCGAACTGGATGCATCTGTCAGCACCCGGCTGTCCGCCGCGGAGGCGCTCTTGGTCGATTTGCTCTCCGGCGCCAACGGACTGCCCGGCTCTCGGCCGGTCTTGGTGGGAGCCGGCGATATCGTGCACGCCGGATTCGGCGTGATGGTGCATGTATCAATCGCGGCCGATGTCACTGCCCTGTTCGAGGCAGCCCACGCCGATGGCATCAACCTCGGGGGTGGTGGTTATCGCGATTCCGAGGCTCAGATACGGCTACGACGTAAACACTGCGGCACTTCTGACTATGCGATCTATGAGATGTCGCCATCGAAGTGTCGGCCACCAACGGCTCGTCCCGGGAGTTCCATGCACGAACAGGGAAAAGCGATCGACTTCACCTACAACGGCTCGATCATCAAACGGCGGTCAGGGCCCGGCTGGGACTGGCTCGCAGCAAATGCTGCCTCCTACGGCCTCTACAACCTTCCCACCGAACCGTGGCACTTCTCCACCAACGGCCGGTAGCCGCTAGCGCAGTGAGGCGAGGCCTCTCGTAGCGACCTGCAGTCATTCATTCCCGCATGGCGGGCCTGATTGACTGCAGAACTCGAAATATGTCATGAGAATATTGTCAAATGCTCAAGACAGAATCGCCGAGATGGGCAAAGATAGTGAAATCGGACATGGAGTCCGACCCTTCAAGAAAGAACGAAATGGCAACGGGTGTTCAAGAACAGTCGGCCTCGCCCTCCCCTACAACTGACGGAAATACGTGGCTATGGATGCGATCGGCCATCGGAGTGACCGGGGCAATAGTGATCGCGTCCACCTTGGTGGCCATCGGTCTCCCTCTCGTCAGGAACTGGATCGATCTCGAGCAGGACGACAGTATCGACCGGGCCCTCGAGCAGGCATCGAGCGTTGGTGAGTCCGGCGTGTATGACGTGGTTCTTGAGCGATGGCTGGCTGCGGAGGCCAGCGAAACAGAGGATTTGCTTCAGCCGCAAAGCGAAAAGGGCCCGACGGTCACTATTGGTGCCGTTGAGATGCCGGATGTTGTTGGCACTGATCTCATGGTCCTGCGGGCCGGCGACACCTTCATTGCGAGCTATCCGGCCAACAGTTTCAGTCGTCAACATTGCGTATACCTGCGCCTGTACCCGCACAGTTACACAGTGGACACATTGCAAGGCGAATGCAACGCCGATTATCACTTCGTGCAGGTGCCGTAGATCGCGGCTTAACCTGTCCACCTAAGGGATCGGGATCCGCTCGCCGCACGGGCAGGTCATTGTGCCGGGAAAGAGCGGCGTTTGGTGGGCCCAGCCCAGATGAACGATTTCGTCGATCGTTGGGCAAAGAACGGCGAGAAGTTCGGTCTCTTGTTCGGTTCTCGATGGATAGAGCGCTAGGCGAAGTCGACGCATGCGCTGTCGGGACTGTTCCAGGTCTCGGCGGCTGGCAGTTAACACCGGTAGCGCGACATTCGAGTTGTTCTGTAGATCGTCGTGTCGCCGCCAAACGAAGAGCAAGTCTTCAAAGGCGGTCTCGGCCAGGTAGTGGAGCGCCACCCCGGAAAGGTTAGTCCGACTGGTCCCGATGGTCCTAGCGGTTCTTGGACTAGTCGTTGATCGGGCCGCAGTCGGTCTAACGTTGGAGAGGCAGGAGGATTTCGGTTGTCCACACCACAAGAAAACCACATCGTTATGACGGGCATGATGGGGTCGGGAAAGACCGCGGTTGGCTTGGAGCTTGCCGAGATTCTGGGTTGGCCGTTCGACGACTCCGATGCAGACCTCGAGCGGCGGACCGGTTCGACCGGCCGTGACATCGCCGACAAGCACGGCTTGGCGGTACTGCATTCCATGGAGGCGGATTCACTACTGAGCTCCCTGCTCAGCGAAATCCCACGCGTCATCACTGCAGCTGGCTCAGTCATCGAGAGCATCGAGTGCAGGAACGCATTGGCCCAGCGGGCCTTCGTGGTCTTTCTCGACGTGGACGTCGGTCTGATGCTCGAGCGGTTCTCAGCGGAGGATCACCGGCGATCGACCAGCCGAGAGGAGTTGGTGGTGATGCGGGAACGCCGACTTCCTCTTTACGAAAGCACTGCGCAGCTCACGCTTGACGCAGATCGGCCCGTACCTGAGTTGGTGGACACAGTGCTGGCTGCCCTCGCTGACGGCGGTTAGATCGGGATGGTGTCTTCGACGCCTGGAACGTGGGGATCGCCAGCCCCGTGAACGGACTGATCCACGTCGATGCAATTTCCGGTCATCATGCCCGAGTCGGGCGATAGGCAGAACGCGATCACGTTCGCAACCTCCCAGGGCTTCACGAGCCGCCCCATCGGTCGGGAACGCTCGGCCGCAACCAACCAATCCTCGGGTGCACCGTCCTCATTCATCTGGATCCAATGCTCGGATTCGGTATCCATCCACCCAGGGTTGACCTGGTTGACTCGAATTTTGTGGCGCATCAGGCCATACGCCAGGTTTTTCGTCATAACGGTCAATGCTCCCTTGCTCATGGCATAGGACGTGAGCTTGGCGGCACCGCCGTGGCTGGCCACGGAACCAACGTTCACTATTGAACCCGTTGCGCCCTCGCGGAGCATGAGTCGAACGGTCGCTTGGATCAAGAAGTATGGGGCCTTGGCATTTACGGCCATCTGCCGGTCGAAGTGTTCCGGAGTATCGGCGAGGAGATTGGCTCGCGTTGTGATCGCAGCCACGTTGACCAGGCCGTTCACCGTGCCGAAACGCTTGTCACAGGCGTCGACGATCGTCTGTGGGGCGGTAATTCGATTCATGTCGGCTTCGACGAAAATGGATGGCGTGCCGAGTTGGGTGAGTTCGGTGGCGAGCGCTTCGCCACGGTCTCGGGATCGGCCGGCGAGTACAAGCCCGGTGGCGCCCTTGGCTACCAGCGCCCGACCTACCGCTTCACCCAATCCTTGAGTCCCACCATTGATGATTGTGATCGTCATGGGAGCAACTCTATTGCCGATGCAGTTCGGCGGATAAGTGGTGTTGCAGCGGCAGTCCTACCGCAGCCATGTGAACGTCGTAGCTGAGCGTTGACTCACCCACCGCAATCATTCGGTGCACGGTTGTCACCGATTTGGCTGTTGGCGTGGTGAGCACTGCCGTTGACTCCATCCGAAGGGTGGTCCCGTCGAGAATTCCGTCGTGGATCTCTACGATGCCGCTGGGTTGCACCAGGACCAGTTCAACCGCCGTGGTTCCAACCGGTCGAAAGTAGCCGGCTTCAGAGTGGAGGGGCAGTTCGGTCGCAGCGTCTCGAGTCTTCTGGCTGTACGCGATGAACGGCTTGCCGACGTGCCCGAACGTCACTTCCTCGAAGTATTCGAAATCTTCGATTGTGGGATAGTGCCCCGAACCTTTCCCGCGCCAGGTTCCCAACAACATGGCGAGGTGTTCGACGTCAGGGTGCAGTTCCATCCCTTCAGCCTCGCCGATCTACCTATTCGAGGCAAAGTGCCGGCCATGCTGGGCGTAATGGCGTCGCGTCTGGCCTCGGAGGCAGCCGCACCAGTCGCGTTTCGAACCTTCACGCAGCCACTTGGCCAGAGGTTAGGTGTAGAGGTCGGTGAGTTTCACCATGTTGGCCTTGGACTTGGCTGCTTCGTCGATTACTTCTTGAATGGCATCCCAAGGCGAATGAGAACTCACGCCGGTCTCGGCGGGAGTGCCCATGTTGACCGCATAGGCCTCTTCCTTGATCCACGCAATCCCAATGGCCACCGGGTTTTCGCCGGTCGCCGTGACGTAGGCCCCTTTGCGTGTCCCCGTCCACGTCTTGTTCACGCCGGGCGTCTCCTTGTCAAGGAGCATGTGATCAGTTTTTCGTTTGCGCAGTAGGCAACTACGCACATCGGTGTATTTCCTCTGCGCCAGATTCCAGCGGTTGCCCTCATCGTCATAGACTGCGCAGGCACCGGCTTTGGCTTCCATGTCCAGCCAGTCTGGAATGTTGCTGAGTTCTGTCATGTCGTCCCCGGAGACTTTCGTTATGCGACCCGTCGAGATGACGGTTGGGCTGAACGGGCCCTGTTTCGATGACCACCGTGGGCGGTGGACGAGACTGGGAACGTCGGTAGCTCACCTTCAGCTTACGGCATCTTGGTGCATCTCGCAGGCGATCTGGGCTTCGAGGGTCACCGACCTATCGCCGCAGCCAACCCCTCGGGGTCAGCCACGCTCACCCAGAGGGCGGAGTGATCTCGCAACCCGATGACCTTCGGGATCCTCTCCTTGAACTCGATACAGAGGCCGCGTTGATGGTTGGTGCCGAAGGTGAGGCCGTCGTCGGAGAAGCTGAGTCGGAGTCCAACTGCGGTGTACCAGCGATGGGGGCCTGTCACGACCGTGTGGACAATGTTGGTGAGTGGCGTCTCCACTTTTACGCGACCGAACGTTGCCAGCATCATCCCGTCCTCCGTGAGGTGGACACCATCGCTGTCATCCACGCGGAGCGTCGCGAACAGGGCAAACCAGCGTTTATCGAGCTTGTAGGGGAAGAAGCTGTGATCCGACACATCCTCACTCTCTCATAGACTCGCTCGCGTCGCCGCATAGCAACGTACGAGCCCTATCGGCAGGGCTCGTCAGAGGCCAGCTAGGGGTTTGCCAGTGGTGTGAGTAACAATGGAGCCACTCGGCGCCGATACTGGAACGATGCGATGGTTTACTTCTGACCTTCACCTTGGTCATAGCAACATCATTCGCTACTGCAACCGTCCCTTTGATGATGCTGCGCAGATGAACGACGCAATCATCTCGCTCTGGAATAAAACGGTGGATCCTGGCGATGAGGTATGGATTTTGGGTGATTTGGCGATGGGACACCTTCGAGACACCGTTCCGCTCGCTGGTCAACTGAACGGCAGAATCACGCTGTTGTGCGGGAATCACGATGCACCTTGGGTGGGTCGGTCTCACAAGACGCGAGCCCGGCACCTTGACCTCTATGTCTCTACCGGTATGACGGTTCTCCCGGGCGAGACCAGCACTCTCGAGATTGGCGGGAGGTCGGTCGAATGCTCGCATTTTCCCTATTTGGGTGATTCGCACGATGCGGATCGCTTCACCGAGCACCGTCCCCTCGACCGTGGCGGATGGCTGTTGCACGGCCATGTTCACGAGGTCTGGCGCCAGAACGACCGGCAGATAAATGTGGGAATGGACGCATGGGGTGGAGAACTAGTATCCGAGGATCAGATAGCGGAGCTCCTCGGTGCCGGACCCAACCACATCGGTCCGCTCGATTGGAATTGACTGCCGGTCCGACGTGCCGAACTCCGGCTCAGAGTGCGGCCAGAACTCGGTCGCCGTCCCAGCGGTTGAAGCTGTCCACCGGTTCGCCCGCCCCATTGAAGACGAGGACCGTGTGTTGGCGACTAACTCCGAAGTGACGCCAGATATTGAACTCACCGTCCCAGAGGAGCTGGAAATTGGCACCGGTGCTGGACCTGAAGTCTTCCGCTAGGGACAGGGAGTCAAGACCACCGATCCCAACGATCTTGATTTCGGGATTCTGCTGAGCGAACTGCTCAACGACGGGCGCTTCGGCCCGACAGCCCGGTCAATGCGGATACCAGAACCAAAGCACTGCCGGGGTTCCGGTCTCGCCGAGGCTGCGAAGGCTCACACTTTGGCCGGTGGCGACATCGGTAGCGATGAGGTCGGGGAAGGGATTGGGGGCATCGGCGGCGACTGGAGTCCCGGTGGTGAGAGTCGGTGCCGTTGTTGTAGAAGGGGGAGCGCCGGCTACTGACGAGGTCGTTTGCTCTGCTGTGGTGACCGTGGTTGTCGCCGTTGTGGATGAAGGGTCGCCGCCGGCTTCGATCTGTGGAAGCGGGTCGCCGGTTCCGCACGCGGCCACTATCAGGCCGATCGCGGCAGCGGCGGCTGCCCGTCTCGTCAACACCATAGGGTGACCATGGTGCCAGATCGAAGCGCAGGTGAGGGAGCAGGGTGCAGAGCGTTGTTTGCTAGCTGCCCGGTTCTTCGAAAAGTTCGCCAGCTAGGAACGGAGTAGGCACCACGCCTTCGGGGGCGGTGATGGGAGCGACGGCATTCAGGTCTGTGAAGAGCGTGGAGATCGAGAAGGTTGCCGTCATGCTGTCGGTCGCCTCGGTTGCAGCCAAAGTTCCGAATACGTCGATCTTGATGAGCTGGCCGGCACCCGTAACGAAGAGATCCACCGTAAGGGTCCCGTCGGTGTCTACATCGATCTGCGAGTCGACCCCGGCAAGCCATCCGGATTCTGCGAGCGACTTCTCGTCGAGATCCACGATGCTCTGGTAGTGCGTGACCTCGACGCCCTCGATGGTGGTGGCTCCTACCTCTTCGGTTTCCACGAGCGTTTGTACTGTCTCGAGAACTGAACGGGGATCGGCGGTTTCGCGGATCTGGTCTATGAAGACTGAGGGCAGTTCGACCGCAATCCAATCATCGACCGGTCCGCCCCGGCCATAGATCACTCCGTCCACGAATCGGGTCTCCACCTCGCTCAGAAGATCACCCATGCCATCGCTCTGGTCCTTGAGCTCTTGGGGAAGATCGTCGAGATCGAGCGTGACTGCAAAATTGTTGCCGTTGAAGGTGAGAACGGCCGTACCAGCGGCGCGGTCTGACACACCATTGCTGACACCGTCGACCTCGAAACCGGTGGTGGCCCGGCCCGAATCGGCAGCAGCAACTTCCTGCGCCGCGGTCTTCACTGTGGCCAGCGCTGTTTCTGTATTGGAGGGACTGAAGACGGTGAACCCGACTACTACTACCAGGAACGCCGCGGCCACCGCACCAAGAGGGACGAATCGGTTGCGGAGGCCGCGGCGGGCTTGGGCCGGGGTGGGGGAAGAAATAGCCGACACCCGCTGGAGCAATGCAACTGCATCGGGGTCGGAGGCTCGAGGTAGATCAGCCATGCGAACCGGGTCTGCCGCGCGGAGATCGCTGAGATCGACTGAGGAAGGATCCGGGGAGGAGGTCATTGGTTGCTCGCTTTGTTCTGGTGGGGAGGATTGGAGGTGGGGGAGAGGGCGGCGTCGAGTCGTTGACGCGCCCGGTGGAGTCGAATTCCTATGGCATTGGCCGAACATCCGAGTACGTCTCCGGCTTCGCTATGGGAGAGCCCCTCCCACGCAACGAGGCGTAGGAGCTCCGCATCATCGTCGGGGATGGTGGCGAGGGCGTCACGGATTTGGATGGCATCGGCAGGATCTGAAGCGTGGGTGGCCGCCGCAGCCTGGGATTGGGCGGCACCAACAAGCCGGAGGTGCCGCCGATCCCCCCGGCGAAGGTTACGCACTACGTTCAGGCCTATGCCGTACAACCAGGCCAACGGAGTCTGAATGCTGTTGAGCTGATCACGGCGCCGCCAGGCGGTGGCATAGATCTCGGCAACCACGTCATCGGCGTCTTGAGCATTGGCGGTCCGACGTCGGGCGTAGGCCACCACTTGGGGGTAGGTGCTATTGAACAACGCATCGAATGGGTCGGAGGAAGCCATGCATTTAGTCTTGTGTCCGGATGCGCCCGGATCCTTTCAGGATGAGAGAAAACATCGAGCGTCCGCTGATGGCGGCGGAACTCCGCCGACGATGCAATCTAGGCTTGACCTCATGTCGGGGTTCAGCTGGGAGGCGGAGGACGAGGGAGACGCTACGCGCACTGAGCCGCTCCTGCCCACCGCTAGCGGGATTCCGCGCCACAAGGGCTCGATTCTCATGGCGGCCATGCTCGGGTTGGGCCAGGCTTTGGGGATGGATGATGTTCCCAGCGAGGTGCCCGAAGCTGTGGCGCAGACGCCCGATGGTCCACCGTTGATCGATCTTGATTTCGGCGATCTCGACCCGCTGTGAGGAACACGTCGTGTAACGAACGTCACCACATTGGGGGTTAACAGTTGCAAGCAGGGGGTATATACTTTAGCTAGCAAGTAGTTAGCACAAGGCCAAGGAGCCACCCCATGGAAATCAGCACCACCATCAACGAGAGCATCGAGTCGATCAACACCCGCCTCGACAAACTGGAAAACGAACTTCCCGCAATGCCCAAGGCCGTTCTTCGCCTCAACCGTGCCGCCGGCGAGCGTCTCTGGGGAAGCACCGAACGAGCCGCTACCAACATGGTCGACGCCTTCGGCAACGTCTCCGATACCGCCACCAAGACGTACAAGACCTTCGTCTCAACAGCTCAGAAAGCCACCTCGGACTTCGTTCCGGCATTCGATACCGCCCAGAAGTTTGCTGAAGACACCGTGGCCTTTGCCAGCAAGGGCGTGAAGCAGGTAGCCGGCCAGTTCGGAATCGCCCTCGACAATGCCGAGGAAGACGTCGTAGAGACCGTCAAGGCCACCACCGCAAAGGTGAAGGCTTCCGAAACCAAGGCTGCCAAAGCCGATCTTGCCAGCAAGACCAAGGCTGAGCTCTACGAAATGGCCAAGGACGTCGACCTCGACGGCCGGGCCACCATGAGCAAGGGTGAACTGGTCAAGGCACTCGCCAAGGTCTAAGCACTGTCTATCGCTCGGGGTTCCTACCCGCTAAGGCCCCGAGCAGAAAACTTTGGCCAACTACTCGGTTCTCCCGAGTAGCTGCCGCCAAATTGAAGTCGCACGGCAAACGCTGTGCGACTTCTTCAGTTTTCGCTCATCGTCGTCTCTGCTCGGTCAACCCAACAAGTGCTGGGGGTTGGCGGCGATCCAGTCCACCGCATCCACCGGTTCCGGCTCCTCGTAACCGGCCGGGATTCTCACCAGGCCCGGCTCGGCTCGGAAATACACTTCCCAAGCGTGGTAGCCCGCCAGTGCGTTGGGATCAGCTCGCAACACCGCAACGTAGGCAGAGACCGCAGCTACGTAGTAGTCAGAGTTGTTGTACCCGAAGAGCGCCCGCTCCATGTCTTGGGGCCCGCCCCTGGCCCGCAAATAGACACCAGCACCGATGATCGCATCCCGGTCCACCGTGGGGTCTCCCTCACAGCATTCCGCCCAGGTGGAGGGCAGGAACTGCATTGGTCCGGTGGCACCGGCCGTTGACAGACCTTGGATTCGCCCCATCCTGGTCTCTATCAGGTTGATGGCGGCAAGGTACTCCCACTCGATCCCGCTGTTGGCCTCCGATTCCTCGTAGTAGCCGAGCAATTCGGGGACCGGCAGTGGTTCTCGCACCCGCCATGCTGGGAGCACGGTGCTGAGCCTGCCGCTCGTGACCAGACTGGACAGCTCCTGCCGGGCCAGCCAGTTGTGCTCCACTGCGAAGCGAATCTCGTGATCCACGAGCGGCAGTGCCTCGGGGGCCCATGACTCGTTCATGGCCAGTAGCCGGTAAAGGCGCTGCTGGCGTCGGCCCCACTGGTTTACGACGGACGGATCGAGCGAAGTGTCCCGTATCGCCCGCTCGGCTTTGCTGATCTCGGCGGCGAACTCGCTCGGTGATGTGGGGTCGGCGAGGTCCTCAGGGGTGACGGTGGCGGCGGCTGTCGTGGCAGCGGACGTGGCGGTGGGCGACGGAGCAGTGGTTACCTCGTGATCGACGGCGTTGACAGTAGCGGTCGGTGGTCGAGAATCTGGCGGGGCGCTGACGTCGGCGCCGCTGCCACAGGCCGAGGACCAGAGGACCGCCGCTGTCAGGAACGCGACAACGAGGCTGTCGGAACGCATCCGAACAGTTGACCACACCAATCGGGTTCCGGGACGGCAGCCGCGCCAGTGGACATCGTGGCCTGAAACCTTCCCTAGGGGGACCAGACGGCCAATTCGTTTCCATTGGGATCGAGAAAGTGAAACCGTCGCCCGCCCGGGAACTCATACGTTGGCCGGATGATCTCTCCTCCGGCGTGACCCACCGATTCAAGTGTGGCGGGGAGGTTGTCGGAGTAGAGCACAACGAGCACGCCCCTTTGTGGTGCCGAGGGTGAGGGTGTGGGAGGGGAGAGCTCGAAGCCACCGTCCACTCCTGCGCCGCTGAAGCTGATGTAGGCCGGACCCCAGTCCTGGAATTCCCATCCGAATACGGCTCGGAAGAAGTCCTTGGTCGCAGAGAGGTCGGTGGCGGGCAGCTCGATGTAGTTGATCGAATGATGGACGTTGACCGAACGTGGCTGGTCGCTCATAGGTACAAGGTAGTGCGCACCAGCCAGGAAACCAGGAGGTATCGCGCGGGAGGTGACCTCCGTCCTCTATCTTTAGATGAGGTTTAAGCGAAAGGAGCACAATATGGTTCCAGAAATCGATCGTCTTCGTGCTCGACGTTGGGTGAATGGTATGAACGCCGAGCGTCGAAATCTGGATTTGGACGACTTCGTTTTTGACCTCGTTGAGGGCCCTTCCACGATCGAATTGGTGGAGCGGCACGCCGACATCGTCGAGTCGCTCGTCCGGTTTCGATACACCAAGACCCAGTCAGCTTGGCGCGTCCAGCACCATGTTGGCGCGGGCCGCTTCAGAGCAGTGCAGTTCATCGAACCCACTCGGTACCTTGCCGAGTTGCTGGTTGAGGTGAATGAGCTGCGTGATCATTTCGTGCAGTCGTTACTGGTTCCAAACCAGGTCTGAAATTCCGCCGCCTGAACGGTGCACCGGATTTCGGCGTACTGTAGGCCTATGAGCGCTGACAGGCGTGCGAATCTCCCCATTCTTCAAGCAGAGGTAGAGCAACCCATCCTGCTGGAGCCTGTGGCGCCGATTCTCCCGCCCGTCGCAGTTCGGGCCAGCGGCGTCTGCAAATACTACGGTCCCTACCCCGCGGTGTCCGATGCATCCCTCCATGTTGAGTACGGCGAGGTAGTGGTCATCATCGGCGCCAGCGGATCGGGCAAGTCCACGCTGCTTCGCTGTATCAACGGGCTCGAGTCGATCACGGCCGGAGATCTTGAGGTGCTGGGCATCACGGTGGAAGATCACAACGATGTACGCCACGCGGTCCGGCTGCGCTGCGGCATGGTGTTCCAAAGCTTCAACCTCTTCCCACTGTTGACAGTGGAACAAAATGTCTCAATCGCCCAACGATTGGTGAAACACCGCAGCAAGGCCGAGGCGGAGGAACGGTCGATGGCCGCTTTGGAGCGGGTGGGGATGGCGCGCCATGCCGGTAAACACCCTAGCCAGTTGTCTGGCGGTGAGCAGCAGCGGGTGGCTATCGCTCGAGCGTTGTGCACGGATCCTGAACTCCTGCTGCTCGATGAACCAACGGCGTCGGTGGATCCCGAACTCACGCGGGGGATCATGGAGTTGGTTGCCGAAATCGCCGCTACCGACGTCACCGTCCTCATCGTCACCCACGACATGGGTTTCGCCCGAGCCGCAGCTGACCGGTTGGTCTTCCTTCATGATGGCCGGACCATCGAGGACGGGCCGGTAGCCCAGGTCCTCGGCAATCCCCGCCATGTTCTGACGCAGTCCTTCATCAAGAAGGCCCGGCTCTAATACCCTCCGGGGGGCGTTCAGGTGCCACGCTGGCTCTGCCTTCGGACTCCAGGGGGCGTTCAGATGCTACAACGAACGTTTGTTCGTATACTGGTGTCATGGGTTCTGACTCCGTTGCCGCAGCACTACAGCTGGGATTCCTCTCGGCCGGTGCACCTCGTGTTCCCACGATCTTTGGCGAGGTTGAACGAACCGATCTGGGCGCCGGGGCGTGGGTGGATCATTGCTCCCACTGGTTGCCAGGGGCCGACGCTTGGTTCCAGCGAGTCGAGGAAAACGCTCAGTGGGAAGCAGACCAGCGGACCATGTACGGCCGGATCGTGGACGTTCCGAGACTGGTCTGGCGGGCGAAGGAACCAGCGGCGATCGTTCCGGAACTCGGCCAACTCCGATCGCTGTTCGAACAGTGTTACGGCAGGGCCTTCCCATCGATCACAGCCAACCACTACCGGCACGGACGCGACAGCGTGGCGATTCACCGAGATCGAGTGCGTCTGCCGGGCGACACCGTGGTAGCGATCGTCTCACTGGGCGGGCGCCGTCCGTTCAAGATCCGACCCGATCACGGTGGTTCCGCTCTCACCTTTGGCTTGGGTCATGGAGATCTATTGGTCATGGGCGGGACCTTCCAAGCGACTCACCAGCACGGCGTCCCCAAGGTTGCCCGAGCCGAGCCTCGAATCAGCCTCATGTTTCGGACCTAGCCGGTGCGGGTGCCCGTACTCCATCCGGCTCGATCAGCTGAACGTTCCCGCCATCGATTCGCCGGTCACATCCCATAGGTGGTGGAGCGGATCGTGAACCTCGTAGCGGGCGAAGGTCAGCACACTGAAGGAGGCTCCGTCGGAGCGGCGGCCAGGCCTCTCCCACTGGTCAGGCTCAAGCGCTGCGAACTTTGCTGCGATGTCATTCCCGGCCTCGAGGATCTCGGCGGCGACCTGGTCGGGGTCGGTCAGGTGGTAGTTGCTCTCCAGGGCGGTCACGTTGGGATCCCAGTTGGCGAACAGGGGATCGTCGGTGTTGAGCATGAGTTCGAGCCGTTGGGAAAAAAGGGTGAAGACATCGCGAACATGGCAGGCATATTCCAGTGGGCTCCACGTGCTGGGAGTCGGCCGAGCGTGGACCCATTCGCTGTCTCGGCGCAGAATTTCGGCAAAATCAGCAGCGCACTTTTGGTTCAGATTTGCCACTGCGTCCATCGAGAGCTCCCCAACGTCGGCTCCGCAATCTGGGCAGGGGCGCTCCAAGACCCAAGTCCAGTCCTTGTCGTCCGGTTGGGCTGGCGGTGGATCGGGCGTTCGGTTCGCAGGCATTGCTCTATCCAAGCAGCTCTTGAGGCGCCGCCTCGCGTTGACTGCTCGCGGCCCGGCGTCAGACCTCTATCGTTGAGTAGGTGAACAGCCCTCTCACCATTCTCAATATTGCCGCCCATCCGGATGATCTTGACTTCGGCTGCGCCGGCACAACTGCCACGCTCACCGACGAGGGGCACCGGGTGGTGTACTGCCTCGTCACCGACGGCCAGGCCGGCGGCTTTGACAACACGATTTCGCGGGAGCGGATGGCAGAGATCCGGCGGGAGGAACAAACCCGCGCCGCCAAGGTCCTGGGTGTTACCGAGCTGCATTTCCTCGGCTTTCCAGACGGCGCAGTAGTAGCGGACCTCGAACTCCGCAAGGCGATCAGCCGTGTCATCAGACAAGTGAAACCCGATCGCATTCTCACCCAGTCACCGATCCGCAACCTGGATCGTCTGTACAGCAGTCACCCCGATCACCTCGCCGCCGGCGAAGCCACACTGGCTGCGATCTATCCTGATTCCCGCAACGAATTCGCCCACATTGGTTTGTTGAGTGAGGAAGGACTTCAGCCGCACTCGGTGCCCGAGACCTGGTTGATTGGTGGGCCTGACTGCAATCATTACGTAGACATCACGCCCATGTTTGATCGAAAGATCGAAGCATTGTTGTGCCACGAGAGCCAGATGCAAGACTCCGAGGGCTTGCCGGCAATGATTCGGAGCTGGGGTGAACGGGTTGCGATGGAAGGCGGGCTGGGCCGGGGCCGTATGGCCGAAGGATTTCGTCGCCTGAACACGGCCTGAGGCGGTGGCAGACGCGATCAGCTGGAGAACGGTAGAGCGCCTGCGCCGATGAAGGCCAGTGCGATTAGGCCGACTGCTACCCGATACCAGCCGAAGATCTCAAAGCCTTTGGTGTTCAGGTAACTGACCATCCAGCGCACGGCGGCGACGGCGGAAACGAACGCAACGACAAGTCCAACGGCGGGCGTAAACCAGCCGAATGCGTCGATCATCGCCGACCCATCCTCGAGTCCGGCGTACGCCGTGGCGGCGGTGAGCGTGATCAGGCCGAGCAAGAAGCTGAATTCGACCGCAGCGCGCAAGGTGAGACCAACGAGCACGCCGGCGATAATCGTGATCAGACTCCTACTCACCCCGGGCCACATGGCGAGCGTTTGGAGCAGGCCGATCACCACGGCGTTTTGAACGGTGAGATCGTGGAGGTCTTTCCCCGGCCGGGCGAAGAATCTGGAACGGCTCAAGTGGAGGATTCCCATGCCCCCCACAATCCAGGCGAGGGCGATCGGCCCAACGCCGAACAACCGATCGCGAACCACCGGAAAGATGAACTGACCGATGATCGCGGTGGGAATAAATGCCGCAATCACCGCGAGAAGGATCTGACGACCTTCCACCGAACGACCGATGAGCCCGTCGAGCAGCTGACGAATTCGTTGCTGGTACACCACAAGAACCGCCAAGATGGCGCCGGCCTGGACGCAGATGGCATAGGCATCCATGAGATCCTCGGCCTGCTGGCTGGAGTTCAGGCCCAGCAGCTCGCTGGTCACCAGAATATGGCCAGTTGAACTCACCGGAAGGTACTCGGTAACGCCCTCGACCAATCCGATAAGCGCAGCTTCCAGAACGGTCAGCTCGAGCGTGTCGTCTGTTGACTGAACGCTATGGGCCAACGCCGGACCGGCAAGCAAGAAAAGAACTACACCGATGGCCAGAAGTGGCGCGGACACGGTCCGCAGTTGGCGGAAGCGGTGGGGGCGTGGAGCGATGATTTGGTCGATACTTCCATCATCGGCACAGCTGGCGGTGGATAGAGCCCTTCATCCGGTGCCGGTAGGCGACGAGGGTCACCATGCTTTGGTTGAGGTTCGGTGGCAGCGATCCGGCACTCTATGGGCATGAGTCACAGCGACATGATCGTGATCGGTGCCGGACCGGCCGGTGCGGCGGCGGCCATCCAGGCGGCCAGACAGGGAGTGAAAGTACGGGTATTCGACAAAGCGGCCTACGGCCGTGACAAGGTCTGCGGTGATGGCCTCACGCCCCGGGCGGTCGCAGCACTCAACGAGCTGAAGATTGACATGTCCGACGCTCACCGGATCAGCGGGCTCCGGATGATCGCCAACACGACCGTGCGCGAGCTTCCCTGGCCCAGCGGGACCAAGTTCCCCGATCATGGAGCGGTGTGGCCGCGGCGGCGGTTGGATGCGTCCCTGATCGACGCGGCTGCAGCCGCAGGGGCCGAAATCATCTGGGAGACCGAGGCGCTGCCCGTGATCGACAATGGACGGGTCGTGGGCGTCAACGCCGGTGGCCAGAAATACACAGCAGATCTGGTGGTTGCAGCCTGTGGGGCTCCGGGGGCGGTGGCTCGCATGTTGGGAGCTGAGCGGGTGAAAGACGAGCCGTTCGGCTTGGCGATCCGGGCCTACGCCGAATCGCCACGGCATGACTCAGAACACCTCGAAGCGTGCCTCACGATGAAAGATGCAAACGGGCTGTCGGTCCCTGGTTACGGCTGGATGTTCCCTGCCGGCGATGGCACGGTGAACATCGGGTGTGGAGCACTGAGCACCATGAAGGGATTCAAAAAGCTCAATCTCAACTCCCTGTTGGAGATCTACCGTCATTCGGTCCGTGATTCCTGGGAGCTGGGCCCGAATCTCGAGCGACCCCGAGCCTGGCGGCTTCCGATGAGCGCACAGAAACGGCACGGGGACGGTTGGGTTGCGATCGGTGACGCTGCCGGCCTGGTCAATCCGATGAATGGGGAGGGGATCGACTACGGCCTGGAATCAGGCATGTTGGCCGCAGATCTGTTCGTCCAAGATCCAGCCACCGCTCCGCAACGCTACGACGAGGAGGTGGGGGATCGGTTCGACGCGTTTCTCCGCACTGGCCGACGCTTCTCGTTTCTGATCGGCCACCCGTGGATCCTGAGGTCTGGACTGCGCTTGGCCGTTGGCACACAAGCCATTGCCAACATCACGCTTCAGGTGATGGGAAACCTCGTGGATTCCGACACGCCAGGGGTGTCCGGTTTCGTTTTCCGTTCCACCGACAAGGCCCTGGGTCTCGCTGATCCGATCTTGCGCAAGACACGGGCTTCGGCTTAACCCTCAGCAGGCTGGGGTCGATCGAAGGGCCAGTACCCCAGGACCGACGGCGGCTGAGGTTTCGAGAGATCGTTGTATCCCAAAACCTCTGGCCCCTCATATTCGGTGGTTCCCAAGCGCGGCGCGGTGGGGGTCTGGCAGCAGCGAGGGAGCCAGTAACCAAAAATCGCCGGTGGGAGATCGTTGGCCTTCGTGGCATAGAAGTCGGCGGATACATCGAGTTCGAATGCGCCCCGGGATGCTGGAGTGGCCCTGCGCCGGCACGGTTGTCCAGTGGCTAGCTCGCCGCTGGTGCGGAGCCAGGGGACGTCAGGCTCGAGACCGCTTTCCTCGCCTGGTGCTTGTTCGAGACTGGGGCGACTGGTTGGGGAGGGTGGGCGTTGCGACCGAGGCAGGGGTAGTGGAATCGGTTGGCGGATAATCCGACGCTGCGGATCCGACGCAACAACTCCGACGCGAGAATCGCTAGGGGCATCGGCCGTTGGCGACGGAAAACGGATGACGGGATTGTTCCCCACGAATCGAGAATATCGGGAAGTTGTGGTGGTCTACCACTCGAAGCGTTCGGTGTTGCTCTGACCAGGGCTTTACCGATCGGAGCAGCATGCGCTTCACGGCCTTGGTGATGGTTGGCCTACGCTCTGGCCATGGCGACGCCCACGATCGACGGGCTCCAGTACAGCAACTGGAGTGAAGAAATCTTTCGGGAGATGAGGGCCGCAGGTGTGGACGCTGTTCATGTGACCATTGCGTATCACGAGACCTTCCGGGAGATGGTGCTGCGCCTCGAGGAGTGGAATGTCAGGTTCGAGCGTCATGCCGAGCTCATTTTCCTTGGTCGAGGTGGTGACGATGTCCGAAGAGCCCAGCAAGAGGGGCGGACCGCAATCTTCTTCGGTTTTCAAAATCCTTCGCCAATCGAGGATGACATCGGCCTGATCGAAATCGTTCACTCCTTGGGCGTGCGGTTCATGCAGCTCTCGTACAACAACCAGTCACTGCTTGCTACCGGATGCTATGAGGATAACGACCCTGGCCTCACGCGGTTCGGTAAGCAGGCGATCGCCGAGATGAATCGGGTAGGGCTCGTTGTTGACATGAGCCATTCTGCTGACCGGTCAACATTGGAGGCAATTTCTCATTCGCAACGTCCCATCGCCATCACCCACGCCAACCCGGCCTTGTGGCACCCGGCTCGCCGCAACAAGCCGCACGAGGTTTTGGCTGCCTTAGCTTCGTCTGGAGGGATGCTGGGCTTCTCGCTGTATCCCCACCATCTCGCCGACGGTTCAAATTGCACTCTCGCAAGTTTCTGTCAGATGATCGCCGACAGCGCGGAGCGCTACGGCGTCGACCATTTGGGAATCGGTAGCGATCTTTGCCAGAATCAACCGGACTCGGTGGTCACCTGGATGCGGAATGGTCGGTGGACCAAACAAACCGACTACGGCGAGGGCAACCCCGCCAACCCCGGATTTCCGCCCCAACCATCCTGGTTTCAATCAAACCTGGGTTTCCGGGTTATCGCCGACGGACTCACACAGGTGGGCTTCGCCGAAAATGAACGAGCCGCCATCATGGGGGGGAATTGGCAGCGCTTTTTCGACCACTCCTTCGGACCACCGGGGAGTTGAGACGGATGACGGATCCTTCCACGGTGCCAGCTTCCAACGCCATGGTGTGCGGAATTGGCCAGTTGCACCCTCTGGTGCCCTTGCGGCCAGCAGCTGATGTGATGCGACTCGAACGAATGGGGAGCTTCTATCCCACTCGGCTGAGCTTCATGCGCCGGATCCTGCGGGACTTGGCGGAATACGGGGCTCGGGTGGATCGAGTGAGGTGGGAAATCGACGACCTGGGATTTGGTCGTGCCGTCTATTGCGTGGAGGTGGCCTCGCGCGCCTACAGCCTGGTGGCGTTTTCCACGCCGCTGGATCCGTTGCAGCGCACCGACCGCGTGATCGCCGAGGCGTGGGACTCCAGTTACGTCTTGTACGACGGTGTTCCCTCAGATGCCGAGCTCGATCGACTGGAAAAGGCCGTGCCCCGGCAGGAGGCGGCTCGTTATGCCGTTACCGACCTGGTGCTGAGCAGGGCCAACCGATCCGTGCGCCTCTTCGATCATGTCGTCGATCGCCTGGCGAAGGGACAACAGCCGGCCCCCGAATTGATCAGTTCGATCGGTTACCTGATGCGGACCACCGCAGTCTATGGAAACGGCAAATTCGGGATCGCTGACCGATCTGTGGTTGTTGATCGGCCGATCATGGACGGACCATTCGGAGTCGAGTTGCTGACCGTCTGGCTCGTTCGGGCGTTCACCCACGACCTCGTAGAACACATCGCAGCCCGCCGATCACCAGGGACGGCAGTTTCGCTGGATCTCAGGCTCAAACGTCATTTGGGAATCGGGAACTCCACCGGTTTGGGTATGGCCCCATTTCTCGTCACTCATCCGGTTCTGATCAACAACTGGATGCTGGCGCGGGAGACAGCTTTGGCGCGCGTTCGAGCAATCGACGAGGCCGCTACTTCTCAGCACGCTCGCTTCTTTCAGTTGCTGGAGCGGGCCACCAAACACGTTGCCCAATGGGAAACCGCCGACCAAGAGCAGGCCGCCAGGATCGAGGCTCTGCGGAACGAACTTCTCGTGGTGCGGGCCGTCGCCGATGAGGTCATCTCGTGGTCACACCCCTGGGATCGTTTGGTAGAGCGATCCCGCAGTTGGTCCGTGGAGTGCAGCGAGCTTCTCGTTGCCCTACTCCTCGAGCTCTATCCGGAGCTGGTGGATGGACTGGCAAACTGTATGTCGGCTGTCGAGATCGCACGGGTCGATCCCCGGATGACGGTAGAGGAGTTACTCTCGATTATCGACGCCGAGTTTGGTTGGGCTGTTGGCTTGGATTTCGATCAGCCGGAACACTGCCGCCTGTTCTGGTATGTATCAGAGGAGAAGCAGGAACCGAGACTGGGTGACCGCTTCGCAGAACCCGGTGACCACCTCGAGACACCGCTCGATGTTGGGCGACGGGTCAACCGATTGGCCGCCGACCTCCGCAGTTTCGATCCATCGGCGCTCGCCGGCGAGGTTTGTCTCGCCTTTCCCCAGCACCGGATGGCCATCCAGCGGGTGCAGACCGTGGCACGACATCCGTATTCCGAGATCAGGGACAACGTGATCGGCGTTCATTGCCGTCCCATCGATCTCCTACGGTGCAAGCTCTCGTTTTTTGGCGCATCGAAGTTTGATCCGAAATCGGATCGGTGGACGCGTGTGACGCTTTTCCAGGGGGCACCCCTGATCGACGAACTCGCCCTTGACGGGATTGACGACTGGTGGCTGCCGGTTCTGGCTGAGCCGTGACCGTGGACCCGCTGCCCGTCTCCTTCAACGAGATAGAGACCACCAGTCGTAAGGCGCTCATTGGCTCAGGCGTCGATCCAGGTACGGCGGCGGACGTGGCCGCGGCGGTCCGGTGGTTGTGCGAATACGGTAGGGACGGCGTTGGTACCGTCGTTGCGGCGATCCAAACCGGAGTAGATTTGGCCGCTGTGGTCAGGGCGGTTGACACAGCCATCGCCGAAGAAGGAGACGTGGTGGCAGTGCAGGACAACGTGCTGCTGTTCGCCGGGCTGTGTGGCCCGGCTGCTGAGGTATTCGGGGTTCGTTTTGAATTGACCGCAGCGGACTGGTCAGCGGCGATCGGACCATCAGGTGTGGAGGGACGAATTGGGGGAGGTGCGGCGTCGGTCCGTATGACGGCGGCTGCATCGGAAACCGTGCTGTCTGGTGCGCGGGTGACGCAGATTGCGGTATCCCAAGCGAACTGGAATGTGCTCGTGGCTCTGGCGGCACGGATCTATGTTCCCAGCTCCGCGCATTCTCGAGCGAGTGGCGCCGGAGCCGGTTTATCCGACAACGACTAGCGTGTCGATTGCGGGCAGCGATCTGGCGATGGCCACACGGTGCTGTTGTGTTCTAGCGTGGAGTATGGCGATCATTTCTCCGGCACTTCGCCTCGGTGCAGGTCTGCTGGCGTGGTCAGCCACCGAGTACGGCATGCATCGTTGGACCATGCACGACGTTCGGTTGCGATCCACACGTAACGGTTTTGCCACCGAGCACCTCGATCACCATCGCAATCCGTTCCGTACCACGGCCGTCGGTTTCAACCGAGATTTTCTGGCCAGCCGGCTTCCTGGCCTCGTTGTGTTCACGGCTTTGCCCGCCCCGCTGGTGGGCGGTGTCGGCCGGGCGGCGCCGGTTGGGCTGGGCTTTTTTGCCGGCCATGTCGGCTACACCCGGGTGCACGACTCGATCCATCATCGACCACCTCGCAAGCGAGTGAGTAGGTGGTTATGGCGACACCACCTACAGCACCATTTCTCTTCCCCACAGCGCAATTTTGGGGTGACAACCCCGTTATTCGACCTGTTACTCGGGACACGAAATCCCAATTCGGGTCTCGTGCGTATTCCGCGCCGACTTCTGCCGCGCTGGCTTGCGGATGAAAACGGAATTCAACCGGAATTTGCGGCAGAGTACTCGGTGTAGGTCGTCTCGGCGCAATCAGTCTTTCATCAGGCGGCAAATTGTCGCTTCGTCAGAAGCGGTGAGACTTCACGGGCTAGTTTGCAGTCTCATGGCTACCACTGGAACTGTTGAACACACGGCCGGGGGAGCAATTCTTATGGACGGTAAACGCGTCCGGGACGAGCTGATCGCTGAACTCGCCAGCCGAGTAGCGGCGGACGGCTCCCCAGAAGTCACCCTCGCCACGGTGCTGGTCGGCGATGACAAACCGTCCCAGGTCTACGTGGGATCCAAACGGAAGAAGGCCGTGGAGGCAAGCTTGAAGAGCCGCCACGTCGAGCTGGCGAACGATGCCACGCAAGCGGAGGTGGAGGGAGCCGTTGCCGAGTTGGCTGCTGACCCGGCGGTGCATGGAATCCTGGTCCAATTGCCGCTGCCCGACGGTCTCAACGCCGAGGCCGTGCTCAATCTGATTCCGCCGGAAAAGGACGTGGATGGACTCACCGAACGCTCGATGGGTCGATTGGTCCGAAACAATCCAGGCCATGCCCCGTGCACACCGTTGGGGGTGATGCGTCTCCTCGAGCGTTACCAGATCCCTACCGCTGGGGCCAAAGCCGTGGTCGTCGGTCGGTCCACGCTGGTTGGCTTGCCCCAGGTTCTTCTCCTCGGCCGCAAGGGAGTAGATGCCACCGTCACCCTCGCCCACAGCCGGACGCGGGACCTCGTTTCGGTTTGTCGGGATGCCGACATCATCGTGGCGGCAGCTGGAATTGCCCGCTTGATCACGGCTGACCACGTCAAGCCTGGAGCCGCAGTCTTGGATGTGGGTATCAGCCGCACCGAGGCAGGCATCGTTGGCGACGTGGATTTCGACTCGGTTCAGGAGGTTGCGGGTGCGATCACACCGATGCCGGGAGGCACCGGTCCTATGACTATCGCCTGCCTGATGCAGAACACGTACAACGCCTATCAGATGTTGAAGGGTTAGCAGAGCGAATGAAAACCGACGCCCAAGTGGTGGTGATCGGCGGCGGCGTGGTCGGGTGCTCGATCCTCTACCACCTGACCAAGGCCGGCTGGACCGACGTGGTGCTGCTGGAGCGGGCTGAACTCACCAGTGGATCCACCTGGCACTCCGCCGGTGGCATGCACACGTTGAATGGTGATCCTAACGTTGCCAAGCTGCAGCAGTACACCATCGAGCTGTACGAGGAAATCGAGAAGGTCTCCGGTCAGGACTGCGGCATCCACATCACGGGCGGGGTGATGCTGGCCGATACCCCCGAGCGGATGGACTGGCTTCGAATGAGCCATGCTCGTGGTCGCTACCTGGGGATGGAAACCGAACTCATCAGCGTTGCCGAAGCCAAAGAACTGCTTCCCATCTTCGAAGAAAAGTATTTCGTCGGCGCGATGTACGACGCTCACGAAGGGCACGTAGACCCCAGTGGTGTCACACATGCCTACGCCAAGGTGGCTCGCCAAGCTGGTGCCGAGATCTACCGCTCTACGTGGGCGCACAACATCACCCGGGCCACCGATGGCGATTGGGACGTCCACGTTGGGAAGACCGAGCTTGGTAACCCCGCCAACATCATCGAAGATCTTGGCGTCATCCACTGTGAGCATGTGGTGAATGCGGGCGGTCTGTGGGCCCGGGAGGTGGGCCGGATGGTGGGATTGGAACTTCCCGTCCTGGCCATGGAACACATGTACCTTCTCACCGAGGACATCCCTGCCGTAGCTGAATACAACGAGAAGAACGGCGAGATGCTCCACGCGATCGACTTCGGTGGAGAAATCTACATGCGCCAAGAGGCGGGCGGCCTTCTCCTCGGGACCTATGAGCGGAAGGGAAAGCCGTGGTCTCCAAAAGAGACACCATGGGATTTCGGCATGCGGCTGCTCGAACCGGATCTGGATCGGATCGCTGACTCACTCGACGTCGGGTTCCAGCACTTCCCGATTTTTGCCGAGGCCGGCATCAAGCAGGTCATCAACGGACCATTTACCTTCTCGCCCGATGGCAATCCGCTGCTCGGCCCGACCCGAGGTCTGCCCGGCTACTGGAGCGCGTGTGCGGTGATGGCAGGACTGAGCCAAGGCGGCGGCGTGGGTCTGGCGTTGGCCAACTGGATGACCGACGGCGACCCCGGGTTCGACGTTTGGGGTATGGACGTAGCCCGCTTCGGCGACTACGCCAATCTGTCCTACACCAACGAGAAAGTCCGGGAGAACTACGGCCGTCGTTTCCGGATCACCTTCCCAAACGAACATCTCAAAGCGGCTCGACCACTGATCACCTCGCCGATTTATGACCGCTTGATCGAACACAATGCGGTCTGGGGCTCGTCGTTCGGATTGGAGACGGCGCTGTGGTTTGCGCCCGAGGGCACCCAACCCGAAGAAACGATCACGTTCAAACGCTCAAATGCGTGGGACTCGGTGGCGGCCGAAGTTGCCGCAGTCCGAGACGGTGTAGGGCTCTATGAGTCGACCGGCTTTGCGAAGTACCGAATCACTGGGCCGGGAGCGCGGCAGTGGCTGGATCGCGTCCTAGCCAATCGCATGCCCTCAGCCGGCCGAATTGTCCTCACACCCATGCTGAATCATGCTGGCAAGCTCATCGGCGATTTCACCGTTTCGTGCCTGAGCTCGGTCCACGGTGAGGAGTTTTTCGTGTTTGGTTCTGGCGTGGCCGAGCGTTATCACGAACGGTGGTTCGAGCGAAACTGTCCTGCCGACGGCTCCGTGATCTTCGAGACGCTCGGGATGCAGTGGGCGGGACTCTCCCTGGCCGGTCCCCAGAGCCGAGATGTCCTGAGGTCCCTGGTCGATGACGACGTGAGCGCCGAAGCGTTCGGTTTCATGCGAACCCGGTGGATGGACATCGGCAACGTTTCGTGTGTCGTTGGCAAGATCACATTCACTGGTGATCTGGGGTATGAGATCTGGATGCCCGCCCAATATCAGCGAATCCTCTTCGACAAGGTTTTGGCGGCGGGAGAGCCTCACGGGGTCCGCCTGTTTGGCGGCCACGCTCTCAACAGCCTCCGGCTGGACAAGAACTTCGGAACCTGGGCTCGAGAGTTCCGTCCGATCTATGGCCCCTACGAGGCTGGGCTGGGCGCATTCGTGAAGCTGGACAAGGAGTTCATCGGTCGGGATGCGGCTGCCGCCGAGAAAGATGTCGGTCCCGAACGCCGGTTGCTGTCGTTTGTTGTCGACGCCGAGGACGCCGACGTGATCGGAGACGAACCGATTTGGTTTGACCATGAGGTTGTCGGTTGGGTTACCAGCGGTGGGTACGCACATCATTCTCGACGCTCGGTAGCAATGGGGTATGTTCCCGCCCGATTCGAGAGCGACGAAGATCGCTTCGAAATCGAAGTGCTCGGTGTTCGGAGGAAGGCCACTCGCCTCGATGCTCCGCTGTTCGATCCCGATGGTGGTCGAATGCGTTCCTAGCGGGTCATCACGCCAGCGCTGGCGTAGCGGGACCGGTCGTTCAGTCGTATCGTCACTGCCATGAGCGAACGACCAACTCGGTTAACGCAATTCAGCCACGGCGCGGGTTGAAGCTGCAAACTCGCTCCCGGCGAGTTGGCTCACGTGGTGAGCCAGTTGACTCCCACTCCCCATCCGGACCTCCTCGTTGGCCCTGATACGGGCGATGACGCCGCCGTCTGGCGCCTGGCAGAAGACCGCGCTCTCGTCGCCACGGCCGACTTCATTACTCCCGTAGTAGACGACGCCAGAACCTGGGGTCGGGTGGCAGCGGCCAATGCGGTGAGCGATGTTTATGCGATGGGGGGAACGCCGATCTTCGCCTTGAACCTGGTGGGCTGGAACGTAGATGTTTTGCCCACATCTCTGTTGGGCGAAGTTCTGGCCGGTGGAACCGATATCGCTCTCGAAGCGGGGTTTGTTGTGGCGGGCGGGCACACCGTGGATGATCCCGAGCCGAAGTATGGCATGGCGGTCACGGGGACGGTTGACCCGCGAAAGATGCTCACAAACACCGGCCTACGTCCCGGGCAAGATTTGATTCTCACCAAACCGTTGGGCATCGGGATCATCACCACCGCAATCAAAGCCGACGCCGCCTCGGCCGACGTGGCGAAGGACGCGGTGATGTCCATGATTCGGCTCAACGCGTCCGCATCACGAACCGCTCTCGATAGCGGTGCCACCGGTTGCACAGACATCACTGGATTCGGGCTTCTCGGCCACTTGGGCCGTATGGCGAAGGAATCTGGAGTCGATGTTGAACTCCTCGTGGACGCGGTTCCCTATGTTTCTGGCACCCGTGAACTGGCGATGGCGGGAATGATCCCGGGCGGAACCCGACGGAACTGGGATTGGATCAAAAGTCAGGTGACGGTGGGGTCGGTGGATGAGGTCACAATCCTGATGTTGGCCGACGCCCAGACGTCGGGCGGGCTGGTTTTTGGTGTCGATCCTGATCGAACCGCCGGTGTAACCGAACAACTCGAGACAAGTGGCGACACTGCAGCCGTTATCGGGAGAACTGCCACCGGACCCGGCCAGATTGGGTTGCTGTAGAACCGCTGGCAGGGCGCCCCACCTACGGGATGCCAACCTAGGACTCTTTGCGCCGGCGAGGGCTGAGCAAAGCCGCCGCCATACCTGAGGCTCGGCTCGGGTAGGGAACGAAGTGGCCTTGCCGCGAAACCGGGAGGGCATCTTTGGCAATTATTCGATACCCGGCGTACAGGGTCAGCAGACCGTGGGCCAGAACCATGCTGAGGAAAAACCCCTGATTCCCAAAGCCGGTGATGAAGGCCGATGCAACAAATGGCCCAAGCACAGCACCGAGGCCGTTGGTGAACACGAGCTGACCTGCTGCGCCAACGATTTGTTCGCCGGGCAGCCAGTCGTTGGTGTAAGCGATTCCCAGTGAGTACAACGGGAAAACGGCCCCACCGAGCAGGAACATGAGAAAGAACGACAGGCGTGAATTGGGTTCGGTCCATTCCAGTGCAAGCGGCACGATGGTGGCGGCCAGCGCCACTGCGAATATCACTGCTCGCCGCGAGACACGATCTGAGATCGTGCCGATCGGAAACTGGAAGATCACGGCGCCAATCATGGGCATGAGGATGAAGAGGCCAATACGGCCAGCCGACAGTCCGGCCGCGCTGGCATAGGCCGCTCCCATGCCGAAGAGGGCGCCGTTGCCGATTCCCGTCAGGAAGGAAGTCGTGAGACCGGTGGGAACGATTCGCCAGATCTCGCGGATCGGCATGGCGATGGGAGTGTAGAGGGGCGGTGTGCTCGTGTTGCTGAGTGCCACCGGGACCAGTGCCAACGAGACAAGAACGCTGGCCACGATGAAAAGGTCTGACCCTCCGGTTGCTCCGGTACTGAGGAACACCTGGCCAGCGCCTACTCCTCCAATCGAGATCACCATGTAGGAAGCCATGATTCGACCACGGTTCTGATTGGTGGCCAAGTTGTTCAGCCACCCTTCCACCACGACGTAGAGGCCGGCGAAGCAGACGCCGGTAACGAACCTCATCATTGCCCACGTGTACGGATTCACCGATATGGCGTAGATCAGGACCGAACTGGATGCGACGCTGGCGAGAGCGGAGAAGACTCGAATGTGGCCCACGTTTCGCAAGGCATGATTGGCGATGCGGGTGCCGAAGAGAAACCCCACGAAGTAGAACGACATCACGATGCCCGTGACCGTTGTGGAGAAACCCTCCGATTCGGCCCGGAGCCCGACCAGGGAGCTTTGCAGCCCGTTGCCCATCATCAGGAATGCCAACCCAAGAAACAGTGCCCAGGTAGCCCCTACCACTGAGAATCGCCGAGCGCGATGAGTATCGGTTTGGTCGGACTCGACATCGGGCGGGACGTCGGTGATCGCGGTATAGAGCGAATCCGTCAAGAGGTATCCGTTTACGTTGGGAGCGCTGAAGACCAGGATTCGCTCGGACCCAAAGTGTGCCGCATTTGCGCCACGATGAGCAGGAACGTGACAGAGATTACTGAGCTATTGGTGGGGCAATCGAGCTGTAGGCTCATCGATCCAGGTCACAGATGACGGGTCTGCAGTGATCTCTGCGTCGTTAACTGACAAGTGAGGAATGTTGTCGTGGGAGTAGTGCGTTGAGAGGGTGGGTGAAGCGTCCGCATCCCAATCGGCCGGCCAGCCGGCGATGACGGCCTGAATCGCCTGGCGAGGGATCTCGAAATCATCGGTCAGAGTTACACCCGCTTCCCGGTCCCGGATTCGGAATCCCAGCCCGATCCACTCGTTGTCCAAGACGAGCGTGAACCTTCCGTCTGGTCGAGCGATCAGCGCCAAACACATACGGGCCCCTACCGCTTCGGAAAGGAAGCCTTGAATGAGCGCGCTTCCAGGTCCCATGGCCAGCTGGGCCGTGGACTGAAAAAACACCCTCTCGATTCGTGTGCCCTCGCTCACTGCGGAAAGTATGATCGGGAGCTGTAACCGTTGTGTAACCAAACCTGTGCTTCGTCGGTGAGTTGCCCGCTTGGAGGCCGCGTCAACTCAGGTCTTCTACGGTTGCTTCGGCCCAGATCCGGGTGTTCTCCACCTGGTTGAACGTGAAGCAGTGAAGACCGGTGATCCCGAGGCGCTCCAGGTCGTTCTCCATTGGGGTGAGGAGCTGGTTGGGGTCATAACCCCCGGGCGCCAACATGCGGGACACGCTGGATCTGTTCTTGCGCAGATACCGGAGCGAAGCACCGATCCCGAGACGGACGCCCATGGAGAGGAGTTTGGTCTGGTTGATGACACCGGGAATCCCCAGCATCACAGGGAGCGTCAAACCGTCGGCTCGTTCGGCCTCCAGCCAGGTTCGTATGGTGCTGGGGTCGAAGCACATCTGGGTGCTGGTATAGCCGGCCACCCCTGCCTCGGCGAGCAATGCCTGCTTCTTGTGGAGGACGTTCTTCAAGGTTGCCGAATCTATGAGCGCATGGCCATCGGGATAACTGCCGACACCAACAGTGCTGAGCCCGGGATCCTCGTCCAGAAGATCCCGGAGGAAGGTGAACGCCTCGTCATACGGGCCAACTGGCTTGGAGGCGTCACCGCCGATGAGATACAGCGTGGTGAGACCCTCGGCCTGCAACCATTTCGCGATCAGTTTGGTGTGCTGGTGGGACTCCACAAGACGGGCCGCGATGTGAGGGACGGGATGATGGCCAAGGCGTCTGATCTCCTCGGTGAGCTGCATGGTTGCATCGATGCCTTTCACCGGGGAGCACGTGACGGACACCGTCGAGCCGGGAGCGAGATCGAGCATCGCCTTCTCGACGCTTTTCATCGGTATGAGCTCGTAGGTCATCTCACGAATGAGATTGCGGCGGTACTGCTGGGGTGTGGACTCGATGGTCATTTTTGGTTCACCTAGCTAGGAGAGGTTGACGATCTCGCCGTTTGCGTCGATATCGATTTTTTGGGCGGCCGGGGTATTCCCGAGCCCGGGCATGGTGCGCATGTCTCCACACAGAGGATAGATGAATCCGGCTCCTACCGAAGCCCGAACCTCTCGCACGGGTAGTGTCCACCCTTTCGGCGCCCCCTTTTTCGTGGGATCTGAGGAAATCGAAAGGTGGGTTTTGGCGATGCACACGGGCAGGTTGCCGAACCCAGCTGCGGTATAGCTCGCCAACTGCTTGTCGGCGGCCGCGCTGTACTCCACGCCGTCAGCACCGTAGACCTTGGTGGCAACCGCGTGGATTTTGTCTTTGAGTGAGGCCTCGGCGGGGTAGAGCAACTTGAACTCCGAGGGTTCGTTGGCCGCGTCACGAACGGCTTCGGCCAAATCGGTGGCGCCGCGGCCGCCGTCGGAGAAGTGGGTGGCGACTGCTACTCGTGCCCCGTACTCGGCCGCGATCTCCTTGATGGCGTTGATATCGGCATCGTGATCACCGGGGAAGACGTTGATGGCCACAACCGGAGAAACCCCGTGGACCTGCATGTTCTCCAATTGTTTGCGGAGATTGTCGCCGCCCTGGTGAACCTCGTCGGGATTTTCCGCCAGCAACGCCTCGGGAAGTTCTCGCCCGGCCACGATCTTGTGGTTACCGGAGTGAGCTTTCAACCCTCGCACGGTTGCCACGAGAACGGCGGCGTCGGGGGCGAGGCCGGAGTAGCGGCACTTGATGTTGAAGAATCGCTCGGCGCCCATGTCGGCCCCGAATCCGGCTTCGGTGAGGAGGAACTCGTTCATGTGGATACCGATCTGGTCGGCCACGATTGATGAGTTGCCGGTAGCGATGTTTCCGAACGGGCCGGTGTGAACCAATGCCGCCGTGTTCTCGAGTGTCTGCATGAGGTTGGGTTTGATGGCCTCGGTGAGAATGACCGTCATGGACCCGGCGGCTCCGATGTCTTCGGCGGTGACCGGTGTCCCCTCCTTGGTGTAGCCGATCACGATCCGTCCCAGGCGATCCCGGAGGTCCCGCAGGCCTGTGCAGAGTGCCAGCGCGGCCATGACCTCAGAGGCCGCCGTGATGTCGAAGCCGGTTTCGCGAGGGATGCCGTCGAGTCGACCACCCAGTCCGACCACGATGTTGCGGAGCGCTCGATCGTTCACATCCAGAACTCGTCGCCACGTGATGTTGTGGAGGTCTAGCCCAGTTTCGTTGCCTTGGTAGATGTGGGCGTCAACCATGGCCGAGCACAGGTTGTGGGCTGCGGTGACGGCGTGCATGTCTCCAGTCAGATGGAGGTTGAACAGCTCCATGGGTACGACCTGCGCATAACCGCCGCCGGCCGCTCCGCCCTTGATTCCGAATGTTGGACCCATGGAGGGCTGGCGAATTGCGATGGTGGCTGAGGATCCAATGTGTTGGAAGGCCTGACCCAAGCCGACGGTCGTGGTGGTCTTGCCCTCGCCCAACGGCGTCGGTGTGATTGCGGAGACGACAACATATTTCGCGGTCGGCCGGTCGGCCATTGCGTCGATGGCATCGAGCTTGATCTTGGCGGCGCCGGAGCCGTAGGGCTCGAGGTATTCGATGGGAATCCCCGAAGCCTCGGCGATCTCGTTGAGAGGGCGCAGCTTGGCACCCTTGGCAATCTCTAGATCCGAAGGGAAGGCCACAACGGCTCACTTTCGTAGGTGGTTAGATCGTCTAACTGTAGGGTTCGGGTTTCGGCGGGCGCCACACGATCGGCAGGAAAGTTCCCATTATGTGGAAACTTGCTGCATCGTGGAAAGTTGCGGAGGATCCTCAGCGAGGGTCACGACGTGAGGGGGGCGGCGAGGCGGGCGGTGACGGCTTGGCGAATCTGAGAATCAAAAGCGCGGACGTGGGCTTCCATCAGTTTGGCTGATCGCTCGCCGTCGCCCGAACGCAGTGCGCTCAGCAAATCCCGGTGTTCATCCACCGCATCGTTCATGTCGGCGACGTCGCTGAGGTACAGATGCCATAGTCGATCGCTTTGGGCGTAGAGAACGTCGAGGGTGTCGATCAGGAATCGGTTGCCGGCGGCGAGCCACATCAGCTCGTGGCAGCGATGATCGATCGCCATGAGCTCTTCGTTGTCGGCCGAGGCGCTCAAGGCGATGGCCCTAGCCATCTCCTCCCAGTGCGTTTTGTTCCCGCGTGCGGCAGCCAGGCGAGCGGCATAAGGCTCGAGGACCGTGCGGGTTTCGAAGAGGAGCGCGAGTTCTTCTACCTCGATGCCCGCCACGATCATTCCGCGCCGGGGAATGATGTTCACAAAGTGCTCTCGGGCGAGGCGCTGTAGTGCTTCCCGGATCGGCGTTCTGCCAATTCTCAATTGTTCCTGCAACACATCTTCCCGCAGGACATCACCAGGGGCGAGCGTGAGCCGGACGATTTGCGAGCGGATCATTTGGTAGGCCTGCTCGGCAAGGGAGTTCTGTTCGGACATGAGCGGGAAAGGACTTCTTGGAGAGAGTGGACTTTGGAGGACATGCAGTTGCGTCGATGTGACGCTCGCCCTACGATACCACCGATACGTCGTTGATATATCACTTTGATATCTCCCGGCCCACAAGCAGATCAACTCCACCGAGGTTCAACGTGATCGATTTCCCCTCCACCGCCAATGTCGTAGTCATCGGCGCCGGCATCGTCGGCAACTGTCTCGTAGGTCACCTCTCTGACCTCGGCTGGACCGACATCGTGCAGATCGACAAGGGCCCATTGCCCAACCCCGGTGGCTCCACGGGTCACGCGTCAAACTTCATCTTCCCGGTCGACCACAACAAGGAGATGGCGCTACTCGGCGTGCAGAGCGCCAATCAGTATCGGGATCTGGGCCTTAGTGTTGACAGTGGCGGAATCGAAGTTGCCCGAACCGAAGAGCGTATGGCTGAGTTCAACCGCCGTATGACGAGCGCAATGGCCTGGGGTGTCGAGGCCCAGCTCCTCACTCCGGCGCAGGTGAAAGAACTGGTTCCCTTCATCAATGAAAACGTAATTCTGGGGGGCTTCTACTGCCCAACCGTTTCGGTTGTGGACTCGCTGGAAACCGGCACGCAAATGCGCAAGAAAGCCCAGGAGGCAGGCAATCTCAGCGTATTCGCCAACACAATGGTCACCGACCTGCTGACCGAGAACAGCCACGTACCCGGGCAGAAGAAGATCACCGGCGTGGTGACAGACAAGGGCACGATCATGGCCAACACGGTGGTGATCGCCACCGGCTGTTGGAGCAACCAGACCGCCAACCTCGCAGGTGCATATATACCTTTGGTGCCAGCAGTACACCAGATGGCCGATGTCGGTCCCATGGACATCCTGGCCGAAACCAACAACGAGATCGGCTACCCGATCGTCCGTGACATGGACACCTTCTGCTACGAACGGCAGTCCTCGGGATCCATGGAGGTCGGGTCTTACGCTCATCGGCCGATCCTTCACCACCCGGATGAGATTCCATCCAATGAGGAAGCGGCGCTCAGCCCCACCGAAATGCCATTCACCCCGGACGATTTCGATCAACAGATGGAAGAGGCCATCGAGCTGATGGACATGCTGGGTGATGCCGAGATCAAGTACGCCATCAACGGACTTCTGAGCCTCACGCCGGATGCTATGCCTTGTCTCGGTGAAATCCCCGAAGTCCGCAATCTGTGGGCCGCATCGGCAGTCTGGGTCAAGGAGGGCCCTGGCATGGCCCAGGTCGTTGCCGAGTGGATGACATACGGCTATCCCCGGGTCATCGATGCCCACGCCTCAGATATTGCCCGCTTCTATGAGCAGGAGAAGAGCGATGACCACATCTGGGCCCGCGCCGAGGAACACTTCAACAAGACCTACGGCATCGTGCATCCTTCTGAGCAGTGGGAGGGTCGCCGTAATCTCCAGGTCAGTCCGTACTTCAGCCGCCAGGAGGCATTAGGCGCAGAGTTCTTTTCCGCCCGCACTTGGGAACGGCCCCAGTGGTACAACTCGAACGCCGACCTCGTTGAGCGCTACGGCCTCAGCGAACGCGAGGTCGAGTGGGACAATCGCTGGTGGAGCCCGATCACTCTCGGGGAGCATCTGAACCTTCGCGAGAACGCCGGCATGGTGGACCTCTCGGCCTTTCAGGTCTATGAGCTGAGCGGCCCCGGTGCCGTTGCCTACGCCGAGTACCTTGCGGTCAACAAGGTAGACAAGCCTGTCGGCTCCAGCGTCTATACCCCGTGGCTCACGCCCGACGGAGGGTTCCACTCTGATCTCACCATGATGCGCACCGCCGAAGACACGGTCCGAATCGTCACCGGTGTGTTCGACGGCGGCCGGGATTCTTTCTGGATCAAGAAGCACATGCCCGAGACCGGCGTGACCTTCAAAGACATCACGCTCGAAACCACAACGCTCGGAGTGTGGGGCCCCAATGCCCCCGCGGTGGTAGGAGCGCTCACCGATCACGATCTGAGCCAAGAAGGGTCGCCGTATGGTTCTCTGCGCAACGTGGAGCTCCAGACCGCCAGCGGTCCGATCAAGGCCACACTGTTCCGGATTTCCTATGTTGGCGACACCGGTTGGGAAATCTACACCGCCTGGGACAACGGCCCGGCGCTCTGGGATGCCCTCATGGAAGCGGGCGCCGAGCATGGTTTGCGCCCCACCGGTGGCGGGGTGTACGGAACGTCCGGTCGTCTCGAGAAGGGTTACCGCCTCATGGGTGCGGAACTCGAGAGCGAGTACTCACCCGTCGAAGCTGGGCTGGCCCGCCCCATGGTCAAGGCTGCCGATTTCATCGGTAAGGAGGCCTATTTGAAGGCTCGCGAGGACGGTCCCGCCGCCAAGATGTGCACCTTCACCGTGGAGGACAACACCGACAGTCAGGGCCGGAAACGCTACATGCAGGGTGGCAACGAGCCCATCATGACCGTCGCCGGTGAGCGAATCGTGGACAGCCATGGACGCGTGTCGCGAGTTTGCACCGCCGGTCCAGGCCCCAGCGTTGGCAAGCATCTTCTGCTCGGATACCTCCCGGCCGATATGGTCGAGGTCGGGGCGGACTTCAAGGTGATGTACATGAACGAGCTCTTCCCGATCAAGGTGGCCGCCATCGAAGGCAGTGTCTTTGACCCCGACGACACCCGCCTGAAGGGCTAGTTGGGTAGATCCAGTGCGCGAACCAACGAATGCTGTCCTGTCCCTCCGGGGGCCGTTTAAACGCCACGGAGGCTTTGCCTCCGGGCATCACACGAACCGCTCGGATTTGTTCGGCACTTCTGGCGGCAACGCCCTCGCCTCCGGCTGGCATGCCAGTTCCTCAAGTAAGGCTCTTTGATCATGCGTGTGCTTTGTTGCGTGAAGCGGGTCCCAGCACCGGGGGCGAAGATCAATATCACCGCCGACGGCCAGGATGTAGATTCGGCTCACCTCGGTTTTGCCATGTCACCTCACGAGGAGTGCGCAGTAGAAGAAGCGGTGCAACTCGCTGACCGTTTCGAGGGAAATTCCACCGTGTTGACACTGGGTGCCCCCGAAGCTGAGGAACAGCTTCGTTACGCCGCATCGCTGGGCGTACAAAGCGCGGTTCTTCTCAGCACCGATGGATCGCCGTGGGACCCTCAGCGCACCGCCCGGGCAATCGCATCGGCAGTCCAGACGTTGGAAGCCGACGACGGTCCCTTCGATCTCATTCTTTTCGGCAACGAATCCGCCGATTCAGGCGGTTTTCAAGTTGGCGTAAGAGTTGCCCATGCGCTTGGCCGCCCGATGGTCAATGCAATCAAGGGCATCGAGCCTGACCTTGGCGCTGGAATGGTCACCGCAAAACGCGAAATCGATGGAGGTTTCGAGGTCTACAAGCTTCCCCTGCCCGCCGTCATGGGGGTCAAAGAAGGGCTCAACCTTCCTCGCTACCCGACCATGAAAGGTCGCTTGGCCTCCAAGAAGGTAGAAGTAGGTGTGATCGAAGCCGAAGGTGAAGTTGGTGGTCAACGTCGTGTTCGGCTCATCCAACCACCTGCCCAGGAGTCCAACACCGTGAAGCTGGGCGAGGGCATAGAAGCTGCGCCGGCAATTGTAGATTTGTTCGACGAGTTGGGGCTCCTCTGATGATCGACATTCTTGTATTGGCCGAAATCGACGGTGAAGCTATTTCGCCCGCAACCTTGGAGGCCATCACCGCCGCCAGGGCGCTCGATGGCACGATCCACCTACTCCTCTGTGGCTCGTCCATGGACGCTGAAGCTGTTGCCGAGGTCGCCGGCCAATTCGGGGTTGAGACGGTCCACGTTGCTGAGAACGAGGTGCTCGACGTGTTCAGCCCCGAGGCATGGGGTCAGGCTCTGGAGTTGGCTATCGATGAGATCTCGCCCGATGTGGTTCTCGCCAGCGGCACGAGCAAAGGCAACGAGGTTTTGGCCCATGCTGCGGCCCGACTCGATCTGCCGTTCGTGGCCAACTGCACGCAGTTGACGGCCGACCTGGCCGATCACGAGGTCGCTCTCACCCGCATTCAGTGGGGCGGGTCGCTTCTGGAGGAAGCTCTTCTGACCGCCGACACCCGTATTGTGTCCATCGCCCATCATGCGTTGGAGGCTGAACCGCTTGGCACCGACGTGGCCGACATCGAGGCGATCGAGATGGACATTGATCAGTTGTATGCCCGTACCCACGTAGTGGGGAGGGAGATGGCCGAAGCCGGCGTCACGCTGGCAACTGCGCCGATCGTTTTCGGTGGCGGTCGTGGCGTCGGTTCCGCTGAGGCGTTTGCACCGTTGGAGGAGCTGGCACAGCTGTTGGGTGGTCGAGTGGGTTGTTCCCGAGCGGTCACGAACAATGGTTGGCGTCCCCACCGGGACCAGGTTGGTCAGACCGGAACGCGGATCGCCCCCGAACTGTATGTGGCTAGCGGAATCAGCGGCGCAATTCAGCATTGGGTAGGAGCGATGGCCAGTAAGAAGATCCTGGCAATCAATACCGATCCTGAAGCGAACATGGTGGTGAAAGCGGATTACTTCGTGGAGGGTGATCTCCACAAAGTCCTCCCCGCTGTCATCGACGAAATCAAATCCCGCCGCACCTAACCCCGATATACCCCTTCTCTGCAATCCCGTTCGGCCGCGCCGTCCAGGCGTGACACCTCCTTCGCTTGCACTTCCAAGCGAAAATGGGGCAGGATCATGCATGCGACCGGGGCTCGGGGTCGCCAACGCGGGATTTACAAAGAAAGGCTTCATCATGAAGACAGGAATCAAGCTCTTTGGAGCCTTGGCCATTGCGGCCTCGACCCTGATGGCGGTTACCACAGCGGACGCAGCACGATCGGGCCCCCCGAATGTCCGAGTTGCCACATTCAACGCCTCGATGAACAGATTCAACGAGGGTGACCTCGCCACCGAACTTTCGGCGCCGGGGAGTACGCAGCCATCGGTCATAGCCGAGATCATTCAGCGGTCGCGACCAGACATCCTCCTCATTAACGAGTTCGACTACGACGATGGCAACGTTGCGCTAGATGCCTTCAATGAGAACTACCTCAACGTTTCTCAGAATGGGGCCGCGGCGATCGATTATCCGTATCGATTCACCGCCCCATCGAACACTGGGATTCCCTCCGGCTTCGACCTCGACAACTCCAATAACGTGGGCGGTCCTGGCGACGCGTTTGGTTTCGGGTTCTTCCCCGGACAGTTCGGAATGGCCGTCTACAGCCGCTACCCGATCGACTACGACGCCATCCGAACATTCCAGACCTTCCTGTGGAAGGACATGCCCGGCGCACTCTTGCCAGACGATCCTTCGGTGGACGGCCCGGCCGACTGGTATTCCGAAGAAGAACTCGGCGTCTTCCGTCTCTCCTCCAAGAGTCACTGGGATGTCCCGATCCTGACCGGTGGAAAGACCGTTCACTTCCTCGTCAGTCATCCAACTCCACCGGTTTTCGACGGAGACGAAGACCGGAACGGCACCCGCAACTATGACGAAATCCGATTCTGGGCTGACTACATCCAGCCGGCCCGGAGTGGTTACATCTACGACGACGCCGGCGTCTATGGGGGGCTGGCCGGGTCGGATCGTTTCGTTATCGCTGGTGATCAGAACTCCGATCCGCTTGACGGCGACAGCATCCCAGGGGCGATCCAGCAATTATTGAACAACCCCAAAGTCAACAGTCGGGTCGCTCCTTCGAGCGAGGGCGCCGTCGAGCAAGCTGCTCTTCAGGGCGGGGCGAACCTGGATCACCTGAGCGATCCGAGGTTTGACACGGCGGACTTCAGCGACTCTGCGCCTGGCAACCTGCGTGCCGACTATGTGCTCCCGCGAAACAACATGAAGATCACTGACGCCCGGGTCTTCTGGCCCGAGTCGGATGACGCACTGTTTCCGCTCGTCGGCACGTTCCCCTTCCCTTCGTCGGATCATCGGCTTGTCTGGATAGACGTGCGCGTCAATTAGTTTGTTCCGATTGCTGTAGGCGACACAGGATCTCGCCTGCAGCAGGAATTTCGGGGTGGGTGTTTAGGCTGACGGCGTGAGTATCAACTACGCCCGGATTCTGGTCTTTTTCACGTCGGCGTCCGTACTGGTGCTCGAAATCCTGGCGGGGCGACTCATGGCCCCGTACGTCGGAGTGTCCCTCGAAACCTTCACCGGGATCATCGGTACGATCCTGGCCGGCATCGCGTTGGGTTCCGCGGTCGGTGGACGCCTGGCGGACAAGAACGAACCAAATAAGATGATCGGTCCGGCGCTCATGGCCGGCGGAGTCCTCAGCTGGCTGTCCATCCCGATCGTTTCTTTCCTTGGACCCGGTATCGGCAGTGCGGTCCCCGCAATCGTGATCCTGGCTCTCTTCGGCTTCTTCTTGCCGGCAATGGTTCTCACCACGGTGAGTCCGATGGTCGCCAAATTGCGGCTGCAGAGCCTTACCGAAACGGGCGAAGTGGTGGGCGGGCTCTCTGCTGCTGGAACCGTTGGTGCCCTCTTTGGCACCTTCTTCACCGGGTTCGTGCTGGTGTCTGCCGTTCCCACCCGGCCCATCATCCTCGCGGTGGGCCTCGCGCTGGTCGTTTGGGGGATAGCTCACACGATCCGCCTGGGTTCAGGCAAGCTACCCTCGGGCGGAATCGCCCTGTCCGCAGTGCTGGTGTTCAGTGCCGCTACGGTCTCCGCCAACCCGTGTGAATTTGAATCGGCCTATGCCTGCGGACGGGTTGTGACCGACCCCGACAATCCCAACCTGCGGTTTCTGGTCCTCGACACGCTCCGCCATGGTGCCGTCGATCTGGAGGACCCCACCCACTTGGAATTTCGCTACATCAACATCATCGGTGACGTGATCGACACGCTCCCACCCGGTCCGGTTGACGCACTCCATCTGGGCGGTGGGGCATTCAGCATTCCTCGCTACATCAATGCCACTCGACCCGGCTCGACCCACCTGGTGTTGGAGATCGACCCGTTGCTGGTGGACGTTGGCCGTGAACAACTGGGCCTCGTGACCGGACCGGACCTCGAAGTCCGTACTGGCGATGCCCGATTGGCGTTGGCCGACCTTCCCACCGACGGGTACGACTTGGTGGTGGGGGATGCGTTCGGAGGGCTGAGCGTGCCATGGCATCTCACTACGACTGAGGTGATCGCGGAACTTGATCGGGTGCTTCGCCCCGGAGGCGTCTACGTCATGAACATCATCGACGGCGACCGGAACCGGTTCGCCGAGGCCGAACTGGCCACGTTCGCAGAGCACTTCGACTTTCGTGCGGCGGTCGTCCCCAATGATTGGCCCCGTAAGACCCCGGCAAATCAGATCTTGATCGCATCCGATCACCCCATCACTCCACCCCAAGTGGACTTCGAGCACGGTGTGCTGGTTGAGGACATCGACGCATTCAGCCATGGTGGGATTGTGCTGCGGGACGATTTCGCTCCCGTGGAGCAACTGGCGGCCAACCCGTAGGCACTTGGCATCTCGCCGTCGGCGGTTGTCGGATACGGTCTCGTTGTGCGTTCAGACCCTCATCTACTCGTGAAGCGCACCGCCCACCCGGAACTTATCTTCTTGTTCGCAGTCGCGCTGCTCGTCGGTGGTTGCACCCTGTTCTCCGGCGACGAGAACGCGACGGACACGACGACAACGACGACGGCACCTGACCCAGAGGACAGTCCTGCCGAAACACTCCCGCAGACCGACCCAGGACCGGTTCCCGAACCTGGTCCCGGCGAGCTTTTCGAACTGCTCGGTCCCGAGGATCGGATCGTTGTTCAGACTGCCGAACAGAATCTTTCGATTCTTACTTTCGCAGGCGAAGTCCTGGCAGCCACCACCAATGACGCCGCTCAACCGGTGTTTTCCCCCGATGGCCGCCGCTTGGCCTGGACGACCTTCAATCCAGCCTCTACTTCGGGGGCAATCGTGTTTGGATCGGTGGCGGAGGACGGGTCGGTGACAATCGATGCAGAGGTGCCTGCACCGGTCGTTTCTTACTACTCGGTGTGGGCTCCCGATGGATCCGGACGTCTGGCCATCCTGGGCAACGCTCCCGGCGGAACGGGTTTGGCGGTCGTGGACGAAGGCGGCTCGACTCCGGTGGTCGAAGCCGACATCCCCTACTATTTCTCGTGGCGCCCTGAGGCCGATGGGGTCGTGGCTCACGCCGGGAACCGCCTTCGTTCTTTTGATCTTCTGACCGGCGTTGGCACCGATGTTCAGTTTGTCGCTCCCACATTCCGAGCACCAGCTCTTCTCGCTGATGGCTCCGCTGTTTTCGTTGTGGCGAACAATGTCGACCCCGCCGGCGGAGACGGCGCAGTGCTGAGGCTTGACGCAGAGCTGGACGGGGCGTTCAACCCCGACCTCGCCCGCCGCATCGTGGACTTCAACGGCCGGGCAACGTTGGTTCTTTCCCCGGACGGGAAGAAGCTTTCAATTCTCGTGGAGGGAAGTGGCGTAGTGGCCCAGGTAAACAATACCGCCGGTGGTGGCGGTCACTTCCAGGACCGCGGGACGCTCGGTCGGGGCCTGCATATCCTCAATCTGGAAACAGAGGAAATCTCCACGTTGCGAACGGAGGCGATCCGAGCAGCATTCTGGGCGCCGAATAGCGAAATGATCGCCAGCGTCAACTTCGACTCGCTCGGCGATGGCCGCGCGTACTCCAGTTGGACCGTCTCGAGCAGCGACGGTGAAGAGATCTCGCGAACCCCTCGCTTCGTGCTGAGCACCCAGTTCGAGGGGGCGTACCTTCCCTTTTACGATCAGTACGCCCAGGCTCTGACGATCTGGAGTCCCGACAGCTCCCGACTGGTGTTCCCCGGATCGAGCGTTGGTCGTGACGAGGGAATCTGGCTTCACCGTCTTCCCGACGGTCGATCCGAGGCGGCAACGTTCAAAATCGCCGAGGGATCAGTGGCTTTTTGGAGTCCTGTGCGGGAGCGCCGTGACGACGACTAGTTGGATCTTCATCGCCGTTTCCGCTCTTGCTGCCGGGTTGGACTGGTGGTCGGTGCACACTGGCAACGAGCGAATCGAACAAGGAGCCAAGCCTGCCGTCTTGGTGGCGTTGATTCTGGCCGTCTGGGCCGACGAGCTCTCCGGTGGTGAGCAGCTGTGGCTTTTGGTGGCCCTGATCGCAGGCCTCTTTGGCGATGTCCTCCTTCTGCCTCGGGTAGACAAGTTCGTCGCCGGTTTGGCTTCGTTTCTGGTGGGCCATCTGGCGTATACCGGTCTGGCCGCATCGATCGGTATGCGCAGTCTCTGGATGCTCGTCGGCCTTCTGATCGCCAGTAGCATGATCGCCACTGTTGGTACCAAGATCACTGATTCCTTACATGGCACCAGCTACTTCGTGCCGGTCGTGGCCTACATTCTCACGATCGGCCTGACCACCACGCTACTGGTGGGCACTGGTCGCCTTTTACTGGTGAGCGGGGCGCTGCTGTTTGTCGTCTCCGATGCCCTGTTGGGCTATGACCGGTTCATCAACGCAGCTCCGGGTGGGCGAGTTGCTGTGCACGCGACCTATCACCTCGCCCAGATTTTTTTGGTCCTGGGCGCTCTCAACTGAAGCCCGCCTTGACACGAGTATCGCCGATTCAGCGCGCCGCCGACACCGCTTCCCACACCGTGGCTGCGGCGGAGGCGAGGTCTACGTTGGTGGTCTCACTCGAAGAGCGGACGGTGAATTCGGCATTCCCCTCCGCCAGTCCGCGCGGACCGAGTGTGAGCCGGTAGGGGATCCCGATCAGTTCGGCGTCGGCGAATTTCACTCCGGCCCGAGCATCGCGATCGTCCAGCAGCACGTCGACGCCGGCAGCTTTGAGCTCGGCGTAGAGCTTTTCGCCGGCAGCAATGGTTTCTTTGTCGAGCCGCATCAGGGTGATGACCGCCTCGAACGGCGCCACCGATACCGGCCAGATGATGCCTTTGTCATCGTGATGGGCTTCCACTACGGCTGCCATGTTTCGGCCAATACCGATTCCGTAGCTCCCCATCACGATAGGCGTCTCGCCGCCTTCAGGGGTAGAAACTCGGGCGCCGAACACCTCGGCGTACTTGGTTCCCAGTTTGAAGATGTGGCCGATCTCGATGCAGCGGACGATTTCAAGTGGGGCGCCACAGTTGACGCAGGCTTCTCCCGCCTGCACTTCGCGAAGGTCGGCCCATTGGGACGCGTTGATGTCGCGCTCCACGGAGACCCCTCGGTAATGAACGTCGTCGGTGTTGGCGCCGGTGGTCATGTTGGTCCGACCACGAAGCGCCTCATCCACGATGATTGGGTGATCCGTGACGGCGACGGCTCCGAGCGAACCGGGGTGTGCGCCCATCGCCGCGAACGTTTCTTTCACCTCGGCGGGTCGGATTTCGATGGCGCCGGTGACATCGGCGAGTTTCTGCGTGTTCAGTTGGTGGTCGCCTCGAACCAAGACCAGCGTGAGGAGACCGTCCATCATCATCACCAGGGTTTTCAGCTGACGATCAGCGGCCGCTCCGCCAGGGAACTCCTCGAGCGCCTTGATCGTCCGGACGCCGGGTGTGTCGAATCGTTCCGGTGTTTCTGGTCCGGCTTCGTCCACAACGGGGGTGATGGCGGACGTGCCTTTTTCGATATTGGCCGAATAGTCGCACTGTGGGCAGCGGATCACGTCGTCTTCGCCGGCATCCGAGGGTGTCATGAACTCCACCGAGTCGTTCCCACCCATCGCTCCCGAACTTGCTTGAACGCCGAACGAGGGGATCTCCAATCGGGCGAAGATCCTTCGGTAGGCCGCATCGTGAAGGTCGAAGCTGGCATCCAGTCCGGCCTCGTCGACATCGAAGGAGTAGCTGTCCTTCATATGGAATTCTCGTACCCGGAGAAGGCCGCTCTTCGGTCGTGCTTCGTCGCGAAACTTCGTTTGGATGTGATACCAGATCTGGGGAAGCTGTTTGTAGCTGCTCAGCTCGGCGGCAACGGTGGTGAAGATTTCTTCGTGGGTGATTCCAAGCGCGTTGGCATTGCCCCGACGGTCATCGAGTCGAAACATGATCTCGCCCATCGTGTCCCAGCGACCGGACTTCTGCCAGATCTCCGCCGGATGCATTGTTGGAAGCAGGAATTCCTGTCCTCCGATGGCTTCGATCTCCTCGCGGACGATCTGGGCCACCTTCTGGTGAACCTTCCAGCCCAGCGGCAACATGGAGTAGTGGCCGGCATGAAGCTGGCGAATGAATCCACCCCGGATGAGTAGCCTGTGGCTGGGGGCGACCGCATCGTTCGGAGCGTCCCGCAGGGTGGGGGTGAAGAGTTTCGACCAGCGCATAGTGCGTTTGAGCGTAGCTGCGCAATCGGGCTGGGCTTTCGTTATTTGAACTGGGTCCAATCATGAGCTCCGTGCCCCAAATCTGGCGGGCTGTGGTCCAGAATGGAGCGATGTCGGACGTGTCACCAGCAGGCCCTGGGTTGACCGTCGGGCTGCGCGCAGTTGAGGCCCGGGACATTCCGATGATGGCCGAGATTCGAGCCAGTCGAGAGTTGGGCGGCCAGTTCAATTTTGCGGGACCCATGACAGTGGCAACGGCTCTCGAGGATCTGGAGCGACGATTCGGCGCGGACGGTTTGCAGGGGAGCACGTCAGGGCAATTCGTGGTGACGATCGACGGTACATTCGCCGGAGACGTGGGGTGGAGGACGGCGCGTTGGGGACCATCCCCACAAAGCGTTTGCCCGGCTATCGGCATCGCCCTGTTGCCGCAATTTCGAGGTCGAGGAGTCGGGTCGGCCGCTCAGCGCCTTTTCGTTTCGCATCTGTTCAACCGCACCCCTGCCAACCGAATTCAGGCCGACACCGCCATCGAAAACATTGCCGAGCAGCGCGCCCTTGTGAAGGCCGGCTTTCTGCAAGAGGGGATCGTTCGAGGCTGTGAGTGGCGGAACGACGAGTGGCATGACCACGTGCTCTATGGCATCACGCGGGCGGATTGGGAATCGACCCAGCAACGGACCTGACTGCCAGCCAGTGTGAAATTCCTGTGGTGAACCACAAAACGACGTTCTGCCGTTGTGAGAGCCACAACCAGTGTGGGTATCCACAGGAATTTGCGGAGGGAGCTTGATCGTGGGGGATTGCCGCATAGTGGGAACGTTCCACTCTGCGGTGACGGGTGTCGCATCTTTCTGCGATACTTGGGTATGGCTCTGATGTCCCGTAAGCCCCGTCTCACCGAACCCCTCATCCGTGAAAACGGCGAGCTGCGTCCCGCCACCTGGGAGGAAGCCCTTACCAAGGTTGCTGCCGGATTCGCCGCGGTGAAGGAGAACAAGGGCGGTGAAGGTTTTGCGATCTTCTCGTGCTCCAAGAGCACAAACGAAATGAACTATGCGGCACAGAAATTTGGTCGCGCCGTGCTGGGTACCAACAACATCGATTCCTGTAACCGAACTTGACACGCACCCTCGGTGGTCGGTCTGGCCACAGTGTTCGGTGCCGGCGGCGGAACGTCGTCGTACAAGGAAATTGAAGAGACCGACATCATCCTCCTGTGGGGATCGAATGCTCGGGAAGCCCATCCCATCTACTTCCACCATCTGATGCAGGGTCTGCAGAACGGCGCCCGCATGTATGCGGTAGATCCCCGGCGCACCAGTTCCTCCAAGTTCGCGGACCTGTGGCTGGGCTTGGAACTTGGTTCCGATGTTGCATTGGCCAACACCGTTGCCAACTACATCATCACCAACGACCTCCACAACAAAGACTTCATCGCCCATTCCACCACCGGGTTCGATGCCTTCGTCGAGAGTGTGCGGGAGTACACCCTGGAACGGGGCGAGGAGCTCACTGGCGTTCCCGCCGCCGCAATCGCCGAGATGGCTCGGGCGTACGCCACCGCCGAGACTGCGCAGATTCTCTGGACCCTCGGCATTACCGAGCATCACAACGCCGTCGACAACGTGTTGTCGCTCTGCAACCTTGCACTCCTCACCGGCCACATTGGCAAATGGGGGAGCGGACTGGTTCCGTTGCGGGGCCAGAACAACGTTCAGGGTGGCGGTGACATGGGGGCGTTGCCCAACAAACTTCCGGGTTTCCAAGACGTCTCCGATCCCGATCATCGGGCAAAATTCGAAGCGGTGTACGGACGACCCATCCCGCCTGACGAGGGGCTGCACCTCACATTGATGTTCGAGGCGATGGAACGAGGCGAGATCATTGCGGCATATGTGATCGGTGAGAACCCGGCGGATTCAGAGGCCGACATCGCCCATGCCCGGAAGCTGCTTCGGGGACTGGAACTCCTTGTCGTCCAAGACATCTTCCTCACCCGCACCGCCGAATTGGCCGACGTTGTTCTGCCTGCGTCGGTCGGCTGGGCCGAATGCGACGGCACTGTCACCTCCTCAGAACGGCGTGTCCAACGAGTCCGAGCCGCGGTCACGCCGCCCGGGCAGGCGCACCACGATCAAGATATTCTGCGCGACCTGGCCCACCGGATGGGCTATCCCGAATGGGGTGATCCAACACCGGAAGACCTCTGGGAGGAACTGCGGCACCTCTCGCCTATGCATGCTGGTATGACCTATCAACGGCTGGAGGACGAGTCCGGCCTTCAGTGGCCGTGCCCGGATATCGATCATCCCGGCAGCCCGTTCCTTCACGGCTGGCTATGGGAAGACGATCTCGGCGGCCGAGCCGGAGCCCCATTTTCGGCCGTAGTTGCCCAAGGGCCCAAAGAAGAACTCACCGTCGAGTTCCCGCTGCGGCTCACCACTGGACGGGCCCTCGACAGTTTCAACACCGGCGTGCAGAGCGGCGCCATGAACAGTCCCATTCGATACGGCAATGCTCTCGATATGAACCCGGTCGACGTCGCCCGGCTCAACCTTGCCGACGGCGAGACCGTTCGGGTCTCCTCGCCCCGGGGTTCGGTGACCATGCCTATTCGAGTCCAGCCGGATATTCCCGTTGGGCTCACGTTCACCACCTACCACTTTCCCGAACTGGTCGACATCAATCTTCTCACCAACGATGCCTGGGACAAACGATCCGGGACCGCCGAATTCAAAGCAGCCAGCATCCGGGTTGAGAAACTCGTCTCCGCTTGAATCCTCCTCCGCCACTGCCATACACCGCCTAGATAGATCCTCGAGTTTTGCCCCATGACAGACCTGCACCTCACGACCGACCGCGCTACCCAGGTGGAGATGGCCGCCATCGATGCCGCCATCGACGCGTGTGGTCTCGATGCTGTGGTTGTGAATGAGGGGGAGCGCCTCGTGCGGGGTGGAATCCATCGAGCCAACGAACGGCGCCACGGGCTTTTGCCTGCTCTGCATGCGTTGCACAACGTGTCGGGCTGGATAAGTCACGGTGGGGTGAACTACATCGCTGAGCGCCTGGGGGTTCCCCCGGCCGAGGGTTTCGGCGTCGCCAGTTTCTACGAGATGTTTCGAATGGAGGATCCGGGTCACATCAATGACGTCGTTCACGTGTGCGTAGACGCAGCCTGTCAGATTGCCGGTGCCGATGGCGTTATCGTGAACCTCCAGGCGCAGGGCTCAACCGTTCATCGCAGCCCGTGTTTGGGTCAGTGTGAGCGAGCTCCCGCCACCTTCACACAGGGGAATCAGGGTCGCCCGGACTTCGTGGAGGCCGACGCCGTGGCCGTCGAGGGGAGGATCATCCCCCAACAAGGCCAGCCGCAACTACGACTTTTGAGACGGATGGGCGAAACGAATCCGGAGAGCCTCGATGACTACGTGGCCTATGGAGGCTTCAAAGCTCTCGCCGAGGCGTTTCGGCTGGGTGCCGAAGGAGTGCTGGCGGAGCTCGAGACCGCTGCCCTCAAGGGCAGAGGTGGGGCAGCATTCCCAACGGCGGTCAAGTGGCGCGGAGTGCTAGGCGCCGGTGGCGACCAAAAGTGGGTCGTGGTCAACGCCGACGAGTCCGAACCGGGCACATTCAAAGACCGCCACATCATGGAGCTGGACCCGTTCGCCATTGTTGAGGCGGCCACAATCGCTGGTTTTGTCACCGGGGCCCGAAAAGGTTTCATCTATATCCGGGGCGAGTATCCACTGGCCACCCGCAGGCTTCAGAACGCCATCGATTCGGCGCGCGCCGCCGGTTTCCTCGGCGAACGCATCGCCGGTTCGTCCCTCGGGTTCGAGCTGGAGATTCGGCGCGGCGCAGGTGCATACATCTGTGGCGAGGAGACCGCACTGTTCGAATCGCTGGAGGGATTTCGAGGTGAACCACGACAGAAGCCGCCGTTTCCCACCACTCACGGCCTGTTCAAGCAACCAACCGTTATCAACAACCCCGAGACACTGATCAACGCCCTCCAGATTCTCGAACACGGCGGTGCGGCGTACTCCCAGATTGGGACCTCTGGCTCAACCGGCACCCGACTGTTCTGTCTATCCGGCCATGTGCAGGTACCCGGACTCTACGAGGCGCCTCACGGCGTGACGCTCGGCGAGATCATCGAGTTGGCGGGAGGTGCCGTAGGCAATCTGCGCACGGTCTTGTTGGGAGGGGCCGCCGGGAGCTTCGTTGGTGTCGACATGTTAGACCTGCCACTCACGTTCGAAGACTCTCGTGCCCGGGGTGCGTCGCTAGGTTCGGGTGTGGTCAAACTCTTCAACGACACCACGAACTTCCCGGCTGTGGTCGCCCGGATTGCCGAGTTCTTCCGCAACGAGAGCTGTGGTCAGTGCGTGCCCTGCCGGATCGGCGTGGTCCGCCAGCACGAGCTCGTCATCAAATCGGCGGGTCGGTCTATGAACGGCGAGCGCGAAATCCTTCACGACATCGACCTCGCCATGAAAGATGCCTCGATCTGCGGACTTGGCCACACCGCCGCAACCGCTGTCCTTTCCGCAATCGATCTCGGACTCATCGGAGCCTGACATGACCGTCCTCGAACCCCGTTCCACCGAGACGCTGGTCTCCCTCACGATCGATGGCAGGCCAGTAACGGTTGCCGCAGGCCAGACCGTTCTGGATGCGTGCAGCGCCGCCGGCGTAGACACCCCAACCCTTTGTTACGCCGAAAACCTCACCCCGGTGAACGCTTGCCGGGTATGCGTGGTGGAACACGAAGGTTCCCGCACGCTGATCCCGTCCTGTTCCCGCAAGGCCGAAGAGGGTATGGAGATCAAGACCAACTCAGAGCGGGTCAGGCACAGCCGCAAAATGGTGCTGGAATTCCTCGGTTCGGGTGTAGACATGAGCCAGGCCACCCAGCTCCATAGCTGGATGGAGGAGTACGGTGCCGATCCTTCCCGCTACGGCCCCGATGCTGAGCGAATCAACGAGCCCGTAAAGATCCAGGATGATCTCTACATTCGCGACTACGACAAATGCGTGCTCTGCTATAAGTGTGTGGAGGCATGTGGCGATGACGCTCAGCTCACCTTTGCGATCGCGGTGAGCGGAAGAGGTTTCGGGGCCCGGATCAGCACCGAGTATGACGTCACACTGCCCGATTCGGCTTGCGTCTACTGCGGCAATTGTGTCGGTGTTTGTCCCACCGGTGCTATTCAGTTCAAGACCGAATTCGACCTTCGGCAGGCGGAGCAATGGAAGCCCGAGGAGCAGACCATTACCCAGACCATTTGTTCCTATTGCGGCGTTGGCTGCAACCTGGAAATGCATGTGCAAGACAACACGATCGTGAAGGTGACCTCACCTTCTGATCATTCTGTCACTCATGGTCACCTGTGCATAAAAGGCCGGTTCGGCTGGACCTACGTCCAGCCCACCATCAACCGGAAATAGCCGCTTTCGATCTCGCAACGGCGCCCACGCTGCTCACTCTGCAAGCGCTGACGCTTAACCAGCGGTGACCTCGATATCCGGGTAGAGCGATTCGTCCTCGAAGTGAACTGCGATTGAACGAACGTCGGCTCGGTCGATGCTCAGCGCATCCCGCGATTCGTCTCGTTTGCGTATACCATCTGGTCGCTCCACGATCACCAAACACGGTGCGCTCCGCAGGATGTAGACGGCATTGGAACGGGCAGCCACAAGCGCAGCTTTGGATGTGGGAGCGATGGCGGCTAAGCGGGTATCGGCAGCGGCCCACGCCTTGCGGTCGGCATCCAAGTCGGTGGGCCGCTGTGCTGCCAAAGACTGCACTTCCCCGACGAGTTCCTGGACCGCCCGCTCCACGCTGGCCTCGGTACGGGCCTCGATCGCCCACCACACCCGCTGCGGACCGGACGCAGGCACCGGACCAGCGCTGATCACTGGCGCAGCCGCGCTCGGTTGGACCGGAGACGTGGCTATACGAGACTCGATGTCAACATAGCCATCGGAACCACGGGCCGCGACGCCCGCACCTACCGGGACGCTTGCTCCCGCCGCGTCAGATCCGACGGATGGATCTGGGGCAGTTTGGTCCGCGGGCTGGTTCCGTTTGGCGAGCGCCATTGCCCCAATGCCGGTGACGGCAAGAGCGCCACCACCGATCACGTAGGGTAAAACTGACTGACCATCGACGGCGGGGGCCGAGCTCGAATCGTCGACATCTTCAAAGGCCAAGGCGTCGCTGGAGGTCCCCTCGATTTCGGTGGTCGTGGCGATGGCTGGGTCGTCGGTTGTCGGTGCGGCCGCACTGGGCTCTGCAATGGTGGTGGGGGCGATCGTGGTGGTGGTTGTGATGGTGGTCTGAACGCGTCGTTCATTCACCAAGACGGGGAGCGTTTGCTGCAGAAAGGTGTAGCCCGCCTCCCCGGGACAGGCCGTGAGAGACACATCTCGATGACCAGCCAGCGTCGGCAAGACCATTTTGGCGCCTTCGGGGTAACGCGAGGAACCCTGACTTACCAGATTCACAGTCGTACCGGGGGATGTATCGATCTTGTAGCGATCTGCCAGAAGTGCCAGCAGTGATGCCATGGAGGCTGCGGCGGCCTCGGTCGGTGGCTGACCGGTGAGATCGCCAAGGAAGCAACACAACTGGGAGAAACCCTGGTTACCGCCGGTGGCCGAACCTTGCACGGGACCGTCGAGGCTGCCAAAGCGAGCCTCCCAGACATCACCGAACTGGTCGACCATGAAGTTATAGGCGATGTCGGGCCAGCCCTTTTCGGGGCCGGCGTGATAGTCGAAGATATCCCGCATGAGTTTGGGGACCTGGTCTTGGGTGTAGCTGTTCCCGGGGATAAGGGTGTGGTGCACTACCAGGAGGTGCACATCTTCGCTCGGCATAGCGGCAGTGGGGAGGCGGCTGTCTTGGGCCCAGTCGGTGCGAGGCCGGATTTGGAAGTCCTGACGGCGAGCGGCGGTGCGGAGGTAGTCGGCGGCGGCCGGTGACGGGATGCCATAGGCGGCCAGGCCGGCTATCCCGGCGAGGAGGGCGCGCCGACTCAGAGCGATCTGCTGCATCGCCCTAGAGTAGTTCTCCTCTCGGTGAAACTGGGTTCTCTTGCCGAGCTGGTAGTAGAACCAGGAGCGTCGCTCACGCCCCGGCCGGATCCGCTGGGTTCACGTCAGAGTCAGGGGCACCCAGCCGCGAACACTGTTGATCAGCCATGCATTGGCCTGGTCGGCGGCTCGACGCAGTTCGTCGGTTGTGATCGGCTCCTCCAGAAGCGCTGTATTCACGAGTAGATGTCGTCGGAAGACCCCCGGAAGTAGTCCGGAACTGGACGGCGGGGTCAGCAACCGCCCCGAGTCATCCCGAATCACCAGGTTCGCGCTCAGCGACTCGGTTACGCAGCCTGTGCTGTTCACCAGGATGACGTCTGCGGCCCCGGCGTTACGGGCTCCCGCCCGGTCATAGATGGTTCGGTGGGTGGTCTTGTGCGCGAGGAACGGATCATTGGCCATGACCGGCACGCTGTCGATTACTACCGGTTTACGGATACCGGCAGTCGGGGGCTCGAGGCCGAAATGACCCGTGGCGCCAAGCGGCGCATGTGTGATACTGACACCGCCGCTTGGATTCAGTAGAAGGCGAACCTTGGCCGCGCTTGGTGGATGCATGTCCACGAGCTCGGCTCGGATGTATTCAGGGTCAAACCGAAATTGAAAGAACTCGGCGGATCGCAGCAATCTGTCGAGATGGAGATCGAGTAACCAGTATCCATGATCGTCGGCAAGGGATGGCTCGTCGGGGCTGAAGCGAAGCGATTCGATCAGCTCGAACTTCTGATCGGCATGAAGGAGAACCCTGCTCTTCACTCGGGTTTCGTTCCACTCCTCGGCCGGATCGGAATCCCAGACGATGCCGCCACCAACTCCATAGGTGGCTCGACCGGCAGCTTTGTCAATCCACACCGTGCGAATCGCCACGTTCCACTCGCTGCGCCGTTCGATCCCCGCGCCGGGCAGGGACGGTGCAAGCACTCCGATCGAGCCGGTGTAAACCCCGCGAGGTTGGGTCTCCAACTCAGTGATGATCTCCGTGGTGCGAATCTTTGGGGCACCTGTGATCGACGCCGGAGGGAACGTGGCCGCGAACAGATCGGCGAGCCCAACTTTTGAACGGGCCGTGACTGTGGACGTCATCTGGATAACGGTGGGGTACTCCTCCACTTCGTGTAATTTCGGTACCTCCACCGAACCGATCTCGGCGATTCGGCCGAAGTCGTTGCGCATCATGTCCACGATCATGGTGTTTTCGGCTTGGTCTTTGAGGCTGCCGGTAAGTTCTTCGTGGGGGGTTCCTGCAGGGCGGGTTCCTTTCATCGGTTTCGACACGAGGCTGCCGTTCGCGTGGTGGGTGAAGAACAGTTCTGGTGATGCGGAACAAACCGCGGTGTCGCCCAGATCCAGCAAAGCTTCGTGCTCGCCTTGCTGAGCGGTGGCGAGAGCCGCGAACAGACCCTCTGGATCGCCAGCGAAGCGTGCGCCCAGTCGAAGGGTGAGATTGACTTGGTAGGTGTCGCCGGCCTCGATGAAGCGATGGACGGAACGGACGCCCTCTTCGAAGTTGTTTCGGCTGATGAGCGGCCGTCGAGGCCCCAGCCAGAAGCTGCCGCCGACCGGATCTGACTCTGCAACGTTGCTCGGATCAAAGATTCCGAAATGGACGAGCGGAACGGTGGCGTCGCGGTGGCTACGAATAGCCATGTCGAAGGCGGGGCCGGCATCATAGGAGACCAAGCCCACCGCCCAGCGGCCGGCGTTCACCTCTGCCTCGATTCTTTCCAGCGCAGGACGGACCTCATCCAGTCGGTCTGCAACGATCGACGAGCGTGGGTTTGAAAACCGCAGCCATCCTCGCCGTTCACCAATCTGGGCTCTCGCCACCGCTGAGATCACGGTGCCATACTCGCCATGGCCCGACCGTTGGGAGCTGACATCCAAGGCAGTGGCAGCGAGGCGGGGAGCCCGATCATCCGGTGGCTCCAGACCGCATTGCCGGGGCGTGTCGGTGGAGGCGGACAGCGGCCTGGGGGAACACGTTCCTATCCGATTTCGTCACGCATCGCTGACTTGCGCGTCTCGATGAAGCTGAGCATCCGGGCGTCGATTGCGTCATCCAGGTCAGGGGCGGTGTAATCGGACAGCATTTGTTTCCAACGCTCGTTGGCCCGCTGATCGTGAGTTTTTGCGCCCTCATCGCTCCATTGTTCGAAGCTGTTGTTGTCGTTGAGATCGCTTCGCCAGAACGCCGTCTCGAAGTTGCCCAGGGTGTGCTCGTTCCCGAGGAAGTGTTGGCCATGTTCGTTGGACCGGAAGGCGGACATCGCCTGGCCATTCTCGGTCAAGTCCACCCCTTTGCCGTACACGGTCATCGCTCCCAATTGATCGCCGTCCATGATCAGCTTCTCGAAGCTCAGAGCCAAACCACCTTCCAGCCAGCCTGCGGCATGAAGTACGAAGTTCACTCCGGCCTGAACCGTGGGCAGGAGGGTGTGGGCTGATTCATAGGCGGCCTGAGCGTCTGGATGTTTGGAGGCCGTGAACTGTCCACCCGATCGGAACGGTACGCCGACTCGTCGAGCCAATGCTGCCATCACGAAGATCGCCAAGCCGGCTTCGGGAGTGCCAAAGGTTGGCGCTCCTGTGGCCATGGACATCGATGATGCGAACGTTCCGAAGATCACCGGGGCGCCGGGGCGGACGAGCTGGCAGTAGGCCATTCCGCTGAGCGCTTCGGCCAAGGCCTGAGCGGCCATGCCGGCCACCGTGACCGGGCTCATGGCACCGGCGAGGATAAAGGGCGAGATGACCGTGGCCTGGTTGGCCTTTGCATACACCGTGGCCGCACCGAGCATGGTGGCATCCCAGCGGAGTGGTGATGACGCGTTGATCAGTGAGGTCAGCACCGTTCGGTCTCCAAGGTCTCCTCCGAATGCGATTCGGCAGAGCTCCACCGAGTCTGCAGCTCGTTCGGCAGCGGTGACCGAGCCCATCAACGGCTTATCTGAATACTTGAGATGCGAGTACACCATGTCCAGATGTCGCTTGTTCACTGGGACGTCGGTGGGCTCGCAAACGGTGCCGCCACTGTGATGAAGATGAGGAATGGAGTAGACCAGCTTCACGGCATTCTGGAAGTCGGCAATGGTGGCGTAGCGGCGACCCCGGTCGAGGTCGGTTACGAACGGGGAGCCATAGTTGGGGGCGAAGACAGTGGAGTTCCCGCCGATCTGCACGTTGCGGGCCGGGTTGCGGGCTTCCTGGATGAAGCTGGCGGGAGCATTCTGCTGGACGATCTCACGGCACAGACCGCGAGGGAATTTCACCAGTTCACCATCTACCTGCGCCCCGGCCTGACGCCAAAGCTCGAGGGCCTCTGGGAATTCCTGGAATGCGATACCGATCTCGCTGAGGATGGTCTCGGCGTTCTCCTCGATTTGGGCCAAGCCCGCCTCGTCCAGGACCTCCACCGGCGGCAGCGAGCGGGTGAGGTAGGGAGCCACCACCGAGGCGGCGGAACGTTTCGCCTGGCGGGCGGCGCGGCCGCCGCCGCTGCGCCCCCCTCGGGCCGGAGCGGCAGTGGAATCCGAAGCGTTGGTAGCGGTTGAGTCGGTCATACGTTTTCTGTTTCTGTGTTTGGTGGTGATGGATCGGACGGAACGGAGCCTTCGCCGGTACGGCGCCGCCGACGTCGTGCTCCGGTGGCGGTGGCGAGCGGAGACTCACGCCGATGCGGGAAAGCCATCGCATCTACGAACAAGTCCTGAAAGCGGGGTTCGGTGGCCGTTTCAATCTTGGTGACCTGTGTAGCGACCACGGTGGCGATCTCGGTCCTGTCCGCACCTGACAGCAACATTCGAACCGCACCATTGCCCGCCGAGTTGCCGGTGGATTGCACCGCATCGGCCCCCCGTGACCCGTTGGGGACGAGACCGATTCCTACCGCATACACCGGATCGATGTGGGCACCGAATGCGCCGGCCAGACGAATGTCGTTGACCTCGGTGACACCGGCGTGCTCCATCAACAGATCGATCCCGGCGCGAAGCGCCGCCTTGGCCAGCTGGATGGCCCGCACGTCGTTCTGCGTGATCCGCATCTCTGCACCAGCGGACGAGCGATGAAGGACAAAGCTGAAGGTTCGATCATCGGCCACCACCCGATCGGCATGTTCGGGCTTCGGAGGTCGAATGACGCCCTCAGAGTCCATCACGCCACTCGTGAACATTTCACCCATGACTTCGATGATGCCGGATCCGCAGACCCCTACCACCGGTCGAGAATGATCGAACTCGTCCTCGTCGCTCCACGCTTCCTGGCCGATCACACGAAATCTGGGTTCGAGCGTTATGGGATCGATCCGGACCCGTTCGATAGCTCCGGTAGTAGCTCGCACGCCACAGCTCAACTGAGCACCTTCGAACGCCGGGCCGGTGGGGGACGACGCCGCGAATAAACCGGCCCGGGAACCCAGCACGATCTCGGCATTCGTTCCCACATCGACCAGCAGTTGATTAGTTTCTCCGCGATGGGGTCCCTCGGCCAAGATGGCGGCGGCGGTGTCGGCCCCAACATGGCCAGCGATACACGGACCGATGTAGGCGGTGGCATTGGGGTAGGGGAGATCAAGCGACCGGGCGGAGATCGTAAGTGGGTCGGCGGTGGCGAGGACGAAGGGCGCCGCTCCTAACGGGGTGGGATCAATCCCCAAGAGAAGGTGGTGCATGACGGGGTTACCAACGAGGGTCACCGAGAGCATGGTGTTGGCAGGGCGGCTGGCCGCTTCCAAGAGCTCCGCTATGAGCTCGGCCAGAGCCGATCGAATGGCGTTGGTCAGTTCCACCCGGCCGCCGGGGTTCATCATCACGAAACTCACCCGGCTCATCAAGTCTTCACCGAACCGGATCTGTGGATTCATCCGACCAGCCGAAGCCAGCACCTCGCCGGTGGCAAGGTCCAGAAGGTGCCCGGCCACCGTGGTAGAGCCGACATCGATTGCGACGCCGCAAGCCGCATCGACGAAGCCTCGCCAGATAGCTACCACCTCGCCTGTTGCCGCTAAAGCGGTAGAGACCGCCACGGTGACTGCCTGGTCGTCGGTCGCCATCGCCGGGTGAAGTTCGCTCAAGATCGACGGGCTCACGCGTACCTGGTGGCGCTCCCATTGCTCGGCTAGGGCGTTGATGATGAGCTGGCTGGCAGTGGCGTCGTCGCCCAACAGCGTTTTCGGGATTTCAAGATAATGAAGCCGAACCGTGGGGTCCAGGACAACACCGTCCATCCGCAATGCCTTGCGAACCACCTGCTTGTGGATCTGGGATTCGGGAGGAACGTCAATGATGACGTCGCTTACGATGAGGGCCTGGCAGCCGAGGCGATGACCTGTTTTGAGGGTTCGTTTGCCTCGATAGTTCGCCTCGGTCTCGTTTGGTGGCGTGAGGCCATCGGATCGTGCCGTGAGCGCCCACTTGTCGAAGGTGCCAAGGGGCGCTGACACCTGGCAGCGGCCGCAAATTCCCCGCCCGCCGCAAACCGAGTCCACATCCACACCCAATGCGCGGGCAGCATCCAACACCGAGGTATTGATAGCAACGGAGGTCTCGAGTCCCGACGGAGTGAACACTGCGCGAACCCGGGGTGCTTCATCACCGGCGGAGCTGTTGGCGGTGGTGGTCATCGGCAGGGATCAGCGCGAGGGTTGCCTAGGCGGGGCGACGGCGACTGCCGCGGCGGACACGGCCTTCGCCCTCTGGAACCGGTTCGCGGTGCTCCTTGATCCAGGCAGCACAGTTGGCGTCGTTCCCGGCCAGAACGTCGGCGGCCAGGATGGCGTTTTTCACCTCGGCGTGCAGCGGGCTCATGATGGCGCTGGTCATCCCGTTGGAAATGGCCATCGCCAGGAACGTCCCCGTGATGGCATGGCGCTGCGGGAGGCCAAAGCTCACATTCGAAGCCCCGCAAGTTGTGTTGACACCGAGTTCATCTTTGAGGCGGCGTAACAGCGCGAAAACCTGTCGGCCCGCGGTTCCCATGGCGCCGATCGGCATCACCAACGGATCCACCACAACATCGCAGGCGGGGATCCCGTGATCGGCGGCCCGATTGACAATCTTTTGGGCTACTGCGAAGCGGACATCGGGATCCTCGGAGATGCCTGTTTCGTCGTTGGAAATTGCAACGACGGCGGCCCCGTATTTTGCGACCAATGGCAGCACTCGTTCGAGGTTTTCGTCCTCGCCTGTTACCGAGTTGATCAGCGGTTTTCCTTGATAGACCGCACAACCGGCTTCGAGGGCTTCGATGATGCTGGAGTCAATGCTGAGTGGCACATCAGTAATGCTCTGCACGAGTTTCACAGCTTTTGCCAGCAGTGCGGGCTCATCGGCCAGGGGGATGCCGGCATTCACATCGAGCATGTGCGCTCCCGCCTCGATCTGCGCGATGGTATCGGCCTCGACTCGGCTGAAATCGCCGGCTTTCATCTCTGCTGCCAGAAGCTTGCGTCCGGTTGGGTTGATCCGTTCACCGATCATCACGAAGGGTCGATTGAATCCCAGCACGACCTCCTTGGTGGCGGAACTAATAATGGTCTCGGTCATGGTTGGACCCCGTTTGAGCGTGATGATGGTTGATGTGAGGTTGGGGGAGCGAATCCGCCCGTTGCGACGTATTCATCGAGCACGGTGAGCGGAAAGGCCGCTTCGAGTTCGGCGGCGAGGGCCTGAGCGGCGGCGGCGATATCGCCGTGTGCCGGTTGCGTTTCTCGGCGCCATTCGTTGACATAGTCCGACGCTTGGGTGAGGCCGGCGGTCATCGCGGCGCGGTCAATAGCTTTTTCGAATCGTGGTTTGAGAAGAACCTGGTGTTTTTCAGAACCGCTGGCTCCATTGACCTGAGACGGAATGTCTCGCCAGTAGATGACGATCAGCTGAGGGTTACGATTTCGGGGCATGGGTTATGTCTCCCTGGCGAGTGAGACGAGCTGTTCACGGAACGGTTCGAATCCTGTGGTGTGCGTTTCGAAACGCAGCCCCAGTTTGGCGGCGGCAGCCTCCGCTGCTGCGATACGAACCGACGTTGGTTCTTGGGCGAGGTAGAGCGCCCTTGTGTAGTTGCCGAAGTACATGTCGCGAAGCTCGGGGTGCTTGTCCATGCCGAGACCCCTCCATATCAGCGAGTCGAAGTTGACAACGATGAAATCGGTGAGGAAGAACGTCCCAAGTTCGGCCTCATGGATCTCGGCAAAAGCGTTGGATCCGGTGAGGAACTCATAACAATGATCCCCGCTCATGCGTCGCATTGGGATGGAGGGGTCTTTGCTGTTCCACCGGTCGATGAACGCGTCCAGGTGGCCGCCGGTTCCGCAATCGCCATAGCCGAGCAAGACCGAGCTGTACGTGCCCTCTTTGGCTCGCAGTTGTTCTTGGATGGCGGGCACGATCTGTTCCGGACGGTTATGCAGCGGAGCCGGGAGGTAGCTGACGTTGGCGAGGGGCGAGTCGGGGAATTGGTCCCACACGGCTCTGATCTCGCGAACGAGAGCGCCACAGGCGATCACCAGCGCAGATTCCGCGTTGTCAGGCTTTGGCGGCAGCACGACGTTCGAGCACCATACTCTTGGCCATTTCGGCAGCGATCGCCGCATCCCGGCAGTAGCCGTCGGCTCCGATTGCATCGCCGAACTCTTGATTGAGCGGGGCACCACCGACAAGAACGATGTAGTCATCCCGAAGGCCCTTTTCGACCATCGTGTCGATGACGACCTTCATGTACGGCATTGTGGTTGTGAGCAGAGCAGACATTCCAAGTATGTCCGGCTGGTGTTCCTCTAGTGCGGCGAGGTAGCCATCAACGTCGGTATTGATTCCGAGGTCGATCACTTCGAAGCCAGCGCCCTCGAGCATCATCGCCACGAGGTTCTTGCCTATGTCGTGGATGTCGCCCTTGACGGTCCCGATGACCACGGTGCCGATCGACTCAGCGCCCGTTTCGGCGAGCAGTGGACGAAGGATATGCATCCCGGCTTTCATCGCATTGGCGGCCAGCAAGACTTCCGGAACGAACAGGATCCCGTCGCGAAAGTCGATTCCCACGATCCGCATTCCCTCGACGAGAGCATCGTTGAGGACCTTGTCGGGACCCCAACCCCGTGACAGCAGAATGTTGGTTCCCTCGGTGATCTCATCTTTGAGTCCGTCGTACAGGTCGTCATGCATCTGTGCCGTCAAGTCTTCGTCACTTAACGCAGACAGGTCGATTTCTTCAAATTCTTCAGCGGCCATGCTGACACCTCCTCGGAGTCTTTTTCGCGATTGAACGGTCCAGCGGTGGCGTGACCATCGTTACATCAGTGTGCCATAGCAGGAGCTGAGTTTCCCAACAGACGGAAACTTCCCGTATGATGGGAAGTCGCAGACGAAGTCGGCCGGTCGCCCCGGTCCGCGAAGACGCCCGGAGGAAGAACAATGGCCGTAGTGCAGAGTGTTACTCGGGCCTTCACGATTTTGGAGGCGCTCCGAGGTGGGCCCGCCAGCCTCAGTGAAATCGCCAGACAGGTGCAACTACCGATCTCCACCGCATCACGGTTGCTGGCCACGCTTGAACACGTTGGCGCAGCAGAACGACTCGACAATGCCAATCTGTACCGGATCGGCACGGGAATCGTCACCATGGCAACCGGTGTGGACGCGTCTCGAAGTCTTACCGCACTCGCCCGAGAAGAGCTACGGGCATTGGCGGTCCAGAGCGGTGAGGCCGTAGGGCTCTCGGTCACTTCGGGGTACACCGTGCACTTCATCGCCGAGGAGCGCGCCGATGTGGCAGTTCAGCTGCGGGACTGGGTGGACACCCGGCTTCCGATGCATCTGGTGGCGCCGGGCCTGGTGGCGCTGGCCTCGTGGTCCGATGACGCTCTCGACAACTATCTCGGCCGCGAACTGGAATCGCGCACGCCAAATTCCATGACCGATCCAACCGCCCTTCGGGCTCGCATCGAAAAGATTCGCGAGACCGGGCTGGCGTGGACCTGCGATGAACTGGAGATCGGAATCTCTTCGTTATCGTCGCCCCTCATCGCTCGCACCGGCGAGGTTGTTGGCGGAATCAACATTCATGGTCCCACATTTCGGTTTCCCGGCTCTCGCGCCAAAGATTTCGAGAAGATGGTCCGATCCTCGGCCGAGCGAATCAACCAAATCCTGGCATGAAGTGCAGGGCCTCCGCTCGCCGACGGCTAGGAATTCAAAACGTTCAGCGCCTGCTCGTGTAGCTGCGGTGTTGCCGCGGCGACCACGCTGCCGCCGCTGAGGATCGGTGCGCCATGGCCGTCGGTGACGATGCCGCCTGCGGCCTCGATAATCGGAATCAGAGGCAGGATGTCATAGGGCTGCATTTGGTTCTCGACCACCAGGTCCACATCGCCACTTGCCAATAGTCCGTAGTTGTGGCAGTCGCCGCTGTAACGAGTGAGACGAACCGCTGCCACCATCCGAGCGAAGGCCTTCTCCAGTTCGCCGGCGAACATGGCGGGATCGGTGGAGAGCATGGTTGCATCCGCAATCCTGGTGCACTCGCTGGTGCCAAAGCGGGTGGTGGTAGGTGAGCGGACCCCGAAGCTATCGCCTAGAGCCCAAAACGTTTCGTGCAGCACGGGTAGATGCAGCCACCCGCCCAAGGGCTGGCCGTCGTGAAGGAGACCCAGGAGCGTGCCCCACTGAGGTTGGCCGCTGATGAACGCCCTTGTCCCGTCGATGGGATCGATGATCCACGCATAACCCGCAGAGGGATCGCCGGTGGTTCCTTCCTCTTCGCCGATCACAGGCAACTCGCCCACGAGTTCTCTCAACTTGAACCGGAGGTTTGATTCGATCATGCGATCGGCATGGGTGACAGGGTCGAAGCCCCCGGCCAGTTTGTTCTGCACGTCTACACCGTTGGTGCGGAACAACGCCAATGCCTTGACTGACGCATCCCTTACGATGTCGTTGATCGCCAACGGATCGATGTCGAGCATCAGCGAAGGTCCGCCAGTTGTCCAGTGAGCCGCTCGTGCAAGAACCCCTTCAACAGTTCCTCCACAGTTGGCAACGGTGTGCCGAGTCGTTCGCTGGTCGCCACCGCCGACAATGAGCTGTCATGCGGAAAACGTTTGCCCTCCAGTTCCGATGCCGGGGCCGGGCCGAACCGAAGTAGACCGGGGTCAAGACTGAACACTTTGCATGCTGCCTCGGCCAGCTGGCGACGGGTGACTGCTTCGGACCCGCAACAGTGGAAGATGGATCCTGCGGTCCCCTCGGTGGCAGCGGCAGTTCGGATCACTTCCCCGCACATCGACGCCAGTGACGGCGACGCCCTGCTGTTGAGTTCGGGTCCTTCCCATACGGTGAAGGTGTTTCCAGCCTCCAGGGCATCGACCAGCGAGGCGACGAAATAGCCGAAGCCGGGATCTTGGGCACGCGGGGTGGTCGGTCGAGCCCAATGCTGTCCGTTCACACCGCTCACCCGCGCAACAATGCCGTTGTGTTCCAATGCCACCACTTCTGATGCGGCTTTGAGAAAACCGTAGAAGTTCACTGGGTTTGGGACATCGGTTTCGAGGTAGTTGCCCCGGGTACCGTCGAAGACGAAGTCGGTGCTGACCAGGACGCACGGGATCTCGCGTTCCTCGGCGGCGACCATGTAGTTCCGGGTGGCGCCGACATAGGAATCCCATGCCAGGTGGCGATCTGAATACATGAGATCCCAATCGTTGAGGATGGCGCAGTGCACGATGGCATCAGGCTCGTGCTCGTCGATATGGGATTCAATCTCGGTGCGGTTGGTCATGTCGACGCGCTCGGCGAAGACATCATCGCCATGGTGATCGGTCATGACCTTCGCGATGTTGCAGCCAACGAAACCGCTTGCCCCGGTCAAAATGATGCGCACCCTCCGAGACTATCCCGACCCTTCCAACGAGGGGCTAGCTGAGGCCGCGGAGACCGAACCAGGCGAGAGCGGCGAGATCCGCGCTGAGGGAGGCAGCGTCCAAGGCGGGATTCTCCGCGTCCAGCCAGCTCCCCATCATCGACTCCACCATTCCCACCACGCCATAGGCCAGTGCCTCCTGGTGGGCGGGCAGCATCCCCTCGACCACGATCAGAGCGGCAATCTGTGTGGCCATGGACTGCCGCCAACGGTGGGCCAAGCCGCGCCATTCGTCGTCGGTAGAGTTCTTGGCGGCCAACAGGATCTGGAAGCCGTAGGGATTCTGCGCAACGAATTGCACCGCAGCATCAACACCGGCGAAGACCTGTTCCCGTCCGGTGGAGGCCGCCATAGCGGCACTGAACACGGCCTGCTCGAGGCTTTCGCCGACCTGGGACAGAATGGCTCCATACAGAGCTCGCTTGTTGTCGAAGTGCTGGTAGAGCACGGGTTTGGTAACACCGGCTCGTTCTGCGACGGCGCTCATGGACGAACCGTGGAAACCTGTCTCGGCGAACACTTGTCGTCCTACTGCCAACAACTGTTCTCGGCGTTCCGCGGCCGGCAAGCGATTGCCCGCCGTGGGCTGACCGCCATCGGAGGGCGAACCGCTGGGGTGGAATTTCACGGTGTGGCGAGCATCTGGCGAGGAATTGGTCATGACCCGAAGTACCTCAGCGGCCGGTGGCCCGGTCCTCGCGGTCGGCGGCCTTTACCCCGTAATGAAATACCATCGCCGGCGCCAGTGCGATAGAGCCCAAAATGATGCACCCGAGGACCAGCCCGGTGATGACATCGTTGAGGCCCAGCAGCAAGCCCATTATGAGAATGGTGGTAGCGAGCCCGAACAACGCTGTTCCCGACCGAATGCCGTAGCTAACCCACGTGCGCACTTTTTCGCGTTGAGCGCGAACGGGATCAGCCGAAGTTTTCTTGTGGCCGGAGACGCTCATGGGCGCCATCCCGCTTCCTCGAACAATGTTTTCACTTGATCGCCCACCACTTTCATACTCAGAAACTCACGGACTACCGCATGGTTGTGGGCGGCGTCTTCATCATAGGCTGCTGGGTTGCGGAGAATCGTCGAAATTCGAGCCCGATCCTCGTTGTGGAGCCACCGAAATCCCAGGCGGAGTAGCTCATCGGCCACTGGGTAGCGGCCCACGACGACCGGCTTCCGGTGGATCGATGCCTCTACGGGTACGTTGCCGAACCCCTCCCACGTGCTGGGGAAGACGACCAGATCGCTCGCACCGTACAGCTCCACCATCGAGGTTGGCGCTAGTCGGCTGATCGGGACGGGAGTGGTGCGTTCCAGTTTTACGAGTTGAGGGGCGTAGCCGTCTTCGGCCGGGCCCGGCAGCCAGTAGACCACTGGGCGGCCCAGGTCCAGCTGAATCGAAGCGCAGATGGCGAGCGCCTCGGGAACGTTTTTTCGTTCGATAGCTCGGACGGGATGGGAGACCAGAATGGTGTTCCTGGAGTCCGAACCGAGAGAGCTGAAGATTCGGGCCCGTTCCGCCCTGCCATCGCTCGGTGTCTCGTCCGAATCGAACGGGTTGTAAATCGTGGTTGCTCTCAAGCCGCGGTCGGCAAACTGCTTCTCGGTCAGCTGATTGATCGTGACGTGGCGCCACTCGGGGTCATCCACCGGGAGCGCCGTAATCTCTTGGAATCGACGGCGTTGCCACGGTGGATCATGGTGGTGGATGAGAGCGGGGCGACCCCGAAGGACTTCTGCAGCTACCAGACTGGCGGGCAGGTTCATTGGAATCGTGAGGAGGTTCTCCACAATCACAACATCGGCGTCCTCTAAAGCCCGCTTCAAATTGTCGGTCGAAGGCGGTGTGAGGTGGTCGAGGCCTAGCCCCGGGACGACCCGATCAACCGGACCGTCACCGGCCACCGAAACCATATCCCAGCCGTGAGATCTGAGGATGGTGGCCCAGCGGTTGGCAACCACAGAGACGCCGTCGGTGCCTCCTAGTCGAAACGAGAGCATCGCAATCGTTCCCATGGGTGGCATTCTTGCGGGCGTGGACGTCGAACCCCAACGCGGCCCGGCCGAAGATCTTGTGCACCGCTGTCGTGCAGTACTGGAGGAGGCTTGGCGGGAGGATCCGGGATTCTGCGTGCCGAATGGGATGGTATATCCGCACCAATGGTTATGGGACTCCTGTTTTCACTCGTTGGCATGGACTGCCCTGGGCGACCGGCGAGGAGTGGTAGAGCTACGCTCAGCCTTGGCCAATCAAGACCAGTCCTCGGGATTCATTCCGCACATGAGCTATTGGGACGATCCCGCCGTACACGCCGATTTCTGGGGTCGACCCGACCTGTCGACCATCACGCAGCCGCCGATGTTCGGTCACGCGGTAGCCATGGCCATCCGGGCTGGGTTCGCTGTTGAAGACGATCTGACCCAGCGAGCGATATCGGGCATCGCTCACCTTCTCATAGACCGTCCCAAGATTGCGGGCCTGGTCTGCGTGCTCCATCCGTGGGAAACCGGATGCGATGATTCGGCTCGGTGGGATGACTGGTGTCCAGGCGGTTTCGAGCCGGAGCAGTGGCGCCGCACTAAGGCGGACCTGGTGGCCGCACTCCATTTTGAACCTTCGGTGGGATACCCGATCGGCTCTTCCGCGTTCCAGGTTCCGTCGGTGGGTTTCAACGCACTCCTCGCCTGGAATTCCTTCGAGCTGCTGTCGGTCGGGGCAGGAGAACCTCATCGAGCGAGGGCGGATGAGCTCGTTGCGGCCATTGCCGATCGATGGGACCAGTCGCTCCGCACATGGACTGACGCCGATTCAGGTTCCGGCGTGGTTCGAACACTTGATGGCCTGCTGCCTCTGCTTGTTGATCCTCGTGACGAAGCCTTCGATGACCTGTTGGACCCCGCAACCTACGGAGCAGCCTTCGGTCCTTGCGGGGTTCATCGCGACGAACCGTCATATGATCCGGAACAGTACTGGCGCGGACCAAGCTGGCCCCAGCTCACCTATCTCTTGGCGGTTGCTGGCCGCCGGGCCGGTAGGCACGACGTGGCTGACACGTTGATGGCATCGCTTCGCTCGGCGGCCCGAAACAACGGTTTTGCTGAATACTGGCATCCCGATACCGGCGCTCCTGGTGGCGCCAACCCCCAAACCTGGACCACCCTCGCCGCTGTCCCAGTTTAGGCGGGCAGTAGTTCTGCAGTCAGTGGTGCCCGGTGGGTGGGCGTGGATGACTGCAGTTAGCGAGAGCGTTGGTCGATGGGTAGCCTGGCCGTCCGGTCCGCTCCTACCCGGCGTGTGACCACTCGAGCCGTTGTCGCTCCACCGAACCAACCTTGGAAACGGAGCGGATCAATGTCTCGTCCTCATCTCAATCGCTATGCCCGCGTACTTCACTTTGCTGATCGACAGAACGGCTTTGTCACCAGCGCCGACCTCAAACTGCTCGGCGTGCCGGCGTCAACCGCGTCCCGCTGGAACAGCGAAGGCCTTCTTCACCGACATCACCACGGGATCTACCGAACAACGAACGGCCTCTTTGACTTTTCCGATGCAGTTCATCTTGCCAACCTCATCGGGACCGAGAATCACGCGATCGGCGGCGTCTCCGCGCTGCGGTTGTGGAACATGCCGGGTGGGTCGAAGGGGCGAGTTCAGCTCTATGGTCCGAACGGCCTGAGATGCCGATCTGCTCATGTTGAAAGTCATCAACTCAGAGATCTCCGACCAGGAGACGTCGTGAGGAACGGGCGAATTCGCGTCACGACGCCACTCCGTTCGGTGATCGACGCCAGTCCCTATCTGGACGACAAGGTCATCGGTCAGCAAGTGAGCTGGGCTGAAAAGGAGCGAATGTTCACCGCCGATGATCTTGCCTTGCGTCTCGCCCAGCTGGCACGGCGCGGCAAGCGGGGTGTGCGGCGGGTCCTGAGCGTGCTGGCTGACAGGGATCCGGAGCGTTTTGGCCGCCCGCTGAACTCCTACGAAAAGGTCGCTAAGCGATTATTCACCGAGGCCGGGTTTCCGCCGCCGATCGCTCAGCACCCGATTTCGTACCAGGGAAGGTTGTACTTCGTAGATTTTGCCTGGCCGAACTTCGGCATCGTGGTGGAGTGTGACTCGATGTTGGCTCATTCCACAGCGGAGCAATTTCAGTGTGACCTCCGGCGCCAGAACGATCTCATGGCTGCGGGGTGGACAATTCTGCGTTTTACCTATTGGGACATCGTTCGCCATCCGGCTCACGCCAGCTCAGTTCTGGCCCGTCATCTCCCGACCCGCTCCGAGCGTTCTGCAGTCAGTGGTGCCCGGTGGGTGGGCGTGGATGACTGCAGTTAAGGCTGGCAGTAGTTCTGCAGTCAGTCGTGCCCGGTGGGTGGGCGTGGATGACTGCAGTTAGACGCCCGATTAGGACTGGCGTTCATCCTGAGACTCCATTCGGATGAAACGATCGTTGCGGTTGGGAGGCGGCGGCAACGGATGGTCCCGAATATCGATGGTTGGTGGCGGGCGCTCCGGGTTGGACGTAGCTCGGAGTTTGTTCAGGTCTACATGGGGTTCATCGAGGATTGTGAACTGCGCAAGGAATTCGTCGGCGCTGATCCGTTCGTCCTTCCTCACCAGATCGCGGCCAACGATGAACGCACCGGCGGTAGCTATCAGATCGCCGAAGGAGAAAACCCAGGGGCCCAGCGGGACCACATCACCCAGAATTCCCAACGTGGAATCTTCGGTTTCATCTTGGCGGAGGCCGCTGGCAGTGGTGTTGGTGGCCTCTGCAGCCTCAGCTCGCAGCGGTAGGTAGCCATTCACCAGGACTGCGAATCCTGTGAGGAAGAGCCCGATCGAGGTGACCACAGCCCCGGTTACATGCAGGTTCTGCATGAGACCGACCACCACCAGCGCGGTTCCCACAATGAACACCCCCGCCTTGCCGGGGATCGGCAACCACTCCGCCGCCACGAGGAAAAGTGCACCGAGGGCAATCGCCGGAAGGGCGCGCAGGTCGGTGCGAAGCTGGATCCTTCCTCCCCGAAGCACTAAGCCCAGGGCGGTCCCGATTGCGGCAGCCAGAATGACCAAGAACACTAGAAAAGCAGGCTAACGCATTGCCTGCCGCTTTCGATCGGCAGGAATGCCCAGAGTTCGTGTTTTAGACGCCGCAGCCGGCCGCGACGGGGTTCGAAGGAGGTTCGCCTAGTTCGTAGAGATGGACGCTCGAGCCTTCGTAGTACCCGCTGGAGATGACCGCCTCGAAGGCTCCGTCGCCGTCGAGATCAGCCACATCGACCAGTCGGCTGTAGGAGATGAATCCGGAGAAGTCACTCTCGGGGTCGGCCAGTTCGGCGGTGACCACATACGAGGAGAGAACTTTGGTTTCCACACCTGTAGGGGTAACCCGCCGGAGAAGGACCATCGAATAGGCCCCCTCGGGTTGCCCTAGCAGGTCGGAGAACCCATCTGGATTGGAGGACCTGATGTTCTCGGCCGAGATCAGGACTTCGTTGGTGCCATCCCCATCGATGTCCATCCGCACAACTCGTTGAATCACGATTTCGGGGTCGGCGACACCGGCAGCTGCAACAATCTCTCGAACAGATTGGCGGTGGGCATCGTCGATACCAATTTCTTGTACTGGACGGGGCCGAAGCTCCCAATCGCCCGAGGTGCCGATCAGCCCATCGCTGGAATCGGCATTACCCACGCTCCACATGTTGCCGAACTCTGTGCATTCTTCGCCTAGCGATCCGGCCTGCCGCGTAACCGTTGCTCCATCCTGGCCTACGTAACGAATGGTGGCTCCGTCGAAATTGGGGGGTCCCAGGCTGTCGCTGTCTGGCCCCGTTGGCATCTCGATCCATCTGCCATCGCTGTACCAACCCAGCGCCAACCCGTCGTAGAACGCTACGTTGCCGATGTTGGGGTACTCGAAACTCTCGGGTGGCGTTGCGGTTGTGGTGGTTTCCGCGATGGTGGTGCTGCTGGTCGTGGTGGTCGCGGCGCTGGTGGACGTGAGTGGGTCGACGCCGGGAGAGCTCGTTGTTGTGGTGAGGCCGACATCGACGGCCACATCCTCTTGATCGGAGTTTCGAGTCAGCGCGAGTGCTCCGATCGCCCCGGCGACCAGAACCAGCCCGGCTACCAGAGCGAACAGCCCTCGCCGCGAGGGCTTGGCAGGATTTTGACGATTGACCGTATTCATGACCTTCAGGATGCCTCGGGGGTAATCGCGGTACAGACGAATCTTCGCTCGCCTACCAGCCATTGTTCCATCGTGGGAACCAGTTCGACGGCTTCGAGTTCCGAGGTTGCGTACCGTTCGCCAACACCTCCTTCGAACTGAGGTAGACAGGCCGAGACGACGGCTCGCCGAAGGTCACGATCGCCGGGCCACGAATCTTCGGGCCTCCCGGGGCAGGGGAATTCGACTACCGGTTCCCGGGACTCGGCAACGTTCGTTGCCACGCAGCCGCTCCCATAGGCCAGGCCGCTGTGCTGACCGGCGCAGTCCACAACAGCGACGGTCAAGGATGCCGGCACGGTGGTCTCTGGTTGAGGGGTTGGCAGCGGGCCCCAACATTGGCCGGGCTGAAGGGCCAATTCTTGTTTGACGTCGAGGATCGAGACGGGAAGTGACTCGGTTGTTGTTGACGAGGATGTGTCTGTGGTTTGGGTGGTTTCCGGCGGGGCAACCTGTTCGGAACCGGTGCAAGCAGCGAGGAAGAGGATCGACGCCAGGAGGGGAAGACAACGACGCACCACGGTTCTACGCTAGGGGCATGTGCCGAAACATAAGGCAACTCCACAACTTCGAACCGCCTGCAACCGAAGCCGAAATTCGAGACGCTTCGCTTCAGTACGTCCGCAAGATCAGCGGATCGCGTGAACCGTCAAAAGCGAACCGGGATGCTTTTGATGAGGCTGTGCGCTCAGTTGCCGAGGCAACCCAGACGCTCGTGGCGAGTCTTGTCACTACTGCTCCGCCTCGGGATCGAGCCGTCGAGGCTGCCAAAGCGAAAGCGCGGAGCGCGGCCCGATTCGGCTGAAGCATGGGGTATGACCGCATGCCTACTGATTAGAAGGCTGGCAGCATTCGATCCAAATGGGTGAAGCTGATGAACAAGAGCGTGAGCACGACCGGCGAGGCAGCGATGTAGCTCGGCAACCGGCGGAACCTGCTGGCGGCAAGAGAAGCCAGGAATGCGGCCGCCGCAGTCAAGAAGCTCCATATGAGAAATGGCGTCAGTTCGTCCATGTGCCACCCCAAGGAATCGTCGAGGGCGTCGGCCGAAGTACCGATGGCATTGCCTTCGTCCAATTCGCCACAGGTGGCGCAGTCGAGTTCGCCATCGACTTCGGCGGTGTCGGGATTGACGCCGGTGGCTTCATACGCCAACTCCTCGTCAGTTAACTGGAGGTCCTCGAGTTGGCTGGCCAAGGTGTTGTCGAGCCCCAGAATATCCACAGTGGCTGCGGGCTGGTTGACAAGCTTGGCCTGAACAACGATTCGCTGCCGTGCCGAGTATTTGGGGTGACAGGCGGTCAGCGTGAGGCGGTTGTCGCCGTAGTCATCCAGAACCTGTACATCATAAGGACTGACGATTGCGTGCCCGCTCACGGCGCCGTCCGCAGTGGTCTGGGGGAGCACCTCGTAGTAGAACGTGCCCTGGAACGTTTCGGTCACGATCTGGTCGCCAGGAACAAGCAGGTCGATATCGCCAAAGGGTGCACCGTAGGTGGTGCGATGGCCGGCGATGGCCGCGTTGCCGGCCTGCCCGGGCAGGGGAGTGCTGGGATAATGCCCTGGACCCTGGCGAAGGTCATCACGGCGCGTGCCTGCTATGACGACCTTGTCTACACCGATCCGGGGAATACGGATCACGCCCAGCGCGTCACCGGCCTGGGGTTTCAGCTCGTCCGGCACAGATGCGACTGGGGTGACAGCCTGGTCTTGGCTGATGGGGGTTTCCATCACTGGGTCGTCTTCGGGCGAGGTGAGGACGACGGTCTCAGGATCGTCTGTCTGACCGACCTCACTGGCCGAAAGCCCGTTCTGCTCGGCGAAGTCGGCGAAGGCCAGGCGAGCGGTCTCGAAGTCGTTCTCCAAGCCGTCCTGGGCTCGACTTTCAGCGAGACCTGTTCCCCACAGTTGGAATGCGGCAAAGGTCAGCGTGAGACAGCCCAGTGTGATGAGAGTGCGGCCCAAGCCGGCGATGATCGTGGAGGTGCGTTTCGTCATGAAGATGTTCGTCGGTCCAGGGGCGAGAACCACTAGGTCCATCGGCAAGTTCATCGTGCGATTGAGCGGCAAGTAGTCGTCGTTGTCACCCTTGCGCCCTTTGCCCTAGCGGCTTCTGCGGAGCCAACCCGCCCAAGGTTTGGGGGATCGCAATGCTGCTGCGGTCAACGCCCTACCGCACGCCGGTCCTAGCATGATGGGGTGACATTGGACTCCCGAGATCCGGCGCCCAGCGCAGCGGGGGACCTCCAGGACAAAGAGCTTGTCCAATTGCAGGGCGTGGTGTGTCTGATGGGTGGTTTCCCGGCCCTCGCAGGTTTGGACCTCACCGTGGGATCGGGCGAGATCGTTGGTCTGCGCGGGGCAAATGGCGCCGGCAAGACCACGGTGCTACGCCTTTGCGCCGGACTGGTCACACTCAGCCGCGGGAGCGGCTCGGTGCTCGGTCACGATCTCGGGACCCGAGCAGGTCGCCGGAGCACCCGAAAAGCAGTTGGCCTCTTAGGTCATGACACCTCGCTCTACGACGACCTCACGGTGGAGCAGAACGTTCGGTTCTGGGCCCGGGCGAACAGAGCGGCCGAACCCGATGTCCTGGCAGCGATGGACCATCTGGGTGTGGCGGGGAGGGTGGCGACGGTGAAGGTGGCAGGGCTGTCTGCTGGTCAGCGACGGCGAACGGCGTTGGCGATCCTCGTGGCGCGCCGGCCCAGGCTGTGGCTGCTCGATGAACCCCACGCCGGGCTGGATCACGACGGTCGGAATCTTCTGGATCAACTTCTCATGGATGCCGCCGCCGCAGGAGCCACCATCATGGTGGCCACCCACGATGTTGGTCGTATCGACGACATCCTGACCCGCACTGTGATCGTTCACGGGGGAACGGTCCACGAACATCCGATCCGCCCCATCGGTCGGCCGGGCGGCACCGATGTTTGAGCTCCTCCGCGATGCTCGAATGGTTTTGGGCAAGGATCTCCTGATCGAACGGTCGTCGCGTGTGGTCACCGCGCAGGTCGTGCCATTCGCCGTGATGATTCTGATCCTCTTTGGGTTCGGGATATCACCGGACCTCCGAATACTCGACTCCACAGCCACTGTGGCTCCGTCAGTCCTTTCCCGCGTGACGCCGGGTTTGCTGTTTCTCGCGGTCCTCTTCGCCTCACTCCTCGCCATCGGACGGAGCTTTGGGGTCGAGGCCAACGACGGCACGCTCGATGGACTGCGAATGGCGGGCCTTGACCCGGCTGGGATCTTCCTCGGTAAGGCAGGAGCGGTGGTCGTACAGTTACTGGGCGTCAGTGCGGTTGTCACCTCCGGAGCCTTCCTGTTCTTCAGCGTCCGGATCGAATGGTCCGTGGCCCGAGCTGTGCTTGGTGTCACGACTGCCGGCGCGGCTATTACGGCGATCGCTGCGGCGGGTACTCTGTATTCGGCACTGGCAGCTGGTCAGCGGGAGCGGGAGTCTCTGGTTCCGTTGCTGGTAATTCCGGTGCTGGCCCCGGTGCTTCTCGGGGCCAGTCAGGCCACCGAGGCTGCGTTGTTCGGTGCGGTGGCCGATGGCTGGCCGTGGGTAGCTGCTCTGGCCGCCTTCGCTGCACTTTATGTGGGCGCAGGCATACTTTCGTTCGAAACCCTCCTGGAGGACATGTGAGCTCAATCGCACGCAAACTGGCCGGGCCCTCCAGCTCCCGCGGCACCCGGATCCTCGGGGCGCTCGCCCTGGTTTCTACGGTGCTTCTCCTGCTGTTGGGTCTGATCTGGTCGCCCCGGGAGGTGGACCAGGCCGATGCGGTGCGGCTTATGTATGTCCACGTGCCGTCAGCTGTCGTCGGTCTGTACTTTGCCTTTGGGGTCACACTTGTCGGCAGCATCGTCTACCTGCGGAAACAATCCGATTTCTGGGACCTCATGGCCCATGCCGGTGCGGAGATCGGGGTGCTGTTCTGCGCCTTCGTGCTGGTGACCGGGGCCCTTTGGGGCCGCCCAACCTGGGGCGTGTATTGGGAGTGGGATCCCCGGATCACGTCCACCACCGTCACGCTGGTGCTGTACCTCGGGTATCTGGCGGTCAGACGAATGGACCTCGACCCGGTGGTACGTTCCCGCCGAGCGGCGATACTGGGCATCATCAGTTTCGCCAATCTCCTGATCGTGAAGCAATCGGTGGAATGGTGGCGGGGTCTCCATCAGGGGTCGACCGTCGGCATCGATACCCAGATGGACGGACTGATGTTCTTCACCCTCGCGTGGGGTGTTCTCACGTTCACACTGATTTTTGCGTGGCTTCTCATGCACCGGTTCCGGCTGGCCTGGTACGAACATCAGGCTGCGGCCGTGTCCCTCGACGATGCCATTGCCGCTCGTCGCGGTGAGCACCGCTCCTCACTCGCCGGGGAGGCGATCTGAATGCACTGGCAGTATGTCATTCCTGGGTACGTCATCGTCTTCGCGGGATTGGGCGTCTATACCGCATCGCTGATGAGTCGCCTGCGGTCCGCCGCCCGAAAGATTCCAGAAGAGAAGCGGGCGTTCCTTGAATAGCCAAGATCTGCCAGACCCCGGCCTCAATCTTCGCCCCCGGCAGGATGGCGGGCCAGAAGCAGCGGAGCGGGTGAAACGTGGCTCCACCCGCAACAAGGTCATCGGTGGGGTGGTTGCTCTGGCCTTGACCTTCGTGCTCTACCAAGGAATCGTCAACGCCCGCGTGTTCTTCTACAACGTAGATGAGGCCATCGCCCAGCAGGCCGAACTGGGGGATCGGACCTTCCGTATGCAGGGAACAGTGGTGGCAGAGAGCGGAACGTCCGAAGGTGGGGCATTGGTTTTCACCGTGGCCTACAACGACGCCACGGCCCAAGTCCGACACGTGGGACCGGAACCGTCGGACCTCTTCGATCTCGGCGAACCGGTAGTAGTTGAGGGGCATTGGAATGGCGATGTGTTCGAGTCCAGCCAGATCCTGGTGAAACATGATGAGAGCTATGTCGAGGACAACCCCAACCGGGTTGATTACAACCTCGACACCGGTGTGGGGTAACTGGCCTCAATGCTCGCTGCCGTAGGTTCCGCATTCGTCCTCCTGGGCTTCACCGCCTCGATCGGAGGGGTGCTTACCGGTACCCGGGCATTGTTCACAGGGCAAAAGCCCGCCACGATGCGCCAGTTTGCGTGGCTCATCCCGTTGGCCGGGCTCGGGGCCTTCATCACCATGGAGGTTGCGCTGTTTCGGAGGGACTATTCAATCTCGTTCGTGTCGCAGGTGGGCACCGACTCGATTCCCACCATCTTCAACTTTGCCGCCCTGTGGTCGGCTCTGGAGGGGTCACTGATCCTCTGGGCCCTGATCCTCGGTGGTTACATCGCTGCCGTCCTGTGGAAGTTCCGGCTCAGGCGCAACGATCCGCTGCTCTCTTGGGCAATCGTGGTTCTGCTCGGAATCTCCACGTTCTTCTTTGGTCTCCTGGCGTTCCCGGCCAACCCGTTCGCTCGGGTGGCCGTACCGCTGGGATTTGACGGGCCGGGGCCCAACCCACTGCTCCAGGATCACGTGCTCGTGGCTTTCCATCCACCAATGTTGTATCTGGGGTACGTCGGCTTCGCCGTGCCGTTCGCCTTCGCCATCGCCGCACTGATCACCGGCCGACTGGGTGAGGGATGGTTGGTCGAGACCCGAAGGTGGACCGTCATCGCCTGGGGATTCCTCACCTTCGGGATCGTCCTGGGCGCATGGTGGAGTTATGAGGTGCTGGGTTGGGGCGGCTACTGGGCCTGGGATCCTGTGGAAAACGCATCACTGCTTCCGTGGCTGACCGGAACCGCCTATTTGCATTCGGTAATGGTCCAGGAACGACGGGGAATGCTCAGGGTCTGGAATCTGTCGCTGGTGTGCGCAACGTTCTCGCTCACGATCCTGGGTACGTTCCTCACCAGGTCCGGCGTGATCGACAGTGTTCACGCATTTGCCGATGGTGCCGTAGGTCCGTGGCTACTCACCTTCTTCACGGTCATCACCCTGGGGTCTGTGGTTTTGATTGGCTGGCGCGGCGACCAACTTCGCTCGCCCGGGGCGATCGATTCGCCGCTCAGCCGCGAAGCAGGTTTTCTCGCCAACAATGTGCTGTTCGGAGCGATGGCGTTCGTCGTTCTGCTGGGAACGATATTCCCGCTTCTGGCCGAGCTTTTCGACGGCACCCGGCTCACGATCGGGCGCCCATATTTCGATTCCCTGGGGCGGCCCATCGCGGTGGTGACGTTGTTCCTGATGGCCATCGCGCCAGTCTTGCCGTGGCGGAAAGCCAGCACCGAGTTGTTAAGTGAGCGGTTGTTCTGGCCAGCGGTGACGGCGGTGGTAGTCACCGCAGCCAGCCTGCTTCTCGGCGGTCGAGGCTTCTGGCCGTAATCACGTTCGCCTTGGCGGGTTTCGCCGGCGGAGCTGCTGTTCGCCAGATCATTCTGGCCACCAGACGCCTCGGTTGGAAGGGGCTGGTCGGTCGAACCAACGGCGGCATGATCGTCCACCTCGGCGTTGTTCTTCTGGCCGTGGGCGTTGCGGCCAGCGAGAGCTACAAAACAGACCGGATTTTCACCATGAATCCCGGCGAAACGGTGCAGGTTCAGGACCACACCTTCACCTACAGCGGGCTGGCCGCAGACCGGACCACTCGTCGCGATCGAACGTTTGCCCGCATCGTCATCGACAATGGCCCCGAATACCAGCCGGCCCGCACTCGGTATCGCCAACAAGGAATCGTGGTGGGAACGCCCTCGGTCAAACCGGGGATCACCGAGGATCTCTACTTGGTTCTCGACGACGTGCCAACCGATCCCGCGGGGCCCATACGGTTGCGGGTGATCATTCGGCCCCTCATCGGTTGGATATGGGGAGGCGGCGTGCTCATGGCATTGGGAACACTGTTGGCGGTCTTTCCTGGAGGCAAACGTCGTCGAGGAACTGAGCCGGTGGGTGTTCCGGCGATCGGCATTACCACGGGCGAGACGCATCCCGAAGGGGAACTTGTGACCACGGGCGAGTCCGACATCGAAACTCCGCCGCAGGCTGGACCAACATTGGGCTGGGAGCGGGCATGACCTCCACCAGCACCAACCTCCCCGAGGCTGATTCACTCGACGGCCCGTCGCCGAGTGAGGACCAAGACGGCCCGGTGACCGCCAGCCGGAGCGTTCGCATCATCTCCTTGGCAGTTGGCCTCGTGGTGTTTTGTCTCGTGATCTTGCTTGCCGTCGGCGATGGCGACGCCGTTTCGGAATCCTCCGGGGTGCTCGGAAAAAGGGTGCCCCGGGTCGCCGGCATGCCGATCGACGGCTTGGCGGGGTATTCGGTTGATGCCGATGGAGCCGCCCGGGCCTATGACATCGACGAACACCGAGGCGAGTGGGTTCTCGTCAATTTCTTTGCAACGTGGTGCCCCGGGTGCATCGTGGAGCACCCTGAACTCGTGGCGCTCGAGCAGTGGGGGCTGAGCAACAATCTCACGCTCGCCGCAGTTGTCTTCGATGATCCAAACACTTCGGCGATCCAAGACTTCTTTGCCGAAGAAGGAGGAAATTGGCCAGTGATCCGGAGTGCCGCCACCGCCGTCGACTTTCAGATCGCGCAAATCCCGGAATCGTTCCTGGTCGCCCCCAACGGTCAGGTAATCGAGCATTTCATCGGCGGCCTCAAGGCCGAGGCTGTCACGACCACGATTGACGAGCTCACTCCGTGACCCGCTTTCAGGCCGCCAGTCGCGAGGCGTGGATGTTCGTGCTCGTGTCGCTCGTGGTGCTTCTTGGCGTGGCCACGTTCTCCGCCGGTGAACCAGCCACGACTGAGGAACGCATTCAAAGCCTGGCCAACCAATACGCCTGCCCAACCTGCAAAGGTCAGAGCGTCGCTGAATCAAATGCTGCGGTGGCTTCCACAATTCGGGAGTTCATCAGAACCGAGGTGAATGCCGGGGCCACGGACACCCAGATACGTGACGCTCTGGTGCGGGGCTACGGCGAAGGCGTTCTGCTCAACCCCCCGGCTACCGGATGGAATGCGTTGGTCTGGATACTTCCCGTTCTGGTTTTGGTGGGGGGGTTCGGCCTCGTCGGCTCCTCTATTCTCGCGACCCGGATCAGGTCGGGTTCCACCGAGCCCTCAGCCGAAGACGCCGCACTGGTAGAGCAGCTGCAGGCCGAGCGCCGGTGAGCGATCGGAAATCGCTCCTTGCCGAGCAGTCATTCCTCCTCGACTCCCTTGATGATCTGGAGGACGAGTATGCCGCTGGTGATCTCGACTCCGCCGATTACGAGGAGCTGAAGAAGGATTACACGGTTCGCACGGCACAGGTGGCGAGGAAGCTGAAAGGCTTGGATGCGGTTGGTGCCGTCGTGCCAGAACCGTCACGGTCGAAGTGGTTATGGGTAGCGTTCCTGGCGGTCTTTGGCGTGGTAGCCGGGTGGCTGCTAGCGCTCTCGGTTGGGGAGCGCGGTGTGGGTGACAACATCACCGGTTCGATTGAGGAAAGCTCTCGACAACAGGTATTCCGATGCCAAGAGCTGGGTCAGAACCCGGCCACGTTGGTCGACAGCTTCGACTGCTTCGATGATCTGCTCGAGCGGGACCCTACCAACGCCGAGGCGCTGGCCTATCGAGGTTGGTATGGCGTGCTCCTGTCCGGTTCGGCCCAGACCGCGGGCGAGAATGAGGCGGCGGTAGAACTGCTGGCCACCGCCGGCACGTTTCTCGATCGTGCCATCGAGGCTGACCGCACCTATCCCGATGCGCGAGCATTCCGGATGATCGTGCTGGAGCGGCTCGGCCGTGTTGAGGAAGCCTGCGCGGACTACGCGGTGCTCGGTGAGATCAACCCACCCGGCATGATCGGGCAACTCACCGCCCCAGTGGCCGAGCGCCTCGGATGTCGTTGACTACTGAGCTGAAGTGACGTTCGGTCAGCGGGGGAGGTGGCCCAGCTGGTGGTAGCGAGCCTTGGTAAATTGACCATTGCGGTAGGTCACCGTCCACACCGACCCTTTCGCGCAACCGCGGCCTTTGGCGGTCATCCCTGTCTGAAGCAGCCAATGAAGCATCTCCGGAATGATGTTGCCGTGGCTGCAGATAACGGCCCCATCCTCGGTGTTCTCATTTAGAACGTCCATGGCGTCGGCTATGTCCGCGTCTTCCCACAGCCGCTTGTCTTCGATCACCTCCAGACCAAGACGCTTGCTCAGCGGCTCGACGGTCTGCACACAACGCGTGGCGGGGCTGCTGATGACTGCCCCGACGTTTATTTCCGCCAACGCCAGCTCGATTTCGGCTGCCTCGTCGCGGCCTCGATCGCTGAGTTGGCGGTATTGGTCGTGCCTACTCCAATCGCGACTGCCGGCGTGGCCGTGGCGGACCAAATACAGCTTCATAGCCATCAGAGGTTACTTACGGTGATTGCCCCATGCCGAATCACCGAGTACATCTACCAGTCTGTCAAAGTTGGCGAATTCGAAGGTGGGTTCAAGCGAGGTGAAGTTTGCCGTCCCCTTTGGGTTGAACCAAGCGGTTGGGATGCCCGCATTCTGTCCGCCCTGAATGTCAGACGGCAGGCTGTCGCCGATCATCAGACAATTGCTACGGGGCGGATCGCCCAGTTCAGCAAGAGCGAGTGCGAAGATCTCGGGCCGGGGCTTGGCGACCCCAACTTCACCGGAAATAACTACCGAATCGAAAAACCGTCTCAGTCCGAGACGCTCCATCCGGCCCCGCTGGACGGGACCGATCCCATTGGTGATCATCCCGAGCGAGAAGTTGGCCTCCAGGTCCTCCAGCAGCCGTCTTGCGCCGGGGAAAAGCTCACCGCATTCGACGAGGCCCGTGATGTAGTTTTCAGCAACTGCCGCGCTGTTGTAGTTCAAGCCGAGTTCAGTTTTCAGTAACTCGAACCGAAGTGTCTTCACATCGTTTGGAGAGATCGTGCCGGCTTCGACTTGCCGCCAAAGCCTCTGATTGATGCTTTGATACTGGGGGAGATACCGCTCGGGTTTATCAATCCCGCTTTGAACCAGGGCGCGAGCGAAGGCGAGGGCTTCGGAGGAGTCGGTGTCGAAGAGCATGTGGTCGAAGTCGAAGAGCAAGTGCGAGAACGACATGACCCGTGAGACGGTACTGGGAGCAGGCGCACGTGAGCTGACAAGCGTCACGACTGCAGCCGGAAAAGTGGAGTTTCTGCCCCAGGATCCACGGTCTTTCTCGTAAAGGTGGAACCCAGAAGAACCGATTCCCACCTGTGACAGTTTCAGGGCCAACGCAGACTCCTGCGTCACAGATGATGGAGCACTGGCAAGCCAGGCCGGTGCTGGCCCGTTTCATCCGGGTAGTTGTTGCCCTGGCTCCGGTGGTCTTGACCTTGGTGGTCACCGCGTCGATCTCACGAGTCTTCATACCCGCGGCGCAGGGCTGGGACCGACTCGGGTGGTGGCTCGTTCTCACGGTGATCGCAGTTGCGCTGATGACCGGGCTCGATCGTCTCTTCCGTCGCATTGCGCCGCTCTCGACGCTGTTGCGAATCTCCCTGGTGTTCCCCGATGAGGCCCCCAGTCGGTTTGCGGTGGCGCTGCGAGCTGGCAACTCCAAGAAGGTGAAGCAGAGAATCGACGCAATTCGGGAGTCCGGCATCGCCCTCACCGAAGATCAGTCGTATGCCAGCCAGATGTTGGAGATGGTGGCCCTCCTCGGTGAACACGACCGACTGACGCGCGGCCACTGCGAGCGGGTGCGGGCCTACACGGAGATGATCATCGAGGAGATGAGTCTGCCGGCCAAGGCAGCTGATCGGCTGCGTTGGGGTGCCCTGTTGCATGATCTCGGCAAGCTCATGGTGCCGGCTGAGATCCTCAACAAGGTCGGTCGACCGACCGCGGAGGAGTGGGAGGTTCTCAAGACTCACCCGGCCGAGGGCCTCAAGCTCGCCGCGCCGATAGCCGACTGGTTGGGCGAATGGATCTCGGTGATCGGCGAGCATCATGAACGTTGGGATGGTGATGGCTACCCGGCTGGTTTGGCCGGTGAGAACATCCACATCGGCGCCCGAATTGTGGCCGTGGCTGACACCTACGACGTCATCACGTCAGCCCGATCCTACAAAAAGCCGATTACCGCCGAAAATGCCCGAGCGGAGATCGCTCGGTGTGCAGGGACGCAGTTTGACCCCGCCGTTGTGCGAGCATTCCTTTCGGTGGGGATAGGTCGGCTCCGGTTCATCGCCGGCCCAATGGCGTGGCTCTCGGGCTCCGTTGCATCGATACCGGGCGCCGGGGTGGCGCCGATCGCTGCGTCAACGCTGGCGGGAACGGTTGCGCTCGTCTCCACCTCGATTTTCGTCCCTCCGGTCGAACCGTTGGACATAGCGTTCTCCGGGCAAGATGAGCCGGTCATCGTGGTAGATGAAACACTACCGACGTCGTCTTCTCTGGTGGTCGTTTCATCCACTCGTCCGGGGACGGTGGCCATCACTACCACTGTCCTTGAAGACACCACACTCACTACAGAACTGGAGCGGACCTCGCTCATCGATTCCACCACAAGCCCCACGGTCTCGGTGACGACCCAGTCGGCTGTCTCTGCGGTAACGACGGGGGCGGTCCGAAGGAGTTCGACGACTCAGAGATCAACCACCACGAGTTCTGGAACGACTACTACCACACTCCGAAGCACTACGACGACCAAGCCGACGACGACCACGACGACCACCACTGCGAGTACTACGACAACGACGGTCGCGCCGCCGGGTCCCACCGCCGGTCTCCTGATCAGTGAGTTCTCCGCCAACGGTGCAAACGGCTCTGGCGATTTCGTCGAGATCTACAACGCATCATCCCAACCAAGGGCACTGACCGGCCTACGGATGAAGATCACATCCCACGACGCCGTCCACAGCGACATCGTGCTCGCCGACGTCACACTACCCTCCGGCGGATTTTACCTCATCAAGCAGAGCGGGTCCTCGGTGGCGGGGGCCGACCAAACGTTCGATGGCGCTCTACCCAAGGTCGTGGGCTTCGAACTACTCAAGGCCACTGGCGTGAAAATCGATGCGGTTGGCACGAGGGCGGCCCCAGAAGTAAGCGGCGGCTCAATCAACTCGCCGAGTCTCGGTCGAGAGGGTGAGGGGGTCGTGATGCTCGATCCTGCCGCCACATCATCAGACCAAAGTGTGGCTCGGCGCCACGCCAACCCCGGTTCCTGTGTTGACACCGACAACAATGCAGTCGATTTTGTTCACAACTTCGCTGCAGGATCTGTGACGCCTCGAGGGACCGCAAGCGGCCCGGCACCTTGCGGATCGGCGTCGCCATTTGCCGGGACGTCGGGGACCCTCATTATCAGTGAACTGCGAACCGATGGTCCTGGGTCAGGACGCAACGACTTCATCGAGTTCTACAATCCCACGGGGGTACCGGTCTCGTTGGCAGGCTGGAAGATGGATGGGGCTGGAGGGACATACGACTTCCCGAATGTCACGTTGGTGCCGGGACAGCATTTCCTCGTGGGCGGGACCGACTATTCCGGACCCGTAGATGCCACCACCGGCAACTCTCCAAAGAACGATGGCACCGTGAACCTTCGGAATGCTTCAGGAACTGTGGTGGATTCGTTGACGTTCGCAACCGGCCCAAACGATCTCCCCGTGATCACTCGACGGTTGCTGCAAAGTTACGTTCGAAAGTACGGGTGTCAGTTCACCGGAATCGACAGAAATGATTTCGAACATGTCTTCTATTCCAATCCTCAAACCATGAACAGTGCGATCGAACCTTGCCCATCGTGAGCGGATCTAAACGATCCGTCCAGTGACCGTCCCCTCAGCGTTGCGAATGGTGCGGTCAGCCCAGGAGGCCAGCGGTACCAGCTCTGCTGCGCTCAGCATCTGGTGACGGTGGAGTATCTCCAGGCAGAGGGCATGGAAGCCCCGAGGACTGCCGTCATCAATGTTGATCGCCAGCGCCTTGCCAGTCCTGTGCTCGCCCACAACAAAAACGCCCTCAGCGCCCAGTTTGGCGAAGATTCGGCCGCTGGTGGCTTTCATAAGATCCGTGTCTGATCGGCCGCGGGAACCACCGATCATTTCCGGGTTTGTGACCGCGGCGTTGGTGATTCGCTCACAGGCGGCGGCCCGTTCCGGTGACAAGCTCGCCGGTGTGCACAATCGGGCAATCCCTGTAGCAAGACCGGATAGCGGCATCAAGAAAGTTGGAGCACTGCATCCATCGATTGCGCCGAACAACTCGGCACCGGTCATGTCGGCGACGGCACCGAACACTGCTTGCTGCTCGCATGATTCGGTGTGGAGATAGTTGGCGGGCGCATCGCCGAGATGCTGCGCGGCCAACAACATCGATGCATGCTTGCCCGAACAGCAGTGGAAGACTCTCCGTCTTGGGCCAGCCGGGCCTGAATCCCAGGCCGTGGTGGGACCACAGCCGAGGTGTTCCTCGGCAAGATTGCCTCTCGCCAGCATTTGTTGGACAAGACGCACGTGCTGGGGCTCGGCCGAATGAGATGCACAAGCCAGGGCGATTTCCGCGTCGCTCAGACCAAAGGCCTCGGCTGCGCCGGTCTCGAGCAATGGCAAGGCCTGCAAGCCCTTCATGGCGCTGCGGGCGAAGATCGGTTGGTCTGGATCGCCTTGGGAGTCGATAACCGTCGAGCTGCCTGACTCATCCAATTGGACCACGGCCCATGCGCCTCTATGCGTGCTCTCCACAACCCCGTTTCTCTCGAACCGAGCGAGAACAGGGTTGCTTTGAGGCACCGTAGAAGTCACCGGCGGGGTTTCAGAGAGTCACGTCGTGAGGTTCGAATTGGAGTTGCCCATGGTCGACATTGGGCAGAACGTAACGGGAGAAGAGATCGCATTCAGCGGCGTGGGGATAGCCGCTCAGGATGAAAGCCTCGATTCCCGCCGCCGCAAGTTCGTGGAGTTTGGCCAAGACTTGGTCGGGATCACCAACGATCGCTGCACCAGCGCCCGAACGGGCCCGGCCAACCCCGGTCCACAGGTGACGCTCGGCGTAGCCCTCATCGTCGGAGGAGTCTCGCAGCGCCGCTTGTCGGGCCACGCCCGCACTGGCCGAATCCAGCGATTTCTTGCGGATATCCTCACCGGTTTGAACGTCGAGTTTGGAGAGGAGCCGGCGGGCAGCCAGTCTGGCCTCGTCCTCGGTTTCCCGAACGATCACGTGGGAGCGCCAGCCATATCGGAGTGAGCGACCCTTGGCCGCCGCCCGAGCATCCATATCGGCTTTCACCTCGAGCATGCTGGCGGTGATGTCGGGCCACATCAGGAACACGTCGGCACCAGCCGCTGCGCATTCGCGGGCGGCGGGAGACAGACCACCGAAATAAAAGAGGGGACTTTTGCCGGTCACCGTACGAATCCGTGGCGGGTCGATCTTCAACTTCACGAAGTCGCCCTGCATGTCGACGCCCTGCCCGTTCAGGAGTTGTCGCAGGGCATACATGATCTCGGTGCTTCGCCGGTAACGGGGCTCGGAGTCGAGGGTTTCCCCTGGAATGTCGCTGGAGATGATGTTGATGGTCAGTCGTCCGCCGAGCATTTGGTCCAACGTGGCCATCTGGCGTGCGACCTGAGGCACTACCAGTTCGCCGCAGCGAATCGCGAGCAACATGCGGATTGTCTCGGTGAGCGGCGCCATGCCGGCGGCAAAGGCGGTGTTGTCAATTCCGAGCTGATACCCCGAAGGAAGTAGGACGTTGTCGAACCCATACCGTTCCGCGGTCAGGACGATGTTGCGGCAGTGTTCCCAGCTTGACAGCAGGTGCGGATCTGGAGCTCCCAAGAACTCATAGTCATCGTCGCAGAGGGCTGAGAACCATGCCATTTCCACTGTCGGTGCTGTCCACATGGGTTTCAATTTAGTGGTGCAACTCACGTTTGCGGGTGGCCATGACAAACAGAGATACGAGGGAGCGTCTCTATCCCAGAACTTCTGTCATCGCCACGATGCGACCTTCTTCGATACTGCGGTGGGCGGCCACGCCCATGGCGACGCTCAGCAGACCATCTTCCACGGTGACTTCTATTTCGCGTTCCCCTCGGCATGCGGCCAGGAAATCCACGTGCTCCAAATAACTGGAACCATGATGCAAACCTTCATAGGCCACGGTGGCGTCGTGGATCTCCTCGATGTCAACGTTTCCGACAAAATGTTCCCCGCGGCGGCCCGACTTGAAGATGCTGGTGGGCAGGAACGCCTCCACCTTGCCTTTGGCGCCAACTGCGCTCATCTCCTCCTGATTATGGGTTGCTTCGGCGAACATGCACAGATCCAGGTGCGCCCGTTTGCCATCGGGGTATTCGATGATCACGAACGCATTGTCCAGAACGTCGGGCACGCGCCCGTCATAGGACTCGTCCAGGTGGTTGACATCCTGCCCCCCCGAAGCCATCACCCGCAGGGGCTTGGTTCCCAAGATCTCGTTCATGAGATCGAAGAAGTGGCAACACTTCTCCACCAGCGTTCCGCCAGTGTTGGCGCTGAACCGGTTCCAAGCGCCGACCTTTTCGAGAAACGGGAAGCGGTGCTCGCGGATTGCGACCATGCGAGGATCCCCGATGGCGCCGGCCTTGACCTCACGGATCAGCCGCGCCACCGGCGGCATGTACCGGTACTCCATGCCCACCTGGGTGACCTTGGAACTCTTGCTGGCCAGTTCCACAACCGCGGCACAGTCTTCCACCGTTGTGCACAACGGCTTTTCGATGAGCGTGTGCACATCTGCGGTCAGGACGTCGCCGAGCACGGATCGATGCGTAAAATTGGGGCTGGCGATCACCACTGCGTCCACCAATCCAGATTCGAGGAGTTCTCCGTGGTGCGAAAATGAGCCAATTATGGACGGGGCATCAGCGGCTTGCCTGGCGGCATCGAGACCGCCGGCTCGTGATCCCTCGTGGGGGTCCGACACCGCGGTGACGACGCCGCCGGCAACCGCATTGATGTTATAGATGTGCTCGAGGCCCATCATCCCGGTGCCGATCACACCGTACCGAATCACATCATTCTTGCTCATTCGCTCTATGGAACCACCTCATTGCACCGTCCCGGCAATTTGGCGTGGATTTCTGCGGGAGATTTCTTGAGACGCGGGGATCGATCAGCTTACGGTCAGAGAGCGCGCAGTCTGGCAAGGCTGCCCGGCAGAACATCCAAAACACGCTGAACGTCGGCCATGGTGGAGTGACGGTGAAGGCTGAACCGAAGTGATCGATCAGCATCGACGCCCATCGCTGCAAGAACCGGCGATGGTTCGAGTTCTTCCGACGCGCAGGCCGACCCGGAGTGGGCGGCAATGCCCGCTCGGTCCAAGTCGATGAGGACCGCCTGCGGCTCGATCCGGTCGAGCCCGCAGCAGACCAGATGGGGAAGGCGGTGTTCAGGGGCCTCGGGGCCGAAGAGCGTAACGCCGTCGAGGTCCGCCAGACCATCCCGAAGCATCAATGTGAGGGCGCTGACATGGTCGATCTCGCGCTGGATCGACTCGGCGAGTTCGTCACACGCCGCACCTAGGCCCATGGCCGCGGGAACGTTTTCTAGTCCGGCGCGCCGACCCCGCTCCTGCGCACCTCCCATTATGAACGGAGCGGTGCGTTGTCCCCGCTGGACCATGAGGGCGCCGGTACCCAGTGGCGCCCCCAGCTTCGGGCCAGAGATCGTGAGATAGTTGGGCTCGAGGGAACGCACGTCGATAGTTCGCCACGGTGCGGCCTGCGCTGCATCGACCAGCGTGGCAATCCTCACGTCCCGAGCAACGTTCAACAGGTTGGCGATGGGCTGTACCGCCCCCATTTCGTGGTTTCCCAGCTGGAGTGCCAAGAGGACGATCGGCCGACCCACCCTCGTTTGATCGGCCAGCGTCTGCCGCAGCGCATCAACCGTGACCAGTCCCTCGCCCGTGACCGGCACCGGTACGAACGAATCGCCGGCGGAGAGCCGTACTGCAGAATGCTCCACCGCGGTTCCCACCACCACGCCATCGGGCGACGTGGAGAGCATGCCTTTTACAACGGTGGCGATTCCTTCCGACGCCGACGAGTTGAAAATGATTTCTGAGGGTCGGGCCCCGAGCAGGACCGCGACCTGCTCTCGGGCGTGTTCGAGGTGGGCCCGGACTTCCATCGCTTCGGTGTGGAGTCGCCCGGGGTCCGCGGTGGGCAGGTTGAGCCCGGCCAGCACGGCCTCCTTCGCCGCTGACCGTAGCGGCGCAACTGAGGCGGAATCGAGATAGATGCGGCTCACAGGGAAGTGGCAGCGCTGTCGACCACGTCGGTGATGCAGGCCGCATCACCTCTGGCCACCGAGGACCCGAGTGCAACTTGGGTTTCACCGTAGAGCGATCCCAGCAATCCCTTCACCATCCCTCGATCAACGGCGCACACCACCGGGTGCTCGATCGCCACATCTCCGAACGGGCAATGTCCTGCCACGATCTGCAGCTGCGGCTCGTCGGTAGAGCCTGACGGGCTGTCTGTGTGGTGGCGTTCGGCTCGAGCGGCGAAACCGTGGGCCGAGAGGGCGTCGGCCACGATGTGCAACGCGGATCGGAACGACCGATGCGATTCGTCGGCATCTGCCCTATGTATCCCGCTGGCCATCTTGCGGCCGAACTCAAGACCCACCTCCTCGGCCATTTCGGCGGCCTCATCCGGGTCCAATCGGGACAACGCTTTGCCAAGAAGTGTGATCAGGATGTCGTCGTGCCCTACTTCAAATTCGAGGCGGAGACTGGTCTCCGATGCGGTGAAGACCTTGGCTGGCCGGCCGGCTCCCACCGACGCCCGTTTGGTGATGTCGAGGTAGCCCCCGCTGGTGAGTTTTTCCAGATGGTGGCGGGCGACGTTGGCGTGGACACCGGCATGCGAAGCGACCTCTGAAGCGGTGAGGCCGTTGGGGTATTCGTGAAGTAGGAGATAGATGTCGCGGCGGGTTGGATCGCCGAAGGCCGAGGTCACCGCATTGACAAGATTGGCGAATTCTGCCGGTTTTAGGGCTCGCTGTGCCACCCCGCCAGTCTAGAAGAGGTGGAGATGGATACGCTTGCAGGGTGAGCAGCGCAGTGACCACTGAAACCGTGACCGAGGCCCTCCGGCCTGTGGAGGACCCGGAGCTGCATCGCAGCATCGTCGACCTCGGAATGGTCCGAAGGATCGATATTGCGCTCCCAGTGGTGACCGTGGCAATAGACCTCACCATCGCGGGCTGCCCGCTCCGCAACGAGATCGACCGTCGTGTCACCGAGGCGGTCACCGCCCTGGACGGGGCGGATCACGTCACCATCGAATTCGGCGTGATGACCGACCAGCAGCGAGAGGAGCTTCGGCGCAGCCTTCACGGCAACCCCGCCGCCACCGCCGGCAGTACCCAGGCCCACGGTCATGCGGAGGGTCGGGCGATTCCCTTCGCCGATCCGGGAAGCGCCACGCGCGTCTTGCTGATCGCTTCCGGCAAAGGTGGCGTTGGGAAAAGTTCGGTCACCACAAACCTTGCTGTCGCTATTGCAGCGCGGGGCAAGTCGGTCGCCGTAGTAGACGCCGATGTCTGGGGTTTTTCAATTCCTCGCATGCTGGGGATTGATCACGACCCCACGATCATCGACGAAATGATCGTCCCCCCAGAACGGCACGGCGTTCGTTGTATCTCCATGGGGTTCTTCGTGGAAGAAGACCAACCGGTGATTTGGCGTGGTCCGATGCTCCACAAGGCCCTGGAACAGTTCCTCACCGATGTGTTCTGGGACGAACCCGACTACCTCATCGTGGACCTTCCCCCCGGCACAGGTGACATTGCACTGTCCATAGCCCAGTTCATGCCCCGGGGCGAGATGTACGTGGTGACCACACCTCAGGCAACCGCGGAAAAGGTCGCCCAGCGCGCTGCGTACATGGCTCGCAAGGTCAACCTCTCGGTTGCAGGGGTGATCGAGAACATGAGCTGGTTCACCGGCGATGACGGGAAGCGGTATGAAATCTTCGGCCAAGGTGGTGGCGATTCGTTGGCCAGGGAACTCGATGTGCCGCTCCTCGGCAAGATTCCCCTGGTAACAAAGCTCCGTGAAGGTGCCGACAATGGTAAACCCATCGCGGTCGATGCGAAGTCTGAGGCTGGTGCGCTCTTTGCCCAAATGGCCGAGATGATCGACGTCACACTTGCGCCCAAGCGGCGCTACCGCAGCGAACTCCGGGTGAGCTAACGGCCAGATCGCGCTCTATCGTTACGGGCGATGGACGTACGAATTGGCATCAGTGAGAGCAACCAGGTCATCGAGGTCGAAATGGCCGACGAGACGGACCGAGCGGCGCTGAAGTCGTCGATCTCGGACAGCATCAGCGAGGGGACTGTGCTCTGGCTCATCGACAAGCGGGGCAAAGAGACCGGGATCCCGGGCGCCAAAGTCGCTTTCGCCGACATCGGGTCGGCCGCCGATGGCCGCCGCATCGGATTCGGGGCCTGATCTGTTTCAGTCCCCCCTGCCTGACCAGCAACTGGTCATCGTCGCCGGCAAAGGGGGAGTCGGTAGGTCCACAGTTGCCGCCGGGCTTGCTTTGGCCTGCGCCAACGCCGGCGAGCGAGTACTTCTCGTCGACGTCAACAACCATGCCGGTACCCGGCTCGCGTTAGGTTCCAGGTCGTTGAAGAACGGGGGCGAGTTGCTCGAGCTCACCACCGCTCTTGCCCTTGATGAGTACCTCAAGATCTACCTGAAGTTCCCTATCCCGGCGTCCCGTCTGGGCCCGATCTCTCGCATTTTCGACTACGTCGCAACCGCTGCGCCCGGGGTCACTGAGATCCTTACGATCGGGAAGGTGGGTCACGATGTCCGGGAGGGAAGCTGGGACCGCGTGATCGTGGACGGCCCGGCCACTGGTCATGTCGTGGAACTCATCGCCGCGCCGGACAATATTGGCGGGCTCCTGAACATCGGCCCGCTAGCTGCCCAGACGGATTGGTTGTCCAATATTCTGGAGGATCCCGCCAAGACCGGCGTTTGGATAGTGGCCACGCCCGAAGAGTTGCCGGTCACCGAGGCGTTACAACTCGCCGATCGGATCGAGGAAGAAACTCGTGTCAGTCTCGCGGGGGCGGTAATAAATCGCATGCCATCAATTCTCTCCGCGGAGGCAATGGTCGAGGCCGATCAGCTGGCCGCCGGCGATAATCCTGGCCTCGCGGCCGCGTGTGCGATCGTCGCCCGAGCGAACCGGACGGCGATGACCGAAGCCACCCGTTTTGCCGACGTCTGGAACAGTACTGAACTCCCGCTCCGGTTTGTGTATGCCGCTCAAGACCCCACCGATCACGCTCGCCGAATGTGGAGCGGGCTTCGATGAGCGAGACGTCTGATCAGGGACCCGTCGACGAACTTCTGGCAACCGCCGAGGTGATCGTGATCGTCGGTCCCGGCGGGGTGGGCAAGACCACAACCGCGGCGGCGCTCGGAGCCCGAGCGGCGATTCATCACGACCGGCGAGTTCAGGTGATCACGATCGACCCGGCCCGGCGGTTGGCCCAGGCGCTCGGGGTCGATGAACTCATGGAAGAGGAGATTCTTGTTCCAACCCCGTCCGGTCGGTTCTGGGCCTCGATGGTGAACATGAGCCGCAGCTGGGACCGGTTGGTGGAGCGGCATGCTCCTACCGCCGAGGTCAGAGACGATCTGTTGGCCAATCCGCTGTATCGGTCGCTCACCACTCGTTTCGTGCAGAGTCATGACTACATTGCCCTCGACCACTTGGTGGATCAGTCCGACGATGACCGGTTCGACCTGGTGATCATCGACACGCCGCCTTCGGTGCACGCACTCGACGTTCTCGATGCGCCAGCCAAGATGGAGGACTTCTTTGGGTCTCGGCTGCTCACGTGGTTGACTGCGCCCTACCGGTCCCGGCTATCGCAGATCGCCGCAGCCCCGTTTCTCTCCATCGCCGAGCGACTGCTGGGCGGTCCCTTCCTCGCTGACATCGCCGACTTCTTCTGGCTCTTCAGCCAGCTCCAGAAAAGTTTCGCCGATCGGACACGTTTGGTCCAAGAGCGACTCTTCGCTCCCACCACGAAGTATGTCGTGGTACAGACTCCAGAGACCGGACCAGCCGAGCAGGCCAGCATCCTCCTTGCTGAATTGCAGCGCCGGGCCCATCAACCCTCTTTGTCTGTCATCAACCGTGCCCTTCCTCCCGCAGTTGCGAAGCTGACACCAAAGGACCTCGGCCTGGTAGAAGATCCCGAGCTACGTAGAAGAGTGGAGGATTTGCGCAGGAGGGCCCAGACCGCGGCTCATGGCCCAGCTGGGATCCCGGTAGTTGAAGTGCCAGACTCGCCTACAGCGCTCAACTCTGTGATTGAGCTCGCCCGGCTGGTTCACTGATAACTCACGGCCGTGGGACCCGAATGGGGTGCTGGGCCAAATGCATCAGTCAAACCATGTGAATCGACCGTGGACACGGTCCCGATCGTGCGGTGAAATTGGGTCTCATTGGTTTTCGGCTCGCGGTACTGGTTATGAGTCGACTGTTGTTAGAAAAAGGAAGTTCATCATGGGGATGACGAAAAGTGCGCGACCGAAAGATCCGGTACGGCATCCATGCCCCGCGTGTGGGAGCCGAGGGATCATCGATTTCCTCGATCTCGTGCGCGGCCGGGCCGAACTGCACTGCCGGGCCTGTCCCACAACGTGGGCGGAACAAACTCTCGCAACGATGGATCACTTGGCAGCTAGAGGCTAGGGCGGAGCTGCTGCCTCGGTTTAGTGATGCCGACGGTTGATGTAGGTGCGGCGCAGGTGGCGTCGCTCCTCTTCAGACGCGCCGCCCCAGATGCCGGTGTCTTGGTTACTTCGGAGTGCGAACTCTAGACAGGCTTCTTGACACGAACAGCTCATGCAGACCGACCGGGCATCGGTGATCTGCTGTAACGCTGCTCCGGTAACCCCGATTGGGAAAAACAGGCTGGGATCGGTATCGAGACAGGCAGCAGTGCGCCGCCAGCTGGTGTCGAGGTCCTGTCCGGAGCGGTCGCTACGGGGCCGATGCCCCACTTTCTTGGCTATTCGCTCGAACATCAGCGGGAGCCGCATCGGCGAGTTGTCCGGCGCCGATGGCAGGATCGACTCTGTGGAACTCTCGACCTTCATAATTCTCCCCGGGGCGATGCGGTTGCGGTGATGCTCAGAGAGTAATGGGCTGTTCACACTATCTTCAAGGGGAGTTTCTGCTCATAGAGGGAGTTTTCTTGGCAACGCTGACCGATCTGCTACGGCACCACACCGATCTCAACGATCCCGCTCGGCAGCATCTCCGCCGACTGGTGGCTATCTGGGGGCCGTTGTCTGACCTCTCCTTCGGTGATCTGCTGCTGTTTACATCGGCGAAGGACAAACGGGTACTCACCGTCGGGCAGGTTCGACCCACCACCAACCAGACGCTCTATCGCACTGACCTGGTCGGACTTTTCTCTCAGGATCGTCCCTTCATCCGGGACGTGCTGGATGGAGCGGGTCGAACGGTGGTCTCTGTAAGCCGAGCCGGCATTTCGGAGCCTGTCCGGATGGAGGTCGTGCCGGTGCGCCACAACGGGACCGTCGTTGCCGCGCTGGCCAGCGAGGCGGTCCGAAGTCCTAGTCGCAGCACCGGTGAGCTCGAACGGGCCTATCTGGGCGTTGTGGATCAGCTCTTTGCCATGGTCGCCAACGGCTCCTTCCCTTACGCGTTCGACGATCCAACCGCCGAGGGATCGCCTCGAGTGGGCGATGGCGTCATCGTGCTCAAATCCGACGGGGTTGTGGGCTATACGTCCCCCAACGCGGTGAGCGCCCTCCATCGTGTGGGGTTCCACGTCAATGCCGTGGGCCGGAACATCACCGAAATCGGTTTGCCGCGCGATGTGCTTCGTACGGCGTTCGGGCTGGGAGCGCCACTGACGCACGAGCTGGAGCGGGGCGAGAGCGTTGCAATCCAGCTTCGGCTGTTACCGCTGATGGACGACGGTCGAGCCGCCGGTGCGCTCGTCCTTATGCGCGACGTCTCCGATATCCGCCGCCAAGAACGACTGTTGGTCTCCATGGACGCCACCATCCGGGAGATTCATCACCGCGTGAAGAACAATCTCCAAACCGTTTCGTCCCTTCTCAGAATGCAGGGTCGCCGAGTCGATGAACCAGCGGCCAAAGCGGCTCTGGACGAAGCGTCACGCCGAATCAGGTCGATAGCCCTCGTTCACGAGGTGTTGAGCCGCGAAGGTGGCGATGATGTTCAGTTGAACGACGTTTTGCGCCCAGTCGTTCAAATGGTGCAGGGAGCGCTGGTGGATCCTGAACGCCCGGTCACGATCACCGTTGAGGGCACGGGACCGATCGTCACCGCAACGACCGCTTCGAGCCTGGCGGTGGTGCTGTCGGAGTTGATACAGAATGCGGTGGAGCATGGCTTCGTTGGCACGCCGAGCGATGCTGATCGATCCGTGGTGGTTCGGCTCGATCGACGAGGACCGAAACTGGAGGTGAGGGTGGAGGACAATGGAGTGGGCCTACCCGAGGGTTTCAACATCGACACCGATCCGGGATTGGGTCTCACTATTGTCCGGACCCTGACAACGGCCGATCTTGGCGGAACCTTCGAGGTGGTTCCCAATCCTGATGGCCCCGGCACGGCGGCAATTGTGCGGGTCGATCTATGACAGAGGGCGAATTGTCATAACTTATTCGCCGTTGAGCCCGTACAGGACATCGATCGCCATCGGTACGTTGTCGGTGACGATTGCGTTCACCCGCATCTTGTGGAGCTCCAGGACCCGATCAGGATCATTCACGGTCCACGTGTTCACGATCAGTCCCGCCTTCCTGGCAAGGGACATCAGGTGGGAGTCCACCAACATCTCGTGGGGGTGGATGGCGTCCACCATGCCCTCTGATCGACCGATGATCTGGGCGGGATCGGCCTGGCCCCAGATCAACCAGCCGATCGGAATGGCGGGGTCGGTCTCGCGTATTCTTTTGATGCTGGCGAAGTCGAAGCTGCTCACCAAAACCCGTTCGGCGGCGTCGAAAGCTCGAATGAGTCCCGCCACCGCCACGGAGATCCCGTAGTTGGCGTCATAGTCAGGGTCGCTCGGCATGTTCTTGATCTCGATGTTGAGCCAGGTGTCCTTGCAGACCTCGAGAGCGTCGGCCAACGTTGGCATCCACTCGGGAAGATCAGCGGACTGGGTCCGCCCAATGACTGTGCCGTCGCTGATATGGGCGTCGTGGTGAATCATCAGGACGTCGTCGGCGCTGCGGCGAACATCGAGTTCGATCCCCTCCGCCCCTAGCTCCATCGCCCGGACGAAGGCTTCGAGTGTATTTTCACGGATTGCGCTGCCGTCCCTACGGTGCGTTACTCCACGGTGGGCGATTACCTTTGCGGCCATGGTCGCAAAGAGTAGTTGCGCCACTCGGATTAGTCATGTGGGACGACCAGTCTGAGCGCATCCGGCAGGTGCACGAGTTCCAACCGGTTCACCGGCTTCTGGGGCTCTCCATCGAGCTGATAGGGGAATGGCACGCTCGAGAGCAGCGTGACGCGCTCTACATCAGGCCAGTGCACCATGCCGGGACGGTTAGGAATGCCCTGGTCAGTTCGCAGCGCCGTGACCGCCGCCGGAATCAGGTGTTTCAGGCCCACGGTGGAGAGCGCGACCACCGACAGAGGGGTAGTGAGGTTCACCTCGGGCGCCAAGTCGAGGGGTCGGCTACCCAGGAAGGTGTAGGGGTTGACGTTGAGTGCAACGGCCATCTGGGCCCGTTCGAGGATACGCCCGTCTGCGGCCGTCACGCTGAATCTCAGCGCCCGACGCTCTGCCGAACCCCAGGTACGAAGGGCCGAGTAAACAAACCAGGCGTGTCCGGCGTATCGCTTGAGCGGTCCCCGTCGTTCCACCCGCTCAACAACTGCAGCGTCAAAGCCGACGCCGACGTGGAAGACAAAGGCTCGCCCGTTGGCCGATCCCAACGATGCCGACATGATCGAGTTCCGGTCCAACGCCTGGAGAATCATCCCGGTTGCCTCCACCGCGTCGTTGGGATACCCAACCGCCCGGGCAAACACGTTGGTGGACCCTCCCGGAAGCGGGGCCACCGCTGTGGTGGTGTGCATGAGGCCATTGGCGACTTCGTTGACCGTGCCATCACCTCCGAACGGGATCACCACGTCGACCCCCTCACGTTCCAACTGGTGAGCCAGCCTGGTGGCGTGGTTCCGTCGGGTCGTTTCGAATATCTGGAGTTCGTGGTCGGCCGCCAGCGCTTTTTGGATGACAACCCGAGTGCGCGCTGTCACCGATGAAGCAACAGGATTAACGATCAGCGCAAGCTTCAACGACACTCGGTGAGGGTAGTGGACTGTCGGGACGAGGGCAGGACAAAGGACCGGGATAGAGCGCCTGTGGACGTGGTGGCAATCCTTGGCGGATTGACGGCCGAATCAAGAAAACCTCTAGGCTCAGGCCCTATGAAGGTAGCCGTATGCGTCAAGCAAATCCCCGATCCCGCCGACCCCGGCGCTCTGGATCCCGAGACCCGCACACTCAAACGTGATGTCAAACTCATCCTTGACGAGTCGGACAGCTACGGCGTCGAGATGGCCCTCCAACTCGTGGATGCCGCCGGCGGCGGAGAAGTTGTCCTGGTGTCGATGGCGCCCAACAATGAGCGCTCGGGGCTATCCACGGCACTTGCCATGGGTGCCGCGTCAGCCACCCTCGTGTCGGACCCGGCGTTGGTGGGCACGGATGCACTGACCACCGCCAAGATTCTCGGCAAGATCATCTCCGATCAGGAACCTGACCTGGTCATCGCCGGTTCAGAGAGCTCCGACGGATACACCGGCACCGTGCCCGAGCAGATTGCCGGAGTTCTGGGATGGCCGTCGGTCACAGCGGCCAAGGCAGTCGCTATCGACGGGTCGGCCATGAAAGTCGAGCGTCAGACCGATGCCGGCTATGACGAGGTCGAGTGCTCCCTTCCGGCGGTAATCAGCGTGACCGCCGGGGTGGTGGAGCCGCGTTACCCCTCGTTCAAAGGAATCATGGCGGCCAAGTCCAAGCCCGTGGTTCAGATGACCGTGGCCGACCTTGGGATGACCGCCGCCGAGGTTGGCTGGGCCGGATCAGGTCAGGAAGTCGTAGATGTGACCGTCGCCCCTGTCCGAGAAGCAGGGGAAAAAATCGAAGACGATGGTGAAGCGCACCTGAAGATCATCGAATTTCTCGAATCCGTCAAAGCCATCTGAAGAAACCTCATCAAAGAACGCGATCCAGGAGACACACACAATGACACTCGACACCATCTGGGTTTATGCCGAAGCTACCGACGGCACCCTTTCGTCCACCACTCAGGAACTGCTCACCAAAGCGCGTAGTCTGGCCCCCACCGTGGCTGCGGTCTATGCCGGGGACGGCGACGATATTGCCGATGCGGCCGGGAGCTTCGGAGCCGAAACCGTGTACGCCACGGGGGATCTCGACGGTGCTTTGGTCGGTGTTCCCGTCGCTGCTGCAATCAATGCAGCGATCGAATCCGGCGATGGTCCCGATGCGGTGCTGCTGGGGACGAGCTATGACGGCCGAGACATCGCCGCTCGACTATCCGTGATGGCCAACGCCACAGTGATCACCAACGTCGTTGACGTTGAGGTAGATGGTGACACGTTGATCGGGAAGGAACCCATTTTTGGCGGTGCCACCGATATCCGCACCAAATTCACTGGCGATGCGGTAAAAATTGTCTTGGTTCGGCCCAAGAGTTTCGCTCCGGAACCCTCGGGTGGGGCCAGTGCCGATGTTGAGGACTTGGACGTTCCTGATGTGGGTGCTGCGGGCGGTGCGCGGGTTGTGCAACGGCATGTGGAAGAGTCCGAAGGCCCCAAGCTCGACGAGGCCAATCTCGTCGTTGCCGGTGGCCGTGGCCTTGGTTCGGCCGAAAGTTATGCGATGGTGGAAGGTCTGGCCGCCAAGTTGAAAGGCGCTGCCGGCGCCTCCCGCGCCATCGTCGACGCCGGATGGGTTCCCTATTCATTTCAGGTCGGCCAGACCGGCAAGGTCGTGAAGCCCGCGGTTTACATCGCCGCAGGAATCTCGGGTGCCACCCAGCACCTGGTCGGGATGAAGGGTTCCAAGAACATCATCGCCATCAACAAGGATCCGGAGGCGCCGATCTTTGGAATCGCCGATCTGGGCATCGTCGGCGATGTCCACAAGGTCATCCCGAAATTGATGGAGGCCCTGGACGGCCGATGATCAATCGATGAGGCGGCTTCCTGTGAGGCGGACCTCGATCGCATCAACAAGTTCCAGTTCGCCCTCTTCATCAATGTCGATCTGCTGGATCGGAACAACCTCGTAACCAGCCTCGTCGAGCCCGGGATACCGAAGCCCATCTTCCAGAGGTGCGCTGATCCCATCATCGTAAGTGTTGAGCAGTTCGAATCGAGGCGCCGAGGTGTCGTCTGCTGCGGCGGTCTGCGCAATTCGCCTTACGAGGCGATCCGCTTCGCGTTGAGCACGATCCCCCGCCACTATTGAGGCGCTCTCTACGCGGAACGTCGTGGTACGCAACTGGCCCTCACCGGAGCGGACAAGACTTAGTATGGTGCGTGTCTGATCGCTCGCCGGGAGCAGTTGACTGTCGACGCTCCACCGCTGGTAGGGATCTGCCGCCGCTTTCGAGGTGGTCCCGTTGTAAGACACCCTCACGATCGATCCGCTGGAACTGTCGGCCCCGTTGGCTTGGTCGACGGCTGTGATAACGATCTCGTCGAATCGACCGGCATCGAGGATACGGAACGATCGCGAGGCTGCGGCGCCCTCGTTGGAGCTGGAATCGGTTGGCAGCAGTCCCGCCTGGCGAAGAGACGATCCCAGAAGCTGCATGGTGTTCTCGGCCGAGGCGGTTGTCTCCATCGTTGCGCTCACCTGCACCACAACCTCCGTAGGGGGCCGCGCCGATGCGGCGTCCGAGAGAGGGAGGAGCGATCCGATGCCAACGTTCACCTCGACGACGGAGGCATTGCGAGGAGTGCTGATCGGTATCGGAAACGCCAAAACTGCCGCAAGGGTCTCGGTGATGTTGGCGGTAGGACCCAGAGCGGAGGTCATATTGAGAAGAGCTGCGTCGAGCGGATGATCCGGTAGCTCAGTGTCCACGTTGGGATCTCCATCGCTCCCGCCGTCGCCATCTTCCTGAGTGCTATCGGGCGGAACCGTTTCCGCAATCGTGGTGACACGTCGCGTGGAGCTGGGTTGAGCGCTAGTGGTCGTTGTGGAGAGTTCGGGGCTGGTGACCGGTGCAAACTGAGTGGTCTGATCGTCCGTAGGCTGAGTGGCGCTGGTGCCACTGCAGGCCGTCAGAGCAAAGGCGAGAACCAAGGCAGCGAGTGAGACCGGGTGGGACATCAGCACAAGACGCTATCGCATCGTCCGCACGAGCCAGGGGCAGTTACGATTCGGGCATGGTTGTGACCGAAGCTGATCTGGATCGTCTCACGAATGAAACCTTGGAACTCCTGCAGGCCTTGATCCGCAACGAGTGCGTCAACGACGGCAGCTACGAATCGGGCCATGAAGATCGATCGGCTCGACTGCTGGAAAATGAACTAGAGGGTCTCGGGCTGGACATTGAGCGCTACGAGACGGGGCCAGGGAGGTCATCTCTAGTAACTCGCTATCACGGCACGGATCCAACGGCTCCGGCGCTGTGTTTGATGGGCCATACCGACGTGGTTCCCGTTACCCCTGAAGGATGGGATCGGGATCCGTTTGGCGGAGAGCTGATCCACGGCGAAGTTTGGGGTCGCGGTGCGGTGGACATGCTCAATCTCACCTCGTCCATGGCTGTGGTGTTTCGGCACATCGTCAAGTCCGGCAAACGATACCCGGGGGACATCATCTATTTCGCAGTTGCAGATGAGGAAGCCGGTGGAATCCACGGTGCGAAACAGTTGCTCGATGAGCAGTGGGATCACCTCAAATGCGATTACGTGCTCACCGAATTCGGCGGAATACCGGTGAGCACCTCACTGTTGCTCACGACCGCGGAGAAGGGGGTTGGGTGGCGTCGGCTTCACGTGGAGGGCACGCCGGGCCACGGGTCGATGCCTTACATGACAGACAATGCACTCGTGACGGCAGCAGAAATCGTGCGCCGCATTGCGGCCTATGATCCCGGGGCCCGTCTTGACTCACTCTGGGAACAACGGGTCCGCGCCATGAACCTCGGGCCGGAACTGAGTGAGAAGCTGCTGGATCCCGGCTCGATCCACGAGGTATTGGCGCTCATGCCGCCGGCCTTGGCCAGGAACACCCACAGCTGTTCACACACCACCTTCAGCCCTAACGTGATTCATGGCGGAGTGAAAACGAACGTGATCCCCGATCGAGTGTCCATTGATGTAGACGTCCGCACGCTCCCCGGCGAGACGTCTGCCGATGTCGACGCTCATCTCAAAACTGCCCTTGGCGACCTGTACGAGCGGGTGCGGACCGAGATCTTGCAAGACGAACCAGCAACGGCATCGCCAACGGACAATCCCTTATGGAGCGCACTCGAAAAGGCCATGGCGCGGCCCTACCCGGAGTTGACGTTGGTTCCGAGCCTCGTGACAGGAGGGACCGACTCACGGTTCTTCCGGCAGAAGGGGGCAATCGCTTTCGGAGCAGGTTTGCTCAGCCCCCAGGTCAGTGCCGAGGATTTCCTCATGAGATTTCATGGACACAACGAGCGCATCGATGTCGAATCCCTTCGGCTCACCACTCAACTCTGGTTGGACGTTGTCGAGTTGCTCTGGGATTAACGGGAACGCCTGGAGGTCAGGGCGGCATCCGCAGCCGTGGTGAGCGGGGATTCGACCGATGCTTTGTGGTGGGGAAGGGACTCCGCATCCAAGAGTTCCACTCCGGCATCACCCACCGCTTCTATGCCGATCGTTTGGTTGCCAGAACCTGGAATTGGCCACCGCAAACGGGCGGCCAACGGTCGCGATCCGGCGGGACCGAACAACAGGAGGCGCCCGTCATCTACGAGCCGGAGGCGGGGCTGGCTCCCCAGACGGTCCGGGAGAACACAGCCCGCGGCTCGGACCGAGCCGGCCCGCAGCCTGAGAGGCTGCCCGGAAAAGTCGGAAAAGCGCAGATCCCCACCGGCTCGGATTCGGGTGAGATGTTCTTCAGCATCACTGCGTAGCGGTCCGGGCTGTCTCGTCCAGCCGGTTCCCAGGTGAACTCTTGCGGTGGGCCACGGGGCATCCCACTGAGCGAGTTGATGGAGGTGGGCCAAACCGCTGAGCGCTGCGAGGTCTCCACCCAGACGGGCCGTCACGAACGTTTGAGGCCCAAAGATGTCTCTCACCAGATGGCTTTGGCCATCGGTGAGCGAGTGCCCGACAACAAGGTGAACCGAGGGCGCCACTTCTGCCCAGCTGGCATGCGGGAAGAGATCCACGTCTTCGGAATCCTCCCTGGGCCCTGGGCGACGACCTCGACAAACGAGACCTCGAATCTCCTCGGCTGTGGTCACCGATCCGATTGCCACCAGACGACGGTTGGTCAGATCGGCCACCACCATGCTGATGGTGCCGTTGCTTTGGCCGACCAGTACCACATGCAATCTACTCGACGTGCCGGGCCGGGGCGCCCCGATCGCATCGTGATCCAGTGCACCGGTAGCGAGGCCATGGATGTGGTTGGCTAGGACTGCGATCGGCGCATCAACGACGGTGGTAACAGTCACGCCCTCGGTGGCGCCGAGGCGGCGAAGTAGTTGGCGTCGTACGCGAGCCGGAATGGAGAGTGGGAGAGCGAGGCGTACATCGCCCGCTTCGCCCGGCCCGACCGAACAGATGTCGGTTGGAGCAATCGCTTCATGGACAACGGAGATGTCCGATTGGACTATGTGACTGTCGGGATCGCTGAGCGGGGGGTCCTGGGTCCACACCGAGACCGCCACCAGTACGGGCGATGCGCTGGTGAAGCGGGATGGTATGACTCCAATAGGCACACGCTTAGCCTCGTGCCTGGATGCTGTGGTCGGCAAACGCTCCATGTGGTCTCGGGAACAACTGCTCAGGGCTTTCTCCCCATTTCGGGGAGCTGGCTACATTCCTTTGGGGCGGGCACAGCATTCTTGGGTACGGTGCCGTGGTGACCGGCGCTCCCGTGGTGAGATCTTTAGGTCTCGTAGTGGCTTTGTGTGCGGTGGTCGTCACCTTCAGTAGCGACCCGCCCCTTGGTAGTCGCCAGCAGAGAAAGGCAATCGAGGCTGATCGTGTGGACGCAGAGACCGTTCTTGGCGCCGAAACCGAACATGTCGCCGTGTCCTTGTTGATGCCAAACTCGGTCTCGCCGGCGCTCGAGGTGGACAAATCGAGGCGTACAAAAGCAGAGGGGGCCGGAGCAGATGGCCGATCGCCCATTACGCTCGCTTTCGCTGGTGACACTTCATTTCACCACTCGCTGCATCTGTTTGATCCGCTGGCGGCTGCCCAGCGCACCCTTTCTCTTCCCGATTTCACCGTCGTGAATTTGGAGACCGCAATTGCCCCTCCCACCGTTGGGGTCCCGCCCGTTTCAAAACCGTTCCTTTTCCGATCCAACCCGGAGTCCATCGACGTCCTCACCGAGGCCGGAATCGATGCGGTCACAATGGCGAACAATCACGCGCTCGATTACGGGGTCGAGGCATTGGAGTACGGCCTGGCTGCACTACGAGAGGCTGGAGTTCACACGATAGGAGCCGGTGCCGGTCCGGACCAGGCCTATGAACCACTGGTGGTTCCGGTCGGCGACTGGACCATTGGCATAGCGGCCTTTTCTCGGGTGCCATGTGACTGGTCCTGGGCGGGTGAGAACATTCGTCCTCAAGTGGCCTGGGCGTGCCCGGCGTTTCTGGATCGGGCCGATGCGGTGGTGGCTGAACTTGTGGACACAGTGGATTTGGCAGTGGTCATGGTGCACGGCGGAACCGAAGGTCAGTTGTGTCCCGATGCGGTGATGACGGGGCTCAATCGCCGCTGGGCTTCAGCTGGCGTTGGGCTGGTGGTGAATAGCCATCCTCACGTGGTGCAGGGTGTGACCAGTATTGACGAAACCATCGTCGTGCAGTCCACCGGGAACTTCGCTTTCCCACCCTCGTCGGGGTTAACCGCCAATTCAGCGGTCTTTTTCGCCACTCTCTCTGAGCAGGGGCTGCTCGTGTCCGTAGAACCTTTCATCAGCGAGGGAGGCGTGCTGAGCAACGGCTCCTCGTGGCGCCGAGCCTCGATCCTCAACCAGATCGATCAGTATTCTTCTGGCTGGCGGGTGCTGAGCGATGGTCGCGCCGTCCAGGATCCATCGCACGAAGGGTTGTGCGGGTCGGGTTCCTGACGCCGAAGCGGGGGTTCGAGGCTGGCTAGACTGCTGGGCCGCAACCCGGGCAGGGTTTCGGACCGAAATGCGTCACGTGGTTCGTCCAAAGGACGCCATCGAAGAAGCGTTGGTCGTGCGTGCCCTCGGGATCATCGAACCACCCGGCTGGTCGCCCAACCGGCAGCTGTGCACCTCGGCCGGGGGAGTCTCCACCGGGTCGTTGTTCGAGTGTTGTCACCTTCATTGCATCGGAGCTTGGCGATGGCCTCTTGAGCGGCTGGGTCAGTTCGCCTGGCCCACCTGATTCGGCCGGATCAGGATCAGGCCACCAGAGCTCGAGCGGGAGCATGGGCAGGTAGTTTGCCTGCGGCCTCTCGGCGGACCAGTTCGGCACGGCCCTCGGGGCATTGGTCGGCGAATGGGCACCATCCGCACAGGACGCCCGGGCGGGCATCGAAGGTGTCACTGGCACAAGCGGTGCTGAGTTGGCTCCAGGTGTCTGTGAGTTTCAAAATGGCTTCGTCGATCTTGACTTGGGTGACGGGTATGTCGACGATCGACTGCTTCAGATAGATCAGACGAGCCGACCGCGGCATCTCACCCGTTTCCTCATGGAGGGCGGCGGCATAGAGCAACACTTGCTGGATCTTGTCGTCCCGCCACTGGATTCCCGGGAGGGTGCCAGACTTGTAGTCGGTAACGACCAATTCGTCGTTCAGTTGATCGACGCGGTCGATGATGCCAACGAAGGGGACTTCTCCCAATATGGTTCGCACCTTCTCCTCGGTGGAAACTACCTCGACGGTGGCCGGGTCTTCCAATGTCCAGAGTCCGGCAATGCACTGCCAGGCGTTCCAGCGGAATGCCCGGGCGTCGTCTTCGGCAAGCTCCAATGACCGATAATCATCCTCGGTGGCGAATCCTTCCCAGAGGCCGCGGGCGAGGACCTTGGCCGCATCGAGCGTGCGCTCATCGGGCTGCAATTGGCAGAGGTGCTCCAGGACGAGGTGAGCGAATGATCCGATGAGGGCTGCTTCTCCGGACGGCTCCGCCAGACGGTCCACGTATTTGAACTTCCAGCGGCGGGGACAACCATCGAATGATGACGCCGACGAAGGGGAGAGGTATTCCGGGAGTTCTGCCACATCAACAGTATGAGAGGTGGGTATGACAGTAGGGGGGCAATCCACGGTTTTCGAGCTCAGAACGGGCTGCGAATTCCGCCGTAGCCACCGCCACTGCGGCGGCTAGAGCGGCGGGAGGTGTTCGGTGAACCCAGCCGGCCGCCCATGAGCATGCTCATCAGGACGCTGAGCGCCATTTTGCCGAGCATGCCCCCCATGCCGCGGCCACGCTGTGATCGTGTTGGCACCCGAGGATTTCGGCGGGGCAACGGACGGGGGTTCTGGCCTTGGCGCCGAAACTGTTCATCTCGCTCGGCCGCGCTGACCGGACCCGGTGGTGGGGGTGTAGACGGAGGCCCGGCTGAAGGCGTTGGAGGCGGAGGAGCATCGGTGTCGAGGAATGGCGGCGGGGTCTGACCGGTGAGTTTGGCCTCGAGTACCTCGAACTGCCATTCCGCTTTGTCGATCTGATCGTCGAGAGCGTCTACCTCGGCGGCGGTCGTGGCGTTACGAATCTCGTTGGAGACGTTCTGGTAGGTCGCACTCGCTTCTTCGTAAATGCTGATGAGTTCGGGATCCTTGGCTTTGATGACCTCGTCGCCCAGATCGATCACCCGGTCAGCGTTGGCTTTGAGCTGCTCTATGATTTCTGCCCGATCGTCCTCGATGGCCTTGGCGCTTGCGGCGCGGGTCTTCTTCCGCCCCCGCAACATGTTGAAGAGGAAAAAACCGCCGATGATCAGAATGATCGGGATGATCCATGGGAAACCACCGCCGGAACTGGTCGATTCGGACCCTGTGGTGCTGCTCCCGCCGCGCGCCGCTCCGCCCAGAAGGGCCGTGAACTGGTCGATCCCGTCGCCGATTTGACCAGCCCCGAAGAGAGGCGTCACCGCATCACCGGCGGCCGACGCCTCGGGCACTCCACGGCTCCAGATTCCGCTGTTGGTCAGGACGAGGACGGCGCCGTACTGGCTGTTTCGGGCATCGAGTTCGGCCGACACCGCCGAGGCGAAGGTAGGGACCTGAGCGTTGGTGTCCAGCCGCACGAAGGCGATGCCGTCGGCATTGGCTCGATCGATCGCCTCCAGCGCCGCTGCGTCTACATCGCGTTCCAGGTACCGACCGTTCTGCTCGATCGCATCCACCACCACGGCGAGATCGGGGTCTTGGGCGTGGGCCGCCCCAGCGAACCCCAATATGCATAAGACGGTGAGGACCACCGCAACCATCGCCCGGGAGAATGTCTTCATGCGGGAGATTCTAGTGCGACCAGCCAAAACCCTCGCGCTCGCTCCGGACCAGCGAGTCCCGCTGTTCTCGTTTACCTAAGGCAAGCCTTTCTTGGCGAACCGCACTGCTCGGCGCAACGAGGTTGCAGTGTTGTGCCGGACGTTACGGACCGCCTCTAGGGACCATTGGGCGATGTCATCGGTCAGGGCGGCGCCACCGGGACCGGTGAGCCCTTCGGGCTCGGGCAGCCTGGCGAACTCTTCGCTGATCAAGGTGAGACGAACCCAATCGTTTGCGACATCAGCGACCTTGCCCATCGGAACGAGACGGAACCGTCGAAACCCGGGCAAACCCGACCGCACGATGACACCGGCGAGGTCGTCTCCGTCCACGAGGAATCCCTCTACACAGCCTAGTGGTTCGCCGTCATCGGCCCGCACTGTGCTCTCCCGCCGAATCTCGCATTCTCCCTTGGGGATTCGGTCGAAATGAACGGTGGCGTGCCCGTCGAACCATTCAGTAATGACGTCCCCGTTGAAATTGAAATAGGGAAGCGAGACAACATCGCTCACTCCGATTTCCCACTCCCCGTCGAGCTCGGGCCATTCGCCGAGGCGGATGAAATCGGTTTGGGCTACGCGTTGCAGCTGTCGAGCATGGGCCGAGTCGAGGTCGATCACCAACGACCCATTCTCAGCCCGGATAAGCCAGAGCGGGACGAGGCGGGCTTGAAAGTGTTGCTCGTATGGTTCCACCACCAGATGGGTCACCGTCCGATTCGCGGCGTCGACGACGATGTCGTGAACTTCGCCGAAGTCGCCATCGGTGGTTTTTACGGCTTGGCCAATTTGCAGTTTCATGGCGTGCGTCCTCCGGACGCAGCCCACGGCGAGGAACCGCGGTCTGAACGCGAATGATACCTGGCCTGGATTTTCAGGTGAAGTCAGCGGCTGAGCACGATGAGATGGGCCGTAGTCAAGGTCGCTTCGGGTTTGATCTTCGTTTGTAGTGCTCTGAAACGCGGAGCAGGCCTTGAAGCGCCGAGATCGTGGCGACGAGAACCGCGAGGATGACGAGCGTGGTTCGAAGTGGCGGCAGTGTGAGCGCATAGAATCGCGAGACCGGTGATGGAATGAGCGTCAGTGCAAACACTACAGAAAGCGTGGCGAGCAGAGCCCCTTCAAACCGGTCCATCGGCCGAGTAAGGCGGTAGAGAACCCAGAGCCCCGTGAGCGTCAGCGTCATCGTGGCCGCAGTCCGAGCCTGTTCGAGGTTCGCGTCTGCCAGCGGGGACCGTGCGGCCCAATAAGCCCCAAATGTGGCACCGGCCGCCACCAGCCCCGCGGGAACAGAGAACCTCAGAACCCGCTGGAGGTAGCCCGGCCGGCACGGTTCGTCGGCAGCCCGAAAACTCAGAGCGAAGGCCGGTACCCCGATCGTGATCTCGGCGACGAGGCTGAGATGGCGTGGGAGGAACGGGAACGCAACGCCCGCCGCGCCTACGGCCAATGCCAACATTGCGGCATAGACGGTTTTGGTGATGAACAACGACGAGACCCGTTCCATGTTGGCAATCACTCGTCTTCCTTCCGCCACCACTGATGGCAGGCGTTCGAAACGCCCGTCGAGAAGGATGAGTTGGGCCACGGCCTTCGTAGCGGGGGTCGCAGTGTTCATGGCGATCCCGATATCGGCCGCCTTGAGCGACGGAATATCGTTGACGCCGTCGCCCGTCATGGCCACCGTGTGACCTCGCTGTTGGAGGAGCTTGACGAGGTCTCGCTTCTGTTCGGGGAGCACTCGTCCGAAAACTGCTGTATCCGCAGGAATAGTGGACAGGTCCGAGAAACGGCGGAGGTCCACGGCGTCTGCTGCGCCGGGAATTCCCAATTCGGCAGCCACTGCGGAAACGGTTCTCGGGTTGTCTCCCGAAATGACCTTCACCGTCACGTTCTGAGCCCGGAAGTACTCCATTGCGGCTGCACCATCGGGCCGTACTTCTTCCTTGAGCGAGACCAGACCAATTGGTCTCAAACGTTCCGGAAGCTCAGGCGCGTCGGGCATCACTGCATCGGTTTGAGCGACCAATAACACTCGACGCCCCTGACCGGTGAGATCGTGGAGTTGTTGGATCACGTGGTCAAGTTCCAGGCCAGCCATCGAATCGAGAAGGACTTCGGGGGCGCCCAGGACCCATGACCCGTGGTCGCGAAATGTTCCTCCGCTCCATTTTCGGACCGAGGAAAACGGCACGGAATGTTGCACCGTCCAATCTGACGGGTGCCAACCAAGGGCGTCTTGTATGACCTCGGTGGTAGTGGTTCTCGCTCCGTCGAGTTCGGTGATTGCGGCGATACCGGCTCGGAGTTTGCCATCGCTGACTCCGATCGGGTGAAGCTTGTCCAGTGCGAGATGTCCGGTGGTCAGGGTTCCGGTTTTGTCCACACACAACATGTCGACCCGCGCCAGTCCTTCGACGGCGGGAAGTTCTTGTACCACAACCTGTTGTTTCGCCAGGCGGACCACGGCAACAGCGAGGGCCATGCTGACCAGGAGAACCAGCCCCTGAGGAACAAGCCCTACTACTCCTGCGACTGCGGAAACCGTCGCCTCATCGAAGCCCTGTTGGCTCCGGAGTTGACTCCAGAGCAGCAGCCCGGCAATGGGCGGCACGATCCACGACACCACCCTGAGGAGGCGATCGATGCCGACCCGAAGTTCGGATTGGGTGAGCACGAACGTCTTTGCCTCTTTCGTGAGCTGGTACACCCAGCTCGAAGTGCCGACGGCCGTTGCAACCACCGTCCCCGTCCCCGCAGTGACGAAGCTCCCGCTGAGGATCTTGGCCTCTTCTGGTTTCGGTACAGGCTCGGACTCACCGGTGAGCGCAGATTCGTCTGCCTCCAATCCTTGGGAAGTCAGGACCGTGCCATCGATTGGGATTTGGTCGCCCGCTTTGAGCGCGACGACATCGCCGAGCACGAGGTCCTCGGCCGCGATCGAACGTTTGGTGCCGTCTCGGAACACTTCGGAGTTGGGCGTTATCAGAACCTGCACCGCATCGAGGCTCCGCTTTGCGCGAATTTCTTGAACCACCCCGATAACACTGTTCAGGATCATCACAAACCCGAAGAGGGCATCGACCGGGCTCCCGAAGACCAGCACCACGACAGCGAGCGACGTGATGATTGCGTTGAATCGCGTGAGGACGTTGCCTCGAACGATGCTGCCCAGCGAGCGGGTTGATTGGTGGTCGGTCTGATTGCCCAACGCCGCCGCGTGCCGTCGGGCCGCTTCTTCTGAGGTGAGACCGACTCCGACGTTTCGGTCTTCAATCAACAGTTCGGGAGATGGTCTAGGCGACATGGTGAGTGAATCAGCTCGGCGGAGGCGAGGCGGCGCGTCCCCTCGCTAGGTAATGGCCTCCGATGATTCTCCCGGTTGCGGTGACGGTACGACGGCCACCGCAAACTGTGAACGGCTGACCAGTTGTTGAACTCGGGGGCTGATGGTCTTTCGGTTGACTGCATTCTCGCGGCGATCGCCAACCACGACGAGTTCGGCACCACTACCGGCTTCGAGGAGTGCACTGATAGAAGACCCGAACGCGATTTTGGTAGACACGATCAGATCCGGTTTCCGCGCACGGATTCGATTGGCCAGAGAATCGATTTCCGACTGAGCGAATTTGGCAGGGAGATTCCCGCCCAAATACGACCCGACCATGTCCAGGGGGGAGTCCATCGGATATATCGGTCGATGGCTCACGGCGTGGATCAGGCTGAGCGGCCGACCGACGGCGGCGGCGAAGTCGCCGGCCCAGAAGGCGGCCGCTTCGCTGGCTTTGCCGTAACCGACCCCGGCAACAACGGGCTGACTTTGCCGCTGTTCGAACTTCGCCAGATCCCTGTTCACGACGATCACCGGGACCGGTGACCGGTTGATGAGTTTGCGGGTGACGCTGCCCAACAGGTGGTGGCGCCGATCGCCGGCTCCGTGGGCACCGACCACGATGGCTCTGCACCGTTGTTCGTGAGTCACATACATCAGCGCATCGGCCGGATCGTCGTCGAGCACGCGATTGTGCGTTTCGCGGCCGAGCTTGCGGGCCGGCAGGGTCCAAGAATGGTTGAGTGCGTCCTCGGCCGCATTGCGCAACGGCACCCAGTCCGTTTGGAGGGCCGCGAGCGCTAACTCTTTCACCGGCGAAAATGCGTGGATCACGTGCAGCGAGCCACCGTCGGGGATTCGTTCCGCAGCCCAGCGAATCGCTGCCTCGGAGAACTCGGATCCGTCTGCACCAACAACGATGCGATCCAACGGGTGGTCCATCTCAGGATTTTCGGTGAGGTTCGGTCCCTTTTCCAGAGGACAAGGTCACTGCAGGTCCCTTGGGGAGACCGAACCCCTGTGTTTGAACAGGCCCCCGAAGAGGCAGCCCGGATCGTTATCCCTTGACGGAGCCGGCGAGGAGTCCCTTCACGAAAAAACGTTGAAGGCTAAAGAACACAATCAATGGTATGAACGCTTGAATGAACGCCGCCGACGGTAAAAGGAAGGCATTACGGCCGAAGTCACCCGAAAGGTTGGCAACCCGGATTGTGGTGGGGAAGTTGTCGGCGTTCGATCCGATCATGGTCAATGCGATGAGGTAGTCGTTCCACGCCCAAAGGAACTGGAAGATGGCGAAGGCGGCGAGGACCGGCACGCTGAGGGGCAGTACCAATTTGGTGAAGATTGTGAAGTGATCAGCTCCATCGATCCTCGCAGATTCAAAGATGTCTCTGGGCAGACCGCTGATGTAGTTGTGTAACAGGAAAATGGCAAAGGGCATGGCAAAGCCAGTGTGGGTCAACCACACGGCGGTCAGAGAACCCTGCAGATCCCAGTCTGGGATGAGGGTGAGCGTACGCTCGGTAAACGGCACGGTGACGTGAGCCCCGCCAACATAGAGCTTCAGCAGAGGAAGAAGGGCCACCTGCAACGGGATGGCGAGAAGCGAGATCGTGGCGATGAACAGCCAGTTCCGTCCCTTGAAATCGATCCAGGCGAAGCCGTAGGCGGCGAATGCCGCTACGGCGATGGGAATAATCGTGGCAGGAATGGCGATACCCAGGCTGTTGAGCACGGAATCTGTCATCGACGCTGTCGACGAGGCGCTCAGCACGGTGTCGTAGTTACTGATGGTTAGGTCGCTGGGGACAACTCGCCACCAACCACTCTGGTTTTGAGCCTGTCGGTCCCGAAATGAGTTGATGAACAGTCCAAGACTCGGAATGGCCCAGATCAGTACGATGAACCACAGGGGTACGCGGGTCAGGAGTCCGTGAAGCCGTGCCCCCGTAGTGGACCCGGTTCCTCCCTTTCTCATGTCGTTTGGAGGCCCGTCGTTGCCTAGAGCCGCATCTGCATCGCCGGGGACCTCGTTGATCACTGGGGTAGCCATCTTACGCAATCTCCTTTTGTTGCTTGCGGATGTTGTAGACCATCACCGGGATCACCGACAGGAAAAGAAGGATCGCCAAGGTCGACCCGACCCCGACGTTCCGGAACTGGAACGACTCGGCGTACATTGCATTGGCCAGAACGTTGGTACCGAAGTTGCCGTTGGTCATCACTCGGACGATGTCAAACACCTTCATGACAAGAACGATCACGGTGGTGACGACCACGATGATCGTGGGGGTGATCTGGGGAATCGTGATCCGCCAGAAGATATCTGAATCGTTGGCCCCGTCGATCTTGGCGGCCTCGATGAATTCCCCTGGAACCGCCTTTATGGCTGCGGAGAGGATGACCATGGCAAAGCCGGTCTGAACCCAGATGAGCACGATCATGAGAAAGAAGTTGTTCCAGGGTCCTTCCGACAGCGTTTGGATTGGTTCGCCACGGAATTCGCCGTTCCGCTCCCCAAGTGCACCGAATCCGCCAGTGGCGAGCCGATAGAGCAGATAGATGGGTATCAGACCCAAGACGCTGTAGAGAACCGCCATGTTTACGTCGTTACTCAACGTACGGATGGCTGCATATGCAAAACCCAGCACGGCTCCTACGAGGAGAATCCCCCAAATGATCTGACCGATGGAGCTGTCCGAGGTTGTCCTACCGATCGCTACCCACGCAGCGTTCATTGCACCGGTTTGGCTTTGGCTGGGATCTCGGGATTGGTAGACCAACCGCCAGACCACCGAAGCCCCTACGAAGCTGATGGCCAGCGGCATGAAGACGATCGACTTTGCAACCCGTTCGAAACGCACGCCGTCTGCCAGGACGGCGATTGCCAGGCCGAGCGAAGTAGCGATCAGTGTGACGGCAAAAACCCACCACAGGTTGTTTACTATCGTGCCCCGAAGGGTGGTAACGATCGCAAAAAAGACCAGCGCGATCCCACTGATGCCGATGGCTCCCGACGGTGGGTCTACCTGCGCGGTATGCCCGGTCTGGCGACCCAGGGCCATGGCGAGTAACAGTCCGATGGCGAAGAGGATGAGCCCGAGAATGAAGATTCTCGATGTGAAGATGTTGGTCCAGTTGGCGGTGTCGAAGTTTGCGGGATCGGACAGAGCGGTGCCGTAGTTCTCCAGTCCCACGAATTCAGTGGAGTCAGCGTTCTGGAAGGAAAGAACGAGAGTGAGGATCGTTGGTGCGATGAGGGCAACGAAAATGAAGAAAACGGCTGGTCCGACGAAGATCCATGGCCGAGCCCCTTCGTCGATCCGTGCTGCACCAACAATGTTGGGAATTTTACTGGTCCCTACCACGTAGCCAAGAGCGAGGCCCGGGACCAAGCAGGCGATGATCGCAGCTATCCGGGGGCCCGTTCCCAACTGGCTGGCGGCAAAAGCTCCAATGAGCCATCCGATTGAGCCGAAGATTGCCACGGTGCGAATGAGGTTGGATTTCCTCAACGTGGCCCACCCAGCCCCTACCGCCCCACCGATGATCGTCCAGTTGGCGAGTGCAAAGGGTCTGAATGCAGGGAGGTAACTCCGCTCCGGTTCCGTTTCGCGACCATCGCCGATGGTGATGACACCACTTCCATCGCGGAGCATGAAGGCGATGACTAGCGCGGCGACAACGCCGGTCCCGATCCCGATGGCGAGGCGGGTGGACGGGTCGTCAATTCGGCCGAGGAACCACCCGACGGTGCCTCCTACAGCGGCGGCGATTGCAGGAAGCCAGATGAAAGCGATGAAGCGCCCGATCCAACTCTGGTCCATCTGCTCATCCAGAGGGTTGATCAGGAGTTCGTTGCCGTGGAGAACCACGAACAGAATGAATCCCAGTAGGGCACCGACCAGCGTGGAAAACAACGGCCAGTCCTTGGTCGCCTTGTTGAACATGAGGTTCACGCCCACCCAGAGGGCGCTGAAGACTCCCACTGATATGGCCACGCCAACAATCGTGACCAAGACCTTCACTAGTGCATCCAACTCGGTCCCCTTTCCATTTTTGCGAAACGAACAGAATCAGAAATGGGTGCCAGCCGGAGCCAGCACCCATTTCGGCAAGACTCAGCAAGAGTCTAATTGGATGTGACGCTGATCACACAAACGGCGAGCGTCACGATTTCATTACGGCTTCATTACGGCCAGGAGGCTTCGATCCTGTCAGCGGCCGTTTGGGCGTCTATGGATCCGGCCACCAAAGAGGTGCCCTCGGTCCAGAACGTACCGGCACCAACCTGAGACGGCATCAAATCTGATGCATCGAAGCGGGCGACGCTGGCATTGGTCAAGATGTCAATGAAGCTCTGCTCGATCGGGCTGTACACCGACATGTCCTGGCCCTGGACTGCCGACAGGTAGCCAGACACATCGTTACCTGAGATGCGGCGCTGCGCCTCCTGCCGACGCTCGGCGTGAGCCGGGCTCGACAAATATTCCATCACCGCCCATACCTCTGGCTTGTCATGGAACGCACCGGCGACGATCCCAGCGGTTAACAACGGCGCACCATCGTTGGCGGGGAAGTAGAACACGTCGATGGCCTTGGGATCGTCGGACTCGCCGAGGATCACGGACTCGCCGTCGTCGGTCACCACATTGCCAAAGAAGCTGGCAAAGAAGTTGGCCTGCCGGTGCATGAGGCAGGTGCCGTCGTACAGGGGCTGTACGTTGTCACCGAAGTTGGTGGCCTGGATCGACCCGCCGTTGGCGAAGACCATGCCTTCGGTGTTCCAAAGGTCGATCACGGCCTGCATCTGGGCAACGATGGCGGGGTCATTGAACGGAATCTCATGGTTGACCCACTGGTCATAGACATCGGGGCCCTCGAAACGAAGCACCATTTCCTCGGTCCAGTCCGTGAATGGCCAGCCGGTGGCGGTGTCGGATTCGATGCCAACACACAACGGGGTATCGCCATTGGCGATCATGTCATTTGCCAAAGCGACAAATGCGTCGAAGGTCTCCGGAATCTCATAACCCTTCTCTTCGAACACTGCTGGCTGGTACCAGACCAGGCTCTTGGCGTCGGTCTTGGCGGGGATACCTACCAGCGTGTCGTCGACCGTGCCAAAGGACAGCCATCCCTCATCCCAGTTATCCCTCACGATCGAGGCGGTGCTATCAGGGAGTGCCTGAATGTCGCCCTGGCGATAGAAGTCGGCCAACTTGCCCGGTTGGGGGAAGAAGGAGATGTCCGGCTCGGTACCGGCCTCGACCTGGATGTTGATCTGCTCCTCCCAAGCGGAGTCGCCGGTGTATTCGATCACGAGGTTAGCTTCCTCGCCAAATGCGTCCAGAGACTCCTGCAGGGCGCCGACCGAGGGGTCGTCACGCTCGGGGCCAGTGACGATCACCGTCTCGCCGCTGAACACCATCATTTCGCCGCCGTCGGCGGCTTGTGAGCTGTCGTCGGCGCTGTCGTCGGTGGCTGCGCTGTCGTCGGTGGCTGCGCTGTCATCAGTAGCTGCTTCGTCGCTCCCGGCACAGGCTGAAGCAACAAGGGTGATGCTGAACAGCAGTGCCAGGAGGGTTTTCCATCGGGAAAGGTGCATGTTTTTTGTACTCTTTCGTTTGATCTCGATGAGATCTCTCCCCAAACCGCATGTGCGGCGGCCCGAACAATTTGCCCAGGACTTCCCGCACTGATGCGAGCAACGCTGCAGAATAGGGCAAAACCGCGGAGATTGGACGACGCAGCGGAGTTTTGTCAAGAAGTGACGAAACGATGCAGCTTCTGACTCAGGCGCTTTCGTCGTGTCGATTCCACCAGTCACGGGTCCGCGCTCGAGCGTCGACCTCGGCTTCGAGCGCCCGATAGGAAGCCATCCACTTCCGTCGGTGCCGATACTCGCGCACAAAGTTGGCAACGTACCACTTGGCGAACCCGATCATCCCACGGTCATCCCACTGCTCCACGTGCACCAGTTCATGAGCCAACAGAGTGGAGCTTCCGTCGGCGCGCTGTGGACGCGCCAGCAGAATGAACCTGTCCAATGTGAGACCGGCAAACGTCCCCGGGAGCCATGGGATGCAAACCACCACCGCACGCTGGAGCGTTCGTTCCTCCACGTGGTCGAAGGCGAGGCGCTCGGGCGAGGTGAGAGTGCGGCCGACCCTCATGGGCGGTTCTCCCATCGTTCGGCCGTCAATTCGAAAACGTCAGTCCACCGGGCCCGCTCCGGGGAGACCGTTCGATAGCGGGCCACCATGCCCAGTCTTTCCGCCACCGCCACGGACTGCCGATTTCCCACCACGACCGGGGCGATGATCCGGTCAAGGTCATAGTGTTCAAAGATCCATGTCAGCGCTGCGGTCGCCGCCTCTACGAGCTGGTCGGTTCCGCCTGAGATCGAAAACCGCCAATTGATCACTTGTGTGGGGTCGATTTCCGAGGCCAACGCCGCCTCGATGAACTCGATTGACCCGATCGGCTCTCCGGCCGGACCATCGCCACCTTCATCAGGGAGTAGCGGTTCACAGGCGAAGGGCCCGACGTCGGAAGAAGCCCAGCGTCGAACCGACCGCGCTAGGTCATCGGCAAGCTCGGTTGGCGACCGGGCGTCGTGGTCGTGTCCCGGTGTCGCGATCGTGGGCCCATTGTGCAATTTCGTCCACGCGTCCAGATCGTGGAGCGTCCACGGGCGCAGGACCATTCGAGGTGTGACGATAGACCGCACGACCAGAGACGCTAGCGCTCAGCGCAGTCGGTCCGCTGGCCCCTACCCTCTGCGCTAGGTATGAGCAGTATTTCTACGTCGACGTCCGGTTTCAAACGAATCTGGTTGCTGTTGGCGGCGACGCTTGGTGGCGTCGCAGTTGCGTCGTTGCGCCCAGGCCGTGGCCGGATCGCTTCCGCCGTCAGCGGCCGTCGCCTCTCCAGCCGCAACTTCCGCTTGGCCAAGCTGGGAGCCCGCAGCGGTGGGAGATATGCCAAGTATCGGGCGCAGCGAATCTTCGCCGATGCCGATCGCAGCACCGCTTTGGACAACGAATTTCAAATGCGCACGGCCGCCGAGGTGACCGCCACGCTCGGTCAGATGAAGGGCGCCATGATGAAGATCGGTCAGATGGCGAGCTACTTGGACACCGGTCTCCCCGACGCCGTTCGCACAACGCTTTCGAGCCTCCAACACGATGCGCCGCCAATGAGTGCAGAGCTTGCTGCTGAGCAAATCGAAGCGGAACTTGGGGCGCATCCTGACGTGCTCTTCGCCCGGTGGGATCCTGTGCCGCTGGCGTCGGCCAGCATCGGCCAAGTGCATCGCGCCATCACCCACGACGACCGAGCAGTAGCGGTAAAAGTGCAGTACCCGGGTGTGGCGGAGGCGATGTCGTCCGACCTGAGCAACGCCGACTGGATCTTCGGCGGCATGGCCACCATGTTCCCCGGGCTCGAGAAGGGGCCAATCATCGAGGAACTCAAAACACGACTCATCGAGGAGCTCGATTACGAACTCGAAGCCCAGCGCCAAATGAAGTTTCACAACTATTACAAGGGGCACCCGCTCGTCACGGTCCCGGCCGTCCTAGAAGAGCTTTCCACCAGACGCGTGCTCACGTCAGAGCTGGCCGAGGGGGTCAGGTTCAAAGAGGTTCTTTCGTGGCCCCAAGCTGAACGGAACCTCGCCGCCGAGACCTTGTTCCGTTTCTCGTTCGGCGCCATCTACCGTCTGCACGCCTTCAACGGGGATCCCCACCCGGGGAACTACCTGTTCCAGCCCGGTGGTCGAGTGACATTTCTCGACTTCGGTCTGGTGAAAGAGTTCGCTCCGGCGGAAACAAAACTCTTCGAGGACCTGATCAAGCACATGGTGCTCGACCATGACGCGGTGGCGTTTCGTACGCTCATCGAAGAAGCCGGTCTTCTCGATCCGGCGGCTGACTTCAGCGACAAAGAGGTCATCGACTATTTCTCGTTCTACTACCTCTACGTGATGGAGGACAAGCCCGTCACGATCGATGCCGATTACGCCTCGGCGGGGGTGGCGCAGCTCTTCAACACCGGCAGCGAACACGGCTCGCTGATGAAGCATCTGAACGTGCCACCGTCCTTTGTTGTGCTGCAGCGAATCACGCTGGGGTTGATGGGGCTGTTCGCCCAATTGGATGCCACGGCCAACTGGCGTCGGGTTGCCGAGGAGCTGTGGCCGTTTGTGGACGCTGATCCCAGTACTCCGATCGGCGAACTGCACCGCAATTGGGAGATCGCCACCGGTCGCCGAGAGCGCCCGTTCTAGCGCGGGCGAGTGCAAGCAACCACCGAGACGGATTCGAGTGGCTCTCAGCTCGGGGGAAGGCAGTGACCCTGCGGGCAGGGATCGGGCCATGGACCGGCGGTACCGACCCATAGCGCCGGAGCGTTGTCCAACCGCTCCTGTACGAGCTGGCGAATGGCCGCGATGAAGAAGGGGTGAGTGCCCACGGTGGGCGCCCGGCGGAAATCGATGCCCAGCGATGCCGCCGTTTCGGCCGCCTGGTGATCCAGGTCGTACTGGACTTCCATATGATCGCTAATGAACCCCAACGGAACAACCGTCACCTGGCCTGTGCCGGCGTCGCTCAACGACTTCAAGTGATCGTTGATGTCGGGGCCCAGCCAAGGGATGTGCGGTGGTCCGCTGCGGCTTTGATACGCCAGGTCCCATCGCTCGTTCAGGCGGGCCGCCAAGAGGCCGGCCATTTCCTGTAGCTGAGTCTCGTAATCGCACCAGCTGGCCATCGATTCCGGGATCGAGTGGGCGGTGAAGATGAGGCGACTGCCCGGAAGATGAACCGTGCGTATCTGGGCCTCCACTGCGTCGAGGAAACCGGGATGGTTGTAGAAGAGCCGGATTTTGTGAAGGTCCGGGGCGCCCTCACCCGCCGTCGCTCGGGCCGCTGCCATATCCTCTCGATATTGACGGCAACCGCTGTATGACGAAAACGCCGATGTAACGAACACAAGAGCATTGCGGATGCCGTCTGCAGCCATTTGCTCGACCGTTGCCGAGAGGTATGGATCCCAATTCCGGTTGCCGAAGTAGATAGGTAGCCGTATGCCGTGCTCCTCGAATTCCGGTTTGAGAGCGTGGATCAAGGCGCGGTTCTGATCGTTCAGCGGTGAACGACCGCCGAACCTCTCGTACTGCCGGGCGACGGTTGCCAGGCGGGAATCGGGAACGTTTCGTCCGGCCGTGACGTTGCGAAGGAACGGCAGAACGTCTTCGGGTTTTTCGGGGCCGCCGAAACCTAAAACGCAAAAGGCGTCATACATGGTGACTCTCTACCCGTGCTCGACTGCGAAATCCTCAGGCAGCGATCGATCAGCAGGATTTCGGAACTTCCTGCTCCTCAAGGAGCTCACGAAAGGACGCATCGAACTCCGGGTCGTCCCAGGATTCTTCGGGAACCTGGGCAAACGAATCGCGGGCTTCGATAACCGATCGGCGGCTGGGCGATCGAGGGGAGTATCCGGCGGCCGCCCGCTCCTCATCATTTTCTGCCCCCCACATTCCGTGCTCCCGGTTCAGGCGAGCATAACGACGGCACGGCAACTGGCTGGGGCAAGCCATGCAGAAAGAACGGGCAAGCGCTTCCCGCTCCACTCTTCGCTCCGGTCGTTCCGCTGCGGGACCAAAGAAGACCTCGGTCATGCCGTTGCAGAGCGCTTGCGCTCGCCAATGGCCGTCGGTTTCGCTGTTCAGCGCGTACTCGGTATCCATACCGTTCTCCTGCCGGTTGGTCTGGTTCTTTCAATTTAGTGATAAATCATCCGAAGGGCAAGTACATATGACGGACGCAACAGCAAGCGAGATGGCCCGATCTCCGGTACTCGTTCCATTACCCTGTTCCCGGTGCCCTCTTCCTCTACCTCAGAGATGGATGAATGATCGAAAACCCTAGTCAGAACCCGCCGCCCGGTTGGTACCCGGACCCCCAGTCTCCGCAGATGCTGCGGTGGTGGAACGGCGGTGAATGGACCAACGACGTCCGTCCCGCTACGTCAACTGATGTTGCCACGCCGGGTGACGGGAGGATGCGGCCGGTCAGCGACTGGATGACAGAGACGTTTCGGCTGATGATCAACAACGCCGGCAGCCTCTTCACCCTCGCAGTAATTTTCCTGGTACCGGCAGCCCTGGTGTCGGCCTTGGGTCTCTGGTTCGGTATCAAAGACCTGTTGGTCATCATCGACAATGAGGCCGTTGGAAACCCGTTCACCTTCGAAGGGGCGGAGTCGTTGGGAATCGCCGGCCTCGGCCTGGTGGCCAACCTGGTGCTCACGTTCTTGTTCTCGGTCTGCGCCGCCCGGCTGGCGATGAGTGGTCGATTTGAACCCGCTATCGGCTGGGCTGATGCTCTGATGTCGGGTATTCGCCGCTTCCTTCCGGCCATTGGATGGACGCTGTTCGCCAGCCTCATCGTGATGGGGATCTTCGTCGTGATCATCACGGTTTCGGTCATGTTGGGGCCGATCGGTGGGCTCTTCGGTTTCCTGGCTCTCCTGGTGCTTTTTGTCGTTGGCTTTGGCCGGTATGCAATGGTGTTCACAACTCCGTACGTGGCTGGCGCCGGACACCGCAACCCCTTGAGCGCCCATCGAGTAACGGCTGGGCACACCGGGGGACTCATGGGCCGCACCTTCTTGCTGGTGTTGATCACACTCACCGTGAGTCTGGCCGGTTCGTTCATAACGGGACCCGTAGCCGCTCTGGGCGGCGCAGAACCAATCTCCACTGACGACACCGTGATCCGGGTGGCCGACTTTTTGGGTGGGAACCTTGGCTTGTTCCTCCTCACCACACTGGTGAACTCGATTATCGGAGGGGTTGCCTCGCTCGTGTGGCACGTAGGCCAGGCCAACCTCTTCGAAGACCTGGGCGGGGTGATCGATCCCGAGCTGCGGAATCATGGCAAGGGAAAAACTCCGGCGCCCGCATCGGTTGCATCCATGTAGGGATGCGATAGGAATCGGCTTAGACGTCCAGTAGGTCCGGATTGAGCGCGGTGCTGTTGGAGATGATGTAGTCCTTGCGATCGGCTACGTCGCTGCCCATGAGCACACGGAACATCTCGGTAGCACGGATCGCCTCATCGGCGTCGCCCATCCCCATCCGCTTGAGCACACGGGTCTCGGGGTTGAGAGTGGTGTCGGCCAGCTCATCGACGTTCATCTCGCCGAGGCCCTTGAACCGTTGCCACCGCTTGTCCTCGGCGAGTTTCAACTTGGCGTGAAGCTCGTCTCGTTCGGTGTCGGAGTAGGCGTAGATCATCTCCCCTTTGTGCTTGACACTGAAGAGCGGTGGCTGAGCCGCATAGACCATGCCATGCTCCAGTAGCGGCCGCATGTGCTTGAAGATCAGGGTGAGCAGGAGGCAACGAATGTGGCTGCCGTCCACGTCGGCGTCGCACAGGATGATGATGCGGCCGTAACGGCACGACTCAAGGTCGAAGTCTTCCCCAGAACCGCCACCGATCGCCGTGATCAGTGCGGAGGCTTCGGTGTTCTCGACCACCTGTTTCAACGTGGCTTTCCCGGCATTCACCACCTTTCCCCGCAACGGCAGCACGGCCATGTTTCTGCTGTCGCGACCGTTGATCGCCGGCCCGGCCGCGGAGTTGCCTTCTACGATGAGGAGCTCGGAATTTGGGCCGTGTTCGCGGCAGTCGGCCAGTTTGTCCGGCATCCCGGTGCTGGAGAGTGAGCTGAGTTTGCGTCGATTTTCCAACTGCTGCTTGGCGGCAACCCGATTCACGACCGCCGTGGCCATCTTGTCTCGGAGATTGTTGATCTGGGACTTGCGGCCGCCGCCCTGCATCCAATCGGATAAACCGGTTTTGACTGCCTCGTAGACGAGATTTCGAATGGGAGGGGTGCCCAACTCCTGCTTGGTTTGGCCTTTGAACTGCGGTTCGGCGAAGGTGACCTTGAGTGCCGCCACCAGGCCCTCCTGAGCATCGCTGGTGCTGGCTCGGCCGTTGTCCTTGAGCTTCTTGAGCTTCTTGTTGTCGTTCAACAACACATTGTTGGTGGTCCAGTTCAGGGCCTGCTCGAAGCCGGCGACGTGCGTGCCGCCATCACGTGTGGGGATGGTGTTGACAAAGCTGACCACATTGGAGTCGAAGCCCTTCACCCACCGCATCGCCACATCTATGGTGCAGGGGCGGGTGACCATCCGCATCTTTCCATCGACGGGCACTTTTTCTTCGAAGCTGACGTCGAGGTGAATGGTGATGATATCGGTGACGTTCTCGCCAACGCTCATCAGATCCACGTAGTCGGCGAGACCTCCGGCAGCTACGAATTCCTCGGGGTCGGCACCGGCCCTGCGACGATCGTGAAGCTTGATGTGAAGCCCGGGGACAAGGAAACAGACGCGCGCCACGTGCTCTCGGATCTTGGCGTACTCAAGCGTTGCATCCTTGTCGAACACCTCGAGGTCAGGCCAGTACCGCACCCTTGTTCCGGATCGACTGGCCGGGATCTTCTTCACTTTGGCGAGGCCGGAGCCGGCCTTGAACTGCCCGTTCTTGAGGTAGTTTCCGGGAAGACGTTCGTTGAAGACGAGCCGCCAGGTGTATCCGTCTCGATCGACTTCGGCGACCAGCTTCGAAGACAGCGCGTTTACCACCGATGCGCCAACGCCGTGCAAGCCGCCAGATGCCGAATACGCCCCGGATCCGAACTTCCCGCCGGCATGGAGTTCGGTAAATACGACCTCGAGAGCGGTCCGGCCGTCGGCCTTTCGGTCGATCGGGATACCGCGCCCGTCATCTGATACTTCGATGGACCCGTCTCGATGAAGGATGACCTCGATGTGGGAGGCGTGGCCTCCGGCGGCCTCGTCGACGCAGTTGTCGATGATTTCCCAAGCGAGATGATGCAAACCCTCGCTGCCGGTGCCACCGATATACATACCGGGGCGTTTGCGCACTGCTGCGAGCCCCTCGAGAATCTGGATGTGTTCGGCCCGGTAGGTTGCCTTGGCGGCCCGTTTGGTTGTCTTCTTGGCGGCCTTCTTTGCCGTTCCCGCTGATTTCTTGGCTACCACCGCAATGATCCGATCTGGAGAATTCGGAACGCCAACGCCCGCAGCGCTCCATCTCGTCGGGTGGGCCGCAGCGCCAGCGATTCGGGCGTTGCAGCTGGTTTGGTGGTGCCGTCTATTCCGACCTCGGCGACTATTCGTTCCGGCACACCGACCCAGGCGTAGTCGAGCCTGCGCTCATCGCCGAACTTGGTGAGTCGAACCCCGGCCCCGTTACGCCCCTTGCTGGGGATTTCATCGACCGAGGTGGCCTTGGCCGACCCCGTGTCTGAGACGACAATGATGACGTGGTCCTCGCTGGCGGGACCAGCTCCGATCACTTTGGCTGTGCCCTTCACACTCATCCCGGCAACACCTTTGGCGGCTGGCCCCTGGGCTCGGATCGCTCCCAATGGGGTTCGAAGCGCCTGCGCATCGGAGCTGATGATCACGATGTCCTCGGCGTCGTCTACTTCGAAACAGGCGACAACCTTGTCTCGATCGGCGAGGCCGATGATGCTTCGTCCCGATTTGAGGCCGGCGATCCCGGATCGCTCAATCCGTTTGACCACACCGGCGGCAGTGACCACCACGATGTCGCTCCCCGTTTCGGTGAGAAGACTGATCGGCTGTTCGCTCTTGTCTGCACCGAATACTTCAGTGGTATCCCTGCCACGGCTGCGACCGCCAACTTCGGGGATGTCCAACGCCGAGCTCTGAAGGATGCGTCCCGAATTCATGACGGCCAAGACCGGGCTCTTCAGCGTGGTGACCACAACCGATTGGATTACGTCGTGGCGGCTTGCCGTAAAGGACTTGGATGAGCCGGCCGGTTCTCGGCCAACAACACCCGAAACAGCCAAGCTGACGACGCAAGGATCGTCGGTGATGTCGGCGACCACCTGTTCTTCGATCTCGGCGATATCGGGAACCGCATCGGCCCCGATGATCACACTTCGGCGTGGCCGCCCGTATTTCTTCACGAGCTCACCGAGTTCCCGTATCACGATGGTCCGCTGGCGTTGATCGGATTTCAAGAGTTTCTGGAGATCGGCGATCTCGGCCCTCTTCTCAGTGGCTTCGTTGATCACCTCGTCTCGTGCGAGTTCGGTGAGCCGTTTGAGAGGCATATCCAGAATGATCTGGGCCTGAACCTCGCTCAAACTGAGTGCTTCCATCAAACGTTCACGCGCGATCGGAGTGTTGGCCGAGGTCCGGATAATCGATACGACCAGATCGATGTTGTCGATCGCAATGAGGTAGCCCTCGAGGCGATGCAGTCGATCTTCAGCTTGCCGAAGCCGAAACAAGGTTCGCTTCACCACTACGTCGAGGCGATGGTCGATGTAGTGCTGGCAGAGGTCGAAGAGTCCAAGCACCGTGGGTACCCCGTTGACCAACACCGTGTTGTTAATGCTGAAGGAGTCCTCCAACGGGGTCATCTTGTAGAGCTGTTGCAGCATCAGCTCAGCTGACACCCCAGCTTTGCACTCGATCACCAACTTCATACCTTGGTGACGGTCGGACAGATTCTTGACATCGGCGATCCCGGTGAGTTTTTCCGTGCGAATCAAATCGGTGATTCGAGACACCACTCGTTCCACCCCCACCATGTACGGCAGCTCGGTGATTTCGATCCCCTGGCGGGCTTTGGTGACATCGTAGATAGATGCCTTGGCTCTGATCCGGAAGGAACCCCGCCCGGTCTCATAGGCCGTCCGGATGTCGTCATCCACAATGGTGGCACCACCCGGGAAATCCGGTCCCGGGACCAACTGCATCAGTTCATCTACGGTTGGTTTGGGGCGGCGCTTGGTCATCACCAGCTTGATCGCCTCGTAGATCTCGCCCAAGTTGTGACTGGCCATGTTGGTTGCCATCCCAACGGCGATTCCACTGGTGCCGTTGACGAGCAGATTGGGAAGAAGGCCGGGGAGGTAGACGGGCTCGACGTTCTCACCGTCATAGGTTGGCCGATAGTCGACCGTTTCTTCGTCGATCTCGGCCAGGAGGTCAAGGGCGGCGTCGGTGAGTTTGCATTCGGTGTAGCGCTGCGCGGCGGGCGGATGATCGAGCGATCCAAAATTGCCCTGGGGGTCTATAAGAGTGATGTTGCGGGCGAAGTCTTGGCCTAGCCGAACCAGCGTGTCGTATATCGCCGAATCACCGTGGGGATGGAACTTGCCCATCACGTCGCCGACGACGTGAGCACACTTGCGGTGGGGCCGGTCAGGTCGGAGACCCATCCTGAGCATGGAGTAAAGGATGCGGCGCTGTACGGGTTTCAAGCCGTCACGAACGTCGGGGATCGCCCGCGCTGTGATAACCGACAGGGAATACGCAAGAAACGATTCACCCATCTCCTCAGAAACCGGTATGTCAAGGACTTCCCGGGCAAACGGTTTCTTGTCAGCGCTCACGCCGTTGTTCTTCCCACCGGGCAATCTTCTCACGTCGGTGTGACAGATTGACGCATAGCTGCCTGAAATCGGCGTCGTTTGGGCCTTTAGCGAGCTCGGAGGATTACCGGGGCCATCTCGTTGATCCGCAATTCGACCCTGGACCCGACGCCCAAGCTGACTGGGGCGCTCAGTGGACCGACCACCACAAACCAGTCGTCCTCCAACATTCCGCCCTGGGCGCCGAGGTGGTTGGCCAAAGCGGCCACGGCGGCGGCTGGAGCGGTGATGGCGTCGGCGGGCGGGGCGGCCAATTCACCGTTCATTGTGAGTTGAACGGAGAGATTGTTCAGCGGTTCGATGCCGTGGCTGACATCAACGCCGTGCTCGCCGATCAGGATCTTGGCGATGTGCCCGTTGTCCGCCACAACATCCACATGGTTAAGGGCGTTGGTTGGTGTCATCCTGTAGTCGATCACTTCGATCCCTGCCACCACACTCTCGGTTGCGTCGCGAACGTCTTCTGGGGTCGTGTCGGTCCCGGAGAGTTCTTTGAAAAGCCGGAAGACCATGACGGCCTGGGCGCGCGGTGAGATCAACCGAGAGAGATCGGCCACTTCGAATGAGCCCATCACTGCGGTCCTGGGGTACAGGCCAAAGACGGGGCGTCGCTGGTGAACGGTGACCTTGGCGCCGCTCATCGGGTCATTGCGGTGGATGTGTTGTGCCAGGGACCCCACCTGAATCACATACGCCTCGTCCACGGTGACGGCCGGGTGGTCGGTGGACAACGGGTTCAACGGTGTCCGGTAATCAGCAGCTCTGATGAGGTCCGATGCATAGATCGTGGCATTGAAGCGAGGGGGCGACGCCGGTTGATCGGTCATTGCTGAGCGACAGCAGGAGACACCTGGGAATCGATGACTTCATCGAATGCGGCAGCGATGAGGCGTGAATCGCTCTCGGTGCCGTCGGCCCCCAGACTCTTTGCATGTTCAGCGCCCTGAATACTACATCCGCCTACCACGATCTTCAATGTACTATCGGCCAAACGGATCGCCTCGATCGCCTCGCGAATAGAGGCATCGAGCGACCGTGAAGCGGAGAGCCCAACCGCTTTGCAGCGGTCGACCAACGCCACGGTTTCGGCGAAAGATCGAGCTGGAGTATTTGCGCCGAGGTCGAGCACGTCGTACCCCCCATTGCGGAGCAGGTCGGCCACAATCGCTGCCGGCAGACTGTGGGCGTCGCCGGCGACAGCCCCGATCACGATGCTGCCACGGCTTCGCCCCTTTGTTCGCATGAGGGGCCCCAACCGAGCCACGAGTCGCTGCATCACTGCCGACGCCGTGTGCTCACTGGAGACCGCGAGTGTCCCACTGGCCCAATCGGTGCCAATTCGGTGGAGGAATGGGAGAATCAGTTCGTGGTGAAGATCAGCGGGATCAGCGCCGGCGGCGAGACAGTTTTCCAGGATCGACCACGCTCCGGGTTCATCGGAGGCAAGAAGCCGATTCCTGAATGCTGCGCTCCGAGCGCTGATGTCGGCGCTGCCGGGCTTGCCCTGGCTAGGCGCAGTCCTAGCGATAAGGTCGCACTCTCGGACCTGCCACTCACCATTCAACTTCGTCGCTGCCAGTTTGCCGGTCCTGACATGGCGGTAGACGGTCATGTAGTGAACACCCTGTTTGGCCGCGACCTCGGCTAACGAAAACAGCTTCTCCTCCAGTAGAGCAGCATCTGAATTGTCAGGACTTTCCATCGGCATCAACGCTACCGCGCCAATGCGTACGAGGCGAACACGGACGAAAAACGGCGGTCCTAGCGGCGTCGGCGACGACGTCTTGCGTCGATGCGCCGAGCCTCGGTGATGACCTCGAGGACGTTCACATATTCGGCCCGCTCGTCGTTCACGGTGAGTGTCGGGGCGAGGGCTTCGAGGATCGCGCTTACGCTCACTCCTTGCTCTGCGGCGAACCCGTGCCATTGATCATGGGCACCATCGGTGACATAGGCATGCAGAGCCTTGCGGCTTGATTCGTCGGACACGGTGGTCCCCTTATTCTGTTGCGGCGGCGGACGCATCAACAGTCCAACTCTCTACAAGCTGGCCCGACGATGCGCCAACGAGTGAATCATGAATTCACTAGCGACGCAACCTTCTGCGAAACCCCGCCGACTTCTGAGTTGGGGATTCCAATAAACCAGGCAATTCTGCGTTGGTGGTCGTTACCACCTGTTGGGCCGATGGGTTCACCAATGACGTACCACCGATGCGAACGGTGGGAACCACTTCGTTGCCGTTGGCCACTGAACGCACGAATGCGGCGTCGGCAGGGTTTTCCCAGATATTGCGTTTCGCGTACGGCACGTTCAGTTTGTTGAGCGACCGCTCCAACGTCATGCAGAACGGACACCCGGGTCGCCAGTAGAACTCGATCTGCTGGTCGCTCGGGTTGGTCATGACCGCTGTAACCGGGCGGGCACCTGAAATGTTCCTGCCCGAAGACGTGAGGGAGCGAGCCGCCGTGAGTCGCCGCCCCAGAAGCCTGGTGGGAGTAGGAAGTGTCTGAACTGATCTGGCGTGGCTGTGCCTACCACGAGCCCGGATTTTGGATCAATTCCCAACAGTTGGCCCGGGGCAGTCCCGTGGCGCTCGAGAGCGTCGAGCAGCGGCTCGCTGGTCCAGGCGGTCGGAACCATCTCGGGCGGTGTCATCAGTTGACCGACCGTGGTCCATGTTCGCTCTGCATCGGAGAACGTGTGGGCCACTGCGGTGGAGAGATACCCGATTGTCTGATGACTCCAGCGTTGCACAGGGAGGGAAACGTTTGCGGTTGTGGAAGGACACATACGTAGCAGCTGGTTCAACGTCAGCGAGTCGTGAATAGCGGCGGGGTAGGGCGTCAGGACATCACCCACCTGGACGCTTGTCAGACGACCGCGAATCACTGCGGTATTCAGATCCGAGCGGGCGGCGAACCCAAGAAATAAGCCGATCGCCAGCGTGTAGAAGCCACTGAGCCGGTCGAATCGGAAGAGTTCGACAAGCCCGAACAGAAGGACTGCACCACTGAGGAGAATCCCGCAGCGGGCGCTCACCAGTCGGGCCCACTCGGGTCGACCGGTACGTCGCCAGATGATCGCTGTAAGAATTCGCCCTCCGTCAAGCGGCGCGGCAGGCACCAGGTTGGTGATCGCCAACATCGCATTCACGACGGCGAGCCCGGTGAGGAGAAATGTTGCCGGAGCGAACTCGATCTGGCTGCTCACTGCGGCAGCTCCGCCGAAGATGACTGCCAGCACGGCATTGGTGGCGGGTCCGGCGAGAGCGATCTGGAACTCGGCCCGGGGGCTACGGGCTGAGCTGGACAGCGCTGCCACGCCGCCAAAGATCCAAAGCTTCACCGAGTTCGTGCTGATCCCGTGACGGCGGGCGGTGAGAGCATGACCGAACTCGTGCGCCAGAATCGATCCAAGGAACAAAGCGACCGCGATCAAAGCAAGTCCCACTCGTATCTTGAGCGAGAGACCCTCTTCTGTGGCGGGAAGAACACTTCGGGCCAGGAGGAACGCTGCAACCCCAGCCGCGGCCACAACGGACCAACCCACAGACACGGGAATCCCCATGAATCGCCCCAAGGGGAGTGATTTCAATCGATGGCCCACGCCTAGAGCGTAAGGGACCGGCCGGCCCTATGCAGCGTCGGGTCAGCCCATTCGCTTGGGGCGAGGCAGCGAGTGATCGCGGTTCCGGGCCAGCGCCCGACTCACCTCGGTGGAAGACAAGCCGGGCACGGCTCGATCGTCATGTTTCATGCCATTGTTGTCTCGGGCCTGGAACCACGAGCTCGGGTCGATCACTTCGCCGGCAACCGGCTTGTTGAAGAGATACCCCTGCATGATGTGAACTCCGAACTCCAAGAGTTCCTTGACCTGATGTTCACTCTCGACACCTTCGGCAACGACCTCCATGTCCAAGGCCCGGGCCATGGCCACCACCGCCTCGATGATCGCTCGGTTCACACCGCTGCTCATGTCATCAACAAAGGTCTTGTCTACTTTGAGGGTGGAGACCATGTCGAATTGCTTGATGTAGCTCAGCGAGCTCTGCCCTGTGCCGAAGTCGTCGATCGCCAGGTTGACCCCCATGTCGCGAATGTCACGCAAGCTGGAAAGCCCGGCCAGATGATCAACGATGACGTTCTCGGTGATCTCCAGCACGAGCTGGCTGGGGGGAAGGCCAGACCACTCGAGAACGTCGGCTACCAAGAATGGGAAGTTCCCGTCCAGCAACTGCTGCTCGGCGATGTTCACGCCCATCTTGACACCTTGGGCATCGGGCGTCAGGTGGTTCCAGACTGCCGCCTGGGCACAGGCCTCCCGAAGCACCAACTCGCCGATGCGGGCCATCATGCCGGTTTCTTCGGCAACCCCGAGGAAATCCCCGGGACCGATGATGCCGCGTATCGGATGGTTCCAGCGAACCAGGGCTTCGAACCCGTAGAGACGTTTGCCTTTCACGTCGATCAGTGGCTGATAGTAGACAACCAGCTGTTCTTGTTCGAGCGCTTGGACGAGATCGCGTTCGATGTCGAGACGGTCGATGACTTGCAGCCGCTGGACCTCATCGAAGACGGCAAAGCCGGACTTCGATCGTTTGGCTTTGTACATCGCGGCATCGGCGTCTCGGACCAAATCATCGCTGCGTCGGGTGTCATCTGGTCGGGCGATGGCGATGCCGATGCTCGTGGAGACCACCTGTGCACCGCCATAGAGAGAGACAGGCTGGGTGAATGATTTGAGAATCTGGTTTGCCACGGCCAGGACGGATTGTTCTGAAAGTAGATCCCGGCACACGACTACGAACTCGTCGCCGCCGAACCGGGCCACGAGGTCGCCACCCCGGACCGTCCCCTCGAGCCGTTCCGCCACGATTCGGAGGAGTTCGTCTCCGGCTTCGTGGCCCATGGAGTCATTGATGACCTTGAAGCGGTCGAGGTCCAAGAAGAGCACGCCGAGCACGGTGTCGGTGGCCTGGGCCCGGGCGATCGACTTCTCCAGTTCCGTGAAGAGGGCGTTTCGGTTGAACAGCCCGGTTAGAGGATCATGGTTGGCCTGGTGTTCCTGGAGAGCGATGTATTCCTGGGTGTGGCGAGTGGTGTAGTTGAGCCAGAGTGCACCAATCATGCCGCCCAGTGCACCAATAGCCCCAGACGACCCCGCCAGTATCAAGGTTGTCTCATCAGCGATTTTGAAGAACAACAGCGCGACAAGCCAAGCCGTAACTGTCGCTAGACCGCCGACAAAAACGAGGCCGGGGGAAAGAAGTAGTCGGTTTCCCTGCACGATGTGCTAAACGGCATTTCCCGGCGAGACTTGAGTACTACGGGGCCAACACAATGCTCTGTTTCGACCGCTACGACCCCGGGAGGGAGAAATAGGGGTCTGGGCCGCTGATCGGTTCAGAAATCGGGCCGGAGGTCCGAAGAGATAGGGAGGAGGACTTCAGCCCGTCGATGCCAGTTGCACCCCGTACCCCCGATATCGCCGTCGGCCGCCACGCGCTGCTGGCTCGAGCGTTCGAAACCTTTGGTTCGGCGATGGCGCCCTTTGTCGAGGAGCGGATGGTGGACCACTTCGGTGAGGATGAATCCACCCCGTGGAACCTCATCGCCGCAGACAAGCTCGGTCGGACCGAAGCCACCGGTCGCACTGATCCACTCTTCCAGCTCTTGGTGATTCGTCGATTCTGGGGTCCGGTTTTCGCCGACTTCTTCAAGAGCGACCTTCGACCCATGGTGGGGCAGCTCGTAGAGGCCCGCAATCTGTGGGCGCACTTCAATCTTCCCTCTGAAACGGGCTACGCCGATCATCTGCTGCTGGCGATGGAGCGGATGGTCGCACCCGTAGCTCCGGAGGTTGCCAGCGATCTACGGGTCTTACGAGGGGAATTGCACGATCCCGAGCGGGGTGACGGCGAGGTCACAGTGGTTGAGTCCACCCCGCCGGACTCGGTGCAGCTTTTGGCTCAACTACGGAAAACCGAGGCCGCCTTCGAAGACCTGCAACGCCGATACGGCGAATTGAGTGATCAGCTCACTGCGACCCGCCGAGCCGCCGCCGGAAAACAGCTCAAACTGTCCGCCGCAGAAAACAACGTGGCGGCAGCAAGGAGCGAGACCGATCGGCTGCGAACCCAACTGGAAGCGGAACTGCTCAGCCGCATGCGAATGGAGTGGTTGTTCGTGGCATTCATCACCCTCATGGTCCTGGTGATAACACTGATCAGCTTGTAATTACTGTGTTGTCCCTCCGGGAGCCGTGCTCTGACTCCCTCCGGGGGCCATTCAGACGCCATGGATGCTTTGCCTTCGGCGTGGCAACGGGTGCCTCTGTAACTGATGGTTTGACTGCTCACCGGGCATCGCTTCGCGCGTGGTCGGGTCACCGGGGGTACCCAAGAGCCGGCGGAGCGATCTGGTGGCGGCATGATGCGTTCCCTCCGGGGGCGTCTGTGTTGTCCCTCCGGGGGCCGTTCAAAACGCCGTGGATGCCTTGCCTTCGGCGTGGCACAGATATCGCGCCCCGACCGATACTGGTGCTACCTCGGTTCGGGGTGATGGACTACTAGTGTCGTGCGCCGTATGGGAGTTTTGTCAGAACCGCTGGATCTCAACGGCCCGCCGGCCCGCCGGCGGCCCGAGTACAAGCAACTACCTGTGGAATTGGGCATGGTGGTGCGCCACCGCAGCTCGTTCAAGGTTGGCGCAATCATTGGATTTGATCCCAACTGGGTCACGCTTCGGGGCGAGGATGGACGAGAGTTCAAAGAACGCAATGACAAGGGGGCCTTCTCCCACGAGGGGACCACAGTCACCCTCGTGCGGGCTCCCACCATCAAACAAGATATGGCCCCGGCGAAGACGGCTTCAGGATCGGTGGCCGTTCCGAACGCTCCGGCCCGGATGGCCCGAGCCAGCCGCATCTACGTTGAAGGAATCCACGATGCCGAGCTCATCGAGAAAGTCTGGGGCGATGATCTCCGACTCGAAGGCCTGGTGGTCGAACCGCTCCACGGCGCCGATGATCTGGCCACAATCGTTCGGAGCTTTGGCCCCCGACCCGGACGGCGTCTCGGCGTCCTGCTGGATCATCTCATCAGTGGAACCAAAGAGACCCGGATCGCAGACGAGGTCACCCATCCCGACGTTCTGATCACCGGACATCCCTTCGTTGACGTCTGGCAGTGCATCAAACCGGCAGTTCTTGGAATCGACGCGTGGCCCATCATCGAGATCGGGAACGACTGGAAATCGGGGGTGTGCTCAGCGCTGGGGATCGCCGACGATCCGGGAGTCGTCTGGAAACAGATGCTCAGTCAGGTGTCGGGCTACACGGACCTGGAGCCGGCGTTCGTGGGTTCGGTTGAACGGCTGATCGACTGGACCACCAGCTGATCTTCTTTCACGTGCGTCCCTCCAGGGCATCGAGGACCGTCTTGGCCATCAATTCATAGCCCAGATCGTTCGGATGGAATCGATCCGGTGCCATGCGCTCGCGTGCTGGACCATCAAAACTCCAGATGTCCGCGACCACCTGTCCGTTCTCTTGGGCGGCACTGCGAAGGGCTCGGTTGGAAAGTCGGGCCCGACCCGATGCGCCGGCGACCGGACCAAAGATCGTGTTGGGCGGGAGGGCATCCGAAAGCTCCCGCAAACCGGCCCTGACGCTCGCAACGGCCGGTGTCCAGACGATGTCGTTTGTTCCGATGCAGCAGATCACGAGGTCCGAAGGCATGAGCTCCAGTGCGATCGGGAGCTGGCGATTCAGGCCGTCGTCGATTCGAGCTCCGGCGATGGCGAGATTCACAATGCGCCATTCCTCCCCGTCACGCTCGGAGAGCGCCTGCCCGACCTTTCCGATCAACGATTTCGACGGATGCGAAGCGCCGATCCCGATACTGATGCTGTCGCCGATGGCGATGAGCATTGGGCCCCGCCGCTTGACCGCCCCCTGATTCTGAGTGCTCCACCAATTGGTGTATGGGTCGATCTGACCGGTGGTGTAGCGCGCCCCAGGGAAGACCCGGCCCAATGAGCGAAGGGCAATGTTCTTCCTCCGGGGGACCAGCGGGGGGACCGACTGCACTGCTCCTACTTTATCGTCGGACGTGCCGTCCCGGCCGGACGGACGTGAGCAAAGCCTCGGTACTCTCCACTCATCGCAATTCTGATCGATGCTGATCGCATCTCCATGAGCCGGCCCGACCGTCCCCTCTTCGTCGATGTGAGCGTGACCGTGAACACTGGCGATCGTCTCGGAATCGTTGGGATCAATGGGACAGGCAAATCCACACTGCTTCGCGTGCTCGCGGGCGCGGCAACCCCGGAATCCGGCGAGGTGCGCCGGGGCCGGGACCTGAGCGTCGCGGTGCTAGACCAAGTGGCTCCCCTTCCCAAGGGCACCGTTCTCGACGCGGTCCTCGCCCATGGGAGCGAGCGGTGGGAAGCCGAAGCAGCCCTCAGCCGGTTGGGGATGGGAGCATTCTTTGGCGAATCAACCGAATCGTTGTCGGGCGGCGAGAAGAAGCGGGTGGCGCTAGCTGCTGCTCTGGTGCAGCCCAGCAATCTCTTGATACTGGATGAGCCAACGAACCACCTGGATATCGACGGAATCACCTGGTTGGAAGAGCGCCTTGATTCCTATCGCGGCGGGCTGATTCTGGTTACCCATGATCGACATGTGCTGGACAAACTCACGACCCACATCCTTGAACTTGACCGAGGTAACAGCTTCGTTCACACCGGGGGATACGCCAGCTATCTCGAAAACAAGGCCCACCGGGCGGTCGCAGCCGAAACTGCCGAGGCGGTCAGAAAGAACCTTGCCAAGACCGAGCTTGCATGGCTGCGCCGAGGTGCGCCGGCTCGGACGTCCAAACCCAAGTACCGCATGGACGCGGCCAAGGCGCTCATCGCCGACAAGCCCGAGGGTGCCGCCCGACCCGCCGACCTTCACCTTGAATTTCCGACGCCACGCTTGGGTGACATCGTGGTCGAACTCGACCAGGTCGTTGGCAACGCTCCCGACGGCCGTCAGCTCTTCGGGCCGTTCGATCTCAAACTGGATCCCCGAGAACGTCTCGCGATCATGGGCGGAAACGGTGTAGGCAAGAGCACGTTGTTGAACATCATGGCCAAACTGGCTGAGCCTGCGGCGGGGTCAGTGCGGTGGGGCACAACCGTCGAATTGGGCTACTACACCCAACAATCCGAGGATGTGCTCGATCTCGATGCCAGGGTGCGAGAGGTGATCGCTGGTCCCAATCGGAAACCGGACTGGACCGACGCCCGCTTGCTCGAAGCGTTCTGGTTCGACAAAGACGCCCAGTGGGCCCAGGTTCGGACCCTGTCGGGCGGGGAACGTCGTCGCCTTCACCTCCTGACGATCCTTGCATCGAAGCCCAACGTCATGCTCCTTGATGAGCCCACAAACGATCTCGACCTGGAAACTTTACGCTCACTGGAGGACTTCCTGGAGGACTGGCCGGGGGCGTTGGTGGTTGTGAGCCACGATCGGGCCTTCCTCGACCGCGTCGCCAACAGACACTTGACTATCAATGACGACGGGGTGGTCCACAATCGACCGAACGGCGAGTTGGTTCAACAGAGTGTCGTTGTGTCGGAGCCCAAGAAACCCAAAGCTGACACTCGGTCCAAGCGAGATGCCGGCCCCAGCAAGTCGACCTTGGGGCACCACATCCGGGCCGCAGAGAAAGAATTGGCCAAGCTCGACAAGAAAAAGGACCGCCTGGCCGAGCAGATGGCGGAACTCACCGAGGCCGGTAGCTCGGATTATGAGGAACTCGGCCGTCTCGGCGCTGAGCACACCGAGGTGATGAGCGCGCTCGATGAGCTCGAGATGCGCTGGCTCGAACTGAGCGAGCAACGTGACAACATGTGAGCTTTCGCAAAGCTTCGAGGCCGGAGCACGTGACTTCGCCCACTCGTCGTTGTCGTCCAGGGGTCGGTAGCCTATAGGTATGGCCGTCACCGAAACCCCAACGACTCCCGTGGCTGATCCCACGAAGCCGCTCGCAGTCAGTGCTCCCGCTCTCGCCCAGGTTCTCGAGGTTCGCGCTCAGGAGGACGACCCCGCGGCCACGGCTCTCAAGATTGCGATCACAGGATCCAACATGACCGAGTTCCAGTATGCACTGGAGCTACTGCCAATCGCCGACGCACAAGATGGCGACGCTGTCTACACCCAGGGCGAGCACAACGAACTCACCGTCATCATCCCAGCCGATTCCATTCTGAACATGACTGGCGCCACGCTCGACGTTCCCGCCGCCAGCACACCCGGTGGCCTCGTGATTAGGAATCCCAACACACCCAATCCGCTCGACGGGCTGGATCTCGATCTCTCCGGCGAGTTGCCCGAACAGATCCAGCAGGTCCTCGACGAAGCCATCAACCCGGCACTTGCCTCTCACGGTGGGTATGCATCGCTTGTCGGCGTAGACGGCACAAAAGCCATCGTCACCATGGGAGGCGGTTGCCAGGGCTGCGCCGCCAGCGCCATGACGTTGCGGGATGGAATCACCAAGATGCTCAAAGATGCGCTTCCCCAGTTGACTGAGATCATCGACGCTACTGACCACACCGCTGGCGAGAACCCCTTCTACACCTAGACCGGCGCCTGACCCGCCGAACTCGTTGATGCCGTTGGCTCGTCCTCGAATCCGTCAGTGCCAATTCACAACGGTTTTCCTGATGTGGCTGGTCTGTTGGGGATCGGCTAGCTGCGTTTCGATGGCCCGAGGCGACGAGGATGCTGCCGACCCGTCTGACTATCTCTATCGCGCCGTGATCGTGGATTGCCGAATTACGGTGGCCCAATTGGCTACCGCTTTCCGAATCGACGATCGGAGACTGGTCAGCGCCGGGCATCCGTTCGAGGACATCCAATCGTTCACCCTGACCAACGTAAAGGGGGAGATTGTGCAGGCCGAACTGGTACATCTCGTTCCTGGTAAAGACCTCGCAGTGTTGGAACTCGTCGAGCCAGTTTCGGGCGGCGCGGTGCAGCTGGCGAATGAGGAGGTAGCGGCGCAAACTGCGGTCTCCATTCCAACGTTCAACAGCGACGGGTTCCTCGAGATCAACGATGCTTTTGCAGTTCGGCGGGCACAGGTAACCCTCAACGGGGAGAACGAGCGCCGGTCGGTGGAACTCGAAGGTGTGATCGGACCCGGTGATTCCGGAGCACCCATTCTTCACGATGGTGATGTGGTGGGCGTGGTCTTTGCGTCAACCCGCGGGGCCGAAACTGGCTGGGCCGTGGCTCTTCCAGAGATCGAGGGAGCGCTGGCCAACGCCGGCACTGAGGCACTGCCATTGACCTGTCCCGAGGACGACTGATCAGACTTCGGCGTACCGACCCTCGGTATTTCCGGCTGGAGCCTGGTCCAGGAGTTCCGGAAACTTGTAGTCCACCCCGATGAGTTGGCGGAGAAGAGGTGATGCATTTTCGATAACTGAAGGGTTCACCCCGTTGATCTGATCCTCTAACTGGATCACGAACTTGGGGAGGTACTCGATCAAAACGCCGGACCGGTCTGTTGCAGATGTGTTGGGCATGGCGCAGTGGTGAATCATGCCGTTGAAGATCACGCAGTCTCCGGCAGCACCGGTCATTCGCTCCATACCTGCATCGAACGCGGCGCGATCGTTGGGATAGCTCAGATCCCTCTGCGATCCGGGCAGGTAGGCGGTTGCTCCATTCTCGGGAGTGAAGTCATCCAGAAGAATTGTCGCCTGAAGATTCATCGCAAACGATGAGTTCATACCGACGGGGAACTCGTGGGGCTTATGAAAATCCCAGTACGGGTAGTCGATATGGGGTTCCTGGCCTGGGCCCCCCGGGAGCAACCGATTGGCGGCGATCGAACCCAGCTTGAAGGCAGAGCCCAACAGATGCGAACAGATAGCCACGACATCTGGATGCTGCACCATCTCGGCGAAGACCTCGCCCTTGTTGAGAAGATTCCAGACTCGCCGTTGAAGGCTCAACTTGTCCGAGTTGGCCCCCTGGAAGTGCGTAGCGGTGCCGGCGTTGGCGTCGGACTCCGCCACGATGATTTGTCGGGCGCTACTGATCTGATCGCCCGTGAACGCCCCGGGCAGGACGAGGACCCCTGAACCCCGCAGGAATTCATTGGCCAGTTCGTCGAGTTGTCGTGAAACATCACTGACGATCAGCATGCAAGAAACTATACGGCACCTTTTCGCACCACAGAAATGCTTCGAAGCAATACGATTTGCAGATGTCGTTCTTCGATCGCTTTGCCACTGCTCCGATTTCATGGGGCATTTGTGAGGTTCCCGGCTGGGGCCATCAGTTGAGCGTGGAACGGGTCCTAGCCGAAATGGCCGGCCTCGGGTTCAGCCACACCGAATTGGGATCGCTGGGTTGGTTGCCTTCCACCGCGGAAGAGTTGCGATCCGTGTTGAAGGGAAATTCTCTGGCGTTGCTCGCCGGCTTCGTCCCCGTGGTTCTTCACGACGAAACCCAGGTCGACGTATCCGAGAGGGCGGCGATCGAGGCTGCCGATCTGCTCGCCGCCGCTGGCGCCAAATACTTCAACACCGCCCCGGTGATGAGCTGGGATTGGCAGCCCCGCCGCGAGCTGACAGTGACCGAGTGGTCCCGTCTGATCGCTGGCCTCGCCATGGTGGAAGAGGTCTGCGCCGAACGAGGCCTCACCCAGGTGGTACACGAACACTGGGGCACCGCAATCGAGACGGTCGACGATGTGAATCATCTCTTGGAAGCCAGCCCCGTATTGTTCGTTCTCGACACGGCTCATATGTCGTTGGGTGGCTGTGACCCTCTGGAATTTGCTAGCCGGAATTCTGATCGCGTGGGGTTGGTCCATCTCAAAGACATGCGGCTGCGAATGGCCGACGCGTTCAAGAAATCACAATTGGGGGACACGCCGCTCTCTTTGATGGGTGCAGTTCAAGACGGGATCTGGCCGGCCATCGGCCAGGGCGATCTGCCGATCGCCCAAATCATTGAAACGTTGGAAGCCAATGGCTACGACGGCTGGTATGTGGTAGAGCAGGATTGTGCCATCACCGGGGCGAAGCCAGCGCCGGGCGATGGACCGGTGAAGGACGTTCAGCAAAGTATCGAATTTCTGGCGGGCCTCCCCGGCCTGGCCTTCTAGAGTTTGTTTCCCATCCGAGAGTTCTCGGCTAGTGTCATCTGGCACACGGGTTGGCGGGAGAGCCAGCCCACTATCGGGGAGTCCCTCAATGACCACAACAATCAAGCGCTTGTTGGCGCTTTTCTTTGCTCTCAGTTTGGTGGCCGCAGCCTGCGGTAGTAACGCACCGGAGGAGGCAACCGATGGAGCGACCGATGACTCTGCCGCCGATGATAGCGCAGCAGACGATTCCGCCGCTGATGACAGTTCTGCCGACGACAGTTCAGGCGACGATGGCAACGTAGACCTCACTCAGGGCACGGACCTCACATTCTATGTGATCACCCACTCCGATGACGGGCCGTTCTGGTCGGTACTGAAGCGGGGCGCCGATCAGGCCGCCGCCGACCTTGGCGTCGAGGTTGTCTGGCAAGGTTCCAACAACGATCCCGGGGTGCAGGCCTCCGACATCGATGCTGCGGTCGCCGCCGGCGCCGATGGCATCGCTGCTTCGCTCCCGAGCCCGGATCAGTTGATCCCCGGCCTCCAGGCTGCTGTGGGCGCCGGCATTCCGGTGATCACACTCAATTCCGGTGTGAATGACTACAAAGACATCGGAGCGCTCACCCACGTTGGGCAGACCGAGGTCATCGCCGGTAACGGTGCCGGTGAGCAATTCAACGACGAAGGCTCCGCTACCAAGATCCTGTGCGGAATCCAGGAGCAGGACAACGTGGCGCTCACCGAGCGGTGCCAGGGCCTTGCCGACACCTTCAGCGGTGAAGTCGTCCCCCAGTTCATGGGCCTTGATGCCGATCAGACCGCTCAGCAGGCAGCTATCCGGGCTGCCATGGAAGCCGATCCTGATATCGACGGCTTCATGGGCGTTGGTCCGGTCATCGCAATGTCCGGTCTCCGGGCCGCTCAGGATTTGGGTCGTGACATGCCAGTGGGCGGGTTCGACATCACGCCGGAACTCATCGACGCTATCGAGGCTGGCGATGTCATCTTCACCGTTGACCAGCAGCAGTACCTCCAGGGCTACATGCCCGTACTCCTGCTGTTCCTCAATGTCACCAATCAGAACACCCTCGGTGGTGGTCTTCCAATCCTCACCGGACCGGGTTTCGTGACTCCGGACAACGCCGCCGACGTCAAGGCTCTCGTCTCCGCTGGCACCCGCTAGCCGACTGGAGATGGCTCAGTTGTTGAGTCTGTAGTAATGCGGAGGGCCAGGCACCTTGATGCCTGGCC
>JABDIY010000200.1 GCA_013003535.1 Acidimicrobiales bacterium | reverse complement strand
CGTGACGGAGAAGGACAGCATCGTCGGGGTCACGCCCAACCTGGCTGCCCGCTTGCAGTCCGAGGCCGAGCCGGGGATGGTGGTGGTCAGCGATGTCACCCAGCACCTGGTCGAGTCCGACTTTCATCTCGCCTCGGTCGGGTTTCGGAACCTCAAAGGCATCTCCCGGCCGGTAGAAGTGTTCGCAGTAACCAGTGAGCGCAACACGCTAGAGCGCCTCAGTTCCGAACGCTATCGCCGGGCGTCGCTGCATGGGCACGGGGATGCCATCGCCTCACTGTCGGAGGGATGGAGCCAGGCAGCAACCGGACATGCAAGCGTCAACATGATGTTGATGGGTGAGGCCGGCATCGGAAAGTCCCGGCTCGCAGCCCATCTCCGGGACGCGGTAGCGGTACAGGAAGCTGATCTGCTCGATCTGGGATGTTTTCCGTATTACACGAACAGCGCATTGTGGCCCGTCGGGCGTTTGCTGGAACGACAACTTGATATCAGAGGCGAACGGGACCCGGCCGCTCGCGTCTCGGCCCTCGAGCGGCACCTCCAGGATCTAGGGCTCGATTCCGATAGTGTCGTGCCGTTTCTGGCACCGCTCATCGGAGTCAACAAGCCGCCCGGCTATGCGCTTCCAGAACTCGATCCGACCGCCCTTCTGCAGGCCGTGTTGACCGCCGTCACGGCCTGGATCAGAGCTTTGAGTCACGACCGACCCACGCTGGTCATAGCCGAAGACACGCATTGGGCCGATCCCAGCACCGTGGGGCTGTTGAGCATGCTGTGCGATGCCGCGCTCCCACAGACAATGGTCTTGATGACCAGCCGCCCGCCTGCCCGAAGAGAGCTGCTTGATGCCGCTACAACCATCCCGCTGGACCATCTCGATCAATCCGATGTCAGAGCCATGATCGCCGACCTTGCAGGCGATGACCAGCTCGCCGACGACGTGGTTGATTCCATCGTTGCCCGTTCGGAAGGCGTTCCCCTCGCCGTGGAGGAACTCACGCGCGCCGCCCTCAACCCGACGTCGGAGGCCCGTTTCCCCGTGAAGCTGCAGGAACTGTTCACGTCGCGGCTGGAGGAGACGGGCGTTGATTTGCCCCTGGCCCAGCTTGCCGCCACTCTGGGGAACGTGTTTGACACCGAGGCATTGGCCCGGTTGGTGAAGAACCCGGCCAGGTTGGCGCAACGGCTGCAGTCGCTGGTCGAACAGGACATCATCGAAAAAGCCCACAGCGGCGGCTACCGGTTTGTTCACTCCCTGCTGCGCGATGCGGCTTACGAGACCCAAATCATGGGGGAGCGCCGCCAGGCACACGCCGATATTGCCACCATTCTCGACCAAACAGGCGAAGACCAGGCGGTGATCGCCCATCACTTCGACCTGGCCGGGGACATAGGTCAAGCCATCGCGCGATATATCACAGCTCTTCAGGACGCGCAGGCGCGAGGCGCCCATACAGAGGCGATCACGCTCGCCAGCCGCGCTCTCGAGCTGGTAGCAACCATCCCCGATGGGCCGGAGCACTCGATGACCGAGCTGGGCTTACTGATGTTGCGGGGATTGTCGGTGGCTTCAATGCGGGGATACGCCGCACCGGAGGTCGAGCACGATTACCGCAGGGCCGTGGCAATATCCGAGGAGCTCCAGGATGCTCCCGAGACGATGCCGGCCGCTATTGCGCTCTGGTCCTTTTACCTGGTCAACGGAGATGTTGGGACCGCCGCAACGTTGGCCGGCCGCCTGCAGGCCCGCGTATTCGATGGCTCAGGAGCCTGGTTTGCTCCGGAGGTGGCGGGCTGCATCGGTTGGCAACGGGTTTTTGAAGGTGAACTCGTTCCTGCTGCCACCGCCTTTCGACAGTCGGTGGAGGGGTTTGAACAACGGCCGGATGATCAGAAAATCTCCGAGTACTGGCCGCTGCCGAACGATCCCATTGCTGTCATGCTCATCGGCCAGGCCGTCGTCAGCCTGCTCACCGGTGACGCCGCAGCGGCAACCGAGGCGGAAACTCTGGCGATTGCGAGAGCCGGTGAAGTCCCCTTCCCTCGCGGTCCGTTCAGCATGGCTTTCGTCAAGGTCTATATGGCCTGGCTGCGATTCATCTCAGGAGATCGGGAAGCCGCAGCCGCCCTGGGTTCTGAGGTAGTGGGCATCGGCCAGCAGCACGGATATGCGTATTGGATGGCCCTCGGCTCGATCTATTCAGGCATCAATGAACAACAGGATGTCGCCGCCTTTTCGTCGTCGATCGAAATGCTTCGCAGCATCGGCCACGAAGCCTTCCGAGCGTCGTATCTCAACTACCTCGCGGTTCTGCAAGCCGACGCCGGTGACCTCGATGGTGCATTGTCGACGCTGAACGAGGGATTGCTGGTTATCGAGAAATCTGGTGAGCGGCTGCATTTGCCGGCCCTGCTGCGGACCAACGCGATGTTGTCGATTCGGGCAGGCAGGGATCTCGATTTGGCCGTTGCTGATCTGCGACAATCGGTTGCGGTATCAGTTGAACAAGGAAACGCCATGAGTGTCCTTCGTTCGAGTCTGGCGATCGCGGAACTCGATCCCGGCTTGCGTCCGCCCGACTGGTCGACGATGCTGGAGAAGGCAACGGCGATGATCTCCGAGCACACCGATTGGATTGATCTCCTGCGGGCCAACCAGCTGCTCAATTCGTAAAATGGCCGGCCCCAAGATCGCCATCCTGGGAGGTGGCATGGGAGGCCTGTCAACCGCCTGGCATCTGAGCACCGATCGGTGGCAGGACCGGTACGGTTCCATCACGGTATATCAGCGGGGTTGGCGGCTGGGCGGCAAGGGCGCGAGCAGCAGAGGGAGGGAAGGCCGGATCGAAGAACACGGGCTCCATGTGCTGCTGGGCTACTACCACGAAACGTTTCGGATGATGGACGCTTGTTATACGGAACTCGATCGGCCAAGCAACCATCCCGGCTGCCCAATCAAAGGTTGGGCGGACGCCGTATTCCCGGCTTCCGACATCGGTCTGGCCGATCGCG
>JABDIY010000176.1 GCA_013003535.1 Acidimicrobiales bacterium | reverse complement strand
TGATAGGAACATGAGTGTGGCGGGCACGCTGTTTGCCCAGTCGGTGATGCCGCTGTTGGCGCGTCCGGAGGCTGCTTTTCGGATTTCGGAGACGACGTTGGTGTCGAGTACGAACATCAGTCGAACTCGGCAGGCGTGGCGGTATTGTGGGGGCCGAGTATTGTGTCGTGCCTGGTCAGGCGGCATTCCGGTATTCGTTGATGAGGCCTGTGGGTGCCTGAAATCCTGTCGTCCCAGGTCAGGCGACCATTCTGTATTCGTTGATGAGGCCGTCGCATCGTGTGTTTCGGACGATCCGGAGGACCGGTTTGGGCCTGTCGGGCGAGTCATTTGGGGTATCGGTTGGTCGGGGAGGCCGTTGGTCCAGGGACCGGTGTGGCCTGTGCTCGTTGTAGTGCGCGATGAACTCCACGACGAGTCGGTGGAGCTGTCGCTGGTTCCAGATGATGGTGCGGTCGAGCAGTTCGCGGCGAAGGGTCCCGATCCAGCGTTCAGCAAACGTGTTGGCTACCGGCGTTCGGACTGGGGTCTTGAGCACCTTCATTCCCTCGGTGCGGAAGATCTCGTCGAACGAGGCGACGAATTGGCTGCCGCGGTCACGTACCAGAGCGCGCGTGTCTTCGAGCCGGTTGGAGTGGGTGAGGAACAGGGTTCGGGCGGCTTGGGTGGTCCAGGCGCCGGTCGGGTTCTCGGTGATGCCGGCGAAGAACACCTCTCGGCTGGTCACGTCGATGACGAACAGCAGGTAGTAGCGGCGCAGGAACGCAGTGTCGATGGTCGCGAAGTCGCAAGCCACGGCGGCTTGGGAGCGCAGGAACTGGGTCCACGTCACGTCGGCACGGTTGGGGGATGGGTCGATGTTGTGCTGTTTGAGGATCCGCCACACCGTCGAAGCGCCGACCTTGTGGCCGACGCGTTCGAGTTCGCCGGCGATCCGGCGGTAGCCCCAGGTCGGGTTGTCGGTGGCCATCTCAACGATCAGCGACACCACCGCGGCGTCGGTGAAGGGTCTGCCGGGACGTTTGGCGGGCCGTGTCCAATGGCGGGCGATTCGTTTTCGGTGCCAACGCAGCAACGTCTCTGGCGTGACGATCCAGCCATGGCGAAGTCGTCGGGGGAGTGCAGCAGCGATAGCGCCCAGCAGCGTTCGGTCGTCGTCGTTGATCGAGGGCTGGTCGACCTGGCGGCGCAGCACGGTGAGCTGGTGGCGTAGGACGATGAGTTCGAGGTCTTTCGAGCGGCCAGATCGCACGGCGAGCCAGGCCAGCAGGGCGAGAAGCCGGTACAGGATGCGAAACATGGCCTGCCAGGATGGCGGGCAAACGACCTGGTCAGTCCCCATGACACTATTTCGGGCACCCACACGCACCCAGCCCGGTTACTACCTCGTCTTACCCGTGGGACGCCAGGGGGCGGGGTTACGTCGACCGTGCGGGATCATGGTGTGGATTCGATTTCTTCGATGAAGATGATCGGGACGGTCGCGACAACTTGGTCGAATCGCTCAGCGAGGTTGAATGGTTCGCACGCTTTGCGTAGTTGTTCGCTTGCTGTTTCGTAGGCCTCTGCGATTCCGGGGGGTCGTTCGGCCGAACCGAGTTCGGCGTCACCAGTGAGGACGTCGCCAGAGCGGGCGGTCATTCCATCGACAACAAAGAAGTCTTCACCGACCTCGTCTGGTGGTTCAGCCAAAAGAGCCATTCGCGTGTAGGTCAAGCCCTCTGGGGTGACCCTGTGGAGGTGAACGCAGGGAATCTCTCCACGTGATTGGCGTTCAATTTCAAGAGTCAAACTGCGGAAGTCGTCCGAGGAACCGACCTCGGCTCGTGACCGATTCACATAGAGCACGGGGCCAACTTCATCACCGTTGAGGGTTGTGGTCGTCCCCGACTTGGTGCAAGAAGCCAAGGCAACGATGGTGACGATGGTGACAATCCTGGTGATCTGTCCCATCAACTGCAAGCTACTAGCTGGGTTCATTGTGTTGGTGTCGGGCCTAGTTCCATGACGAAGCGTTCAGGTCATAGCCGCATTTGCCTGGTTGGCCGCTGTTGGGCTCTGCGGTGTAGAGACGGGTATTGGTTTCTGTCGAGGACACTGCGATCGCGTATCCGACGTGCACCCAGTTCGCTTCTCTCCTGGCTTCCTCGTCATTGGGGTTCGGTTCTGGAGTCCCGCCCTTGACTTGGCCTTTCCAATACGCGAGGTCGCCGGCACTGGGATTCCGATGGAGGGCAGCCCGGTACATGTCTCGGATCCGGTTTTCGATATTGGAGTCCGAGTTCCAGATCACGGCCCGGCTTGAGGGTGGTTGGGTGTACTCCGTTGCTATGGAGAAGGAATGGATCATGGTGTTCACGAGCGGCGCGCATTGACTACCGGTCAGCCCCATCCAGTAGTTGAACCCGGCGGTGTCTGGCCCGGTCGAGCGTTGAAGCACAGTGGAATAGGCATCGACAAGAGTTCGCTTGAACGCGCCCGCTGGGTTCCAATCGTTCGCCATAGAAGTCCCGGTGCGAGTGAGAGCCTGATTCAATTGAGCGAACCGGGACCCGTTGTTCGTGCACCCTTCACCATCGGCTCCCTGATGAAGTCCTACAATCCACACGTCGACCTGGTCCGACGAGGCACCAGGAGTTCGGACACTGTAGATCGAACCTCCTGAATCACCGTCACATGATTCGTAGGTGGCTTCGATGAAACCAGTTCCGCCACCAACAGCACCGAGATCGGTAATCAATCCGCATCGTTCCGACATCGGACGGCCTTCACGCATGGAGACCAAACCGCTGTTGCAAACGAACTCACCGATCTGAGGTGTACGGGCACCCCGGACAAGCAGCTGATGACTATCTGGGCTTACGTATTGGGTACCAACGATTTCACGAGGATTGAGAGCGTTCACGTACACCTGATCGTTCCCTGTCGAATCCTGTCTGAACGCCGTGATCGCCCAGTCAGCGGCACTGACCTCTCCCAAAGCGGTTATGTCCGCGTCAGTGTTACCTGACTCATTGTCTAGTACGCAATGGCCCGAGGTGAGAACACCGCGAGGAGTTGATCCGCGAGTCACTGCGGGACCGCTTGTACACGAACCGGTACCCCCGGCATGGATGTCGACTGTGACCCGTAGTGAGCCACCGGTTGGGTGACACGACAACGTCCATCCTGCCGACAATTCTCATCCATTTGGTCGACTCCAGCAGGGCCTGCGATCGCAATGACGGGCACCCCGGACGGAGCTAGCGGTCGGAGCTGGTCCGCTACCGAGTTCACATCCGAGATGCTGCGTCCCGCAGCGCTGGCCTCGTTCACCTCAACCCGGATCGAGTTTGATTGGTCAAGACCGATCCGCACCACTGACTCTTCCCCAATGACCTCGAGAGCGGACTCTGAGAATCGGGCAAGATCGGCCCTCGAGAACGTTGATTCCTTCACGATGACCGACTCAGCCAGGTCAGGGCCAAGCCCGTCAGCGAGTCGTTGCGGATCAGTCCCCCAAACAGTAAGCACACCATTGCCCTGATAACCGAAACGCTGGGTCAAGAAACCCTCCATGGCAGCCGCACGGTCAGTGAAGTCCGACAGCCGGTCGAGCGTGGACTGCTGGACCAAGAACTGTTTCCACTCCTGACCGGTGAGCGGTATCCCAAGCATCGCAAGTGAAGGGTTCCGAGGATGGCTACGGATCAGTTCGCCCAGTTCGGCCGGGTCGCTAGCCAAACCAATCATCGATCGCACCCGATCGGCCATCTCAATCTCGCCCTTCAGAGGTTCCCGACCGACGGGAACCGGCTTCGGGGAGCGGACACCGGCGGCGGCTTCGGCGAACAATTCCTCATCCAGCCAGCCCTCCACCGATGCGAACGTGAATCCATCGGAGATGTAGTTCAAGGACTCACACTTGAACTCGCGCTCGGCGGCTTCGCATCTATCGCCACCAGCTCCGACACCAGACCTCGAGACCACCCCACCCGGATCTGCCCTCAGAGCCATGTCTGCGGCGTCATTGAAAGCAACATCCACGCCCTCACCGGTGTCGAAGCTATCGCTACCCCCGGCTCCGTCCAGAACATCGGCGCCTGCCCCACCTACCATCCGGTCTTCGCCGTCACCCCCCAAGAGGACATCTCGCCCCTCCTGTCCATAGAGCACATCGTCTCCGCCCAAACCCCACACAACGTCATCACCAGCGCCAGCACAAACAACATCTGGTCCGGAGGTTCCGACAATCCAGTCCGCTGCGTCGGTACCGGTGATCGTGCACTTCACATCCGACTCCATCCCAGCACCGGCCGCAGCCGGCAACGACGCCGCACAGACCGAAAGCGCGGCCAAGACAACCAGCGGGCGATGTCGAGCGACGGGCCGCTTGTCAGAAGAATTCGTATGAGCCATTAGGTCTACCCGGGGAGCCGGTGTGTACGTAAACGTCGCTCCCCGCAGTCCACCCTAAGCAACCCGAATCATCACACAAAGTGTCTAAGGTCCCACATGTTTGGCCAGCTAGCGACATTGATGGCGCCACATGAACATTTCCGCCACGCAAGCCCGAGACCAAGGTCACCCGGCCAAGTGTGGACAGCCTAAGCTATGAAGCGCCCCGGGTTTGGTGACTGCTCTGGTCTGGGAAAGATCCATGCCGGAAGTGCCCGATAGTCGCGCCGCATAATCTCCGCTCCCCAACGGAGACGGCCACGCTATATCGGCCCTTCTGCCGTGCTCGATATTCGCGGCGCCGCGACAACGTTAGACCGTCCTGGAACCGGCAATATGCGCCGTCACCAGGCGAAACGCCTAGGCTGCGACGAGCTCGACGCTCCAGGGCGCGCGTGTACTTTGGGTTAAAGTCCCCCCTCCGACACAAGCGTTAGTACACGCCACGCTCCCAGCGCTCGGCTGGCGAGGGGCGGCTGCCGATGTCACATGGGTCGAGTAGCTGACGTAATGAAAGTGTGGGCTGCGGCTGAACTGGAGGCGATGCCCCGCCGAAGTTGAAGCGATCTTTGGACCCAGCATCGCG
>JABDIY010000160.1 GCA_013003535.1 Acidimicrobiales bacterium | reverse complement strand
GGGTCCGTGGATCCACGCTCGGCGAGCCTCAACGCTCCAGTCAGCGAGAATGGCACCAGCTATTGCACCGTTGTCACTCCTGAGGACTCGCAGCGTTTCGAACCAGGGCGGCTCGAGATCCTCCAATTCAGCGGTCAGACCGGCTCTGTCGATCCCTAGGGAAGCGATGTTGCGGTCTGCCTTCGCCTGCTGATCGAGAATCAACTCCATTACCGCAGAAAGGTCCTGCGAGGTCGCAGCTCGAGCAGCTCCAGGAACCGAGTTCAGATCGGCTGGCCCGTTCTCAGATTGCTCCTTCACGAACCCCATCTTCGCCTAGCTTGCAGGCAGATTGCCACATATTCCGGGCTGCGTGATGGTTCACCCGGAGCTACCGCATTCGAGCGGCTCCTTTGTTACGCGGGACAAAAACCCGGCCTGAACTCCGTCGAGCCGGCCAGGTTGAGGAGATGTCCATTGGTCCGTTGACAAGTGCGTCGAGCCGGTCACACTGGTGAGTGTGAGAACCGAATCATCCTCTGATTCGCCCTGGACGTTCGCCGGGGAGAGTGCGGCGTTGGGCGACAGCTCGGTAACTCTTGTTGATGGCACAAGCTTCCTGGTTTGCTCACGCAGCGGAGATGTGACTCCGGGCAGCGTCGAAGGGCTGTTCATGGTCGATACCCGCGTCCTGTCGGGTTGGCGTCTGCTGTTGAACACCCAGCGAGTGGATGCGTTGTCCGTCAGCCCCAATGGTCCATTCTCGGCAACTTTCGTGGGTCGCGTCCACGACCCGGCGACGGTCGACGCACCGATCTCAGTGGTTCAACGACGCCATGTTGGTCACGGCATGCGCGAGGACCTCGAAATTCGCAACTACTCGCCAAATCCGGTTGAGGTATGCGTTGAATTGGCCCTGACATCGGACTTTGCGAGTCTCTTCGACGTGAAGGCGGGCGCCGCTCCCGGCGTTCCGACGGCAACGATCGAGCCCACTGCCACCGGGGTAAAACTCGTTGCCCGCACCGACGATGGAGCTGTCGAGGCCACCACGATTAGCTGCTCCACCGAGCCCAACCGGATCAATGGCGACCGCCTCGTTTGGGACGTCGCGATCGAAGCAGGCGAGCGCTGGACCAACTGTCTGCTGGTAGGGGTTGTGGTCGAGGGCGAAGAGTTGATGCCCAGCTACGGGTGCGGGCAACCGGTGGACAACGCTGTACCAGTTAGTCGCCTTCGCAAATGGCGGGCCGAGGTGACCACTATCGAATCCGACTGGCCCGTATTGTCCGCTGCGGTCGAACGCTCAGCAGAAGATCTCGGGGCGCTTCGCATTTTCGATCCGAATCATCCCGACCGAGTCGTAGTGGCTGCGGGGGCGCCCTGGTTCATGACCCTGTTCGGGCGGGACTCCCTTTTTGCAAGCTGGATGGCGTTGCCGCTCGATCAAGATCTTGCTCGAGGTGTGCTCCTCGAGCTCGCCGAATCACAGGGACAACTCGTGGATCCGACCACTGAGGAACAACCGGGCCGAATCCTCCACGAGGTCCGCTTCGATAGCGGCAGTTCTCGGTTGCTCGGTGGAACCAACATCTATTACGGAACCGTCGACGCCACCCCCCTGTTCATCATGCTCGTTGCCGAGCTGGCCCGCTGGACCGGGATCACCCCCACAATCAAAGACCTCATGCCGGCCGTCGATCGGGCGCTCGCCTGGATAACCGACTTCGGTGATCGTGACGGCGACGGGTTCATCGAATACTCTCGCAGCGACCCGTCCGGTCTCGAAAACCAGGGCTGGAAAGACTCTTGGGACGGCGTGCGGCATCGCGATGGAACGGTAGCGACCACGCCGATCGCACTATGTGAGGCCCAGGGCTACGTGTACGCCGCCTACCGAGGCCGGGCCGAACTCGGCCGGGCACTCGGTGAACCCGTCGCCGCAACAACCGCTTTCGATGCTCGCGCCGACCACCTACGAGATGCCTTTGATGCAGCATTCTGGCTAGACGACGGCGGCTGGTATGCGATTGGGCTCGACAGCATGAAGAGTCCGATCGGTTCGCTGACCTCGAACATCGGCCACCTGCTCTGGACCGGGATCGTTCCAGACCATCGGGCCGGACAACTTGCCGAACACCTGGCGAGTCGGGCGATGTTCAGCGGGTGGGGGCTTCGTACGTTGGCGGAGAACGCAAAGGGCTACAACCCACTTTCCTATCACTGCGGTTCCGTGTGGCCCCACGACACCGCACTGGCCGTGGCAGGCCTGGCCCGATACGGCTGTGACAGCGAAGCCCAACTCCTGACCGAAGGCCTGCTGGCCGCCTCCCTACATAGTGGGGGCAGACTCCCGGAGCTCTTCGCCGGCTTCGCCCGCGATGACCTCCCTTCACCGATCCCCTATCCGGCATCGTGCTCGCCCCAAGCCTGGGCCGCGGCCTCACCACTCCTGCTCGTACGGGCCATGCTGGGGCTCGAACCCAATCTTCTCACCGGAACCGTACGCCTGCGGCCGCGCCTAGGCGACGCCCTCAACCGTCTTCAACTGCTACAAGTTCCGCTCGGGAACCATCGAATCGATATCTCAGTCTCAGGCTCGGCCATCGAGGTTGCCGGTCTCGGCAAGAACATACAACTGGAGGTCGACGGCGTCTGATCAGCCGAGCTCCACCGTGTCCACAGTGGGCCCGTTCCCGTCACCGTCACAATCACCGTTACTGAGAGCTTGCTATTTGAAACAGTGCTGCCGGAGATCGTCGAACAACGGCACTGCCCGCTCATAGAGTTCGTACAAACGTGTGCCTTGTTCTAGTTGCGGGTACGTGGTCTGGGGCTTCTGAATGCCGGTGCTCTGACGCAGGTTGTCATGCCACGGTCCAGTGCCCTCACCGTACCAACTGACCTCGCTTCGGTCGCCGGCTTCCCACTGGAGCGCCCCCGCAATGAATGGAATGCCGACCGCGTCACAGTATGCCCGGGCCGTGCCTGCCGGGTCATCCAGAAGATCGCCTGAATACATCACCGGAGGCGCAACACCATCCCTGGCGGCGATGCGGTGAAACAGCCGATGCAACGATTCGAACCCCACCTCCTCCCAGCTGCAATCTGGCCAGTGTTTGGCCAGCCCTTGCACCACCAGCATCGGGTCCCGGATGAGAAACGTGTGGGTCATCTCGGCCACCATTTCATCGGTGAGGGCGTGCTCAACCGAGTACACGAAGTCCTTCACGAAGACGCTTCCCTCTCGCCCCGCGGCGGCGAGTTCGTTCCACGTGGCGGCGTACGTGTGGCCCTTCTTCGCGTCCACGTTGGCGTCCCGTGAACTGACGCGGTCCTCACCGTAGTAGTACAGCTCGTTCCACGGTTCGTGGTGACATACGAAGTCGCCCCGTTGACGCATCATCCATTCGAAAGCGGTGGACGTTGAGCGAGGTGTGGCCCACAGGGTGAGAAACATGGCGGTCCCCTTCAGGATTGCAGTGAAGACAGTAGCGAGCCTTGGCGGCCGACGGGCTCCACACCGATGGTGCGAAAGATCTGCCAATACAGGGAGATGTCAGCGGCGACGATCGGTTTGCCAACGGCAGCCTCGATGTCGGCGGCCAAAGCCACGAAACGCTGCGGTAGACCGGTGTGATCGCGATAGTTGGACATGCCATTTACCAACACAGCATCGATGTTGGGAGCGTGTTCTACTGCATATTGGGTCGACTTCAGAGCCAGTTCCCCTGGAAAAATCCAGGTTGCTTCGTTGACTACCTTCTGGTCGGCGTACCAACCCTGATCAACGAAGTTGCCGTACCACACCACGTCGATATCGGCGCTGCGTAAGAACCGTACGACGCCATCACGCCAATCCGGCCAGAAGTAGACCGAGTTGAGCGCCACCCGTTCATATCCCATCTCCTCACAAGCCTGCACCAGGGTCAATCCCGCCATGTGCAGCGGCGTCTCATAGCGCTCGCTCAGCTCACTGACATAGCGACGAATGTCGTGTACGTCTCGACCTCCAGCATGAACCCAGTTTGTTCCAACCTGGCCCACCACGTCGGCACCGGCGTTACTCATACAGTTCACCACCTCCTCGAGCAGGTGAAAGTTGTCGACACGCTGATCAAGTCGATGGCTGTACCCGGGAGCATGTAACAGCCTTCCGTGAACCCCGACCGAAGAGGGACACATCCGGAGAAAATCGCTGGGCGCCGCGTCAAAATCCATCGGCGGTCCTGTGAAACCGACCTGGTGTGGGAACAATTTCTTGGCCGGGTCGGACCAGCGCTGCGGCTTCATCGGCTTTCCGAGGTCGTCATCGCCCGTCAGCGTAATATCCAGACACCGCTGTGTGGGTGCTCAGCCGCTCGGCTGGCCCGCTTCCAACGCGACCGGTAGGCTGGCAAACCCACACAGGAAAGAGCACTCGTGAAGATCACAGTATTGGGAGCAGGTTCGTGGGGAACGACCGTTGCATCGCTGACGGCGGGACGCCATCAAACAATGATTTGGGCGCGGGACCCTGTGGTCGCCGAAGAGATCCGCGTGAACCAGCGCAATCCGAGGTACCTCACCGACTACACATTGCCCTCGGGCCTGGACGCCACCGACGATCTCGCCAAGGCAGTCGGTCAAGCCGAGCTCTTGATCGTCGGTGTTCCATCACACGCATTCCGAGAAACGTTGGCGGCGGTTCGACCCAACATTCACCCGTGGATCCCCGTGGTCAGCCTGACCAAGGGTCTTGAGCACGACACCCTGCTGCGCATGACGCAGATCATCAAGGAGGAGCTGCCCGGCCACCCCGCGGCTGCACTCACCGGACCCAATATCGCTCGGGAAATCATGCAGGGCCACGCGGCGGCAAGTGTCATCGCAACCAAAGACCTCGCGGTCGCCACCGAACTCCAGCGCGTCTTGCAGCGAGGACTGCTGAGGATCTATACCAATCACGACGTGATCGGTTGTGAGCTGGGCGGAGCGCTCAAGAACGTCGTGGCAATAGCCTGCGGCATCGCCGAGGGTCTCGGCGTCGGTGACAACACTCGAGCAGCAGTGATGACCCGAGGGCTGGCCGAATTCACCCGACTGGGCGTAGCGATGGGCGGAGAACCGGCAACACTGGCCGGGCTGGCCGGGATGGGCGATCTGATCGCTACGTGCATCAGCCCCCACAGCCGCAACCGGACGGTTGGTGAACAGCTGGGCAAGGGTCGCTCGCTCGAAGACGTCCTCGGCGGCATGACGATGGTGGCCGAGGGGGTGAAGGCGGCGGTAGCCGTGCACCACCTCGCAGAACGCCTTGGTTTGGAGATGCCGGTGTGTGAGGAAATCTACCGCATCGTGAACGGTGACATCGCAGCCGCCGACGCCTACCGAGGCTTGCGGGCCCCTGCTGGCCACGAAGCCGATCCCGGCTGAGCCCGAAATTGGCAGTTGCTCTCCTTTAGCCACATGCGTTGGGCCCGCCAATTAGTGCAAATCCAGGCTAGGGAACCCACCCCGGCAACTCTGACGCTTGCCTGATCCAGCTCTCCATCACTGCATCATCAATCTCATCGCCTTCTAAGATGTGTACGTAGCGGACGCCTTCGACCTTGGATTCGACGGGCGGGAGTGGGTCGAGCGAGTCGCCATGAAAGAACGCCACTTTCACGTATTTCGTGAAGCAGTGGTAGCTGAGGAACCAGCCATCGTTCTCGATCCCGTAGAAAGGTGTGTTCCACTTCACGGCCTTCCGCACGTCCGGAACAGCTCGCGTGATCAACATGTCCACGTGGCGCCCGACATCGTGTTTCCACCCTGGCATGGCTTCGATGTATGCCTGCACGGGCTCATCACCATCGCCTTTTGCGATCTGCGGGTTTCCTCCGGACAACAACTTCGGCTTCGCCTTCTCCCCGGGTTTTCCTAAATTGTCACTGGCCAAGGGTTTCGTCTTCTTTCGTGCTGGCGAACTTGTCACTTCAGCAATTCTCGCACGCCAGGCCCCGCCATACCGCCCGGTGACCTTGGTCTCTTGAATCGGACTGTAGAGAGAGCAAGACTGGCTGCATGGCACATCTACGACTCGGTGACGAGGCTCCCAATTTCACAGCTATGACAACGGAAGGAGAAATCGACTTCCACGAATGGAAGAAAGACTCTTGGGCGGTGCTTTTCAGCCATCCGGCCGATTTCACCCCTGTCTGCACCACCGAACTTGGTCGGACAGCAGCCCTTTCTGAGGGTTTCGCCAAGCGGAACACCAAGCCGATCGCTATCTCGGTGGATCCCATCGAGGATCACCACAAATGGGCTCCTGATATCGGCGAACTAGGTGGGACCGACCTGAACTTCCCGATCATCGCCGACCCGGACAAGACCGTGTCGGAACTGTACGACATGATCCATCCCGGCGAGGGTGACTCCTCAACAGTCCGCTCGGTGTTCATCATCAGCCCGGACAACAAGATCCGACTCACGCTGACCTATCCAAAGTCAACGGGACGAAACTTCGACGAGATCATGCGTGTGATCGACAGTCTTCAGCTCACCGAAACCGAAGGCCTGGCAACCGGGGCGGATTGGGTGCCAGGTGACCGCGTCATCATCTCCCCCACGATGTCCACCGACGATGCAAAAGCGAAGTTCAAGAACGTCGAAGAAATCAAGCCGTACCTTCGCTTCGCTGACGCTCCCTGAACAAGCCGGTCGCCGGCGAACGAGTATCGGGAAGTCGCCCGGGCGCAGAAGGATTTCGGGCGCATCGGATCAAGGCACTTCGGGAACAGGACCCGTGCGTGAGTCAGGCCACTCTGGTGAAGAGGTAGGCGAATGGTGATTTCGTATAGGCGATGCCGCGCCTGGTCTTATGGAGCGATTCAATTGTGACAGCTTGAGGTTTTTTGGGGATGAGGTAGGTGTCGAGGTCGCTGGTTTCTACCCGGTACTTGTCGTCGCTCAATTTCACCACCCCGGCAAGCGAGTAGCGGGGGTCGATCGACGCCATGGCGACATCGCCATGGCTGGGGTTGACGAGCAAAGTGCCCCCGATCTTTAGATGGCTGGTGCAATGCTCGCTGATGAAACCGGCGTAGAGCGACACCAACAGGTCGTAGTGTTCCTCTGGCAGATCCAGAGCGCCCGTGTAGTCGCCGTGGATGAATGCGATCTCGACATCTTTCGGGCCATCATGCTCGGCAACGAGTTCCCGCACGCCATCGGCATCGGCGAAGAACCGGTGGGCTCGACTATCGATGTCGAGGTAGGTCACCGAACGAAATACGAATGAGGGAGCGATATCCACGTAACTGCCCGGATAGAGAACGGTGTCCCCATCAACCACGGTTGCCACGGCCGAAAAGAGCCGCCAACGGTCGCCGCCGTGCTTGTCTTGCTTGGCCCACAGCTCAGCCGTCTTCTTCTTCAAGGCGTTCCTGTCCCAGTCGCTTCGACTTCCAACATGCTCTCCCAGCGGATGGTACGCGATCTATCTCCTGCCCACTTGGAGAACGTAGAATCGCCGTTGTAGACAGTCGCTGACAAAGTAGGTTCACCATGGCTGATTCGTCCACGAAATACAAGGAGGCGGAGACGGCGTTTCTGGCCTCTGAAGGTGTGCGAGCCGAGGAGATCGTCGTAAGCCTCGAGAACCTCGGTGGCACGGTTCGCCTGCTCGTAAGTGGTAAAGGTCCACCCGTGTTGTTCGTACCGGGTGTCATGTCAACCGGGGCAGTATTCGCCGGTTTGGTAGGCCGGCTAGCGGGGTTTCGCTGCTTCATGCTTGATCGGCCGGGCACTGGTTTGAGCTCTCTGCCCCATGAAACTCCAACCGACTTGCCACGTCAGAAGCGCTTCGCCGACGAACTGCTTGCCGAGGTGCTCGATGCTCTCGACCTTGAAAGAGCCCATGTGGTCTCCACTTCGCTGGGGGGCTGGTTCACTTTTCGTAGTGCAGCAGCCCATCCCGATCGTTTCATCAGCATCACCGGCCTGGCATTCCAGGGCGGAGCACGAGTTGTTGACGCTCCCCTTTCAATGCGGCTGCCGGCACCGGCCTGGTTGCTGCCGAAACGCCCGAAGCTAACCAAGGGCATGGTCCGAGCGATGGTGAAGTCTGCCGGAATGCGTGGCGCTTTCGAGAACGGCAAGATCAGCGATGAAATGCTTCTGTGGATGGTGGCCCTCCTTCGTTACACCGACACCTTCGGCAACGACTCAACCTACAATCCGCGCCCGATCGGCTTAAGGAGACCGACCGAGGCCGTGCGGCACCCAGCTGATCTCCTGGCGAAAGTGACGGTACCAGTGCATCTCTTTTGGGGAAGCGACGATTTGTTCGGCGGACAAGATTCCGCCGAAGAGTTCGCTGGGCAACTGCCCAACGCCTCCCTCCAGATGGTCGAACGAGCCGGTCATGCTCCCTGGCTGGACGAACCCGAACTCGCCGCAGCGGCCTTGCTCGGTCATCTAACATCCTGATCTAAGGGGCATCCCACCATGCAGTGGTCTGTTCTCGGCGAAATGTCTGTGCTTTGCTTGGTCGATGACCACGACCATTCAGCCCATCAACGTGAGAATCATGGCCGACGAGTTGAGCCTCGCCGGGCACCTGCGGCTGCCCGACAATCAAGAGAAGCCGTTGCCCGCACTGGTCTTCACTGGCCCTTTCACGGGCGTCAAAGAACAAGTTGCCGGTCAGTACGCCGAGCGATTGGCCGAGCGAGGCTTTGCCACACTGGCATTCGACCACCGGAACTTCGGCGCCAGTGACGGACACCGACGCCAGCACGAAGATCCGTCTGGCAAACTCGCGGACCTGTCCGCGGCCACAAGCTTCCTCGCCAATCATCAAGCCATTGACGCTGATCGGATCGGCTGCGTCGGGATCTGCATGGGCGGCGGCTACGCACTGAAACACTCCGCCGTCGATCGCCGTATCAAAGCCCTCGCCCTCGTGGCCGCAGCATTCAACGATCCGAAGGTGATGCGTGAAGGCATCGGCGCTGACAGCTACCGCCAAATGATGACCAGCTTCGCTGCCGTAGCGGGCCGGGAACACGCCAGCGGGGAACTCGACTACATCAAAGCGGTCTCCGACGTGGACGGCGAAGACGCCGCTATGCCTGGTGCCGAGCCGTTCGAGTACTACGGCACCGAACGCTCAGCTGCGCCTGGATGGAAGAACCAGATGACTCGACTTTCGATACGAGAACTCCTCACCACCGATCTCGCCATCGGTGCCGACTTCATTGGCCCCACCCCGACCCTCATCGTTCATGGTCGCACCGACAACTTCTGCTCCCCGGCCGGAGCTCAAGACGCGTTCGACCGAATCGACGGAACAAAAGAGCTCATGTGGCTCGAAACCACCAACCACATCGACCTCTATGATCAACCATCCTTTGTGGGCCCCGCCATCGACCGCATCGCTCACTGGATGGCCAGTTACTTGTGAATTCCGATGCCCCGCTGCGTAAGCATTTGCTGTGAATTCACTGCAAGAACGTTCCGGCCCACAGGAATAGGCTGCGTCGATGGCGCTCCGTCTCGTCCTTGCTGAGGACAGTTTTCTGACAAGCGAGGGAATCGGCGCACTGCTAGCACTCGAATCCACGCTGAACCCCACACGGGATCAGGAACAGTTCGAGGCTTTCCATGCGTTCACTTCACCAGCTGCGGCGTCGAACTCGGGGGTCAAAATGTCCTCGGTCACGGACTCCATTGCCGCAATATCTACCTGGGACTCATCGCCTCCGGCAGCAATGAGAAGGTCTGTAATCTGGATCACACCATTCGCAAACGTTTCGGCCTCAGCCTTGATCTCCTCGGGCGCAACCTCAACGCCCTCCACGTAAAGCGCCCTACCCTCGCTGATGATCGTCAACGCCTCATCGGCGGGAAGACCACTCGTGTCTTGTGCGTCGAGTTGGGCCAAGATCTCGCAAAATCGATCGGGATCGGCGGCTGCCTCCGTGCTACCGCACGCCCCTGCGCCCGACGCAGCCGCGATCAAGAGGACGGCGTAGCGGAGAAATCTACTTGGGGGTTGGCTCATGTGGGTGACTGTAGTTGCCTGACGGTAGTGCCGCTCAGGCTTTTCGTTGCTCGGCTAGGCGTACCAACCGTTCCACCAGTTGTTTCCAGATGATCTTGTGAATCGGCAACAGGATCCACCAGTAACCGCGCCCGAGCACGCCGCGGGGGTGGAATCGGGCGAGCTGCCGCAACTGGGTTGTCCCGGATTCATCGGTGCTGATACGCCACTCCAGCCATGCGCCTCCGGGAACCTTCATCTCCGCCCTGAGACGCAGAAGGCTGGGCCGTTCGTAGGCCTCGACTCGAAAGAAGTCGAGAGCGTCTCCAACTCGGAGTTCGTCGGGATGTCGCCGACCCCGGCGCATACCCACTCCGCCGATGACCTTGTCGAGCCAACCCCGGATGGTCCACAAAGGATTTGCCGCATACCACCCGCGCTCACCACCGATTCCGGAAACCGCAGAGAACAATGCGTCCGGACTCGCCGTGGTGGTGACCTCCTGAACATTTTCATAGATGGTGCCACCGGCCCAATCGGGATCCAACGGCATGGGCGAGGCAGATGTGTTGCCCCGGGCGCTGTCCATCCAGCTGGTCTTCATCCGCAGATCTCCGACCACGGCGAGCGCCCGCTCGATCGCGACGTCGAGGGTGAAGGGAGAGTGGTCAACCAGTCGTCTGATGTCGCGTTCGGGAGACACAACGACATCATTGGTCAGGCTGTCCACCAGTGGACGGGCGAGTCCATACGGCAGCGGAGTCACCAGATTCACCCAGTGTGAGGACAGACGCGGTGTCAGGATTGGGATGGGAATGATCAGCCGGGGTCGTAGTCCGGCGGCGGCCGCATAACGATCCATCATGTCTCGGTAGGTCAAGACGTCGGGCCCACCGATCTCCAGGATCTGCCCAGCGGCTTCAGGTATCCCGATGACCGCAACGAGATAGTGCAGGACATCGGCGATTGCGATCGGCTGGCATTTGGTTGTGGTAACCCACCGCGGACAAATCATGGCTGGGAGAACTTCCACCAGGTGGCGCAGCATTTCGAACGAGGCGCTACCGGAGCCGATAATCACTGCCGCGCGTAGCTCAGTAACCGGAACCGAGCCGTCAGCAAGGACTCGGCCAACCTCGTGTCGGCTCGCCAGATGGTTGGAGAGCCGCTCCGGATCGTCTTCGCCCAACCCGCCGAGGTAGACGATTCTTGATACGCCGGCCTGCTCGGCGGCACGGCGGGTGTTTTCGGCGCCGATTCGGTCACTCTCCTCGAAGTCGCCGTCCTGACCCATCGCATGGACCAGGTAGTAGATGGTCCCGATTCCCCGTAGCGCATCGTCGAGAGAGCTCTTCTGCAGAACGTCGGCCGCCACGACCTCGACGCTGGGCCGCCACTCCACCCCATCCAACCGAGCCGGGGTTCGAGCCAAACAGCGGACCTCGTGGCCTGCGGCAAGTAACTCCGGCACCAGTCGGCCTCCGACATAGCCCGTGGAACCTATCACTGCGACCTTCATCGATTCGCCGTCTTTTGTTCACTCATTGTGTCAAGCCGCCGGAGCGCTACTTCGCAGATTGCCAAATACGGTGCGGCTATGAGCGGGACACCAAATCCGACCCGGCATTGGTTGGGTCCGAGCGACTCGACGGTGTGATGGGTGGCAGGGACACCGGCCACCTTCCAGGCCCAGAATTCCCCTTCCTCAAAGTCGGTAATCTCGAACTCAAGTTCCAGTCCACCAACCGTCGTCACCCGGCCCTTGGCCCCGCGTTCCAAGCTGTCTCCGTGCACGGTGGCACTACGCACGCTCGGGCCCCACGCTGGCCACTCCTGGGGATTGGTGAGCAGCCGCCAGAGGTCATCGGCTGGGGCATCGATCTCGCGGTATTTCCATAGCTTCTTCACGGGCTGACCCTAACTCTGGCCGCCCAAAGAGGACGCACTCGGTAAGGAATACTTCGCTCAGATCTCAATTCCGGGGTATGGGGAGTTCTGCGATGGCGACGTCATCCGGGTCAAGGCCAAGGCGCTGATACAGATTGGATGCGAAACGTTGTCCGGTGGCCCGCATCGTTGCGTGCATGATTCGTTCGACCGCCATTCGAGACAAACTCGGCAACGGGAGGTCAACCGAGAGCGTGAGATCTACCTGAAGCTCCGTAGCGGCGTCACCGACTGGTGTGAGGTCGTAGATGCCTTCGACGGCGGCCCGCTCGTGGGAGTCGGGAGGAGGATCGTGGGTGAACACGATCTGACGCTGGTCGGTGAACTCCATTCGCTCCGTGAATACAGCCTCGATTTTCAAGCCCAGGCCTTCGATCCCGTTCAGCGTCCAGCGCCAGTGGTCACCGGATGCCGTGATCGACCGGACGAGCGGAGTCATTGACGCGAGGCTTTCCGGGTCTGTGATGAGGGACCAGATCTCTTTCGGAGGAACCGGAACGGTGGACAGCGAGATATTGCGCGCCGAGAACAGAGTCACAGAAACGTTCTACCTTGACGCGCTCCCGATCAACCATCAGGGCGGCGCCATTTTGCGCGACTGGCAGCCTGAACGATCGGAAACCGCAAACCTGGCCGCTGCAAAGTTCGCCTACCGAACCCCGAAGCGGCCACAAGCAAGATGACCGAGATTTGGGGATGTCGGCAGTCATGGTCTCGTGATGGCGGTCGAGTAGGGGTAACAACGGCCGGTTAGGCTCGGGATGTGTCGGCAGTGAGGCTCGAATCGGTGGCCATGGTGGCCCCCGACGGCACGCGGATCCTCGATGACGTGTCGCTGGAGGTTGCCCAAGGCGAACTGCTCGTCCTGGTTGGGCCTTCAGGGTCCGGGAAAACGTCGGTGATCCGAGCGGTGGCGGGGGTCGATGAGATCAGCTCCGGGCGAGTCATGTTCGACGATGTCGACGTCACCAAGGTACGGATCGCCGAGCGTGATGTAGGCATGGTTTTCCAATCAGCTGCCTTATTCCCGACCCACACGGTGCGCAACAACATCAGCTTCCCGCTCCGCATCCGCAAGGTCAAAGAACCGACTGTTCGCAAGCGAGTTGCCGCTGAGGCTCGGGCGCTAGGACTCACGGAAATGATTGAACACTGGCCCCAGCAACTGTCAGCCGGACACCAACAGCTTGTGCAAATCGCCCGAGCCATGGTGAGGGTCCCCCAGGTTTTGTTACTAGACGAGCCTCTCGCCCATGTGGACCGACCAACCCGGTACCGGTTACGTGCCGATCTGCGCCAGCTCCAGCAGGGCTATGGAGTGACCACACTCCTGGCCACAAATGAACCGGGAGAAGCCATGGCTCTGGCCGATCGGATTGCGGCGATAGAGGACGGTCGTATCCAACAGGTGGGACCACCACAGGACGTCTATGCTGCCCCGGCCGACACCCACATCGCCTGGCTGACCGGCCCCATCAGCTTCATTGATGCCACGGTCCAGCCAGATACCCGGGGCTTCTGGCTCACCCACGGCAACTTCTCGCTGAGGGCGTGGGCTCCAGTACTCTCCAGCCACGTGGGTGCCAAGGTTCGCATCGGACTTCGGCCCGATGGCGTTCGCATGGTTCCGAGCTCGTCAACTCGAGCCGTGGTAGTCGGGAACTCTTTCGATTCGGGTCATCCGGTGACGAAGGTAGAGATCGGAAGCGCAATTGTCTCCATCGAGGCACTGAACGCTCCCCCCGACACCGATATCGGTATCCGAATCGACCACTTCCTGGTTTTTGGCCCTGACGACAAACTCATCGTCGCTGTTAGCTAGCCGCTGCGGCGAGACGAATGCTGCCTTGCCGCAGGAGGATCGGAGAGCTTCCCAAAAGAAGGGTCCAAAGGCTTCACCGAGGTAACGCATAGGATCGAACCCCCACATGTACAATCACCAGCGAAATACCAGCTCAGTCGGCCAGACGCCGGCAACGACATGGAGGATCCACATGAAGTTCAAGCAGGCGCGCTGGTTACTGGCGCTCATAACTGCATTCACACTGTCTGCCGCGGCTTGCGGTAGCGGTGATGAAGAGACAGATTCGGCCGCAACCACAACCACCGAGGCCGAGGTCGAAGAGACCACTACTACCGAGGCCGAGGTCGAGGAGACCACTACTACCGAGGCCGAGGAAGACGCACCGGTTGTGCGCGCCGATGCCGACCTGGTTATCTGGGCCGACGACACCCGCACGCCGGTGATCACGCCGCTCGCTGAAGCCTTCGGCGCAGAGAACGGCATCACTGTCGCTGTCCAGGAGGTCAACTTCGGTGACATTCGCGATCGTCTCCAGACCGCCGGACCAGCCGGAGAAGGCCCCGATGTTCTCATCGGTGCGCATGACTGGCTCGGCCAGCTGGTGACCTCCGGCCTGCTCGCCCCGGTGGACCTTCCGAACTCCGACGACTTCTCCAGCGTGGCAATCGACGCCATGAGCTATGAGGGTCAGCTCTACGGAGTGCCCTACGCCATCGAGAACATCGCACTCATGCGAAATGTTGACCTCGTTCCCGAAGCCCCGGCCTCGCTCGAGGAACTCGAGACAATCGCTCTCGGACTTGTTGAGTCCGGTGACGCGGAGATTGCGTTGGCAATTCAGAACGACCCCGGCGATCCCTTCCATGATTTCCCGCTGTACACCGCTGCTGGCGGCTACCTGTTCGGTCGCAATGCCGATGGAAGCCTCAATGCCGATGACCTAGGTCTCGACAGCGCTGGTGGCCTCGCCGCCGGCGCACAATTCGAAGCCTGGGCCGAGTCGGGCCTGCTGCAGCCCAGCTTGAGCTATGACGTCATGATCGAGAGCTTCGGCCAGGGCAACGCACCGTTCGCGATCACCGGCCCATGGGCCGTCGCCGATCCCGATCGTGGCTTCAAGTCCGCGGGCGTGAACTATGTGGTAGAGCCGATTCCACCGCTCGCCGGCACCACCGCAGCTCCCTTCGTCGGGGTGCAAGGATTCATGGTCTCAGCCAATGCGGAAAACCCACTGTTCGCCCAGACCTTCATCACCGAAGTGATGTCAACTCTAGAGGCGCAAACCGCTCTCTTCCAGGCTGGCGGACGGCCACCCGCACTCACTGAGGCCTTCAATGCGGCTGCGGCCGCTGATCCCGACATCGAAGGATTCGGCAAAGCCGGCATCAACGGCCAGCCCATGCCTGCGATCCCCGAGATGGGCTCGGTCTGGGCCGCGTGGACCGATGCGTATGCGCTGATCCTGTCTGGCGAAAGCACCGGCGACGAGGCCTTTACCAACGCTGCCGAGCAGATCCGCACGCTTATCGAAGGTTGATCTCCCATGGCCGTCGAGATCGAGGAGTCACGGTCCACAAGCGAAAAACCGGCTCAGAGAAGTCGTGCTCCGCTAGGCGGACTAACCCTCGGTCTCGTCGCCAAAATCATCTTTCTGTCGACCATCAATGCCACGTCCCTCTGGACGCTGGGGCAACTCATTCCCGAGCGGGTTTGGTTGGGCGTGGCATTTGTGGTTCTGGCAACTGTGGCGATCGACGTCGTTTACTTGACCAAGGCCCGCTGGGCCATCCCGATCAAGTACCTGCTGCCCGGCACACTGTTCCTACTGGCCTTTCAGGTCTACCCGGTTATCTACACGGCGTACATCTCAACCACCAACCTCGGCACGGGTAACATCCTCGACAAGGACGCCGCCATCGAGCAGGTGATTTCAACTTCGGTGGGTTCCACGGAAAGCGGCATCTCCTACGTTGCACGAGCCGCCCAGTCCGAAGACGGAACGCTCGGCATCATCCTCATCGACCAGCGCACCGATCCTCCTGAGATTCTCGTAGGCACCAACGAAGAATTAATAGTCATCGATCCGGCCGACGTCGTGTTCGACGGCGAGCGCGTCCAACAAGCTGGCGCGTTCACTGCCCTCAACCTCGGCCAGGCCGCTGACTTCGAGACCGAGCTCTCTCAGATCGCAGTTCCCGCAGAAGAAGGCGTAATCGTACTCAAGACATTCAGTCGTGCCGCCGTGGTGGGCTACAGCTTGCAATACGACGAAGCCGCCGACGTGATGCGCAACGTAGAAACTGGCGTGATCTACCGCCCGGTCGATGGTTTCTTCCGTGCCGAAAGCGGCGCCCGGCTGAACCCGGGCTGGCAAATCAACATCGGATTTGAAAACTACGAGAGGGTGTTCGCGTCCGAGGCAATTCGCGGCCCGTTCCTACGTGTTTTCGTGTGGAACTGGGCCTTCGCAGCCGGCACTGTGTTTTTCGGTTTCGCGCTAGGGCTATTGCTTGCCATCACACTCGACCATCCCGACCTGCGCGGTAAACGTTTCTACCGTTCATTCCTTATCTTCCCGTACGCATTGCCGTCGTTCCTCACGGTCCTCGTGTGGCAGGGGATGATGAACAGAGATTTCGGCATCATCAATGACCTCACCGGCCTCAGTACGCCGTGGCTCACCAACCCCTGGATGGCGCGCGGCTCGGTGCTGTTGGTCAGCACCTGGCTAACGTTTCCGTATTTTTTCCTCGTCAGCACCGGGGCGCTCCAATCGATACCAAAAGAGCTGACTGAGGCGGCGAACGTCGACGGCGCAAGTGGCCCCCAGGCATTTGGGAGTGTCACGCTGCCACTCTTACTCATAGCGGTGGCGCCACTGATGATCGCCTCGTTCGCATTCAACTTCAACAACTTCAATGTCATCTACATGCTCAACCGGGGCGGACCTCCCATACCGGGGGCTCAGACTCCTGCCGGCAGTACCGACATCCTGGTCAGTTATACATTCCGGTTGGCATTCGAGAGCGGCCGGGGCCAGGACCTGGCGTTCGCCACGGCCATCTCAATACTGATCTTCCTCCACGTAGCCATGTTCAGCGCGTGGAGTTTCCGCAAGACCGCAAAGTTGGAGGAAATATGACCGACATCGGCCTCGGCGCTCCCGCGGGAACCGCTACGGGCACCAGAGCTACTCCCGCCACTGTCGCTCGTCAGCCATTTGGCAAGTGGTTTCGACAGGTCGGTTGGCGCCACCTGGTCGGTGTGGCCGCCCTGTTCTTCGCGCTGTTTCCGGTGCTGTTCATCATCTCATCGTCACTGAACGCGGCTGGCACGCTCAGCGGCTCCAGCCTGATCCCTACCAATCTCTCACTCATCAACTATCGGGAGCTACTCAACGGAACCGAGGCTCCGTTCATCGACTGGTTTCTCAACACCTTGTACGTGGCCGGAGGGGCAGCGATTCTCAACACTGGCCTCGCTGCGTTCGCGTCCTATGCGTTCAGCCGAATGCGATTCGTCGGACGGCGAGCCGGGCTGCTGAGCCTCCTGCTAATTCAGATGTTTCCCACCACGCTCTTGTTCGTGGCGCTCTTCGTGTTCGTCACCGACATCGGCGGCATCTTTCCCGGTCTCGGCCTGGGCAGTCGCACGATGCTCCTCGTCATCTACCTCGGCGGGGCGCTCGGGGTGAATGCCTGGCTCATCAAGGGCTACTTCGACACGATCCCGCGTGACCTCGACGAGTCTGCGCTCATCGATGGAGCGTCGCATACTCAGATCTTCTTCCGAATCATCCTTCCGTTGGCGGCACCGATCCTGGCGGTTGTCGCGTTGATCACGTTCGTGTTCACACTCAACGAGTTCCTCGTGGCCTCGGTCGTGCTGGGACAAGGCAAATCGGAGAACTTCACGCTCGCCGTCGGGATGTTCCGTTTCATCGACGGCCAGGGCGGCGAATGGGGGCAGTTCGCGGCCGGTTCGGTCATGGCCGGCATCCCCGTCGTAGTCCTCTTCCTCTTTCTCCAGAAATACATCGTCTCAGGACTGACCGCTGGCGCTGTCAAAGGCTGACGTGGAGAGAGCCACCCATCTAGGCCACGCTCACCACGACCCGTCTGGGCGGTGGATCAACAACCCCACCCCCGATGTTGGCGAGGTAGTACGCGTCGAGGTTGAAGCTCCCCGAGCCCAAGCGGTGTCCCTTCGCTTCGTCCGTGACGGCGAGGCATTCTGGCATGATGCGGAGAAGACCAGCGACGGCTCGTGGTTCTTCAACTTGCCGTGCACACAAGCCGTGGTCGGCTATCGCTTCCTCGTTCAGGACGACGCCGGCGACCGATGGCTGACCGCAGCCGGCGAGATCAACTGGGACCCGCCCGACATGTGGGACTTCAAGCTGCTCGTCGGGCGGAAGACTCCCCCGTGGGTGCCGAGCACGGTCTGGTATCAGATCTTCCCGGACCGGTTCGCAACCTCGGGCCGGCACCGGATTGAGAATGACTGGGCCCAGTGGTGCAACTGGGATGCGCCGATTAGCTCAGCCTACGCCATGACGCAGATGTACGGTGGCGACCTCGATGGAATCGTTGAACACCTCGACCACATCAGCGATCTGGGTATCAGCGGTATTTACCTGACCCCGGTGTTCCCGGCTCGGTCCAACCACCGATATGACGCTGCGAGCTTCGATCACGTGGACCCGATCCTCGGTGGCGACGCCGCTCTCGCCCGGCTGTCGGCCGCCGCAGCAGAGCGGGAAATTCGGGTCATGACCGACCTCACCCTCAACCACACCGGCGACCAGCACGAATGGTTCACGGCGGCACAGGCCGACGCCAACTCGGTTGAGGCGGGCTGGTACCACTTCGTCAATCACCCGGATCAATACGAATCCTGGCTGAACGTTCCGTCGCTACCGAAGCTCAACCACCGGAGCAACTCACTCCGCCGACGGTTGTACGACGGCCCCGATTCCGTTCTCGCCCACTACCTTCAACCACCGTTCAACATGTCCGGCTGGCGAATCGATGTTGCCAACATGACCGGTCGACTCGGCATGCTCGATCTCAACCACGAGGTGGCCCGAATCGCTCGACGAACGATGGAGGAAATCGACCCGGAACTTTGGCTTGTCGGCGAACACTTCCACGACGCGATCCCCGACACCCCCGGCAACGGATGGCACGGAGTGATGAACTATGGCGGGGTGAGCCGGCCGATCGTGTCCTGGCTAGGGAAAAGTGAGCAGCTCGTCTCGATGACTCCGGGTCCCGGTATCGCAGCGCGCAACGGTGTCCAGGTCGCCAAAACGATGGATGCCGTACGAGGTGGGCTGCCGTGGCAGGTCACGGTCGGTTCGATGTCGCTGCTGGCGTCTCACGACACCGCCCGGTGGCGATCTCTCGCCCGCACCGACGAGCTGTCTTTTGTTGGTGTCGGCATGCTCATGATGCTCCCAGGCGCACCAACGTTCTTCTATGGCGACGAGGTGGGTCTAGAGGGGACGGACAACGAGACTTCGCGTGCTCCAATGCCCTGGAATTCAGGCAAGTGGGACACCCGTTTCACAGACTGGTATCGCTCGATCATCGCAGTCCGGAACAGCCACGCAGCGTTGAGCGCTGGTGGATTCCGCTGGATCGACGTTCGCCTTGATGCACTCACATTCCTGCGGGAGACCCAAGACGAACGGGTTTTGATCCGCGCGGCGCGAGCGTCAACTCCGCCCGTTGCCTTGGACACAGATTTGCTCGGAGCTCGACGTCTCACCGGCATCTTGAATGCCCAAAATCTCACCGAAAACAGCAGCGGAGTCATTTCGCTGCCCGGCGACGGACCGGCACTTTCGGCGTGGAAGGTCGAACGTTAGGTGGCCGGGGAGCGGGTCTTGCTTGGGTCTGGACCACACATGATCACCCTGAGCCCCGCTTGTCGTTGACTGAGCAGGCGCCCACACTCTCGCCGTTTCATTAGACGAGTTCGCCAACACATGCCTAGGGTTCGGGATGTGCGCAAGGCTCGGAGCGCACCACGATTGGAAGGCGAACCCTCAATGTCCAGACAAATTATCCATCCCCATGCGCTGAAAGCCATCCCCGTGGCGGTCGCGCTGGCCCTGTCGGCTGCTGCCCCAGTGGCTGCCGCTCCCAAACCACCAGGCTTCCGAACCAGCGAAGCCGCCATGATTCAACTCAGCGCTGATCTCCCGAACGGCGCAAAAGTGACGCCGATCATCTCCAGTGGCGACACGGTCGGCGATTTCTTATTCGAAGGCATCCCGGACGGAGTTGGCCTCCGGCCCGGCCCAGCCAACGGCACGGTTGATGTCTACGTGGCCCACGAGCAGTCAACAATCCCGTTCCGGGACCAGCAGGACTTCCAAGACTCCTCGATCTCCGCACTGACAATCAGCTCCAAGGGAGGTCCACGGCAGGGCGACGTGTTGGACGCTTGGGTCGCCCTCGGCCCCGAAGAGGGATTCCTTCGCTTCTGCTCGGCCAGCATGTCCGGCCCGGCCGAAGGCCTCGATGACTATGTCTTCTTCACGGGTGAGGAAACCAGCGATGTCGTTGATGGCGTCCAGCGAGGCTTCGCAGTCGTGCTGAACACCGACACCGGAGAGCACACCGACGTTCCGGGCATGGGTCGCCTCAACCACGAGAACACCGTGATCATCCCGGGCGGGTGGGATCGATTGGCGATGATCACAACGGACGACACCTTCGTCGCTGCCACATCCCAGATGTACATGTACATCGCTGATGATCAGGACGCGATCTTTGCGGACGAGGGTGAGCTCTACGCGTTCCGGGTCACCGGCTCCAACGGAACACCAGTGGCCGATCCGAACGATCCGTTCAACGAGGCCAACGACTATCTCGATGTTTCCGTAGGCGAGTCGATGCAGGGCGAGTTCATCCCGGTACCGCGAGAAATTGCCGTTGGCGATCAGACGGTCCTCGAGGAATGGTCCAACGACAACAACGTCTTCCAGGCCATCCGGCTCGAGGATCTTGCGGCGGACAAGAACGATCCCCGGGTTGTCTATATCGCCGACACCGGCGCTAGCCGAGTCGTCCCCAATCTGGACACGGGGCGGATGCACCGGCCTCCTGGACAGGGCTTGGCTGACAACGGTCGGGTCTGGAAGATGGTTCTCAACGAAGACGATCCAACAAAGGTCGACAGCTTGACGATCTTCGCCGACGGTGACGCCGTCGGGTCCGACGTCTATGTGCCATTCACCAGCCCAGACAATGTGGACACCAGCAAGAAGAGCTTGATGGTGCAGGAAGACGCCGATAGCGCTCAGATCTGGCAGTACAAGTTCAATCAGAATTCGTGGCGATCCGTTGCCACGGTGACCGACGAAGATTTTGAGTCCAGCGGCATCGTGGATGCATCAAAATGGTTCGGTCAGGGCGCCTGGATTCTCACAGTGCAAGGACACGGTACGAACGTGGCCGAGGACGACACGTCGAAGCCCGGCACCCTCATCAAGCGGGAGTCGGGTCAGCTTCTGCTGATGCGGATTCCTGCTTCCTAGTAGTCCGCCGTCTGTAGCTGACAGCCCGAACCATCGGTGACGGCTGAATTGACCGCCCCAACCTTTCGGATTCCGAAGGTTGGGGCGGCCAGGGAAAAGTGAAGCTCTCGTCACGGCCGTGTGAACGCTGCGAGAACTGAGAGTTCATCGCACAATTCACCCATCACCACCTCGCTACGTTCGCCGTTGTGCGTCTCTCGAGTCAATTTCTGGAGACCCATCCGCCAACCGACAGAGAAGAGAGTGACCATGAGTGGCAATACCACCCGCCTTGAAGCGATCAATGGGGTCGTCGGTCGAACACCGACCGCTGCCGCCAAGACCGAGCCGTTGAGTTCGATCTGGGCATCGGATGTCTTCAATCTGGCAACGATGGAGGAGTGCCTCTCCAAGAGCGCATTCAAGGCGATGAAGAAGACCGTCCAGACCGGCGCACCGCTCGATCCGGCCACCGCCGATGTAGTAGCAGCGGCGATGAAGGACTGGGCACTTGGCAAGGGCGTGAAATTCTTTTCACACATCTTCTTTCCGATGACCAACATCACGGCCGAAAAGCACGACGGATTCATCGTCACGAACGCCGATGGCAATGCGATCACCGAGTTCACCGGCAGCCTGCTGATCAAGGGCGAGCCCGACGGCTCGTCGTTTCCCAACGGCAGCCTGCGTATGACCAACGCGGCCCGTGGCTACACGGCCTGGGATCCAACGAGCCCGGCTTATGTAATGCCCACCCCGAACGGTGCGACGCTGATGATTCCTAGCGTCTTCTTCTCCTGGACCGGTGAGGCACTGGACAAGAAGATCCCTTTGCTGCGCTCCAACACCGCCATGAACAAGGCTGCGAAACGGGTGCTCACACTGATGGGCGAGACGGAAATCGAAACCCTCAATTCGAGCTGCGGTGCCGAGCAGGAGTACTTCCTCATCGATGCCCACTTTGCCCACAACCGTCCCGATCTGCTCCTCGCCGGTCGGACGTTGTTCGGAGCACCCTCCCCCAAGGGCCAGGAATTTGACGATCACTACTTCGGCGCCATACCGGAGCGTGTGCAGGTCTTCATGCAGGATTTCGAGGACAGACTTTTCAAACTCGGCATCCCCGCCAAAACGCATCACAACGAAGTTGCTCCGGGACAGTTCGAGATCGCGCCGTTTTTCGAAAACGCCAATGTTGCGGCCGATCATCAACAGCTCATGATGACGGTCATGAAGGCCACGGCGAAGGCCCACGGCCTGGTCTGTCTCCTTCACGAAAAGCCTTTCGCCGGCATCAACGGTTCGGGCAAGCATGTCAACTGGTCCGTCGGCAACTCCACACAAGGCAACCTTCTGGATCCAGGGAACACCCCTCACGAAAATCTCAATTTCTTGTTGTTCTGCGGAGCGGTCATTCGGGGCGTTCACAAATTCGGACCAGTGCTGAGAGCAGTGATCGCATCGGCCGGAAATGATCACCGACTCGGAGCGAACGAAGCACCGCCGGCGATCCTGTCGGTGTATCTGGGTGATCAGTTGGAAGCGGTCTTCAACGACATCAAAGAGGGCAACGTATCGGTGTCCAACGAGGGCGGGATGATGGACCTCGGCCTGTCGCAGATCCTGCCGATCGAGCGCGACCCAGGCGATCGTAACCGGACGTCACCGTTCGCCTTTACCGGAAACCGCTTCGAGTTCCGCGCGGTCGGCTCGGCCCAATCGGTATCCGGGCCCCTCGTCGCAATGAATACTATTCTCGCCGACTCGCTTGACTGGATCGCCGACAAGCTGGAGGTCGAATTCGCAACTGGGAAAACCCAACTCCAAGGCGTGGCCGCAGTCCTGAAGGAACTCATGGAAGTGCACGGCAACGTGATCTTCGGTGGTGACGGCTACTCGGCGGAATGGCACACCGCGGCGGTGGAGGAACGAGGCCTGCGTAACATCCCCACCACAGCAGACGCTTTACCCGCATTCCTCGACGAAGAGGTTCTTGCATTGTTCGAACGTACGGGCGTGTTGTCCCCCGTCGAGCTCGAAAGTCGGTACGAGGTGTACGCAGAGCAGTACATCCTTTCGATCGATGTTGAGGCAAAGCTGACTGCCGAACTCGCGAAGACGGTTCTGTACCCAGCTGCGATGTCCTACATGTCCGATCTTGCTTCTGCGGTGAACGGTGCTGCCAGGATGGGCGTCGAGCTGGACACGATTGGCGCCAAGACCGTTGCCGCCAACGCCAACTCACTACTCGCCACGGTCACCGAACTGGAAGCGGCGCTGGAGCCCCGCGATTTCGAGTCGACCGAGGCGCACATGCAGTACTGTGCCGGGACAGTTTGTGGGCTCATGGATGAGGTGCGAATGCATGGCGATGCGCTCGAGGCCGAGGTAGACGACAAGTACTGGCCACTTCCGAAGTACCGGGAGATGTTGTTCATCAAATAACCCTGCGACGGGGTGGCTGGGCCGTCGAAACATTCCGGAAACAGGACGGTTACCAGCACTTAACAGCCACGATACGAAGCAGAACTTTGCACTCCGTAAGGTGTCTGCGACAACGACTACCGAGAGGTTCTTATGGACACCCAAATCGTTTTGGACAACATCTTCATCTTCATTGCTGCAGTCTTGGTGCTGCTGATGCAGGCGGGATTTGCCCTGGTTGAGGCGGGCCTCACCCAGGCCAAAAACTCGGCCAACATCATGATGAAGAACTTGATGGACGCATGCGTAGGGATCCTTGTGTTCGGCGCAGTCGGTTTCAGCATCGCCTACCCGGGAGCATTCAACGGATGGTTCGGTTTCGCCCAATTCGGTGTTGCCGACTTCATGTCGCAGGACGTCGATGGCCTTGTGCCATCGGTCGATTTCCTTTTCCAGGCAGCTTTTGCCGCCGCGGCAGCGACGATCGTTTCCGGTGCCGTTGCAGGCAGAACTCAATTCAAGGCGTACCTCGTCTACTCCATAGCCATTACGGCGTTGATCTATCCGATCATCGTGTCGTGGGCCTGGGGTGGCGGCTGGCTTTCCGAGCAAGGCTTTGTTGACTTCGCCGGTTCAGGGCTCGTGCACATGGTCGGTGGCGTCGCCGCCTTCATGGGAGCGCTCATCATCGGTCCCCGGCTCGGAAAGTTCAAGGATGGAAAACCCCAAGCGATCCCGGGTCACAGTATGCCGATGGCGATCCTCGGCGTGATGCTTCTCTTCGTGGGCTGGTTCGGGTTCAACCCGGGCTCGGAACTGGCGGCCGATCTAGCGGTGCCGATCATTGCCGCCCTCACCGCTTTCGCTGCTGCTGCGGGCGGAGCATCTGCCATGGTGGTGAGCTGGGTAATTCTGAAGAAGCCGGACGTCTCCATGGCGGGGAATGGAATGCTCGCCGGTCTTGTCGCCATCTGCTCTGGGATTGGCGATATGAACGTTGCCGGAACGTTGGCTACGGGCGCAATCGCCGGCTCGATCGTTGTGGTTGCGGTTCTCGCAATCGAGCGTGCCGGTGTGGACGATCCGGTCGGCGCAATTTCGGTTCACGGGATTTGCGGCTTCTGGGGCCTCGTCGCCACCGGACTCTTCGCAACTACCAACAGCACCGGCGGGGCCAACAGCGGCCTCTTCGCAGGGGGCGGCGCTGGCCTGCTGGGAACCCAGATCTTTGGAGGATTGGCGATCGCGGCCTTTGTTGGCGTCACGAGCGGCGGACTCTTCCTAGCGTTGAAGGCAGCCGGAATTCTTCGGGTCAGTCGCGAGGAGGAGCTCGCTGGACTCGACGTGTCCGAGCATGGCTCGCCCGGCTACGGCGCAAACCTTCGACTCCATATCGATTCGGCCGGGAAGGTCGTCTCCGCACCGGTGGGCGATCCGGCATTCTCGGTTGCACCGGTAGTCGAGGTTCGGGAACCCATCTCGGTGTAGCTGCGATTCCCACCAGCACAAGCCCGGGCACCGGTCTCGCATGGGATCGGTCCCGGGCTTCTTCGCGTCTCTGGTCAGCGGACCAGGGTTGACGCTGCTCGAAGCCCGAACACCATAAGCCAGACCAGCACCGGCTCCCTCGCAATTCTCGTCCTTACTAAGTACGATGAGAACCAAATGACACGATCCCCCGGCCAGGACATCAACACTGCTCCTGTGGCAGCCACAGCAAAGCCAACTAGGGCCAAGAAGAAGAGCTCCTCCAAGGGCCCTCGGCTCACGAGCGAACGGGTGTTGGATGGCGCTCTAGCTCTTGCCGACACAGTCGGCATGCAAGACTTCACCATCAGGCGCCTGGCCGCTGCCCTCGACGTGAAGCCGATGACGATCTACCACCACATTCCGAGCAAGGAAGCAATCATCGACGGCATGGTGGATCGCGTGTTCGCCGAGATCGATCGACCTCCCGGTGACCTCCACTGGAAGGCGGCGATCGCCCATCGAACCCGGTCGGCACGGGAGGTCCTGGCTCGCCACCCATGGGCTACGCCGCTGATGGAATCACGGAGTTCCCCGCTCCCAGAAATCCTGGGGCATCATGATGCTGTTTTGGCATGCTTTCGAACGGCCGGGTTCTCGATTGAAATGACAGGGCATGCTTACTCCCTCATCGACGCCTACCTCTATGGCTTCGCTCTTCAGGAGGCCAACATGCCTGCCACCGGTGGGGAGGAGATGGCTGACCTCGCTGGTGGCTTCATGGAATTCATAGACCCCGGTCTCTACCCCCACTTTGTGGAGTTCGCCACTGAGCAGGCGCTCGAACCCGGATACGACTTCCGGAACGAGTTTGACTACGGCCTCGACCTCATTCTCGACGGCCTCGAAGCCGCACTCGTCGCCAACAGCTGAGTTGGCTCAGTCTTTCGTCCAGAGAAACCAGAGTGCGAGAAGCGGCGAGTCGCCGGATCGCATGGCATGAACCATGCCGGGCGGGTGATGCACCACACCGCCGGGGCCAGGTTCGTACCATGACCCGTCGCCTTGTCGCCATTGCCCCGGGGACAGCACCACGTAGAACTCTTCGGGCGGGTGCCGGTGATCCGGGTACCGCACTCCCGGCGCCATGAGACTGGCTCCCGCCACCACGTCGTTCCGGCGTTCGAGTCCGTTCGGTCCGGCAAGAACCGCGTTGGCGTGCCCGTGAAAGAAGGCTCCGGGGCCGGTCTCGGCGTTCCGACGCCGTTCCCAGCACAATTCCAGAGCAAGATCCTGGAAGGCCATCGCTAGATCTGAGATCGGTCCACCAAGTGCTATGGAGTCCTGGAGGGCATCGGTCAGGAATGAACACACGGGCAAGGCCTGCGGTTCAGGATCGATCACATGCTCTTGTTCGGACGGCACCTTCAGCGCGGTCCAGACCCGGTCTGCGAGCGACTCACTTCCGGGCGGAATTCCTGGCGCTGACCGGAACGCTGCCTCGGCATGTTCGAAAACCTTCTCCAACGCTGACGGGCGCATACCCCGAGGGTAGTTGCGTTGCTTCGCAGGGAAGCTGTCGATTGACCGGCAGGAGCTAATGTCCGCCCATGCCGAAATCCAGTCCGCAGATTGATATTCGTTCCGCCCGGGAACTGTTTCCGGCTACGAAGCATGCCGCATATTTCAATACCGCCGCCGTAGGTCTGGCGAGCAGGGCGGTGACCGACGCGTACCATGCCTACGTCGATGAGTGGTCACGAGACGGACTGGACTATGCCCGTGCCGAACTGGCTGCAGAGTCAGCAAGGGCAATGGTTGGCGGCCTCATCGGAGCTGACCGATCCGATGTAGCCCTGATCGCGTCGGTGTCCGCCGCGGCCGGGTTCGTCGCCGCCCAGTTCGGGCCAGCAACTCCCGGCCAAAATGTGGTGATCGGGCAACGGGAATACAGCTCCAACCATTTCCCGTGGCGGATGCTCGCCGCCAAGGGCTACGACGTTCGCCAGGTGCCGTTCCGCAGCGGCGGGCTTGAACCGACCGACATCGCCGCTTGCGTCGACGGCGGGACACAACTCGTTGCCTTCAGCGGCGTTCAGACCGCTACGGGACACCGGTCCGACATCGCCGCGATCAGTGGGATCGCCAGAGCTGTCGGAGCGATCGTTTTTGTTGACGGCGCCCAATTGGTCGGAGCACTTCCGGTAGCGCAGGACTTGGCCGGGATAGATGTACTAGCGGTTCCGGACCACAAGTTCCTGCTCAATGCCGGCCGCGGGATTGGCTACTGCTACCTGTCCGCCGGAATGCAGGCTCAATTCACGCCGGTCAATGCTGGCTGGAAGGCTGGAGCCGTTCCGTTCGAGAGCTTCTTCGGTCCGGAGATGAACCTGTCACAGACAGCCTCACGGTTTGACACCACGATCAGTTGGCTTGCCGCCATTGGTCAACAAGCAGCGCTCGGTGTTTTCGAGAACTTCGGAGCTGACGCGATTTATGAACGTAACCGGGAGTTGGCCGGCCTCCTACGAGCGTCGCTCGTCGAGGTCGGCTGGAATGCAGTTGACCTTCCGGAGGCGAATCGCAGCACGATCGTGTCGGTGCCACTAGGAGAGGCGAATCCCGCCGATCTTTTGGCGGCGCTCAAGCACCACGCCATCATCTGCTCCGCTCGCGACGGCAATCTGCGACTCGCCGTTCACTTCTACAACCACGAAGACGACATCCAGCAACTAGCGGAAATACTTCGAAGTCACCGGCCATAGCGCTCCACACGTGGGAGCTGTATGAGCTGACCTGCTCTAGGTCCAGACCAGCGCCGCGGGCGCATGGGGTGGCACAGCCGGCGAACGAGGGGCAACCGGATCCACCCGCACGTACTCCTCCCCGAGCGGCGGGCGAGGGTCAGTTTCACCCTTGTTGGGCCAGAACGATAACGCCCGCTCGGTCTGTGCGGTGATGGTCAGCGACGGGTTCACTCCCAGGTTGGCACTGATGGTCGAGGCGTCGGCGATAGACAGGCCCGGATGACCAAAAACCCGCTGATAGCCGTCAACCACGCCGGACTCGGCCGAATCACCAATGCAGGCTCCGCCCAGGATGTGGGCCGTCGTTGGCACGTCGAGGAGCACTTCATTGATCGCGCTCCCGGCCTGACCGCCCATGATTCCGGCCGCGATCCGAGCCGCCTCATTGGCGATCGGGATGTAGGTGGGGTTGGGATCTCCCTCGCCTTGCTCGGTTGTCAGCTTCAAGGAGCCATTCCGACGCCGTTTCCACTTCAGGTTCAGGCTGTTGTCCGCGCTTTGCATGACCAGCAGAATCACCGTCCTCTCCGACCATCGACGAACCGACAAACTCCGAATGAACGGGATCGGGTGTCGAACGGCTTGACCGATGAACCGGACCTGACGAGGAACCCGGCCGCCACCGTCCACCAGGATGGTTGACAACATGCCCATGGCATTGGAACCCTCGGGATATCGGACGGGCTCGATGTGGGTTCGATCGTCGGGATAGATCGACGATGTAATCGCTAGGCCTTTCGAGTAGTCGATGTTGGCATTCTTCGCCTGAGCTCCGAGGATTGCTTCAGAGTTGGTTCGAACCCGCCGGCCGAGTCGTCTCGAGAGGTGGGGAAGCCGACCGTTTTCCTGGAGGTCGGCCAACAGGCGCATCGACCCCAAAACCCCTGCAGCGAAGATGACCTGCTCGGCTTGGATTTTCTTGCGATCCTTTCGGAGCCATGCACCACTGCGCTCGCTGGTGATTTCGTACCCTCCAGTTGGGAGCGGCACCACGTCCACGACTTGACGACCAGGGTGGACCTTTGCACCGTTGGCTTCGGCCAGATAGAGATAGTTCCGATCGAGGGTGTTCTTTGCGTTGTGCCGACAGCCGATCATGCATCCGCCGCACTGAATGCAACCGGTGCGGTCGGGTCCGGCGCCGCCGAAGTACGGGTCGTCTACCTTCTCGCCGGCTGTGCCTACGTATACTGCCACGTCCGTCGATCGGTAGGTTTCGGCCACACCCAACCTGTCCGCGATACCCCGCATCAGACCATCGGCAGCGGTGTCGTCGGGAGCTTGGGTGGCTCCGAGCATCAACCGGGCTTGGGCGAAGTGCGGGGCCAGCTCATCCCGCCAGTCTGTGATGTTCGCCCACTGCGGGTCAGACCAAAAGCCTTCCAGCGGTTCGTACAGCGTGTTGGCGTACACCAGAGAGCCACCACCGACCCCAGCACCGGACAGCACCAGCACATCCTTCAACAGCGTCATCCGTTGAATCCCGCGCAGTCCTAGCTTCGGCACGAACAGGAACCTGCGGAGATCCCAGTTCGTCTTCGGATAGTCCTCCTGTTCGAACCTATTCCCGGCTTCGAATACCGCTACCGAGTACCCCTTCTCCGTCAGACGCAATGCGCTCGTAGAGCCACCAAAGCCGCTGCCGATCACCGCAACATCAACCTCAAACAATGGGTCGCTCATGTCCCGAACGTACCCTCTGAGGACCGATGAATCCCATTCTGCCGAACTAGGTGAGACTGGAGAGCGTTCTTGGCAAGATGAATGCGATGGAACCACGATACGAAGTCGTATGGCCACGGTCGCCGCGAGGCGTCCAGCAACAGCGCCGGGCGACGCGGCTACCTACTCTCGAAGGCAAACGGGTGGCGTTCCTGTGGGACTATCTCTTCCGGGGCGACGAGCTGTTCCCAGTTCTGTCCGACCAACTGATTGGTCGCTTCGACGGCATCGAGATCGTCAACTACGACGAGTTCGGTAACCTCCATGGCGCCGACGAAAAGGTACGTGTCGGTCGGCTACCCGACGACCTCCGAAACCGCGGCGTAGACGCAGTTGTGTCCGGGATGGGTTGTTGAGGCAGCTGTACGCCCGCCGTGATGCGGGCATCCATCGCTGCTGAATCGGCCGGCATCCCGTCGGTGTCGATCATATGTGACGGTTTTGCCGGGCAGGCCAGAGCGACCGCACGCGGTTTCGGATTTGACGGACTTCCGCTGGCAGTGACCGTCGGTCACGTCGACACTCAGTCGCCGGAGGAGATGACCGCCAACTTCGTCGGCTCCACCGTTGACCAGATCATCGAAGGTTTGATTGGCGACAGGCCGGTTTCCAATCCCAGCAACCCCGAACCCGCTGCGCTCGAGATTGTCGCCACCGGCACGATCGACCAAGTTAACGAACACTTCCTCGAGATGGGGTGGAGCGACGGCAACTCGATCATCCCGCCCACGATCGATCGAGTCGAGCGGTTTCTAGAGGGCTCAGGTCACGATCCATGGAAGACCCTTGGGATCGCCCCGTCATCGGGCCGAGACTTCACAATCTGGTCCATCGCAGTGAACGCCGTGATGGCCGGTTGTCGACCCGAGCATCTCCCGATCCTGATTGCACTTGCAGAGATTCTTGCGGACCCGACCTACGGCTCGGAGCACTCTGGCAACACCACCGGTGCCGATGCCTTGATTATTCTGGACGGGCCAAACTCCAAAGCGCTCGGGTTCAACTCGGGACCGGGTGCCCAGCGTGAGGGAACTCACGCCAACACCAGCGTCGGTCGCTGGCTCCGGCTCTATCTCCGGAACGTGCTCGGTTTCACCGCCGACGAGCATGACAAAGCAACCTTTGGAAACCCGGCCCGTCCGGTGCTCGCCGAGGACCATCAGTACCTTCGCGAGATCACCTGGCCATCAATCGCTGAGCAGCTGGGCTTTCACTGGAGCGACGACGTGGTCACGATGGCACGTATGAACAGTGGAGCCCTCATCGGCAGCGTGGTGGGCTCCACCCCAGAAGCGATTCTCCCCTACCTCGGGAACGGTTTGGCACGCGTGTCGGCATGGGACCTCACCCACGTCCACGGGCTCGGCACCGACCAGTACCAACCACTGCTGGTCTTGTCGCCAATCCTGGCTCGGACCTTCGCCAAAGCCGGATGGCGTCTCCCGGATGTACAGGAGGCGCTCTTCGGCCATGCCCGCATCACTGCGCAAGCATTCGAACGCTTCATCGGGGACTGGACAAACCTCAGTGCCGGCCGCCCCAAACTCACCGACCTCGTCGCCGATGGCGCCCTCCCACCAGTGTTCGCCGAGTCCAGCGACCCCGACCGCTTGGTTCCCATCGTGACCAGACCAGAACGGCTGCTCATCGCCGTGGCTGGTGACCCCAACCGTGCGAACGCCTACGCCTTCAGCAATGACGGACCCCATGGGTGGTGGACCGCCAAGAGAATCGACCACACCCCCGCCAGCGACCTGGTCTGCAACATCGGCGGCGACTGCGGTTGAGCAGGCTGGCGCGCTGCAGAACTGACGCTATCCCAACTGTTTGCGGTCCACTGGTGGGATACTTTCTGGCCAGCAACGACGTCGTCACCAAGCACGATGAGCTGGTGGTCGCTCATCATGATGCAATCGGCAATTTACACGGACTCGTAGCTGTTGCTAGGGTCCTGAATGGGGCCAACGACGGCTCTTCGGCGGCCCGGATATAAAAGGGGAATACTCATGCGAAGAACTACTCCAAGGTTGGTGATCGCCGCGCTCGTCGCAGCGATCATGGCCATGACAACCGGGACCGTGGCCTTCGCCCACGACAGTGGCAACGACGGGCACATCCCGAAAGACGTGAACTACGGGTTCGACGTGATCGGCCGCGACACGCTGGCCGGCGTCGTCGACGGAAATTACACCGACGTCTGGTCACACGACGGCTATGCCTACATCGGCACGTTCCAGGATCCGTGTTCGGACGCCGGCGTCTACGTCGTCGACATGGCGGCAGCAGTCGCCCAGTATCCGGACACCTCCGGCGCCACAGTGGCCGAGATCAAGTCGGCGCCGAACACACGCATCAACGACGTCAAGGTGCACCAGGTCGGGGATACCGCCGTCCTGATCACCACGCAGGAACCGTGCGGCATGCAGATCCCGGGCTGGGCGCAGTCCGGCATCAACGGCAACGGCAGCGGCGCACCGTTCCAGGTAGGCCAGGGCGGCATCAGCCTTTACGACGTGAGCGATCCGACCAAGCCGAAGGCGCTCAAGAAGAACTACCTCGAGTTCGAAGGCGTACACAACACGTTCGCCTGGGACTGGGACGGCAAGAGCTACCTGATCGGCACCGCCGACACATTCGACTTCTTCGACACGTTCTTCGTCGACATCACCAAGCCGCAGTCGCCGAAACTGCTCACCGTAACCGGCGCGCTCGACTGGCTTCCGCAGGGCTTGAACCTCGACCAGCTCGAAACCGGTTCATCGGCGTCGATCAACAACCATGACAACTGGGTGGAGATCATCGATGGCGTTCCGACGGCTGTCGTCTCGTACTGGGACCTCGGCTTCGTCACGCTCGACGTCACCGATCCGGCCAACCCCGTCTTCCTCGACGACACCACCTACGTCGACCCCGAGCCGATTACCGGCGAGCCGTACGAGGGCAACGCCCACGCCGCAGTCTTCGGCGGCAACGGTGACTACCTCTTCGCCGGTGACGAGGACTTCTCGCCGTCGAGCTTTGCCATCACCTATGACGGTATCGAGATCCCGGCAGGCGTCGCGCTCTTCGGCGACGACCCGAACACGTTGGCCGGCAACGTCGAGTACGTCGGCGGCGACGGCTGCGTCAGCGTCCCGGCACCGACCGTGGCCGAACCGCAGGTCGCCCTCATCGACCGCGGCGCGTGCTTCTTCTCCGTGAAGGGGTTCAATGCCCAGGCCGCCGGCTACGAGGGCTACATCATCACCAACAACGCCGGCGACGGCCTGATCAACATGTCGGCCGGCGATCCGCCCCTGCCCGTGATCCCCGGTGTGTTCATCGGCCAGTCCGACGGCGACGCCATCAAGGGCAACCAGGGTCTGCCCGTCTCGACATCGTCGATCTTCGACGGTTGGGGCTACCTCCACGTCTACAACAACACCGGTGGCGACATCACCGTTCCGGTCGGAGGAATGGCGAGTGGTGATACCGAAACCGTTCCGACGGGCCATGAGCTAGGCTACTACGCCCCGGAGCAGGCAGTACAGGAATGCGGCGACGTCGACGGTGAAGAAGTGTGCTGGGGCACCGACTTCGGCGACCTCACGATGCACAACATCGAAGAGGACCCGCTGACGCAGGACATCACGCCCAGCTTCACCGAAGGCCCGCGAATGTTCGTGTCCTGGTACTCGCTCGGCATGCGGGCACTCGAGTACCGGCCCGGCCACTTCCACGACAACAGCAACGACGAGGGCAGCTACTCCCAGAACGTCCACGAAGTCGGTCGCTGGATCGAGGAAGACGGCGGCTCCAACTTCTGGGGCGTGCACGTGGACCAGATGGAGATAGACGGTGAGGACACCCAGGTGATCCTCGCTTCAGACCGCAACAACGGTCTGTACATCTTCACGTTCTCCTGCGAGAACCCGGACGGTCCGTACTACTGCGAAACTCCCTGATCATCACCATCCACTGACCGATTCTCGTCGGTCGATCATCGAACGGCGGTGCCCGGCTTCGGCC
>JABDIY010000118.1 GCA_013003535.1 Acidimicrobiales bacterium | reverse complement strand
CCGGCCGGTACCTGGGCGTGGCACGGGGAACCGTCGATGATCCCCAGAATGCCATCAACGTGTTCCGCAAAGTACTCGAGCCGACCATCTCCGACGCCCGACAGCACGGCCAGATCTCACATCAGCTGTATGTGCGCCTTCCGATGCCCGATCAGCCGGCACCGGCGGAGGTCCTCGGTCTGGATCTGTGGGCCGACGCGGCTGGGATGGGTGCGTACTACGAGTCGCTGTCGGGTTTCGAAGCCGCCTTTAGTGCCGCCCCCGAAACCTCGGTCTGGGAATCAGCCACTGGTGGCACCTGGACGGAGTGGTAGGCGGAGGGCAAGCTCAGGAGGTTTGGCTACTCGAAGACGGGCGTTGTGTGCTGGTGCGGCTTTTAGCAATCGCCAGGCGGCGGCCCGGCTAGAGCGGCTTGCGAATGCCGGCCTTGTCCGCCTTCTTGTCGTGCTTGGCCTGGCGCTTCTCTTTCAGGCTCTTCGCAGCGACCTTCTTATTGGCCCTGGTGCCCTTGTCCTTGTTTGCCATCATGTCTCCTTGCAGACCGGCTACGCGGAGCACCGGGTTGGTCCATTCTCTCACATCGGCGTGATTGGGCTGCGACGCCCTGTCGTGCAACGGTCAGGGTGCCGGCACCGCCGGCACGGCGACGGGGGGAGAGCACCGGATGGTGGCGATAGGCCCGGTACTCATGACCAACCCTGAGCTGACGGCTACGTAGAGATCGGTGCTCAGCAACTCGGCCAGCCCGATCTTTACAGATCTGACTGCCCTGTGTCGATGTTTCTAGTCAGTGAAACGTCCGCCCATTGAAACTGACCCAAGCGCCGCCTTCTTGTGGGGCTCGATCGGCGTAGCCATCACCTTGGGCTTCACCTACCTAGGCTTCTTCGCGCCCCGTGCCAACAGCCTGACCTCCGGCGCGGTAGGGGGAGCCATGGCCGGCGCCGCGGTCTTTGCTTCGTGGCTGTCCTGGAGACGCCAGACCGTCAGGCCACCAGCCCCGGAAGCCGAGTACCTCGCCGTTGGCTGGCTCGCCGCCTACCTTGCGCTTCTCCTGCTTGCGATGACTGAACGATCTATCTCACTGGCCGACTCGTTCACGATTCTGCCGCCACTTGGTGTAGTCCCGATGGCCCTTCGAATGGCGTTGTCCGATGACGGCAATCCGCTCGGGATGGCGCGGAGGGTGGCCCGCAACAGTCACCGAGTGATCGGGCTCTTGCTTAGCGTTCTTGGAGGCCTTTTTCTAATCTCAGGTTTCTTCGCCTATGTCGCGCCGCTGCCACTCATCGCCGGACTGTTCCACCTCCGTGCGGCGTCTGTCTACAGGTCACAGCATCCCTCCGGATCTGAGCGGGATCCGCGTTTACGGTCAACAGATCCGTAGCTCGAAACTCTGCATTTGTTCTGGGCGAAAGCCTGTCGGTGCCGCTCGTCTAACCGAAGCTGAGCGCCTCGGAGGCGCAATCGCACCGAACGGTGTCGTTGATCTGACGCCGCTGCTGTTGGCCCGGCGTTCACCGAAATCGCAAGGGATGACGAGTCCTTCGCCCAGGTATCAGTTGATCGAGAGCTGGGAGCCGA
>JABDIY010000104.1 GCA_013003535.1 Acidimicrobiales bacterium | reverse complement strand
TGATTCCGACAGCTTCCCCTTCGGCGTTCTTCACCAGATCCAGCATCTCCATACGGGTGTGCAGCGTCACTTTGCCGGTGTGGACCTGGCGCATGAGGGCCTGGTAGGCCCCCAGGAGCAGCTGCTGGCCGGTTTGGCCTCGGGCGTAGAACGTACGGCTCACCTGCGCGCCACCGAAGGAACGGTTGCTGAGAAGACCGCTGTACTCCCGAGCGAAAGGGACGCCTTGGGCGGCGCATTGATCGATGATGTCAACGCTTACCTGGGCCAGTCGGTAGACGTTGGATTCTCTGCTGCGAAAGTCGCCACCTTTTACGGTGTCATAGAAGAGTCGATAGATGCTGTCGCCGTCGTTCTGATAGTTCTTGGCGGCGTTGATACCACCCTGGGCGGCGATGGAATGCGCCCGCCGGGGAGTGTCGTGGAAGGTGAAGGCTTCAACGTTGTAGCCCAGTTCGCCCATCGTGGCGGCGGCCGATGCGCCTGCCAAACCGGTGCCGACAATGATCACCTTGAACTTCCGCTTGTTGGCGGGGTTCACCAGTTTCATATTGAACTTGTGGTTGTCCCACCGGTCTTCGATGGGACCTTCGGGGATCTTGGAATCGGGAAGCATCGTGGGGGCTCCTTGGTTGGACAGCGTCTAGCTGCCTTCGGCGCTTTCTAGTGCGGGGGTGCCTATACGGGAATCATCGGCGTCGACCAAGCCGGTCATCACGGCGATGGGGAACGAGAGGTTGCCGATCAGAATGATGCCGGCGATGCCGTATTGCAGCGCCCGGCGGATGAGCTCGAAGCGGGGGTTGTTGAGCCCGAGCGTTTGGAACATACTGCGCACGCCGTGGAACAAGTGCACCGCCAATGCGATGTTGGCGACGATGTAGATAAGCGCCACCACCGGGTTGCTGAGCGAATTCACCACGTTGGCCTGCACATGGCCCCGTTCCCAGTCACTGCTGAGAAGGCCCCAAGTGAGGTCCGCCAAATGGAAGATCAGGTAGGCCAGAATCACGGTGCCGGTGTAGCGGGTGGTTCGGCTGGCCCAATTGGCGGCTTGCCACTCCCGCTTTGACTTGTACTCCTGGTTGGCCTTCTGGTTGAGAAGGGTGAGCGAGTAGGCCGCATGAATGTGAAGCCCAAATGCTCCGATCAGACCGAAGCGGAGCAGCCACAGGAACCATGTGCGAGGGAACAGTGGTACCAGCAGCTCCCGCAGGAATTCGGCGTAAACGTCGAGGTCGTACTCCCAGACGCCGTTCTCGGCCACCGGGCCGATGTAGATCTTCAGGTTCCCGAACATGTGCCCCAACACGAACCCGATGAGGGCGATCCCCGTGACCGCCATGACCCATTTCTTGCCGACCGCCGTCTGATACAGGTTCAGCGGGAATGGGAGCTCTTTCCCCTTCTTGGTTATTTTCTGCGGTCCCGTTTGACGGGAAGTGGTTGGTGCAGCCACGGCGTCGATCTCCAAGGTGGGCAGCGCTGGTTGCGGTGCCGAAGACAATGTTTCCACACATGAACGTAGCGCCGGAAACCCTGCGACCAGTTAATGCACCGCCTGATGGACTGGCTAGATCCGAACCCGGGGGGTTGCGGTGTCCTCCGCAGGGGGGATCACGACACTCTGGTAGCGGTTGGATGCCACCACTACCGGTTCATCGCTCGTTTCGTCGGACTGGAGTTCGATCGTGAGCGCTAGCACATCGTGGATCGCCGGAATCGTAAAACGGAAGGTGCCGATCAACTCCACAGAATCCTCGGTCAGATCCCCTTGCCAGGTCTGCCGGTGGAACCACTCGCCGATTGTGGCGGTGGCCGTCACCCTGGCATTGGCGAGTTTCCTGTGAAGATCGTTCACCGCATGGACGTGGATCTCCATCAACCGGCCCGGCGTGACCAGCGACGGGAGCGGGTCGGCGGTCACGATCACCGGCCGGCAGGAATCGGTGACGCTTCGGTAGGCCGGCTTGGGGCTGCGGTCGCTGCTGAGGATCCCGAAGCCACCCTCGGGTTCAGCGTCCACCAGGGCCATGAGGCAGAACCCCTGGGCCGGCTGGTATTTGAGCCGCCGGATCGTCTCGATCTGCGAACGAAGCAGGTCGGCCTGATAGGCCCGGCTGGCGCGAGCCCAGGCGGCACCGTCGGCGTAGGCCGAGCGGGGAAGGTAACGACGGAATGAGGCAACCTCGGCGGTGGCGAACGACGGCGCCGTTGTGGGCCAGTCTCGGATCCGCATGGATTGGGCCCCGAACCCGCCGAGGAACCGGCCCAGACGGGGCCACCGGCGCAGTAGCGGAGCGAGATCTTCGTGTCGACCGGTATGCCATCCCAACCACAGGTGCGGGTCTGATGCGGTGGAGCTGGTGAGCCCGGGCACGGTGCCGGACCTCATGATGACTGAACGAGAGGGGTCGGACGTGCGAAGTTCACGTCGCAGCGTTGGGCCCAGAACCGATCGGTTCCATGACGGGAGCGCATGACGGCTCAATCGTTTGGCGAACTGGCTGAGAGGTTCGGCGGGCCCTTCGTTACTCGGCACGGCAGCACCATTGGGTTCTTCGTGGGTGCACCAAAGCGACACCGAAGGGTGGGCCCCCAGAAGATCCACGGCTTCACGGGCCACGGTTCGAGCTCGCCGTCGAGTGGAGGTGCTGTAGGTTCCCACCAACGGAAGGTCCTGCCACAACAGCATTCCCACTTCGTCAGCCCGTTCATAAAGCTCAGGCCGGGCGATGTGTCCGTGGACTCGCAGGAGATCGAGGCCCGCTTCCTTGGCGGCATCCACATCGTGTGCGATCAAGCGGGCTTCTTCGTTGGCCAATGTGGCCGACTGCGGGCCCAGGCTGGCACCCTTCACGAACAGGCGCGTCCCGTTGACCGTCCAGGCCAGGTCTTTCACTGTGACCGAGCGCAAACCGGTCCGCCAAAACCGGCGGTCCGATACGTCGTCGTCATCGGTGCGAACCGCAACGGTAACGTCGTAGAGCGGTTGGTCACCGAGCGCCCACGGCCACCACAGCTGCGGGTGTTCGATGGTGATCACCCACTCCAACCGGTTTTCGCCGTGAGAAAGCGTGTGGAGTTCGGACTGGCTGCCCGAGGACTGGCCGTCGGGGGCCATGACACTTGTGTCGATCCGAACATCGGCGGCTTCTTGGGCATCCAGAACTGTACGAACCAGCAGTTTCGCCGTTGTAGCGTTGGCAGCGATACACAGCACCCTGCTGTGCATGATGGCGATGGGGCCGGTCTGGGCAACCCGAACCGGTCGCCAGATGCCCCCGGGTGAAAGGGGAGGGGCCAGCGGTCCCGACTGGAGCGAACCGGTGAGCGATTGTTTTGGGCCCTCACCGGCGGGTGGGCAGGCAACGTCGATCGCGAGCAGATGATCGGCTCGAGCGCGGAGCGCTGCGGTGACCTCGAACCGGTGGCTCACGAAGTAGCCGCTGGTGGTACCGACGAATCGACCGTCCAGCCACACATCACCCTGCTCCAGTATCCCGTCAAGAACGAGCCAGTCTCGTTTGTGTTCCGGAGTCGCTTCGGCGGTAAAACGTTTTCGATGAAGCAGCGCGTCACGATTGAGTTGGAAGGTTGGGTGGCTGGCCCAGTGGCCCGGCACCTCGAGTTCGGCCCAGCCGGTGTCGTCCAGCTCTGGGTCCGCCCCGGTCTTTTCAAGATCACCGTCGAGCTTGGCGACGCGCCACACCCCCGACAGGTCCATCCCAACACGCTACACGCCAACGCTCGGTAGGGCCATGAGTCCTCTGAGTCCACCTTCTTCGTTGACCGTCGTGACCTCAAGTGCGAAAATATCCAAAAGGAGGAACAACACGATGCATGACACCTTGAGGCCGGATGACGAGGCCACCCTTCGCTTCGTAGGTCGAGTGGGCTTGGCATTCACCATCGCTTTGACCATCATCCTGGTCATTCACCCGTTCGGTACCACCGATCTTTATAGCGACGGTGAGCAGTTCCTGGATCACGTCAGCGCCTTTTGGGTGGCGATTCACTTTGCCGCGGTTGCAGTTCTGTTCGTCTTCCCGTTGGTGATCGATACGTGGGCCCGCAACCTTTCCGCTCCCGAAGCTCGAGCGATCGGGCGTCTGGCTGCGTTGATCTGCACCCTCGGGATGGCGGTTGGTGCGATCCATCTCCTCGGCACCGACACGATGACTTTCTTCTTCTTCCAGGACACGGCGGCGGCAGGTGGTGGATCGGAGGCGACAACCACGTCGGTGGATCTCCTCCTCCGATTTCACGCGGCCACGCTGACCACTTGGGTGAGCTCGTTCTGGTTCGCCGTTCCCGCGGCAGTGGGCGTAGCCAGCCTCCTCGACCCGAAGATGCCGCGCTGGTTCGCCGCCCTCGCCTTTGCTGCTGCCGCATTGCAGATACCCGCACTGGCCCTGACTCTTGCCGAGCGGCAGTGGACCACGTTGTCGGAGACGATCCTCTTCCGAGGCGGAGCGACCTTGCTGATCGCGGTCTTCTTCATCATGACGATCGGGATGCGGGGTGGGTCCGTTCATCGTTTGATTCCCCGAGGCCGGGACCATGAGGATATGGCCGCCGGCGAGCGGGTTTAGTAGCGAGCCCGAAAACTGGAGCGCCCGCCCACGGCGTCTTTGTTCAATCGCTTTGTGAGATGCATGCCTTCCAGCACCAGTTCCACCGCGCTGGCGGTCATTTCGGGAGCGGTCTCGTCACCGATCACCGCGGCCACAGCTGCAGCCAGAGCGGGCTTCGAGTTGAGGATCGATGTGTACTCGGCGGCGACAATATCGTCGCCGGTGCTCACCACCGAATCGTCTTCCTCGAACGATGCAGTGATTTGATGAATCAAAGCACCATCGATGTGCGCCCGGAACTCTTCCACGATCGCCGCCGAAAGTAGAAGGTCGAGAATCTCTTCGTCTCGCCCCTCATCGAGCGATTCGATCTCGATCTTGCCTGCGCTGGAGGGAAAGATGGCGTCGAGATCGCAGATTCGTGGAACGACGATTGTCTCTCCCAGCCGGAGCGATCGGGCCGTGGCGGCGGCGGCCAGTGTCTCCAAGTTGGTCGTGCTCATTCGGACCGAGACGCCGGATCGTTGGTTCACCTGGCCGCTACGGCGAGCCAGATGGGTGAACCGTACGATGATGCTCGTCATGAACTCCGGGATTCGAACCGGTAGACCGTTGTTCGGAATGAAGGCTTCCTGGTGGGCGACATTGGCTTCGATGTCCATGTCGTAGGGGTAGTGCGTGCGGATTTGAGCGCCGAAGCGGTCTTTCAACGGGGTGATCATTCGGCCGCGGTTGGTGTAGTCCTCCGGGTTCGCGCTGGCGACAAGCATGACATCGAGCGGGAGCCGGACCTTGTAGCCACGAACCTGAACGTCTCGTTCCTCGAGCACGTTCAGCAAACCCACCTGAATCCGTTCGGCCAGGTCGGGAAGTTCGTTGATGGCGAAGACCCCGCGGTTGGTGCGAGGCACCAATCCGTAGTGCAGGGTGAGTTCGTCGGAAAGGTACCGGCCCTCGGCCACCTTGATGGGGTCCACCTCGCCGATGAGGTCGGCGATGGAAGTATCGGGGGTGGCGAGCTTCTCCCCGTAACGATCGGCGGCAGGAACCCAAGTGATCGCAGTGGCGTCACCTTCGGCAGCCACGAGGTCCCGCGCATACCGGGACACCGGGCTGTAGGGATCGTCGTTGATCTCTGAGCCGGCGATGATCGGCATCCATGGATCCATGAGACCGGTGAGGGACCGGATGATCCGGGTCTTGGCCTGGCCTCGCTCGCCCAGCAGCACCATGTCATGTTTGGCCAGCAGGGCGTGTTGCAGTTGCGGTATCACCGTGTCGTCGTAGCCCTGAACACCTGGGAACATGATCTCACCGGATGTGATTTTTTCCAGCGTGTGTTCGCGGATTTCGTCCTTGACCGGCCGGCTCACCCAACCGCTCTCGCGTAGTTCTCCCAGGGTCTTGATCGTGGGTTCGGGGTCCGCCAGCCATGGATGCGATGCCATATGGCCCTGACCATAACGCCGTGTGTCTGGTTATGAGGAGTCGGCCGCCAGCCATTGATGGACCGAAACCGCTGAGCTCGGCCGACTCTCCGCTGGACGATCGCTGGCATTACGCTGGGCCCATGGCGCACCGATTTCGGTACTCACGGTGGGACGGCTCCCAAAGTGGCTTCGACCTCGATGCGCTCGACCTTCTCGGGGAGATGACCGATCAACTGGCCTTCAACGGTGATCCCCTGTCCGCATTGCAGCGCATGATGGAACAAGGGTTGGAAGACCGGAACGGCGAGCGCATCATGGGGCTCCAGGAGATCCTGGAGGAACTGGAGGCCAAGCGGCAGGAGCTGCTGGAATCCGGTGATCTCGGTGGGGTGTATGCCGAGATCGCTGAGGCGTTGGACCAGATCGTGGAGCGGGAGCAGCAGGGTCTGGAGGATCGGCAGCTGCTGGCCGACATGCAGATCCACGATCCCGCCAGCACCGGGCTCGATCGGCGCAACGCCGACCTGGCCAAGGAGGCCACCTCGGCCAAGCAGCTCCAGCTGGACATGTTGCCCGATGATCTCGCCAACCGGGTCCAAGGCCTACAGAACTACGAATTCGAAAGCAACGAAGCTCAACAGCAGTTCGAAGACCTGCTGAACAAGCTGCGACAGGAGATGGTCAACAACGCTTTTGATCAGACGTCAGAGTCCATCCAAAACATGTCGCCCGAAGACCTGGCGCGTCAGAAGGCCATGATGAACGCGCTGAACGACATGCTCGAACAGCGGGAGATGGGGATCGAGCCGGACTTCAAAGCGTTCATGGACGAGTTTGGCGACTTCTTCCCCGGCAATCCTGAAACGTTGGATGAACTGTTGGAACAGCTGGCCCAGCAGATGGCGGCTGCGGAGGCCATGTTCAACTCCATGACGCCCGAACAGCAGGACCAGCTGCGCCAGATGATGGAGAACCTACTCCAAGACATGGGACTGACCGACGAGATGCGTCGCCTCAGCCAGAACCTTCAAAGCGCCATGCCCGATGCTGGCTGGGGCGAGGGCTATCAGATGACGGGCAGCATGCCAGTGGGCTTTGGCGAGGCCCAAAATACGATGCGCCAGATGGGGGCGGCACAACGGCTCCAGGACTTCATGAGCGGGATGAACGATCCCCGCCAACTCTCTGAGTTGGACATGAAAGGTCTCCGTGAGCTGCTGGGTGATGCTGCGGCAGACTCGATGGAGCGGATGGCCGGAATGACCCGAGATCTGGAGGATGCCGGGCTGATTCATACCGAGGGTGGACGCATGGAACTCACTGCGCGCGGCGTTCGCAAGCTTGGCCAGAAAGCCCTGAAGGAGATCTTCTCCGATTTGGATTCCGGGATGCTCGGCGGGCACGACGTCGATCATGTTGGCATCGGCCACGAGCGCAGCTTCCAGACCAAGCCATATGAGTATGGCGATCCGTTCAACCTTCACATTGAGAAAACCATCGGGAATGCGGTGCGTCGTGGCGGCGGTGGTTCGCCGGTGAAGCTCAAGCCCAGCGATTTCGAGATCGAGCAGACCGAACAGTCGGTTGCCAGCTCCACAGTGCTGTTGTTGGACATCAGTTACTCCATGGTGTGGGAAGGTCGCTTCGTGCCGGCGAAGAAGGTGGCGCTGGCGCTTCAGAGCCTCATCACAGGCCAATTCCCAAAGGATTACTTCGGGTTGGTGGCCTTCAACTACGCCGCCCGAGAGGTACCTGGTCGTCTTCTCCCCACCCTTGAGTCCCCCCATTCTCAAGGTACAAACCTGGCGTATGCGTTGTTCTTGGCTCGGCGAATGTTGGCCGCTCAATCTGGCACCAAGCAGATCCTGTGCGTGACCGATGGCGAACCGACTGCGTACACCGACGAAACCGGTCAGTCGCATTTCACCTACCCCTATACAGAGGTTCCCGAACGGGCGGCGCTCAAAGAAGTGGTGCGGTGCACCAAATCGGGGATAAGGATCAACACGTTCATGTTGGGTGATTCGCCGGCAATGGTGAATTTCGTGAACACCATGGCCCACATCAACAAGGGCCGGGTGTTGCATACCAACCCCTACAACTTGGGCTCCTACATTCTGCAGGACTTCCTCAAGGGCAAGAATTTACGGCTGTAAGTACACCCGTAACCGGGCAAAATCCAGCCTCGATCGTTGGTGAGCGGCCAAATTACAGGGCCAGACACCACCGCGGCACAGGATCTGGCCCGCGAGCGAGTGGCCGGCGCAACTACTCCTTGTGGTAGCAGATGCGCGGTCGGTCGCGATTTGGGGTCTGGAATCTGAAAATAATCACAAAAGGTTGAAATTAAGGGTGTTGCGGGGTTGCCAACACAGGATGACAGTGTTGTAATTACACCGGAGCAAGCAACAGTGAGCGTAGCGCCTCACTCGTGCCTGGTGGGGGATTGATGCTCGTCTTTCCCTCGCGTATGCACACCTGGCGCTCTCTGCCGTTTGTTCCATGACCGAAATCAACCCGCCGTCAAAACATCTAGGGCGAAAAAGGAAACCGGAATATGGCTCGCAAACAAATCATGATCGACACGTCCTGGCAGACATCCGCAAACTGCCTCGGTGTCGACCCTGACCTGTTCTTTCCCGAACGAGGTGCATCCACACGGGAGGCTAAAGAGGTCTGCCGGGGTTGCGTTGTACGGGATGACTGCCTCGAATACGCCCTCGCCAACGGCGAGAAGTTTGGCATCTGGGGCGGAATGAGCGAGCGGGAACGGCGCCGGATCCGCCGCCAGCGGGCCCAAGAACGCGCCGCACGGGTGATCGCCCTCGCTGGCGAATCCGCCTAGAACGGCGTTTTTCGAGGGCTTGAGGCCCTGTGCGGGCAACGGTCACGGGCTGCCGACCTGTGGCGGTCGCCCGCCGGGGTGTACAATGCGACCACACCTCTCTAAGGAGCCTGCTCGCATGAAAACCCCCGGTGGTTGGGAACTCATCATCATCCTGGCTGTAGTACTGCTGTTATTCGGCGGCGCCAAGATCCCCCAGCTCGCCAAGAATCTTGGTCGAGCCCAAAAAGAATTCAAGGAAGGCCTAGAAGCCGGATCTGAGTCGGAGTCTGATAAAGCTGTCTGAAGTCACCGCAATCCCTTCCTGGGAAGAAGTCGCGAAAGACCACGGACGGTTTCTGTACGGGCTGGCCTACCGCCTCACCGGTAACCACCACGACGCCCAAGATGTGGTTCAAGATGTCCTCCTTCGTGTGCAGCGGGGACTGGCCAATTATCAGCCCGGCAATATCGAGGGATGGCTGAGCAGGATCACCACCAATGCCTTCCTGGATCGGGTCCGTAAACAGAATCGCCGTCCCACCGTGGCATTGCCCGACGATCCCGACCGGGTCTTGGTCGGCTCACCGGGAGCAGACATCGAATCTGCCCAAAACGAACTCCCCGAGCACCTCCAGCATCTCCTCAATGGCCTGAGCACGGACTACCGGGTCCCGGTGGTTCTGAAAGATGTGGTGGGGTTCACCTACGAGGAGATTTCTGACGCGCTCGACATTCCCCTGGGGACTGTGCGAAGTCGGATTCATCGAGGTCGAGCCGCTCTCCGAGCGGCACTAGCACTGGAGGAAGTCGATGCCTAGTGATGAGGTATTAGGGCCCCGACCGGGGCTCAATATCGATTGGTCGGGCGGTTCGGAAGAACCGTGGGAAGCCCAAATCTCGATGCTTTTGGCAAGTTTGCCGCCCGTGGAACCACCGGCCGGCTTTCTGGAAACCCTGGCCGCCAACGGGCCTCAGATCGCCGCCCCCTTTACTCTCGAGGTCGAAAACCCATTCTCGTTCCCCATCGTGGAACACGACGCGGACTAGACAAGTGTTCTGCAGTCACTGACGCCCGTTCAGCGGTAACGATTGACTGCAGTTCTTAGATGGCGGCTGTTTAGAGCCGGATCTCTACGGGTGTCTCGGCATGCGACTCGGCGGCGGCACGGGCGGCACGGGCCGCGACGCGACGACTCTTGAGAATGCGACGCCGCTGGCGTTCGGAGGCTCCACCCCATACACCATGGTCGATGCGCATATTGAGAGCGTGTTCGAGGCAGGGATCCTTGACTGGGCAGGAAGCGCAGATCTTCTTGGCAGCTTCAACGCCCACACCGTCGCTCGGGAAGAACACCGAGGGCGGGTGATTGTTGCAGTTGCCGGTTGCCATCCAGTTGTTTTCCATGGTGTTACAGACGCTCCAGAGGTTGAGATGGTTCCAACTCCCTACCCATCTTAGGTGATTTCCACCAAAAACACCTAATAACGGCGATGTCTGCGCCGCTCGACCTCTTCCAGGGGTCGCTAGGCTGGGCGTATGACAGACGTCGGCGTTGTGGAGATTTCTGAGCCGGTGGCCTATGCGGTCATCACGTATTTGGGCCCGGTAGCTCCCCACTGGGATCTCCGCGCCAACTATGGCGACCCCGCTCTCATCGAATCATTCCGCAGCCGCGTGAACGCTCGCCTCCTGCTCATCCCTCGTCACGACCCCCAGTTCAATCGAAACAAGATGCGGGTCAACCGAGACGCCGAGCGAGAGTTGATCAAGCTCGACTGGGATCTGGGCGATGTTGTTGAGGAGGCCGGTGCCGGCCGGCCCCCCTCGGAAGACCCTCGCCGTCCCCGCAACTAGTCCGTCCTCTCGAAAGTGAATAGCTGTGTCTGATCTGGTTGGAGTTGACCTCGGCGGGACCAAGATCCTCGCTCGTTTCGTGAATCCCGAAACGGGCTGGTCTGAGAAACGCGTAAAGCGCCCTACCCCGTCTACTGGTCCCAGCGACGTGCTGGAAGCGGTGGCGGAGGTCATCGAAGAACTGGACCCGGATCGCACGTCGCCCGCAATCGGCATAGGCGTGCCCGGCCTGGTGACTGCCGATGGCATCGTCACCCGCTGTCCCAACATCAACGGTTGGGACTCGCCCGTTGATGTGGCGGCAACACTGAGCAAACGACTCGACCGACCGGTCGCGGTCGGCAACGATGTCAACGTTGGCACCCTGGCCGAGCACAGGGTCGGTGCCGGGCAAGGCACCACCGCGATGGCGGGAGTCTTTGTGGGGACCGGTGTTGGCGGCGGACTGATCATCAACAATCGACTGGTGGCAGGCGCTCGAGGAATGGCCGGAGAGATCGGCCACGTCACCACCCATACCGGCGGTCGCGTCTGCGGGTGCGGCGAGCGGGGCCATCTGGAGGCCTACGCCGGCCGGGCCGGTTTGGAGCGGGAGGCTCGCCGGTTGCACGCCGCTGGAACCGAGAATGAGTTGGTGAGGTTGGCCCAGAATGGCCGCATCAAGTCCAGTCATATCGCCAAGGCGTTGGCCAGCGGAGATTCGGTGACCGAGGACCTGATTGCCGATGCCGTTGAGGCCCTGGCTATCGGAATCGGCTCAATGGCAACCCTTCTCGACCTTCCTCTGGTGGTAATGGGCGGGGGTGTGGTGGATCGTTTGGGCAAAGACTTCCTCCAACAGATCTCCGAGTCCACAGCCTTTGGCGGTTTCGGCTCCAGCGTGTGCGAGCTCAAACTGGCCGAACGTATCGACGACGCTGGTGTGGTGGGGGCAGCGATCCTGGCCGCGGACCAGTTCTTGTAGCTAACTGCCGAATGCGATGTCAGCAGAAACTCCTGGCAGATTGTTTTGCCGCCTGGTGGGTCCTAGTGAGGCGTGGAGACCAGAGAGAGCATGTCACGTAGGGCGTCGGCGGCTGGATGGTCCAGCCGATCGGTTCTTTGCACGGCGATGAGTTGCCGTTCGAGGAGCGGACGTTTCCTCGCCCGGGTCAGAGGCTCGGGGCCGCGCTCGGCCTGGCTCACTGGGAGGACGGTCCAGCCCATACCCAGCCGGACCATTTGCAGCATCACTTCGGGTTGATGCGACTCCGCGATCACCACATAATTCGAGCCCAGATCGGCCAGTGATGATGCGATCAGCGAGCGAGAATGAGATTCGGGCGGGAATGCGATCCAGGGACCCCAGGCCGCCGGTCCGCCCGGGGGTTTGGGACCGGGCGGTCGGTAGATGGCGAGGGGTTCAGAAATCAACGGGACGGCATCGAGGCCCGGGAGGGGCGTTGGTGTTGCCACTACGATGGCAATATCGAGGTCGCCATCAGTGACGCGTCGCACGAGATCCGACGACGGGGCTACCGAGAGTTCCAGCGAAAGGTCGACCCGTTCACTCGTGAAACGACGCAACTGGTCGGGAAAGTGGTGGATCGCCGCAACGTCGATCATTCCCACTCGAAGCCGCCCGGATCGCCCCGCCAGCCGAGTTCTGGTCCAGTTGACAAGGTCCTCGGTCTGCACCACAACCGAACGGGCGTAGTCGAACACGGGAGACGCTTCAGGCCGAGGCAGTCGCCGCCGTCCGTCTCGAACGAACAGTTCGATGCCCAAGCGGCGCTCCAGCTCGGCTACACCTTGGGAAAGGGCAGAAGGTGTGACATGAAGATCCGCAGCAGCAGCAGCCCAGGTTGGCTGATCGGAAACAGCAACGAGATAGCAGAGCTGTTGGATAGAGAGCTGGGGGAGCGACCGCATGTTCATCCCTTCGACAAATTGATGAGAATATCTTAACTGACACATTTGATGGTTCAGATTCTCTACTGTGTCAGTATGACTTCAGACTCTTCGCTCCCCTCGAATGGCCGCCTTGGCATTCTCATGCCCGGCCTTGGCGCCGTGGCCTCCACCGTCATCGCCGGCGTCATGGCCGCCCGCAACGGCACCGTGGCACCGATTGGCTCCATCTCCCAGATGGGGCGCATCCAAACCGACCCTGGGAATCTTGGCTCGGCCAAACCGCTCATCAAGGATTTCGCGCCGATCGCTCAGCTCGACGACCTCGTGTTTGGTGGTTGGGACCCTATTTCAGCCAACGCCTTGGAGGCGGCTGAAGTGGCCAACGTCTTGACTGGCCCCGACCTCGCCGCGATCTCCGCCGAATTGGAGGGAGTCGTGGCCATGGATGCAGTGTTCGATCAAAAGTGGGTGTCGCGACTCGAGGGCGTTCGGGTCAAGGATCTGCCCAGCAAGTGGGACCAGGCGCTGGCTCTGATGGATGACATCGAACGCTTCCGCACCGAACAGGAATGCGATCGTCTGGTGATGGTGTGGTGCGGTTCCACCGAGGCCTATCAGGAACCGAGCGATGTCCACATGAGTCTCGAAGCGTTCGAGCAGGGCCTGAAGGACAACGACGACAACATCGCCCCGAGCCAGATCTACGCCTACGCCGCGCTCCAAAGTCACGTGCCCTATGCCAACGGTGCCCCCAACCTCAGCGTCGATGTTCCAGCCATGATCGAGCTGGCAAACAAACTTTCTGTCCCGATCTGCGGCAAAGATTTCAAGACCGGTCAAACCTTGATGAAGACCCTCATTGCACCGGGACTCAAGTCCCGCATGCTCGGCCTGCGCGGCTGGTACAGCACCAACATCCTCGGCAACCGGGACGGCCAAGTTCTGGACGCACCCGAGAACTTCAAGACCAAGGAGGCCAGCAAGCTGGGTGTCCTCGGAACGATTTTCGAGCCTGAGAACAATCCCGAGCTCTACGGCAACATCGATCACGTGGTCCGCATCAACTACTACCCGCCCCGCGGTGACAACAAAGAGGGCTGGGACGCCATCGACATCTTCGGCTGGCTTGGCTACGAGATGCAGATAAAGGTGGACTTCCTCTGCCGCGATTCAATCCTGGCCGCACCGTTGGTCCTCGACCTCGCCCTGTTCATGGATCTTGCCGCCCAAAAGGGCCAGAGCGGCATCCAGGACTGGCTCAGCTTTTACTTCAAGGCCCCGCAGTTCAGGGGCGATCGGGTGGAACACGACCTCTTCGTGCAGGAGCGCCTGCTGCACGACAAGCTCCGCGAGTTGGTTGCGAGCTAAGCTGTTCCGGCCGGGGGCCTGCCGCGCGATGGCAGCTGGCTGAATGTTTGCTGTCCCTCCGGGGGCCGTGGCCTCCGCAAAATTCCTGCTCACAACCACAATCGGGTCAAATCCCCTGTTGATAGCCACAAGGAATGTGGCTATCAACAGGAATTTGAGGGTGGGGGGTTTGAATGGGTGGTTTCTGGCAGAATCTCGAGATGGCCGGATCCGGACGATGTGACTGCGGTGGCGTGCGCTATCGAACCGAGGCCGAGCTCAGGCCGGTGCTCAACTGCCACTGCCAGAGATGCCGACGGATCACCGGGCATTTCATGGCGTCCTCGGGGTGCCCGATGGAGGCATTGGTCCTCGACGCCGAAGAGACGCTGCGGTGGTATGAGCCAGCGCCCGGTGTCTTCTACGGGTTCTGCGGCACGTGCGGTAGCACTCTGTTCTGGAAGGCCGACGGGGTCCCCGACTGGATCTCTATCTGCGCCGGATCGCTCGATCAACCCAGTGGGCTCACCACTGTGGCGGCCTGGTGGACGGCGGAGGCCGCCGACTACCACCGCCTCGATTCGTCCCTGACGCAACATCCGTACGAGTCTGGTGCCTCCGGCAGCGATGTATAGCAGTGGGGTCTAGATGTATAGCAGTGGGGTCTAGATGAAGACGATCGGGCTATTGGGCGGCATGAGTTGGGAAAGCTCTGTGGAATACGAGCGCATGATCAACCAAGGGATTCGGGCGCAACTGGGAGGCGGGGCGTCGGCCGATCTGATCGTGCGCAGCTACAACTTCGCCGACATTGAGGCCCTCCAACAAAGAGGTGCGTGGGACGAGGTCGGTGCCATGCTGGCCAAGGACGCCCGGTTGCTCGTTGCGGCCGGCGCCGAATTGATGGTGTTGTGCACCAACACCATGCACATTGTGGCCGATCGGATCGAAGCCGCAATCGAGGTGCCGTTTCTTCATTTGGGGGACACCACTGCCGCAGCAGTACAGAAGGCCAAGCTGCGCACGGTTGGTCTGCTGGGCACCCGATACACCATGGAGAAGGACTTTTATCGAGGACGGCTGGAATCGCACGGGCTCGCTGTAGTTGTGCCCAACGAACCCGACCGAACCATGATTCACGATGTGATCTATGGCGAACTGGTGCGGGGCGTGGTGACCGATGAGTCCAAGGCTGCCTATGTGGCAGCGATCGATCGGTTGGTTGCTCGGGGCGCGGAGGGAATCATCGCCGGCTGCACCGAGATCGAACTTCTTGTGACCCCTAGCGATCTTGCCGTTCCTTACTTTCCCACCACCCGCTTGCATGCCGACGCCGCCGTCGCCGCAGCACTCCAGCGAGAGGTACGGTTGACCCCATGACGGCGAACGAAACCATTGCTCCGGAGATCGCCTCTCTGCCCGAACGGTTCACCAATCGGGAGATCAGCTGGCTGGCATTCAACGATCGTGTGCTGGCCCAGGCCGAGGATCCGCGTTTGCCTCTGATCGAGCGCTTGAAGTTCTGCGCAATCTTCGCCAACAACCTCGACGAGTTCTACATGGTTCGGGTAGCCGGTCTGAAGGACCAGGTGGCAGCTGGCATCGTGAAGGCTCCGCCAGACGGGCTCACGCCGCTGATGCAGCTTGAAGAAATCCGCACGATCGTCTCAGGCCACATGGTCCGTCTCGGGCAGGTATTTGAGATGGACCTGCGCCCGACCCTCGCCGCCGAAGGTGTGGAAATCGTCCATTATGCCGAACTCGACGAGTTCGACCTCAAGGCCGCCACTCAGCTGTTCGATGAACGGATCTTCGCCATCCTCACCCCACTGGCGGTAGACCCGGGCCATCCCTTCCCCTACATCTCCAACCTCTCGCTGAACCTGGCGGTCATCGTGCGCGACGAAGTTGAGGATGAGACCCACTTCGCTCGAATCAAAGTCCCCCCCTCGCTGGACCGGTTCATCGAGCTACCTTCTGGACGCTATGTGGCGCTGGAAGAGGTCATCACAGCCAACCTCGATCAGCTGTTCATGGGAATGGAGGTTGTTGGCGCTTGGCCGTTCCGGGTGACCCGTAACGCCGACCTCACCCTGGACGACGAGGAAGCCGATGACCTCCTGGAAGCGGTGGAGATGGAGTTGCGGCGGCGACGCTTCGGTCGGGCGATCCGGCTGGAGCTCCACGACGACATGCCGGACGCGGCGCTGGAAGTTCTGCTGCGGGAATTGGATCTTGATCCCGAAGATGTCTTCACGGTGGGCGGGTTCGTAGACAGCACCGGGTTCTTCCAGTTCGCAGGGTCGTCTCGCCCTGACCTCGTTCAGGAAGTGTTTCCGGGGGTGCAGCATCCGCAGTTGGCGAACATCGAGACAACCGCCGAGTTCTTCCGGAGAATTCGCGAGCGAGACATTCTGGTCCACCACCCCTACATAAGTTTCAGTAGCTCGGTGAGTGAATTCGTTCGGGTGGCGGCGCGCGACCCCAAAGTGGTGGCCATCAAGCTCACGCTCTACCGAACCTCCGGCGACTCGCCCATCATCGACGCACTGATACGGGCTGCCGAGGCCGGGAAACAGGTGGCGGCCCTGGTTGAGCTGAAGGCCAGATTTGACGAAAGTGCCAACATCCGATGGGCTCGGCGGTTGGAGGAGGCGGGGGTCCATGTTGTGTATGGCCTCGTCGGTTTGAAAATTCACTGTAAGACCACCTTGGTGGTTCGCCAGGAGAAGGAGGGGCTGCGTCGCTACTGCCATGTTGGGACGGGCAACTACAACCCCAAGACGGCACGTTTCTACGAAGATTTCGGCCTGATCACGTCTGAGCCGGCCGTCGGTGACGACGTCACTGCGTTGTTCAACTTCCTCACCGGGTATGGGCGGGGCGTGGGTTACAAGCGGCTTCTGGTGGCGCCGGGAACGGCCCGCACCGGGATTGGCGAACTGATCGCCCGGGAGAAGTCGTTGGGGCCGAAGGGACGGATCATCATGAAGATGAACAGCCTGGTGGCGTCCCGAATCATCGATCAGCTCTACGACGCCAGCCGGGCCGGGGTGCAGATCGATTTGATCGTCCGAGGGATCAGCTGCCTCCGACCCGGTGTTCCTGGTTTATCGGAGAATATTCGGGTGAAATCGATCGTGGGTCGGTACCTGGAGCATTCGCGGGTCTATTGGTTTGGCAACGGCCGAGGGGAGGGGGAACCCGAGATCCTGATCGGTTCCGCTGATCTGATGCCCCGCAACTTGGACCGTCGGGTGGAGGCTCTGGTCCGTATCTCCTCGCCCGAACTGCGGGACCAGCTCACCCACGTGCTCGACGCCAACCTGCGGGATGAACTGCTGTCTTGGATCCTTCACGCCGACGGTTCTTATACCCGGCGAGTGCCGGTGACTACCACAACGGGAATCAGCCTTCACGACCAGCTCGAGGCGGAAGCGGCTGCGTCGGTGGCGGCGTCCACAAAAGGACTTCGGCCCTCCTTTGGCCTGCACGCTGGTCGGGTCGCCCAGTGAGAGACAACACGGTGTACGCCGCCGGCTGCGTGCTGTGGCGACGCAGTCCGTCCGGAGGCCAAGAGGTTGCCGTGATCCATCGCAACCGGTATGACGACTGGTCCCACCCCAAAGGCAAACGCGACCCCGGGGAAGATGATCTCACCTGCGCGGTTCGGGAAGTCGAAGAAGAAACCGGCCTGCGCGGCACTATCCGCGGCGCGCTCCCCACCGTCAATTACCTGGATCACAAGGGGCGCAACAAGGTGGTCCGCTATTGGTCCATGGAACTCGCCGGTGGTCAATTCGTAGTGAACGATGAGGTCGACGAGTTGCGCTGGCTCTCGGTCCCAGAGGCAAAAGGCGTCTTGTCCTATTCCCATGATCAGAGTCTGCTTGACTCTCTAGTGTGAGTTCTCGCCCGTCTCCGCATTCCCGGCGGTCCGTTTTCGGCGGCCGATTTGTCTATGGCGCGCTGGTATTGGCGTTTCTGGCGGCCGCGTGCACCGGAGCCGGTGATCAGGTTGGCGGCGCCGAAACCGAGAATGGAGCATCGGTCCTAGGGACCACAACAGTGCCCGACCCCGAGCCCGAACCCGAACCTGAACCGGCTGAGGAAACCACCACCACGGAGACCCCGCCCGAGCTGAACGGTTCGCTGGTTGTTACGGGTTCCAACACTGTGGAGCCGATCACTGCCGCGGTGATTGAGGGGTATCGCGAGCGACAACCCGATGTTTTGATCACGATGGCCGGAACCGGCACCGGAGCAGGATTCGATGATCTCTGTAACGATCCGTCAATCAGCATCGTGGGTGCGTCTCGGCCGATCAACGGATCCGAGAGTGCGTCGTGCCTCTCCAGCGGGGTCCAACCGATCGAGCTGCGTTTGGCGCGTGACGGGATCGCCATCGTGGTCCACAACGCATCGGCGCTCCAATGCCTCACCTACACAGATCTGTATGCGCTGGCCGGACCAGAGTCCACAGGGCTCACCACCCTCGAAGCAGTGGGAACACTGGCCGCCGAGTTGGGTTCTACTACCGCATGGGGTACTGGGGACGTTGCGCTGGTGGCACCAGGCCCAACCTCCGGCACCGCAGGACTGTTCGCCGATGAGGTGATCGAGCCGATTGCCTTGTCTCGCGGCGTTGGGAAATTCTTCCGAGTCGACAACCGCAGCCTCGATTCCAACGCCCAATTGGTGGACGCCGTTGCCACGGACCCGGCCGCGGTGGGGATCGTTGGTTCGTCATTTGCCTCGCGAAGCTCCACGGCGGTTCGAATGCTCGGTGTCTCAGACGGGGCCGGGTGTGTGATCCCCAACGATGCCGCTGTGGTGGCCGGCCTTTACCCGTTGTCGCGTGACCTCTACCTCTATGTAGATGGTGCCAGCGAAGACCCAATCGTCGCCGACTTCGTGTACTACTACCTCAACGTGGCCCTCCGAGACGCAGTGGCCGCTGCAGAGTATGTGGTCTTGTCGGCGGCTGAACAAGCCGAGTCTGTAGCCCGCTGGACGAATCGCTAGCCGGGCCGTGGCGCAGTCTCAGCCGCCTCGCCGCTAGATCTAGTGCACAACATCGAGGTCAGGGGAGCGCCAGGTGTTTACCTTTCGTTCACGTCCAGGAGGGTGCGCGGTCATTTGACCTGCTTACCGTTTTGATTCAACGGAACCCATCCCTGGAGAGACCCTTATGAAACTACGTTCCTTTTTCACACTGCTGTTCGCCCTGGCGCTGGTGGCAGCAGCCTGCGGGAGTGACGCTGATACCTCAGCGTCCGATGGATCGACCGATGAATCGGCGTCGGCAGACGGTTCGGCCGCGGATGGTGGTTCCTCCGGTGGTGGAGACATCTTCATCTCGGGCTCCTCCACCGTGGAACCAATCTCGGTCCGGGTGGCGGATGCATTCACGGCAGATCGACCCGAGGTCAATACCGCGGTGGAAGGCCCTGGGACCGGGGATGGCTTCCAGAAGTTCTGCGCCGGTGAGACCGACATCTCCGATGCCTCCCGGGCGATCAAGGAATCCGAGGCCGAGGACTGTGCTGCCAACGGTGTGGAATTCGTTGAGCTGAAGGTTGGGATCGATGGCATCGCGGTCATGTCCGGACCCGGCAATCCGCTCAGTTGTCTCAGCTTCGCTGACATGTACAGCCTCACTTCGCCGGAGGCGGAAGGGTTCGAAAATTGGTCCGACGCCAACGAACTCAACCTCGAAGTAGGCGGCTCCGGTGACCTACCGGACGCACCTCTCACCATTACCGCTCCTGGCGAGGAGTCGGGAACGTTTGCCAGTTTCATCGAGATCGTCCTGGAGGACACCCTGGATGAGCGCGGTCAGGAGATCACGACCCGCTTCGACTATCAGAGCTCCCCCAATGACAACGTCATCATCAACAATGTGTCATCGGACGACTCCAGCTTCGGCTGGGTGGGCTACGCATTTGCTGAAGAGGCTGGTGACAGCATCAAGGTGTTCGAGATCTCCGAGGAAGAAGGTGGTGAATGCATTGCGCCCACTCCGGCCACGATTGCCGACAACAGCTACCCGATCTCCCGGGATCTGTTCATCTACGTGAACAAGGCGAAGGCTGCTGCGAACCCTGATCTTGTTGACTTCGTAGACTTCTACATGGACTACGGGCTGAAGACTGCGGTGGCTGATGCCAAGTATGTGCCGCTGGACGACGCCGCCATGGCCGAGACGGTCAGCGCCTGGGAAGGGCGCTAATCCCCGCATGACCGCTGCTGTGAAGTGGGACGTCTCGGAGTTACAGGGATCCCCCCACCGCCGGAATCGAGAACGATGGGTCAAAGGTGTTGCGTTTGCTGCGGCGCTCACGTCGGTCCTCATCAGCCTCTTGATCATCGGCTCCTTACTGTTCGAGGCGGTCAACTTCATCACCAACGTCGACCTCAGCCGGTTGTGGGATCGGGGTTGGTTCCCTCGCCGGGGCGTCTTCGACCTCAAGACGCTGATCGTTGCCACGCTTTGGGTCACGGTGATCGCCATGATCGTCGCCGCTCCCTTGGGTATGGCCGCCGCGGTCTACATGTCGGAATATGCCACGCCGCGGGTACGCAAGATCCTGAAACCGATTCTGGAGGTTCTCGCCGGCATCCCGTCTGTGGTGCTGGGGTTTTTCGCTCTCCAGTTCATCAACCCCACCTTGGTTCGTTCTTGGATCGATGATGCCAACTCGTCAGGAAACATGATCTCGGCGGGGATCGGCGTTGGAATCCTCACCATCCCGCTCATTGCATCAATCTCTGAGGACGCCCTGGCAGCGGTGCCCAACGCACTCCGGGAAGCGTCGGCGGGCATCGGAGCCCGCAAACTCACCACCACCGTGGCAATAGTCATTCCCGCAGCAGTTTCGGGCTTGGTCGCTGCGTTCATCATCGCTACCTCTCGAGCTATCGGTGAGACGATGGTCGTCTTCATCGCCGGGGGAGCCGCAGCAACCGCACTCTTTGCCGGGAGCCCGGTTGACCAAGGTCTCACCATGACCGCCGCCATGGCATCGGTGGCAGCAGGCAGTGATGAGGTCGTTGGGTCCGGTGAGGCGTTCACCAGCCTCTTCTTCGTGGGTGCCCTGCTCTTTGCAATCACGCTCTGTCTCAACGTGATCGCCGACCGCGTGGTCAAGCGTTACCGACTGGAGTACTGATCATGGCTATCGCAATCAAGCCAGTCGGCGGTTTGACCCCGGCCAACATCGGCGAATCGCTTCGCCGCAAACCCGACCTCAAGGGTGCGTTGTTCCAGTTCGTGATGCTCTTCTCGCTGTCGATCTCGATAGGCGTTTTGGTGGTGTTGCTCTACACAGTGGTCAGCGATGCGTGGCCTGTACTCAGCACCCGCCTTGGCGACTTCGTCACAGGAACCCTCGCTCCCGACGCCGGTCGGGCCGGAATCAGCCAGGGTCTGAAGGGCACGTTCTACCTGTGTGTGATCGTAGCGATCGTGGCCTTCCCATTGGGTATTGCGGCGGCCATCTATCTGGAGGAGTACGCCCCGAGGACCCGGCTCTCCAGTTTCATCGAAGTGAACATCCGGAACCTGGCTGGAGTCCCCAGCGTGGTGTACGGAATTCTCGGACTAGCGATCTTCGTGAACGGCTGGGGGATCTCGGCGCTCACCGGTGGACGCTCCCCGCTGGCGGGCGGTCTCACGCTGGCGGCGTTGGTGCTCCCGGTGGTCATTATCACCACGCAAGAGGCTATTCGCGCCGTGCCCAGTGCTCTTCGAGAAGCCGGGTTCGGGGTCGGCGCCACCAAATGGGAAGTCATCAAGGATCACATCCTTCCCTATGCTGCGCCCGGCATCCTCACCGGCACGCTCCTCAGCATCGCCCGGGCGGCCGGTGAAGCAGCACCGCTACTGCTGGTTGGCACGATCACCGGGTTCATCTCGAATTCGCCAGGCTGGTTCGACGTTCGCCAAGTTCAGGACAAGTTCGCGGCGATGCCCACGATCATCACCAGTTGGGCCAAACAGCCTGAGGAAGGCTTCCGAGTGGAGAACGCCGCCGCGGCAATCGTGGTCCTGGTGGCGTTTGTGATTTTGCTCAATTCTGCTGCGATCCTGTTGCGCAACAGGTTCGAGGCAAAGCGAGCAGGCTGATTTAGGTGACCAAGGAACAATTTGAGAGAAACGACGGAAAAGGCGAATCGATGGACGTATTGCAAATAGCTCGCCCGGTGGCAGCCGCAACCAGCGATGCGGAGGTGACGGACAACCCCACAGTGTTGGCGTTGAAGGACCTCTCGGTGTTCTACGGAGATTTCCGGGCCGTACGCGGAGTGACCGTGGACGTTCGGGACAACGAAATCACCGCGATGATCGGTCCGTCGGGCTGTGGGAAGTCCACGGTGCTGCGCTCCATCAACCGCATGAACGATCTCATCCCGGGCGCCAGAGTGGAGGGCGACCTCAAGTTCCATGGTGTGGATCTTTACGACGCCAAGGTGGACCCGGTGGAAGTTCGGCGGCGCATCGGGATGGTGTTCCAGAAGCCCAATCCGTTTCCCAAAAGCATTTTTGACAACATCACCTACGGACCCAAGATCGCTGGCGTGCCAAAGTCCGAGTTCGAAGCCATCGTGGAGAAGTCGCTGCGCCGGGCGGCGCTGTGGGACGAAGTGAAGGACCGACTTGACGAAAGCGCCCTCGGCATGTCTGGCGGGCAACAGCAGCGCCTCTGCATCGCTCGGGCCATCGCTACCAGTCCCGACGTTCTCCTGATGGACGAACCGTGCTCAGCTTTGGACCCGATCGCCACCGGGATGATCGAAGATCTCATGCAGGAGATCAAGTCTCGCTACACCATCGTCATCGTTACACACAACATGCAACAGGCGGCCCGCGTGAGTGACCGAACGGCGTTCTTCACTGCGGAAGCAGATTCGGAGAACGATCGTCGCACCGGTGTTTTGGTGGAATACGACCGCACCGAGCGGATCTTCTCCAATCCGGCAGACATCCGGACCGAGAACTACGTCACCGGTCGTTTCGGATAGTGCCGCTCATGTTGAACAGAGGCATCGAATACCGTAACGCGGGGGTTGAGGGATAATGGACGGTATGCAGCATCGACGCGAGTACCACCGTCAAATGGACGACCTGAAGGCGGACATTCTTCGACTGGGGGGAATGGTGATTGAAACGATCCCGCGCGGCACCGAAGTGTTGCTCACCGGGGATCTGAAGGTTGCCAAAGACCTGATCGACTACGACGACCAAATCGACCACCTCAGCGTGGACATCGAGGACCGTACGTACCTGGTGATGGCTCGGCAGGCACCGGCGGCCAGCGAACTCCGCCACCTGGTGACCATCTCGAAGTTGGTGGCCGAACTCGAACGGTCGGCGGACCTGATGGTGAATGTGTCCAAGGCGGCTCGGCGAATGTATGGCAGCGAGATGACGCCCCGAATCCGCGGGGTTGCGTCGTCCATGGCCAGTGAGGCTCAGAAGCTTTTGCAGTATTCGCTCGACGCGTACGCCGATGCCGATGAATCGCTGGCGGCGGCGCTCGACGACATCGACGACAAGTTGGACGAACTCAACGTGGACATGGTGGAGGCAGTGTTCGCCGCTCACACCGACGGCCACATCGACCTTCAGGCAGCGGTTCAGCTAGCGCTGGTGGCCCGCTATTACGAACGCATCGGTGACCATGCCGTGAACATCGGTCAGCGAGTCACCTACATGGTGACCGGCTGGATGCCTGAACATGCCGGAGCCGCCCGGGTCGAGTCACCACCTGTCATACCCCCGATCGGCCCTACGTCTTCGGGGGCCGAGGAGAATACAGAACAAGCATCCGACTCGAAGTCGGAATCGGCGTAGAAATGGAGGTCGTCGTCGGGCTCGTCGTCGGCCTCTTCATTGGTGCTGGAATTGTGTTCTGGATACGTCGGCGCCAACCAGAGCCGCTGAGCAGTGCGGCAGAGCAACGGCGTCGCATGACCGACTCTGCACGCAGCCCGGCATTAGCCGATGTGGTGAGTGACTCGCTAGAGGCCGTGGACTTGGCAGTTCTGGTCTTTGGATCGCAAGGGGAAGAGATCTACCGCAACCCGGCGGGGCAATTCCCCAGGTTCACCCGACCTACTCGGGCCGTGATCGACGGCGAGATACGCGATTCGGTGGCGGAAGTACTGCAGGCGACGAAGGCCGGTGCGGCACTTTCCACGGCGTTCGAACGAGAGGTAGACATCTATGGACCGCCTCGGGCTGCGTTGACGGTTCGAGCGTTGGCCATTCAGCACGACGATCCAGGCGGGGTGGTCGTGATCGTCAACGATGTCACCAAGGAGCGCCAGCTCGATGAGGTCCGTCGGTCGTTCGTGGCCAACGTCAGTCACGAACTTCGTACTCCGGTGGGGGCAATCGCCGTTTTGGCTGAGACGCTGACCGCTAGTGAGGATCCCACCGTCATCAAAAAGCTGGGAACCCGTCTCCAGGAGGCTGCGCTGAGGCTGGGTGACATGATCGAGGACCTGCTCGAACTCAGCCGGACCGAGAGCGGCACTGTTGTAAAAGCGGTCAATATTGATGTCGCCTCATTCATCGGGGATGCAGTCTCGAATCTGTCCGAATCGGCAGCAACTGCGGGCGTTGCGGTGACGGTCAACGTCACGCCACCTTCGATCCTGATGCGAGGCGACGCACGGCAACTTCGTTCTGCGGTGCAGAACTTAGTGGACAATGCGATCAAGTATTCTGGATCCGGCAGCGAAGTCCGGGTAGACGCTGCGGCGGAGGGCGACAAGGTCACAATCACGGTTGCTGACGAGGGAATCGGGATCCCGGAGTCGGCGCTGGAACGGATCTACGAGCGTTTCTATCGAGTAGATGGTGCCCGTCGGCGTCAGACCGGCGGAACCGGATTGGGGCTCTCCATCGTTCGCCATGTCGTGTCCAACCACGATGGAGTGATCTCGGCCGATTCCGTCGAAGGCGAAGGAACAACGTTCAGGATCGAGCTGCCGCTGGCGGACATATCGGCCGATTCTCCAGAAGGGAATGCGGCCGTTGTCTGACCGACCGAAACGAATTCTGGTGGTGGACGATGAGGTTGACTTCGTGGACACGCTCATGATCACCCTCGAGGCGGAGGGATACGAAGTGACCCCGGCCTACGACGGCTTCGAGGCGCTGGAACGCTTTCGAGCGATAAAGCCAGATCTTGTGCTCCTGGACCTGATGTTGCCTCGAATCAGCGGCGTCGATGTCTGTCGCGATATACGGGGCAGTAGCGCGGTGCCCATCATCATGGTGACTGCCAAATCCAGCGAGGTCGATGTTGTGGTTGGCCTGGAGGTCGGCGCCGATGATTACATCACCAAGCCGTACCGAATCCGGGAACTTCAGGCTCGTATCCGGGCATTGTTGCGGCGGGCCGAGGAGACCCGGACGGCGGGCATGTCCGAGGAAAAACTGGCGATGAACGGCGTGACGCTGGATGCCGAACGACATGAGGTCACCGTGGATGGGGCCCAGGTCACCATGCCGCTCAAAGAGTTCGAGCTATTGGAAATCTTGATGATGAATGCCGGCAAAGTGGTGACCCGCGAGGTCCTGTTCGACCGGGTCTGGGGGTATGACTACGTTGGCGATTCCAAGACTCTCGATGTTCACGTGAAGCGGTTGCGCTCCAAAGTGGAGACCGACCCGTCCAATCCCGAACGCATCGTCACCATCCGCGGTCTCGGCTACAAGTTTTCTACCGCGTAATACTGGTCTCAATCGTCGGTGTCGACGGTGCCGTCTTCGAGGTAATCGATCTGGGGGAGCGGGTTGAGGGTCACCCCTATCACCCCTCGCAGGTTGGCAACGATCCGCTTCAAATAGCGGTAGTAGATCGCCAGCGGTACCACTTCGCGGCCGGGCAGGTCGGAGAACATGTAGGCATCGATCTGGGCCTGGTATTCGGTGATGAGTTCGCTGACCCGCTGCACGAATCGTTGGCTGCGGGTTTCGTCGGCATCGGTGAGCAGTTGGCCAGCTTCACCGAAAAGGAAGGACACTTCGGCCTGTTGGGCTCGGAGCTTGTCGATGATGGGGGAGTTGGCCAACGATACGCCGGACTCGGCGAGGTCCAGGATGTTCTTCGCCTGATCACCGATCCTCTCGACCTTTTTGAGCAGGAGCATGAATCCAAGGACCGTGCCGATGTCACTGGTCCCTTGCACGCTCACGTGGACCACCAACTCCGACCTCAGGTCCTGTTCGGCCTGGTTGATTCGGTGATCGGTGGCGCGGATGTCATCTGCGATACTTTCGTGGGTGTCGCCGGTGAGCAACGCCGTGTTGGCGAGATCGAACGAATGACGGGCGTCGCCCAGCATCGTTGCCGCCCGGGACTGGATGTGATCCAGACCGTGGGAACCTTTCCGGAAGAACGACATGACCATGGTTTTCAGCCTTTCAGCGAAGGAGTGTCACGCCGATGAGCGGGACGATGATGAAGGCGCCTACAACATAGGCCACTGCCCATGCTCGACGTTCGACAGCGATTTCGGCCAGCCCCTCAGCGAGTCTGACCGGGACATCACGAGCAAATGGCAGCACGTACAGCAGCAAGATGCCAGCGAGATTGAAGGTTGTGTGGGCGAGTCCCACGGTGAGTGCCTCGGGCCGAGATGCGGCCAGGGCCGCTAGCAGCGCCGTGATCGTTGTACCCACGTTGGCGCCGAGCGTGACCGGGTAGGCGTTGCGGAGCGAGAGCACACCTGCTGCTGATAGTGGAATGAGAATCGAGGTGGTGATGCTGGAGGACTGCACGGCGATCGTGATCACCAGTCCCAGTAGCAGTGCCACCGCTCCGCCACCCTTGCCCAGGATGGCGTTCACCGACCGTTCAACCCGGTCCGCCACCAGTTTGCGCATGTTCTTGGTGATGAGTGTGAGCGCTGCCAGGATCACGACCAGCCCAGTGAGCACCATGGCCGTTCCTTGCCAGTTGCCATCCAGCCCAATCGCCCCCCAGAAATCTTCCAACCAGCCAACCGGGCCTTTGACCCATGCTTTGATCGGGCTCTTCCATTCGCTCCCGGCTGACCCGACCAGCAGTTCGCTGACTCGCTCGGCAATGCCGCTGATCAATCCGAAGGCCAACTCGATGGGCAACAGCACCACGACGGCCATGACGTTGAAGAAGTCATGAACTGTGGCGGCGGCGAATGCTCGTTTGAATTCGTTGGATTGGCGAACGTGGCCCAGCGAAACCAGCGTGTTGGTGACGGTGGTTCCGATGTTGGCACCCATCACCATCGGAACTGCTTGATCAACACCCAACGCGCCCGATGCCACCAATCCCACGATGACTGACGTGCTGGCTGATGAAGACTGCACCAACACAGTCCCGAGGATTCCGATGCACAGGCCGGCGATCGGGTTGGAGACGGCCGAAAAGAGTTGCTCCTGGGTGTCGGCCCCCATGATCTTGATCCCGGTTTCCAGTGACGAAACGCCAACGAGGAACAGGTAGATGAGTCCGAGAACCACGCCGGAGCGGGCAGGGGCCGGCAGTTCCAGTGATCGACGCTTGTGCAGATCTTCCGCAATAACGCTCCCGGTCATCTTGCTACCACTCTCTGCACCCTCGAGACAGTATTGGCTGGGAGGTCGCAATGCCAATTGATGTTGGCTTTGTCGCGGCGACGCAAACTGGCCGGCGGGCTCCTCACTGTGGTCCCCCGGGGCGCACTACCGTAGGGCGAACATGGTAGAGACCGCCAAGAAATCTTCGCAGCCGCCCAAACGATTCGGGAAAGCTGGGCTGGGGGCTGAAGTGTTTTCGGTGTCCCCCTTCGCCCGGTTGGCCCGTCCCCACGGTGCCAGCGTTGCCGGCGATGCGCTGGTGGCGGTGGCGCTGGCCGACTCGGTTTTCTTTTCGCTCGACCCCAACGATGCACGCTGGCGGGTGCTGCTGTATCTGTTGTTCACGGTTGCGCCCTTTGGTGTGGTTGCCCAGTTCCTGGGACCCCTGGTCGAACGGCTCAAGGGTGGGACGCGCCTGATCCTCGTGGGTTCGGGGTTTGCTCGTGCCGTCGTGGCGATTTTCATGGCCAGCCGGGTGGACAGCTTGCTGTTCTTTCCGCTGGCGTTCACCATGTTGGTCCTCGGCAAGGCCCATCACATCGCCAAGTCTTCGTTGGTCCCGGGCCTGATCGAGGATCGAGCCAAGCTCGTCCAGGCCAACAGTCGCCTGTCCATCGTTTCGGCCGTCTCCGCAGGTGTCGCGGCGATCCCTGGTGTTGCATTCCTCTACTTCGGTGGCGCGCCGTGGACTCTCACCTTTGCCGGCGTCGTGTTCTTGGCGGGCGGGATCATGGGTCTGCGGATTCCCCTGCCGGTCCACCCTGATGTGCCGACGGAAACCACGGCTGAAACTCCGGCCATCGCCGTGCGTCGAGGCGGGATTTTGCTGGCCTCCAGTGCCATGGCATACGTGCGCGGCGTCGGTGGTTTCCTCACACTTCTGTTGGCGTTCGCCCTGCGCGGCGGCGTGGAACCGGGACCTGTGGGTCCCGGCGTTGAAATGGGCCATCAAGTGCGGGCTGCGCTGGGTCAGGCGCGGCTAGATCTTTCGGTCGGCGGTTCACCAACATGGCATTTTGGTGCGGTCGTCGGGGCGTCGGGGCTCGGCAGTTTTCTCGGTGCGGTGGTGTCACCGAAATTACGGGAACGATTCCCCGAAGAACGTAACTTGGCGGGAATGCTGGGGCTCATGGGCGTGGTGGGGTTACTCGGCGCGTTGGCGGGAGGGCTGTCGGGTTCGATGGCGGTCGCATTTGCCGTTGCCATGGGCGGTTCGGTTGGCAAGCAAAGTTTCGATGCCATCGTGCAAAGAGATTCCAATCCGAACGAGCTTGGCCACACGTTCGCCAAATTCGAAAGCCGGTTTCAGCTCGTCTGGGTTCTCGGCGCCATCCTTCCGGTCGTCGTTCCCGTCCCGGCTCGGTTGGGGTTCCTGCTGATCGCGATCACCGCTGGTTTTGCCGCAGTGAGTTACTGGCTGGGTAAGGATCCGGTGCCCAACACCGAGGTGGCGCGAACGAACGCCAAAAAGGCCAGCGTGCGAGCCTCGGCGTCGGTGAAGAGGCGAGCCTCGTCACGCCGCTCCCGAAAGAACGGCTCGTCGGCACCGCAGTCCGAGCCCACCGCTACTCCCGACGACACTCGGCTCTCGGTGGATGATCTGTTCGCCGAGCCCGATCTGCCGGGCCAGGGTCCCCCAACAGCCCGGATGCCAGTGGTTCGGATCAGCCCAGACCCATCGCAGCCTGAGATCAGCGATACCCAGCAGGTGCCAACGGTCCGACCCGATCCTGACGACGAGCCCTTTTAGCGGGATCGCAAGATTCGGCGGGCCAGGATGGCGGCGCCGGTGACGATGCCAACCCCTGCGGCAGCTGTCAGTCCCAACACCACTTCTTGGCGGCGCTTGTGCGGGATGATCCATGGGGCCGGCGGCGTTCCGACAACGAATGCTTCCTCGTTGGTGAACCGGGGCGTCCAGCCAAGTGACCGCAACTTGTCGTTTGCCACCACCCACGGGTTGTGGACATAAGGTTCGATTCCTACCGGGGTGGGGCGGATGCCGAAGCGGCGCCCGGCTCGCAGCCACATGTCGGCGATGTCGCCTGGGACTCTCAGCTGCAGGCCTCCAACCAACTGGTGGAAACCCTCAGAAGAGATGAACCCATCGGGGCTGACATTGAAGGCGCCGGAGGCGTGGTTGACCGCCACGCAAGCGGCCGCCGACGCGAGATCTTCGTAGTGAACGAATTGCACCGGTGGATCTACGCGATCGGTCCGAACGGTTGTGGCCATTCTGAGCGTGCGGGCGATCCACGATGTCCGGCCTTCCGCCAAGGTGGTGGTTGGCCGCAGGATGGCGGCACGGTGGCCATTGGAGGCCCAGGTGGTGGCCAGCCGTTCCATTTCTTTCTTCGCGGCCACGAATGCGAGGTCATCTGTTGCTCGTAGCGGCGCATCTTCGGCCAGTGGTACCGCATTGTCCGGCAGACCCCCATAGACCATGGCCGAGGAGATGATCACGATGTGATCGACCCCGGCCTCGGTTGCGGCATCTAGTAGCCGCTCGAGCATATGACCGGACTGTCGGTGGCTCGTAGCACGACCTTCGTCGGAGGCCGCATGGACGACACTGTTGCAACCGGTCAAGGCGGTCACCAGGTCGGCGTTGGCCCCCTGTTCGGATGCTTCGGAGATGGCCATTCGGGTAACGGTCATCTTGTCATCTGTGGCGCGTTGGAGGCGGCGATCAATTGCCACGACGCGGTACACATCGGGGTCTCCAAGGAGTTCCTGAACCACTCGTTTGCCCAATGCGCCGGCCGACCCGGTGACCGCGATGCTCAACATGGCTCTACGATGCCGTTGTGAGCGGTAATGATCCACTGAATCCCGAGAACTTTGATCTCCAAAAACTGCTGGCCCAGCTCAGCCAGATGTTTGGCGCGGGCGGTGGCGGACTCTTTGGACCTCAGGGCGACCCATGGGACCAGGCAACGAAGGTCGCTGTAGCGATCGCTTCGGAGAGCGGTGCAGAACCCAATGTCGAGCCGGCCGACCGCATCGCGATCGAGGATTTGGCGCGTGTGGCCGACATGTACGCCCGTCAACGTCCCGGCGTCTCCCTCGCCGATGGCGTGACCATAGCGGCGGTGTCTCGCCGTACGTGGACTACCGATGCCGTTGCCGCCTACAAGCCATTCTTCGACCGATTCAGCGAAGCGGTCAGTGAGAACGGCTCTACCGAACTTACGTTGGACGATGATCTGAGCCCCGAGGAAGCCGCCATTTTGGGGCCGATGAGTCAGATGTTCGGGCAGATGCTCAGCCAACTTGCTCCCACCATGGTCATCACCTCAGCGGGGGCAATGCTGGGTCACCTCGGTCAGCGCGTCATCGGCTCCTATGACCTCCCCATCCCGCGGCCGGGAAAGGTTGTTCAGGTGGTTCCGGCTGGAATGAAAGAGGTGGCCGAAGCGACGGGCGCGCCACTTCGAGAAGTTCAGATGTTCGTGCTCATTCACGAACTCATTGCCCATTCCGTGCTCAGTGTGCCTCACGTTGCCGACCGCCTCGAATCGCTTTACCTCGACTTCGCCTCCGCTTTTCGTCCAAACCCCGATGCCTTGATGGGCGACCTGGGCAACATCACCGACCTCGCTCAGATCGCCGAGCTCAGCGCCAAGATGGCCGACGGGAACGCCATGTTGAACTCCATGCGGACCAAGACCCATGACCTGCTGGTTCCCCAGCTGGATGCGTTGGTGGCGGCCGTTCTCGGATTCGTCGAAAACGCCACAATGGCTGCGTGTGCGAAGTTGATGACTGGCCACCCGGCGATCCGTGACGCATTGCGAGCTCGCCGTGTCAACGCCAGCGACCCGGAAAACTTCATGGAGAAGCTCTTGGGTCTCAATATCGACGACGCCACCTTGGAGCGGGGCGAGTCGTTCATCGCCGGAATCATCGAGCGGGCCGGAGATGCCGGCCTTGAGCGGCTCTGGGCCGACCAATTGGATCTCCCAACCCCAGCTGAGGTGGATGCACCGGGGCTTTGGTTGGCTCGCATAGGCATCGGCGAGGACGGCGACGCCAGTTCATCGTTCGAGATCCCCGACGATCTTTCCGGTCTCGACGACCACTAGCCAACCAGCTCCGTCACCCTCCGGTTTGGCGCTAGGTGTCCACCTGGTCCGCAGAATCTTCGATGGCGGGTCGTTGACCCACAGTCACAGCGAGAGAAACGATGTCATCGTTACGCTGAATGATCACATCGATCAGTTCACCCATCTCGGCGGCGGCTACAGCATCACCGAGCTGCTGGGGTTCGGTCATGATCATTCCCGCGGCACCGACCAAACGGTCACCTACGAGAACTCCAGCTCGGTGGGCGGGACCCTCGGGCACGGTGGCGATCACCTCGACCATTCCCTCGGCGCTTTTCACGGTCATCCCCAACCAGTTGGGGCTGGGGTAGCCGAATTGAGCCAAGTTGCGGGCCACGGTGAGGCAGGTCTCTGAAGGAATGGCGTGCGCCAGACGGGAATCGTCATACACCACCAATCCCACTAAGCGACCGCTGGAATTCACGAGGGCACTGCCCATGTGGCCCTCCGGCACAGGCACCGAGGTGGAGATTGCATTGTCGTCGGTAGAGAGCACCTTGCCTGAGTAGCTTCCGTGGGGGAGACCGGCCCGAATTTGAACAGCGGTGCCGACGGTCCCGGCGCTCTCGGACCCCAACGGTGCAAATGCCGGCGAGTCAGCGGGCTGTTCCAACCGGAGAACGGCAACATCGGTTGCGGGGTCCTCTGATACGACCATGGCTCGCAGCAGGGTTGGTCGCTCTTCGCCAGGTTCGTACGACGCCAAGGTGACCACGTTCAATCCGGCGACTGCCGTTGCCGAGGTGACCAGGAGGTCAGCGTCCATGCCATCGAGCCGCAGGGCCGTTCCCAACGTGGAGGCCAGGGAGAGGTCGGCGCCGCTGAGAACCTCGAATGCATACGCCGGGGGTGGCTTCACCGGGTTGAGAACCACCGATTCATAGCCCCGGACGCTCTCGTCCGTTTCGTCTGTGGTGCTGTCCTGCTGGGCACCCGTACCGTTCCCGTCTGAGGGCAACGTGGAGCTGGCGACGGCGGAACCAAGGATCGACCCGGGGTCCACGTCTATGGCCGGGTTTGGCTGACCAACCTCTGGCAGGGTTTGGGTAACTGTGGAATCCCCGCCGCCGAAAGACTGCATTGAGAAGGCGGCCACCACGAGTGCGCCAGCCGCCACACCGATCAGCAGGCGATTGTTCCGGGCGGGATGGTGCACCACCGTTGTGTCGCGGAATGCTGCTCCGAGCGCCGTTGGATGCATGCGTTTGGCGTCGTCGAGATTGCCTCGATCCATGTGGGCATTGGCCGCAGCTATTTCGCTGGGATGGCGCCAGGTGCGTTGGGAAGGATCGGGCGGGATACCAGGAGGCGTGTCGTCATCGAGGTCGATGTCGAGATCGTCGTCGAGGATGTCCCAGGCAGGGTGGTCGAGCGGGAGCGTTTCCCAGTCGATGGCGCTGGCATCCCAGTCGTCAGCGGGGTCTGGGCTGCTACCCCCCGATGGTGTGTCATGCGCTCCCACGGCTCTCGAAGGTACTGCATTTACGCCCCAATTTTATGTCAGCGGTTCTGCCATTCCGGTCGCCGCTTCTCCAAAAACGACGCCATGCCCTCTTGAGCATCGGCTGTCTGGCTGGAAGCGGCCATCACCTCGGTGGCATAGCGATAGGCGGCGGGAAGTTCCAGTTGGATCTGGGCATTGAAGGTTTGTTTGCCCAGTGCCTTGGAAAAGCGGCTACCGCGGGTGGCTCGGTTGAGGAGATCCTGCGTGGCGTCGTGCAGCCCGTCGTCGGGAACTACCCGGTTGATCAACCCCCATTGGAGAGCTGTAGCGGCGTCGATGGTGTCGCCGGTGAGCGACATCTCCAGTGCCTGCTTGCGTCCAACGGTCCGACCGATCGCCACCATGGGCGTGTGGCAGAACCAACCGCCTTTCCCGCCGGGGGCGGCGAAACCGGAAGATTCCGCAGCCACAGCCAAATCGGCGCTCGCCACCAATTGGCAACCGGCGGCTGTAGCGAGCCCGTGCACTCGGGCGATGACTACTTGAGGCACAGTCTGGATCAGTTGCATGAGTTCGGCACAGGTGGTGAGGAGTTCACGCATGAAGCCCAGATCGGCGCCGGCCATGTCTGCAAAGTCGTGACCGGCAGAGAAGACCGGACCATTGCCGGCGATGATGATCCCTGCGGCTTCGGTCCGGGCGGTGCTCTGGAGTGCGTCGATGAATTCAAGCATGTGCTCGAGGCTGAGAGCGTTCCGACGATCGGGTCGGTTCATCGTGAGCGTGGTGAATTGTTGGCCGCGGTCACTCTCGCTGTGGCTAAGGATGATGTTTTTGTAACCGGACGAACTCATGAACTCAGAATAGGAGAAGGTGTAGCCTTCCGGCGAGAATCCGTGAAAGCTGGATCAGGAGATCTCGGTTATGTGCTGTGGTTCGAGGCCCCAACTGGACCCACCGTCCCATTCTTCCTTCTTCCAAATGGGAACGGTGGACTTGAGGGTGTCGATGCCGAAGCGGGCGGCCTCGAAAGCTGCAGAGCGATGCGGGGATGAGGTAGCAACCACCACCGCAGCCTGGGTGATCGGCACGGGCCCGATCCGGTGGATCAGGACGATCCGCTCGAGATCAGGCCATCTTTCCCTCATAGCGGTGGCCAGCGCCCGAAGGCGGGGAATCACCTGCTCCTCGTACGCCTCGTATTCCAGCAACGACACCCCGGTGCGGTGGCCGGCATGGTCTCGGGCGGTGCCGGTGAAAACGACCGTGGCGCCGCAATTCGGCCGAACGATCCACTCGCCAGCGGCGGCCACGGGAAGTTCGGTGTCGCTGAGGGCAATCCAGTCATTCACCGACGGATCGGTGGGAGCTTCGAGCGATAAGGCGGTCACCGTTTCAGGCTAGGACTCGCCATTCCGAGCGGCCACCTGATCTTCGGCGGCCTGCCGGACTTGCCAGTCCCGATCGTTCAGAGCAGCCTTGATCGCGGCATCCACGTCTTGGCCATCGAACGGGGATAGCGCCAGTACCGCACGACGGCGGACCGTGGCTTTGTCGTTCATTGCTGCCAGAACCGTGCTGCGACCCGAGTGGAGAGCACCGAGAGCAGCCACCGCAGACTCCCGACACAGCGCATCTTTGTGGCCAGCGGCCATCGCTTCCAGCGCAGCGGCAGCATCGGTGAGGACTGGTGGCGAAAGGTGAGGGGGCGCCGGCCCGAATTCGCCCAGTCCGAATGCGGCAACCTCAGCTACTACGCTTTCATCCCCCAGGCTGGTGATGAGCAGCCGGGCCCATCGCTCTGCTTGGCTTGAGTCCGTGGAACCGTGCTGAACAAGGTCTGCTGTTGCCTCAACCGCTCGACGACGAACAACTGGGGCTTCGTCGCCGACCGCGACTTCCAGATCATCACACGAGAGCACTCCTAACGTGGCGAGTGCAGATATGGCGGCCGATCGAACGTCGGGATGACGGTGGGCCAATGCTGCGTTGGCAGCGGCTTCCGCCTGGGCGAACTCCAACCCCTTTTCGATCGTCCGGACCGCGATTGCTGCGTTGGTGACCAGGTCGGCGGCAAGATCCCGAGCACCACCGGTGGCGGGTGGCGACGCTTCGAAGTCTTTTTGGGCCATTGGACTCATTTCCGTGGTCGAATATCCGATTGGGTAGTCCGTAACGTCGACTAAGGGCCTCCCGCCCGCTAGTTTTATCCGAACACGCGGTCCATACAACACCCACCCGGGCCTGTGTCTGCAAGGAGCAAAAACGTGTCCCATATGGTTATCTACCGCGGAGCCGACGGCAAGCCGGGCTACCACCAGACCGACGACATCCACGACGCTGTCATGTACGTGGAAGGCCTCCGAAATGACAAAGAGGTAGATCACGCTCGGATCTTCCGGCTCGAAGAAGTCACATTCGAGTACAAGCCCTACTACCGAGTAGAACTTTCGGTCGGTGGTGCAGCGGTCACCTCGGGCGGCAACGGATCCTCCGGTTCCGAAACGCTCGCGGCCGCCGATTCGAACGACGACGACGACGTTATGGAAACCACCGAGTCAGCCGCGCATGATTCTGACGACTCAGATGATGTCGACGACTCCGACGCCGTCGATGCTGAAGACAGCACCGATGCTGAAGACAGCGCCGATACCGACGACGTCGGTGATGGCGACGACCACGACGAAGATGCCGTGCCCTCCAGCGGGGTGCGTCGAGGACTGTTCGGGCGATAGGTCGCGACGGTTTCGACCCGTCGGAAACGCATGAAGAGGGAAACCGTGGGTGTGACCTTCGGCTCGGCGCGCCCGCGCTGACCCGGGAGCGTGTGAAACTTAACCGATGGCCCGTTCCAACAACATCAATGTGAGGACCGCCAGTCCGATCAACGAGACGGCGAGCGCCACTGCGATGAGCCCGGTGATCCCGCCCAGGATCGAGAGTGAGATAATGCGCTGCCAGATCGGCGTTCGAACCTTGCGGACCGGGACCAACGGCTTCGCCTCGGCCGCCTCGGCCAGGTGGTTGGGGACTCCAAATGCGCTGTCTATTACTTTGGCTTCAGTGCCTGCCATGAAAGAAAGCGTACTCCGCTCTCTCGTTTCGCCAAGTTTTAGCCGATAGTTGTCAGGATGAATGGCGAGATGAACAACCCCCATCCCGACGTTCCCAAAGAACCACCATCCGCCGCGCCCATCGCTGCCTCGGCAGATTCCCCTCCGCCGGTTGTCCCGACCGCCCTCCCAGCTGATGAGTTGGTAGCTCCGCCCCCCAACCCCGCCCGGGTGCAGAAACGGTTGATGAAGATCACCGTAGGAGTGATCCTGGTGCTGATGGCGGCCGGAATCGCTGCGGGATTCTTGTTCCGGGTGGACTACGTCGCCTTTGTTCCCGGTAACAGCCGAGACACCGAGGCCTTTCTGTCCGTCGTTGGTACCGAGGAGTATCCCAGCGTCGGCGAGCTGCATCTCACCACGGTTCGCGTGCGCGACCACGTGTCGTTGTGGGGATATTTCTGGTACCAGCTGGACGATGATGCCGAACTCCTCGATCGATCAGCGGTGTTCGGTGATCTGAGCGCCGAAGAGAATCGTGAGGTCAACCTGGAACGAATGGCGTCGTCGAAAGACTTGGCGGTTGCTGTGGCGCTGGAAGAGCTGGGGTATGACACCGTGGTGTCCGACGGCGTATTCGTGTTGGAAACCGTGGAAGGAACTCCGGCCCGAGACGTTCTGGAACGTGGTGACGTGATCCTGGCGGTCGGCGGCGAACCGGTGCTGGCGCCAACCCAACTCGCTGACGCTATTGCCGCGCTTTCTCCGGGTGACGCGATCACCTTCGACGTGGAGCGCCACTCAACCGGAATCGTGGAAGCCGTGCCGGTTGTTCTGACGAGCCGTGAAGAGGACGCCACCAAGGCATTTCTGGGCGTGAGCATGACCGAACGTGTGGACCTCGATCTGGATGTAGGTTTCACAGTCAACCTGGGCTCAGACAATATCGGTGGTCCTTCTGCTGGTCTGGCCTTCACTCTTGCGGTGCTTGACCAACTGACCCCCGGAGAGCTGACCGGTGGCGAACGGGTGGCCGTAACTGGCACGATCCAAGTTGACGGTTCCGTCGGCTCCGTTGGTGGCGTGGAACAAAAGGCCGCCGCAGTCAGGAAAGCCGGTATCTCCACCTTTATCGTCCCATCGGCTTTGGACGCAGACACCATCGCTCGGGTTCGGGATCGGGCCGGTTCCAGCGTGAATGTGGAGCCGGTCGACGACTTGGCTGGCGCTCTCGAAGTCCTGCAGGGACTGGGTGGCGACGTCAATGCGTTGGCCGAATACGCCGCCGCTGGCGGCCCGGCCTCCTGACGGTCACAATTAGCAGCAATTTCCTGGCCGGCAATGCTGGTGTGGCCGGTTCAGAACTGGATCCGGCGACTACCATCAGCACATGGCCACGAACCGTGACCCCCTGCTTGACCCCGATGCAATCGCCAACCGCGATTTCCGGCATGCTCGAAGGGGCTATGACCAGAACGATGTTCGCCGCTTCTTGCAGCAACTCGCCGAAGCGACTCGGGCCGATTCCGGAGGCGGTGATTCGCAGGCGGCCTTGCAGGCGTTGGCCGCCGAGCGCGATGAGCTACGACGTCGGGTCACCCAGCTGGAACGCGCTGCGGCGTCGGCCGAGAACGACGATGCCATCCATGTCACCAGCCTGATCACGTCCGAGACCACTCAGGTCATCGAGAGTGCCCGGGCGGCGGCCGCCGAAATCATTCGCAAGGCAGAGTCCGAGGCCAGCCGGCGGCGCAAAGAGGTCAAGGAATTAGAGCAGCGGATCGACGCGGAGATTCAGCAGAAACGTAGTGCGGTGGCAGAGGACACCGCTCGGGTGCGTCGGGAAACCCAGGCCGAAGTAACCAAGCAGCGCAACGAGGCGGATGAGGAAACCAAAGCCCTTCGGGCCAAGGCCGACGAGTATGCCGCCACCACACGCGCTCAGGCGCAAGAGATACTCCGATCTCGAACCGCCGAAGCCGAGTCGTTCTACGAAACTCGGACGCGTAAGACCGAGGAAACCACCGCCGCGATGCGGGCCGAGGCCGAAGAAGAAACCACCACGATGCGTCGCAACGCCGAAGATGCGGCAGCCAAGATGCGTCGTGAGGCCGAGGAAGAGACGCTTGCCCTGCGTCGTCGAACAGACGAAGAGGTCAAGAATCTCCGTGCCAACGCCGAAGCCGAAGCCGAAGATCTGCGCACGGCCGCTCAAGCTCGAGTGGATCAGCTCAATGTCGAGGCCGACAAGGTTCGGGCCGAATCGGAAAACGCCGCCAACATCGCCCGGGCTGAAGCATCGGCCGCGGCCGACCTCGCAACTCGTGAAGTCCGCGACGAGGCTCGAATGATGGTGGCCGAGGCCCGAGCGGTGCGGGAGAAAATCCTGACCGATCTGGTTCGTCGACGACGGGCTGCCCGCCAACAAATCGATCAAGCACGCGCCGCCCGAGATCGGCTGATGCGAAGCCTTGGCGAAGTGAAGCGCGAACTCGATGAAGCAACCGATGAGCTTCAACGAGCGGTGCCTGACGCTCGGGCCGCCATGGACCGAGTACCAACGCCCATCGCTGATGACGACGCCGAAGTGACGGCGGCGATCGTTTCGCTGGACCGCAGTCGACCGGAGCGCAAACGGAGCTTCGCTGAGCTCGGGGAGGAACCCGAGACCGAAGATTATGCTCGTCGACTTGCTGGCGAGGAGATCGTTCACCCCGCTCCTGACTCCGACGTCGTCCGGCTTACCCCGGCAGAGCCACCGGCCCACGAGGAGCCTTCCGGTCTTCCAGAATCTGAAGTCGAACAGGAACCATCCCCTCCAGAGGCAGAGAGCGATGGCGAAACGGGCACCTACCACGACTCTTCCGAGGAGGTGGCTGAAACCACAGATCAGAGGCACGACGGCGATGTAGACCAGAACGGTGATGACCTGCCACCGCCGCCTTCATTCCCCGACGATTCAGCGCCGGAGCCCGAAATGATTGAATCGGAGGAGTCCGAAGCGTCAAACGAACGTGTCGATGCCAGCACCGAGGCTCCAGACCAGGACCAGGAGAGCAGTGAAGCCGATGACACCGAGGACAGACGGGCCCGGTTGTTCGACACTGCAGTTGGCGCCGACGAGCAGTCCACGGCCCGTTCGGCGGGGCTCTTCGGACTCGGGGCCAAATCCGCTACGGCCACCGCACCAGTTGACGCCGCTCGGGGGTTGTTCTCACCGAGCCCAGCCGACAAGAAGCAGCCCACCGCGTCGGCAACCGCCGCAGTAGAGGGTGAGCGGGCTCAAAACATCACCGACCTCGCGCCGGGTCTCAAGCGGCAACTCAAGCGGGCGCTGGCCGATGACCAGAGCGACCTGCTCGATGCTGTCCGTCGCGGCGGCAAAGACGCCTCACTCGAGGATCTTCCGCCCCGTGATCGGCAGGTCGCACGATTTGCCGACGCCCTCGAATCGTCGCTGCGGGCAAGTGCAAACAACGGCGCCAACGCCGTTGGGGGCAAGATCTGGCCGGGAATGGTCGACGGCCTCGTGGCCGATACTGCCACCAAACTGGTGGCCGACGTTCGAGCGTCTGTCGATGCCGCCGTGAGCTCCGACGGCGGCGAGGACCGCTCCCTCGAAACCATTCGCAGCCACTATCGGGATGTCCGCACCAACAGATTGAACCGTCTGGTCGATTCGGCCCTCAACGCTTCGTTCGACCTCGGCGTTGAGCGGGGATCCGACGGTGACTCGTAGTCGACCGGTCGCCCTCGCGCTCGGCTGTGCGGTGAGTCACAAAAACCCCGTGATTGGCCGCCCCGCTTACCACGCGGGCTTCCTGCGCCCTACGGTCTAGCGAAATGGCAACAACCTCCTCAGTGTCCCGCCGAAGACTTCCACTCATTCTCATAACCAGCCTGGTCTTTTTGGTATTGCTGACCGCCAACGGCTTCGCCAGCCTCTTCACCGACTATCTGTTCTTCGAGCATCTCGGTTTCGCAGGATCGTGGGGCAAGATCCTCATCACCCAAATCCTGCTGGCCGTGGTCTTCATCGCGCTGTTCTTCGTGATCTTGTTCGGCAACCTTTCCCTGGCTGACCGATTGAAACCGCCGGTACGTCCGCCCTCCCCAGAAGAGGACCTCATCGAGCGTTATCACCAGCTCGTAGGGCGTCACGGAACCAGGGTTCGAGTGGTGGCCTCACTGTTCCTGTCGCTGATGTTTGGTCTCCAGGTTTCGTCGGAGTGGGAGAAATGGTTGCTGTTCACCAACTCCCAGGAGTTCGGATGGGTCGACCCACTGCATGGCCAAGATGCATCCTTCTACGTTTTCCGGCTGCCGTTCTGGACCTTCCTGGTCGACTGGTTCTCATTCGCTGTCGCGTTCACCATCTTCGCCGCGGCCCTGGCCCACTATCTCAACGGTGGGATCCGCGCGGTCGCCGTCGAACGCATCAGTGACCGTGTGAAGCTGCACCTCTCAGCCCTACTGGCCGTCTTGGCCCTCCTACGAGCCCTGAGCTACTACCTCGACCGATTCGAGCTCGTGAACTCCCGGCGCGGCCTCTTCGACGGTGCTCTCGCCACCGACGTCGAAGTCCAGATCCCCGCACTCTGGCTGCTCGTACTGGTTTCGATCACCTGTGCCGGCTTGTTCCTCGCCAATCTTCGCCGCCGGGGGTGGGGGCTGCCGCTCGTTGCGTTGGGGATGTGGGCCGTAACTCACGTGGTCGTCGGTCAGGTCTTCCCCGCCCTATACCAACGTTTCGCAGTCGAGCCAAACGAGTCCACCCGCGAAACCCAGTACATCGACGACAATATTGCGGCCACTCGTTTTGCATACGGGCTTGGTTCGGACACGGTGGAGCAGCGATCGTTCGCCTATTCCAACGGGATCACCACGGCCGAAATAGACGCCAACCAGGACATCCTCACCGACATCCTGCTCGTGGATCCTTTCCTCGCTCAGGAATCATTCGCCAAAGACCAGGGCGAACGACGGGAGTATCAGTTCAGTGATCTCGACATCGACCGCTACGTCGTCGGCGATGAGATCGAACCGGTGGTCATCAGCGTCCGTGAACTCAGCCTGGCCAGCTCCGAGCAGGGTTGGGAAAACCAGCACGTCGTGTTCACCCACGGGTTCGGTGTTGCATTGGCCGCTGCCGACGTGCGAGGGCCAGGCGGCACGCCGGACTATTTGGTCTCCGGCATCGGCCCCACGCTGGAGATCGACCCGAACCTGCAGGTGGATCTCACCCAACCGCGTATCTACTTCGGGGAGGGCTTCGGGGGATATGCCGTGGTTGGCGCCGAAGGGCGAAACGAACGCGACGTGCTCGCCAACTCGGTTTCCCGATCCGATTCAGATTTTCGTTATACCGGCGAAGGCGGAGTTGGCATTGGTTCCTTCATCCGGCAACTCGCTTTCTCCCTGAGGTTCCAGAGCGTCAATCCACTCATTTCGCCGTTCGTCGGGGATGGGAGCGAGGTCATCTACAATCGAGATGTCGTCCAGCGGGTGGAACTCTCGGCGCCGTTTCTTCGCCTCGACGGTGACCCGTACGCCGTGATCTCCGACGGTCGGATCAAATACGTGATCGACGCCTACACCACCACCAATGAATTTCCTTACAGCCAGGGTGTCAATGCGCGGAGTCTGTCATCGGATCGTGACCTGGCCGACGGCTACAACTACGTTCGCAACAGCGCCAAGGCGGTCGTCGATGCCTATGACGGCACGGTCACGATCTACATCGTGGATGATGGCGACCCGATTATCCAGGCATACGCATCAGCGTTCCCAGATCTGTTTGCCGACCAGCCAGCCCCGGCCGACCTGCAGAAGAACTTCCGCTATCCACAGGACATTTTCAGCGTCCAGACCGATATGTGGGGTGCATATCAGGTATCGGATCCGGTTTCGTTCCTCGAAGGTAGTCAAAGCTGGACCGTGGCTCGCAAGGCCACCCGGGAAGCCGGAGATGCCGGGACCAACGGCACGAGCGTCAACGACGAGATGGATCCGCAGTATGTGCTCACTCGACTCCCGGGAGAAACGTCCAGCGAATTCGTGCTTCAACGAGCCTTCGTCAACTCCAGCGGTGCCAACTCCGAGAGCACGAGGCCAGAGCTGACCGCCATCTTGGTCGCCCGTTCCGATCCGGAAAACTACGGTCAGCTGATTCAGTACAGCTTGCCGGCTGGACGAGTGTCGGCTCCGGACCTTGTAGATGGCGATATTCGTCGCGACGGCGAGATTTCGCAATACGTCACCCTTCGTAACCAGGACGGCTCGCGCGTGCTCTTCGGTGAGATGATCATGGTGCTGGTGGAGGACACTCTTGTTTATGTTCGTCCGCTGTACGTGGAGGCTGCGGGGCAGCAGGCCGTTCCCCAACTCAACCAGGTCATCGCGGTGAACGGCGATCAAGTCGCCATGGCTGATTCGTTGGATGCAGCGCTGCGGGCCGTCACAACAGATACAGCTGAAAATCCTGCCATACCCGTCACGCCGCCGGTCACCGATCCACCGGATGATCTTGTGTTGCCCCCGGGGTTGGACGGGTTGAGCGTGACCGAACTCATCGAGATCGCCGACAATTTCCTGGAGGCCGCCGATCAGTCCGAGGCCAACGGTGACGCCGAGGATGCCGCCCGATTGCGGCAGGACGCTCGCACCGCCCTTGCCCAAGTGACCCGCCTACTCACCGGCCGAACCACATAGCAATCGCTGGTTGATCGGCTTAGTCCGCGGGGCCGTCCGACCCATTCAGCCCGATTTATGGGGCGGCGTACTCTTGGCCGTGTGGAGCAACTACTCGAAAAGAAGCTAATGCCAACTGTTTCGCTGAAGACGGCACGAATCTACGTTGACCAACTGCGATCCCGGAACGATGACCTCGCCTCCGAGGTGGCGGCCGGCGTCCAGGGTCGGATCACCGTGGCCGAGCTTTCCGGTCAGAGCCGGGTGGATCTTGATCTCGCCATCCTGGACTCGATGGAGGTTGACGCCTCGATCGATGCCCTTGTTGACTTGGTGATCGACCTGCGCTGAGCCTGGCCTCCCGCTAGAACAAGTTGGGAACAAAACCCGGCCGTCCCACGGTTGTAGGGGCATGTTCTTCCGCAATGATCCGGCCAACCTGCAAGTTCCGTCCGCTGCCGATGCTTTGCCCGGCCGGGAAACACCGATGGCAGTCCCGGCCCGCCACTACGTGAACGGCAATCCGCTGCAAGGTCCCTGGCCTCAGGGCATGGAAACCATCGTGGTGGCCATGGGCTGTTTTTGGGGCGCCGAGCGCTTCTTCTGGGAAACCCCCGGCGTCTACAGCACCTCTGTGGGTTACGCCGGCGGATCGACGCCCAATCCAACCTATGAAGAGACCTGCACTGGCCAAACCGGCCACACCGAAGCGGTGCTGGTGGTCTTTGACCCCACCGTCGTGCAACTGGAAACGATATTCAAGATCTTCTGGGAGAATCACGACGCCACCACAGCCAACCGGCAGGGCAATGATGTGGGAACGCAGTACCGGAGTGCGATCTACGCCACTTCTCCAGAGCAGTTGGCTGCCGCCGAAGCTAGCCGGGACAGCTATCAGAAGTCCCTCGCTGACGGTGGGTTCGGCGAGATCTCCACGGAGATCGCCATGCTTGGCCCGTTTTATTACGCCGAGGAATATCACCAGCAGTATCTGGCCAAGAATCCTCGCGGCTACTGCAACCACGGGTTCTGTCAGGTCGCTTACGGCTAGAACTCGGGAGTGGTTCACCCGTTGAGCGGGTGTTGCTGCTGTGAGTTCGCCCCGCAGGCTGGTGTGATTCAGCTGGCGACGACGCTGAGTACCGGCGCGGTGACGTTCTGGGCGGACGGGTGTTGGCGGGTGGGGAACTGCACCTGCCGGATGGACACGATGTCTGCCGTGCGAAAGCTCGCTACGCGGACCGACCACACGTCTATTGTCCGCGATGATGATCCGCTGCGGAAGAAGGTGGTGAGCGGTCCCTCGGGCTCGTAGGTGGTGGCGTCCAGAACCTCCACCACCCGGCCAGACGTTAGGCGGACCGAGAACATGGGCGAATCTTCTGGTTGTGAGATCGAATCGGTGAGATCGATAGCGGGGACGTAGGTGAAGGTCATACACACCAGCATGACGCGAGGGTGTGACAGTGGGCGAACGGTTGTTCGCAGCGCGGAGTTAAAGGGGGATGCTGATGCGCCGATAGGGAAGACGAGGAGGTCACCCATGCACCGACGAATAATAAAAACCGCAAAGGTTCGCCTGGTTGACGCTCAGGTGGGCGACATCGTGAATCGGAATCCTGATGCCGAAAAGGGCTGGTTTCAAGTGTTCGAAGTCAAGACGTTGTTCAACGGCGACCTCCAGCTGGCCGACGAGACGAGTTACGTAACGATCACCGGTGGCGACAACGACCTCATCGGCGTGCAGTTCGCTCAACTCATCGAAACCGGCTGACCAACACAAGACCTGCACCGCTGCTCAAGCTGGGTACGAACTGGGCGCGGTTCACTCACATGGTGGGTGGTTGCCGCCCGGGAACGCCCGCGGATGCTGTGGTTGGGCGTCCTCGGGGCGGTTTTCGCAGCTGAGGGCGGCGTCGAGATGTTTAGGGCGCTGCCAATCGGGGTAGCTGACAGTAATGCAGGGGACGGGTATCCAACAGGGGGAGCAACCAGACGTCGAGTTTGTTGACCGAGCAGACGAAGCGCATGCGCCCCGGTTGCTGCTCGGACCGCTCCTGCGGTACGTGGACGACACCTCAGCCACCGTCTGGGTGGAGACCTCACAACCCTGTCGGGTGGAGATTCTGGGGTCGGCCACCACAACATTCCAGGTGCGCAGCCGCCATTACGCGCTGGTTGTCATCGAGGGTTTGGAGCCAGGGTCCGCTACCGAATACGTCGTCACCCTGGACGATGCGAGGGTCTGGCCGGAGTTCGATTCCAGCTTTCCGCCGAGCCTGATCCGGACGTCTGCACCCGGCAGCGATGTCTCTGTCCTCTTTGGTTCGTGTCGGGCCGCCGCCCCTCACGAGCCCCCGTACACGCTGGAGCTGACGTTGGACGACGAAGGTCGGGGCGTCGACTCGTTGTGGGCTCACGCCATGAGGATGACCTCCGAGCCTCCCGAACGTTGGCCGCACCTGCTGCTTCTCGTTGGAGACCAGATTTACGCCGATGACTCTTCGCCGCGAGCAAAAGACCGCATCGAAAGCATTCGAGGGGCGGATTCGGACCTCCCGTCCGAGATCGTGGCAAGTTTCGAGGAGTACTGCTGGCTTTATCACGAAGCCTGGTCGGCTCCGCATGAACGCTGGCTCCTGTCCACCGTGCCCAGCGCCATGATCTTCGACGATCACGACATGATCGACGATTGGAACATCTCTGAAGCGTGGGTCACCGACATTCGGTCCCAGCCCTGGTGGCAACGGCATGCCATCGACGGACTGATGTCGTATTGGATCTACCAGCACTTGGGGAATCTCTCGCCCGCCGAGATACGGAAAGAGGGACTGCTGGAGCAGCTACTGGCTGAGCAAGATGGCACGGCAGTGCTGGAGAAATGGGCTGGTACGTCCGAAGAGTTCACACCGATCCCGGGCGGGTATCGGTTCTCCTATACCCGCCGCGTCGGTGATGTCACCGTGGTGGTGATCGACTGCCGCAACGCTCGTGTGCTCAACGCCGGAGCTCGACAGATGGTGGGCGACGAAGAGTGGAACTGGATCCGAAGTGAGGCCCTGGCCGCCGACGGCGATCTGATCCTGGCCACTTCGGTACCGGTATTCATCGCCGACGGGCTGCACGACCTGCAGTTGTGGAACGAGCGGGTCTGTGACGGTGCCTGGGGTCGTACTGCGGCGCGCTGGGGCGAGAAACTACGGAGGGCGCTGGATCTGGAAGACTGGTCGGCCTTTTCGGACTCCTACCAGAAGTTCGTGGCCCTGGTTGACGATTTGCGTTCCAAGGACGACCCGCTTCGGTCCATCGTGGTCGCCTCCGGCGATATCCACTTCAGCTACGCCGCCCAGCTACCCCGTCAAGATCGAAACGATTCCCGTGTCTGGCAGGTGGTGAGTTCGCCAATCCGAAACGCACTCATTCCACCAGAGCGGGGAGTGATGCGCAGCACGTTGACCCCACTCGGTGCCCGTATCGGCGATCTTCTTCGACGATCGGTCCGAGCCAGAAGAACCCGACCCGGCATCGACATGACCGCCGGACCGTTCTTCGCCAACAACATGTGCGAACTCCACTTTCGAGGCAACGAAGTAGAGCTCGTGATCGAACAGGCGGCGCCGAACGACAACGACGAACCAGAACTGCACCAAGTTGCAAACGTGCTACTCAGCGGAGGAACTACATCATGACAACGGTCCAATCCCGCCACGGAAACAGCGTGGAACAAACGGCTCGAGAGGCCAGTGAAAAGTTTGAATGGTTAGGAAGGGCAGGCTGGCTAGCCAAAGGCGTCGTTTACGGCTTGATCGGCGCGTTGTTCGTAAGCATTGCCATCGGCGGAGGCTCGGGCCAAGCCAACCAAGCCGGCGCAATTGAATCGATCGCCGGGACGCCCGCCGGTGGACTCTTACTGGTTGCGCTCGGAACTGGATTGTTTCTCTATGCCGCCTGGCGGGTCTTCACCGTAATTCTCCCTGGCGATTGGACGGGCCGAGCACTGCTCGATCGGATCGGTTACGCAATCAGTGCCGGAATCTACTTCTCGCTCCTCATCACCATCGCTGGGTTTCTTCGAAACCGGGGGAGTGGATCAGGGCAACAAGAGGATCGAATGATCGAAGGATTGGTGAAGGACGTCCTGGCTGTTACCGCGGGACGGACCATGGTCATTCTGGCCGGGCTGGGGGTAATCGCCGTCGGGCTGGCCTTTGCCCACAAGGGTTGGACCCGAAGTTTCCGAGACCAAATCTCGGGCGACGACGGGATCGAAGGCACACTCATCGACCGTCTGGGCACGATCGGCTGGATCGCCCGCGGCGTGTCCATGGGCATCGTTGGTTTCTTCTTGATCCGAGCGGCGTGGTTGTTCGACCCTGACGAAGCCGCCGGCCTGGACGACTCGATCCGTCAACTCGCCGACAACCCCATCGGTGCTGTGCTGGCCGTACTCGTGGGCCTCGGGTTCATCGCCTTCGGGGTCTTCGCAGTTGTATCCGCTCGACACCGAGACCTAGAGGGACCTCGGAATGACTGACTCGTATTTTGACACCACCGACCGGACGGGGTTTCGGCGCAGAACTGTAGACCGTGACCGTACCCATCCCGAAGGGCTCTCGTTCCTGAAGACAACCTGGCCACTCCACCGGGAGCATTGGCGGTGGATCGCCGGGGCGTTCGTGACCCTGGTGGCGCTGTACTCCGTGGTCGGGTTAGCCCTGTCGGACTGGTTCGCTCCCAATGCGATAACCGAGTTCGACAACGAATTGGCTCAGAGCCTGGCCGATGGGCGAACCGAAAGAAACAACGACCTCGCGCATTGGGGTGCTTTCATGGCAGACACGTACGTGAAGATCGCCGCCTCACTGGTCATAGCTGGTGTCATGTTGTGGCGGTGGCGCCGCTGGCATGAGGCGGCGCTGGTCGGGTTCACGCTTATCTTCGAAGCCAGCGTTTATGCGACCTCCAGCACGATTGTGGGTCGTCCACGACCCGATGTCGACCGACTGTTGGAGTCGCCGGTTGCAACGTCGTTCCCGTCCGGTCACGTGGCGGCGGCCACCGTCTACTCGGCGTTGGCCGTCATCGTGTTCTGGCACACCAAGGCAGTCTGGGCTCGGGCACTGGCGGTAGCTGCGAGCGTGGTGGTTGCCCTCACCGTGGCCTGGGCTCGCATGTATCAGGGGATGCATTTCCTGAGCGATGTCTCGGCCGGCATTGTTCTGGGTCTGGTATCGGTATGGATCGGTGTGCGACTGTTCGGCCGACCCAACGATGCACTGGGGAGCGACGAACCACCCCGCCTACACCAGCATGCCGAAACTCTCGATCCGGAGATGGTCCGATGAGGCACCGGGTGGCCATTTGGAACCCCGCCAGCGGAAGTGCCCCCGATGAGGACGAGCTCAAGGCGGCTCTTGGTGCCGACACCGAGTTGGTGGAGACTTCGCCCCAGGACCCCGGGGCTGGGCAGGCCGCGAAGGCGGTGGCGAACGGAGCAACTGTAGTGATTGCCTGTGGCGGCGACGGAACCGTGCGATCCTGCCTCGAAGGGCTGACCGACTCTGATACCTCATTGGGAATCGTGCCGTTGGGAACAGGGAACCTCCTGGCCCACAATCTGTCGATTACTGACGGTATGGACGCTGCGAACAGTGCGGGCCGTGGTGACAGCAAACGAATTGACCTCGGCCAGATCAATGGTGAAACGTTTGCAGTCATGGCCGGTTCGGGGTTCGACGCCCTCATGATCCGCGACGCCAGCGACAAGGTGAAGTCCCGGTTGGGAACGATCGCCTATGTCATCTCCGGCGCCAAGAACCTCCGCACCGATCTGGTTCACACCACGGTGGAGGTAGACGGGAAATCATGGTTTCAGGGGCGAACCTCCATGGTGTTGGTCGGCAACTTCGGGACGATCACGGGAGGCATCGACGTCTTCCCCGACGCCGAACCTGATGACGGTCTACTGGATGTGGCGGTCATGTCGCCCACCAAGATCCGCGAATGGCTCACGGTGGCGTGGCGCCTCTTTCGTCACAAACCGCTTCCGCTCGAGCTTGCTCGGCGTACTCATGGTCGTGAAATTCTCGTGGAGCACCGCCAGCCGCGTCCTTATGAACTGGACGGTGAGGATCGCGACCCCACGCGACGGCTGGACATCTCGGTCCTGCCCGACGCAATTTCGATCCGACTGCCCGGCCCCACCAACGATGAAGGGATTAGCTAGTGCCAACGATCAGCGAGCTTCGAGAGGCATTGCAGGCACGGCCGGTAGACGGCGCTGTCAACATGGCTGGCTACTCCACGACGGACACTCCGTTCGTCGAATCCAAATCTGACGCCAAAGACTATGTGGATGGCCAAATGCAGGACGATTTGTTCGACCGGCACGAGCTGTTGTATGCCGAGGAGGAGCGCTCAATCTTGCTGGTGTTGCAGGGCTTGGATTGCTCGGGGAAGAACGGAACAATCAAGCACGTGGTGATCGCCATGAACCCCGCGGGCGTGCGGACCGCATCGTTCAAGGAACCGACGAAAGAGGAACTCGATCACCATTTCCTCTGGCGATATCGAAATGAGCTGCCAGCCCCGGGGCAACTGGGCGTCTTCGACCGCTCCCACTACGAAGACGTTCTGGTTCCCCAGGCGCTCGGCACGTTGGACGAAGCTGAGATCGCCGAGCGCATGAACGAGATCAACGCCTTCGAGGAAGAGCTGGTGAACGGCGGAACCACCATCATCAAGTGCCTCCTGCACATTTCGTTCGACGAGCAGCGGGAACGGTTCTTGCGCAGACTCCGCCGGGACGACAAGCGGTGGAAGTTCGCTGAATCAGATTTGGAGACACGGAAGTCATGGAACGAATTCCAGGCCGCGTATAGCCACGTCGTTGGTCAGACGAGCACCGACTACGCGCCCTGGTATGTCATTCCTGCTGACCACAAGTGGTACCGAAACTGGGTGATCGGGCACCTGATTATCGCCACCATCGATGACATGGGCCCAACCTACCCTCAGCCGACATTTGACCTGGAGGAACTTCGGAGTCGACTGGCGCCGCCACACTAGTAGCTGTGCCGTTGCCGATGGAACCGAAGACGCTCATGAACCAGCCGGCCCCGGAGGTGACCCACCTCCTCGAGCTGCCGGATCGAATGGTGTCTCAGATCCGTTGGGTTGCTCTGGTCCTTGGAACATTGGCCATCGCCCTGAGTCTGTTAGGCACCCGGTTTGGGTGGCTGGACTACAAGCCGGGTGGTGCGGCGTTCGACGTGAGCGTGCGGCCGATCTTCACTGTTTTCTTCGGTGTCGCATTCGTGGTTGCGCTTCGCTGGGAGCTGGTGGGTGGTGTTCTGGCAGCGTTTGCAGCGGCTGCTTTGATCGCATTTGCAACCAATCAACTTGTCGCGAGTCATGCCGTGGTAGTGGTTGCGGCGCTGGCGGCGCCGGGGGCTCTTTGGCTCATTTATGCAGCGAGCCAAGTCTCGGCCCGCGCCGCGGGAATAGGGTTGGCAGTGTCGTTGGTGGCTGCGGCCGCGGGATATTTCACCGGCTATCTGGTGTACGACTACTACTGGGGTCCCACCCACCCCGAGTCGGTGGAACCACCGTTGCCAGACAGTGCATTGGAGTGGATCTGGGCCGGTGCCGTCACGGCTGACTCGGCCGAAATCCGGGCCACGCCGGGTAGAGATTTCACCACCGCCAGAATCGCGGTCTCCGAGGACGTCGGACTTGGGAGCGCACGCTGGTTCGACGCCCGAGACATATCCGGGCGAGTTATCGGTTTCGACCTCACCGAGCTGGCTCCAGACACTCGCTACCACTACGCCGTTGAACTGGACGGTGAGTTGGACACCGTAAGAGCCGGGACGTTCCGGACCTTCCCCACCGGACCGGTGTCCTATGTGGTGGCGATCGGGGCGTGCGCTCGCGTGGGATCGAACGGCGCCGTGTTCGATTCGATCCGCCAAGCCGATCCGCTCCTGTATCTGATCGCCGGCGACCTGCACTACGGCGACAACGGCAGGAACGACATCGTTCGCTATCAGGAGGTCATGGATCTCACGCTGTCGATGCCAGCCCAGTCTGCCCTGTATCGATCCACCGCCATCGCCTACATGTGGGATGACCATGACTATGGAGGAAATGACGCCGACGGGTCTTCACCCAGCCGGCGAGCGGCCATGGCTGCCTACCGAGAATACGTCCCCAGCTATGACCTGTCCGGCGATGAGACGGCGGTGTACCAAGCGTTCTCCGCAGGCCGCGTTCGATACATCCTCACCGACGCCCGCTCAGCCCGGAACCTGGACAACGATGAGAACGAGGACGCCCCCAGCATGTTGGGTTTTGAGCAGAAGGAATGGTTCAAGAACGAGATCCTCGCTGCGTCACAGACCCATGAACTGGTGGTGTGGTTGAATCCGGTGCCGTGGATCGCCACTGCCCAAGATGGTGCCGATCACTGGGGTGGGTATGCGGTGGAACGGGCCGAGCTGGCAAACCACATCGCCAACAACAACATCGACAACCTCCTCATGGTGAGCGGCGACGCGCACATGGTGGCTGTCGATGACGGGACCAACACCAACTACAGCGACACCCCCGGCCCGGGCTTCCCGCTGTTCAATGCTGCCGCGCTGGATCGGCTGGGATCGATCAAAGGTGGACCATACAGCGAGGGAACAGTGCCTGGCGGCGGGCATTACGGCACCCTGGAAATAGAAGACAGCGGAGACAGCATCACGGCCACGATCACCGGGTTCACCTGGGACAACCGCACGCTAATGGAGTATTCCTTCTCCACACCCTGATCCGTTCCCGCGCCGTGACGAACGGGGTGCTGATCACCCGGTGTGCGGGTGGTTGTTGCCCGGGAACACCGGGGTGCATGAACGGTGTGTTTCAACTTTTCGTTCTTTTCGCACAGCTCACTGTTCGCGGTTAGATTCTTGATGCACCAGGGGCGTGAACGGAGAACTGTTCAAGGCGCTGCGCGCACATACAAAGCCCCGCCACAGAGGAGAGAACCGATGACCACACCCGATTACCGCCGCCCGTTCCACCGCAGGCAATCCCATCGCCGCCCGTGGAGCCAAATCGCCGCTCTTCTCGCCGTTCTGGCCTTGATTGCAGCAGCTTGCGGCAGTAGCAGTGAAACCACCGAGGCCGGAGATGACGGCGCTTCGGGCTGTGATGGTGAGCCCACGAAAGCGGCGTTCGTCTACATCGGCCCAGTCGGTGACGCCGGCTGGACCAAGCGCCACGATGACGGCCGGCAAGCTCTCGAGGCCAGCCTCGGCGACTGCGTGGAGACCAGCTTCCTGGAAAACGTCCCCGAGGGGGCCGAGTCCGAAGCGGTGTTCGAACGCCTCGCACGAGAAGGTAACGACATCATCTTCGGCACGTCGTTCGGCTATATGGATCAGATGCTCGCAGTGTCGGAAAAATTCCCCGACGTGAAATTCGAACACGCAACGGGCTTCAAGACTTCCGACAACATGGGCACCTACTTCGGCGCAGCTGAAGAGGCTCGATACCTGTCCGGCATGGCCGCTGGCGCCGTGACCGAAACCAACAAGATCGGCTACATCGCCGCCTTCCCTATCCCCGAGGTGTTGCGCGGCATCAACGCCTTCACCTTGGGTGCCCAACGGGTGAATCCTGACGTCACGGTTGACGTGGTCTGGACCTCCACCTGGTTTGATCCGGTCGTGGAGAAAGAAGCCGCAGAGGCGGTGCTTTCCGGCGGCGCCGACGTAGTGGCCCAGCATCAGGACACCGCCTCAGCCGGTGAGGCCGCTACCGCGGTTGGGGCGTATTGGCTCGGCTACAACGACGACATGTCCCGCTTCGCCCCCGACGCCTGGCTCACCGCCCCGGTTTGGGACTGGGGTCCCTTCTACACCCAGGCCGTCGAAGACGTAAGGGCAGGCTCGTGGACTTCGGATCAGTACTACGGCAACATGGCCGACGGAATGGTCACCCTGTCCGAAGTGTCCGACACGGTGCCACAGGATGTTCGGGACCAGATCGAAGCCGTGAAGGCCGAGATCATCGCTGGAACGTTCGCTCCCTTCACCGGTCCTGTGAACGATCAGTCTGGGACCGAAATGGTGGCCGCCGGTGAAACCCCCGACCTCGGAACGCTGCTCGGCATGGATTACTTCGTCGAGGGCGTCGTCGGCTCTCCGGCTGGCTAACAGCGGTGTTCCACTCCGAAGCGATGGACCGGTTGTGACCACGCCGGCCATCGCCGCGGTCGCTGCGACCAAGCGATTCCCGGGTGTGTTGGCCAACGACGCCGTGGACTTCACCGTTTTCGCCGGTGAGGTCCACACGATTCTGGGGGAAAACGGTGCCGGCAAGTCCACGCTGGCTGCCATGTTGTGTGGGCTCTACCAGCCCGACGAGGGCCATGTTGAGCGCAACGGCGAGCCAACTCTTCTCCGCAGCCCGCGGGATGGCCTGGCCCAGGGGATCGGCATGGTCCACCAGCATTTCCGTCTGGTGGATCGTTTCACCGTTGCCGAAAACGTGATTTTGGGTGACCCTGATCAACCGCGCCTGATCGATCAGTCTGTGGTCGAAACCAGGGTGGCCGAGATCGGCGAACGGTTCGGACTTCCCATAGATCCTCGGGCCCGGATCGCCGACTTGACCGTCGGTCAACGTCAACGCGTCGAGATCGTGAAGATGCTCTATCGAGACGCCGAGGTGCTGCTGCTGGATGAACCAACCGCAGTGCTCACCCCCAAAGAGGTTGAGGCGTTGTTCATCACGGTGAACGCCATGACCGCGGCCGGCAAAGCCATCGTTTTCATCAGTCACAAGCTCGGTGAGGTGATGAGCATCAGTGACCGAGTGACGGTGATGCGAGCGGGGCGCGTGACCGGGGAGGTCGCAACTGCGGATACAGATCAACGTCATCTGGCCGAGCTCATGGTCGGCCGACCTGTTGAGTCCGAGACGCGCCGGGCCACCGCCAAATCGGGGCAGGCTGACGTTCTGCTGGAGTGTCGGGGACTCACGTTGTCTATCGACGGCCAGAATGCGGTTGATGATGTAGACATCACCCTTCGCAGAGGTGAGATTCTGGGCATTGCCGGTGTGGCCGGGAACGGCCAACGCCCGCTCGCTCGGCTGCTGGCCGGAATCGATGGCTGTGATGCCGGATCCGTAGCTGTGAACGGCTCCAGCGTCACCAACCACGGACCGCTGGCCGCTCGGAACGCCGGCCTGGCGTTCGTGCCCGAGGACCGCTTGGGCACCGGTCTGGTGCCGGGTCTCAGCCTCACCGACAATATGTTGCTCACCCGTCCACGCAAGTTTTTGGTGGATCGCAAAGGGGCCCGTCGCGAGGTGGGTCAGGCCATCACCGACTACGAGATCAAGACGCCGGGAACCGAAGCTCATGCCCGCTTGCTCTCGGGCGGAAACTCCCAGAAGGTGCTGCTGGCCAGGGAGTTGGCAAGCCTCGGGACCGAGGATGGACCGCAGGTCATCATCGTCTCCAGCCCCACCCGAGGTCTCGATATCGGCGCGGCAGAGTTCGTCCGTGGTCTCCTGCACGAAGCCCGGGAACGGGGTGCCGCCGTATTGATCATTTCAGAAGACCTCGACGAGGTCCGTAGCTTGGCCGACCGCGTTGCCGTGCTCTACCGGGGTCAAATCGCCTTGCAAGGCCGTACCGATGACCTCACGATCGAACAGATCGGACTGGCCATGGCCGGCGTTTCTGCCGATGACGATGTCGGGGCTTCTCCAGCGGAGGTAGCGGGCTGATGCTCCCGTTCAACGTGAGACTCGAGCGGCGCATGGACTTCCCGTGGTGGCGCAATGCCCTCACGCCGTTTCTCTCCGTGCTCGCTGCGCTGATCGTGGGGGGCGCGTTCCTGGCGATCGAAGGCTTCAACCCGATCACGGTATACCGGGCGTTGTTCGATGCCAGCTTCACGTCGAAGTTCGGCATCACCGACACCCTTACTCTGGCGACCCCGCTGATCCTCACCGGGCTGGCCGCAGCCATCGTGTTCCGGATGAACTTGTTCAACATCGGGGCCGAGGGTCAGCTCTACCTGGGCGCCATTTTTGGTTCGTGGGCGGGTTTGACGATCAGCGAAGGGCTGCCAACGATCCTGGGCGTCACGGTGGTTCTGATCGCTGGCGCTATCGGTGGAGCGCTTTGGGCGCTGCCGCCCGCACTGGCCAAGGCCTACCTGGGGACAAGCGAAATCATCACCACGCTGATGTTCACCTTCATTGGCCTCTTTCTGATGAAGTATCTCATTTTCGGTTCAAACTCGGCCTGGCGTGACACTGAAGTGGCCAACTTCCCCCAGGGCCGCAAGATCCCCCCGGAGGCACGGTTCGAGGCATTCGGGAACACCCGCCTCCATTGGGGGTTGATCGTGGCCATCGGGATCGCCATTGGAATTTGGGCGCTCATCCGGTTCACCTCACTCGGTTTCGACATGAACGTGGTGGGTTCGTCACCAAATGCGGCGGCCTATGCCGGCATCCCCGTGCGGCGAACCGTCATCATCGCACTGCTGATCTCCGGTGCACTAGGTGGGCTGGCCGGCGCCACCGAGGTCGCCGGTCGGGCGTTTGCCCTGGATCCGAACGGGCTGGAACTGGGAATCGGATTCACCGGAATCGTGGTGGCGGCCTTGGCCCGCTACAACCCGTTTGCCATCATCTTCGTCGCCACGTTCCTCGGCGGCATCCGCAATGCCGGATTGGCGCTGCAGAGCCTGCCGGGGGAGCGGGTTCCGGTGGAGGTTTCGCTGATGTTGCAGGGTGCGATCTTGCTCTTTGCGATCGGCGGCGAAGTGTTCGGCAACAACCGGCTGAGGCTGACCCGCCGGGTAACGACTGCCGATGCGATCGCCGAGGCAACCGCATGAACGACACCGCATTCGTACTGACACTGGCCGCATCGGTAGCCGCGGCAGTACCCATAGCCCTCGCCGCGTTGGGAGAGCTCCTGAGCGAGAAGGCCGGCGTTCTCAACCTGGGCGTGGAGGGCATGATGCTCGTGGGGGCGGTGACGGCATTTCAGATCGGTGATGCCACGGGGTCGCTGTGGCTGGCACTGTTCGCCGGAGCGCTGGGGGGCACCCTATTTGCCTCGATTCATGCGTTCTTGTCGGTGACGCTTCGAGCCAACCAGATCGTTTCTGGACTCGCCCTGACGATCTTCGGAACCGGGCTCAGCACGTTCATCGGCAAGTCGATCGAAGGCCTGCCGCTGGCCACCGATTTCAAACCCACCGCATGGGGCCCCCTTGCCGACATTCCACTGCTCGGTCCGCTGCTGTTCAACCAGGACCCCATGTTCTACGCCACCGTGGTGTTCGCCCTGATCATCGCGTTCTACCTCAACCGCACCCGGGCCGGTTTGGCGTTGCGGGCAGTGGGCGAATCGCCTGGCACGGCCGACACCATGGGAGTGGCCGTGGGAGCGGTCCGGTATGTGCACGTGATGCTGGGCGGAACCTTCGCCGGCATGGGTGGCGCCTACCTGGTGCTGGGTCAGGTGCCCGCGTGGAGCCAGGACGGAACCACCGCCGGAATCGGCTGGATCGCCTTGGCGCTGGTGGTATTCGCCAGCTGGAAACCTTTGCGGGTGCTGTTGGGCGCATTCTTGTTCGGCTTCGCGCGCCGGGCCAACTTCTGGCTTCAGGGTGAGGGCGTGGAGATCCCGGCCGAGTTCTTGGCGATGTTGCCCTATGCGCTCACGGTGCTGGTGCTGGTGGTGTGGGGAACTCGAGATTTGCGCCGCCGAATCGGTGCTCCTGCCGCTCTCGGCGTCCCCTACATCCGCGACGAACGCTAACCCCGGGCTGATCCTGAGTGATCAGGTGGCGACTGTCCTAGCTGATCACTTCTGCTTTCCCGTTGCTGAACGGTGTCGAGCTGATACAGCGAAACGCTGTTCGAATTCGTCACAGTTCCTGCCACTCCGCTTCTATGTCGTTGAGTACCTCTTCGATCGTTCGCCTGCCATCGACAACGTCGAGCATTCCCTGGTAGAACGCTCCGGGCTGATCGCCGTCGACACTCCCGATTGCCGCTGGCATCAGGTCCGACGCGTCAAACCGCCACACGTCAGCGGCAAGTGCCTCCTTTGCATACCTACCGATGTTCTGTCTGAAGGCGGCGAGCTCAGGCGATGACGCGGCACCGTAGGTGGAGATGTCGAATCGGCCATTGGGCGAGAGAAAGCTTTCAAAGCCTGCCCACGACTCACCCCACCTCGGAGAGGCGACGTGCTTGACGAACTCGCGGATCTCCGGTCTGTCTGCGTAGACCGACATCAACAATCCTCCGCCGAGTGCAGGGAGGTCCACCTCATCTCCGTCTTTCGGTGGGAACGGAAAGGTGTCTACGTCTTTCCCCACGGTCGCCCCTGCGGGTAGCCAGGCAAGAAGGAACTCGGCCTGGTGGTACAGCCAACAGGACGGATTGTCTCCCAGTAGGGGGCCGAGTCCCTCTTCCTCGAAGTTCAGGCGACTGATGGCTGAAGAGCCCGCGCGGGCATAGCCGGGTGTGAGGAGCAGTTTCTCCAGCTTTTTTCCCGCTCGAAGCATGATCGGATCGTTGAACGGGATCTCGTGGCGAGTCCAGGCGTCGTAGAACTCGGCTCCTCCCTCCCTTACGACGAGGGTTTCGAGAAGATCGGTTCCCGGCCAACCGGTGAACAGATCACCTGTCTCGAAACTGAAACACCAGGGGGTGAGCCCGTCGGCAACCATCTGATCTGAAAGAGCGATCAGTTCATCCCATGACGTCGGGACTGAATAGCCCGCAGCTTCGAACTTGGCTCTAGGATAGAAAACAAGGCCTTTGATGTCGATTCTGAGAGGTAACCCGAAGAGCCGTCCTTCTTTGCTTGGCCATGAACCGTCGGATCCGACCGTTCCCAGCGAAAGGATCGATGACCCAAAATCTGAAGTAACCGTTTCGATGTCGAGGTACGCCGAGAGGTCGATCAGAGTGTCGTGATCCTGCTCTACCAATGCCGCCGGTTGTGGCCACCAGTTCAGGTCGGGCAGGCTTTCATTCTGGTTGCGCCGACGGCTCAGTTCGGGCTCAGGTGAAATGAACGGCATCGTGACCTGAATACCGGTTCGCTCGGTGAAGTTGTCGATCTCGGCTACCAAGCCCTGATCGCCGAAGATCGGCCCGAAGATCTCCACCCGGCTGCCGTCGAGCGCACCGGGCCCCGGCTTCACAACCCCATATGCCGTATCGCCACCGAGAATCTCTAGGCCTGCGGGGAAGCGGCGGGGTCGATCGGGACAGGATCGGTCGCTGAAGTACCTATCGCATTGTTCCATGGACAATGGTGCCCCCGGCGCGGACTGCGCCAGCTGAACGATCTCGTCCAGTGGAAGCGCGAAAACACCTGCCGGTCCGGCTGGTCCCGAACGGATGGCGACCGGTGTGTTCTCGTGGGCCGGATAGGTGAGATGAGACTCCTGGATGGCCCAGTGCAGGGCATCTACGGCTTCTGGCGTCACGTGGCCGTACGGGGCGGTCTGGTAGGCAGCTTCTATTGCCAGCTGCAGAGCCAGGGGTGTGTCCCGCTCGATCTCCAAGAGTGACGCCGCTACTAGCCTTTGGGCCGCGAGGGTGGATGCGAGTCGATTCTCTGAGTCCCTCGCGGCCCGAGTTTGCAGCACGGCCGCAATCCCGAGAACGCCGACGAGCAGCACCACCGAGGCGGAGATCACAGCGAGCCTGAGCCGGCGCCTTGCGCGGATTTGTGCTTCAACGAGCTTGCTTGCAACATTGGCTGCTTCCTGCCGAGCGAGCGCTTCCTGTGCAAGGCTGGCGTCGAGGAACTCCCGCTCGGTCGAGCTCGAGCTAGCTGGATCGGTCAAGGCTGCTGCTATTCGCTCCAGTCTCCCTCCCGAGAGAAGGTGATCCGGAGACCGATTTGCACCAACCCACTCGACCATTGCTGCGCGGAGATGGCGCTGATGGCGAACGGTCTCGCGGGCGTCGTCAATCCACTCGGTCAAGCGAGTCCACGCCGTGAGAAGTGCCTCGTGGGCGATTTCAACAGTCGGCTCACGCGTCGCAGCGTCGAGGTCGTGAATGAGAAGGCGGTGGGCCGAGAACCTCTGGACAACTTCGGAAACCGTGTGGTTCGGGACGGCCAGCTCCATTAGTTCGGACATTCGGATTCTTCTGCGAGTGTCGTCCACGCCATCCCCGAACGTAACGAGCCGTAAGAAGACCTGGCGGGTGGCCTCCCTTTCGGTCTCGTCGCCCTTTGCGTAGAGTTTCTCCGCCCGGGTTGCGAGTGCCCCAAACACTCCTCCGATGTCGTAATAGCTCGCCGTATCAATAATGTGGTTATGGCGAGCTTCGAATAGCTCAGTCAGCGCATGCTGGAGAAGGGGGAGTGCACCAGGACTCCCCACCACGGTACTGACGATCTCGGTCACGAGAACCGACTCGTATCGGATTCCCATCGGCTTGACTGGTTCAACAATTGCTTCTTGGAGTTCGGAGGCTGACATCGGCGGCAATACCTCGGTGCAATCACGAAGGAGTTCACCAAGCGCAAGGTGTTGAAGAGGTGCATCGTAGAAGTCGGCACGCAGCGTCGCCACGACGCGAAGGCGCGAGCGGGGCGCAGTGATCGCTGCGGCAATACTGTCGAGAAAAGATGACGTCGCCTCGGGGTCACCGCCCGTGAACAGCTCTTCGAACTGGTCGATTACGAGGAGGAGCTCACACTGATCACCGGGCAGGATCTGATGGAGGGTACGCATCAAGCCCTGGTCGTCTGCCAGTAGCCGTTCCAGGAGGTCGGCGGGTGGATCGACGGCTATGGACAGAAGGCTCGCTTCGAGCGATTCGAAGGGTCGAGTCCCCGGTGTCATCGTCGCCACAAACCACTTGGCCGAGTCAGGTACGCCGCCCGCTGCCAGGGCAGGGAGAAGGCCAGCGGCAACGGTGCTGGACTTTCCGCTCCCGCTCGGTCCGACAAGTGCTACGAAGCGACCGCTGCGACCGGGTATGGCCAAGCGGGCCAGGAGGCGCTGCGTGACGGAGCGCCGGCCATGAAAGACCACTGCGTCCGCCGCACTGAACGCGGTGAGGCCCCGGTAGGGATTCGCTGTTGGCGTCGAACTCGTGGCCCCAAGCTCCGGTTGAGTTGGGCGGATCGATCCGAACGCTTCGTCGACGATCCGGCCGAGGCTCACCCGGCCACTCGAACTGGCCAAGTCCTGCGCTCCCTCCAGCGGTCGCGCCTGATTACGGACCGCCTCGTTGACCACTGATTTGAACGCTGCGATATCGCCATCGATACTCGGCCCACCGTCGGCGCTTGGCCTTGACGACCGTGCAGCGCACTCGCCATGCAGATCGACCAGATAGCTGGCGCCGGATTCGTCGAAGGCAATGCTGTCGGCGTTGATCCGACCATGCACCAGCCCATGGCGGTGCGTAATCGCAAGGGCCCCAGCAACTTCAAAGATCAACCGTTCAGCCTCGGCATCGGTAAGTTTCGGGCCGACTCGGACCCTTTCGGATAGTCGGCCGCCCTGGAGCAGTGGGGAAACCAAGAATGCGGCGCCCGGTTCCCGCCAGTAGTCATGAAGCGGCACGAGGTGGGGATGCTGCAGCTCCGCCAGTTGGCGAAACCGGTCCTTGGAGCCTCTGATGAAATCGGCATCATCCGCAATCTCGCTCCAGAGCATTGTGATCGCCACTTGCCGACCCAACGCCGGTTGGAATCCTCGGTAGGTCACCCCTATTGCACCGCGGGTGAGTTCCTCTCGGAGCTCGTAACCACGTACCGCAAGGCCCGGCCTCACGCCTTTCGCAGTTGTCATTCCAGAGCCGGGCGCGGCCAACTCCGGGTCGTCCATGAGGATCGATGTCTCGAGGCGCTTTAGATCACTGGATGGCTCAATTCCCAGTTCTTCGATGAGCCGATTCCGAAGCGCGGAATAGGCTCGGAGTGATTCGGCTCGACGGCCAGCGCGGTGGGTCGCCAGCATCAGCTGTGCGGTGAATCGCTCTCGAAGGGGGTGCTGGGCCGTCAGGGTGCGGAGCTCCGAGATCAGCTCGGCAGCTAACCCTCGGGCGAGGTCCGCCTCGAGTCTCACCTCCACTGCCTGCAGTCGTAGTTCGTCGAGACGAGTGATTTCTGCCTCCACACAAGGCTCGTAGCAGAATTCTTCAAACGCCTTACCTCGCCAAAGTCCTAAAGCTCGGCGGAGCGTTGCAGACGCCGCCTCCGGATCTGTCCCCATGAGCGATCTCCCATGAGTTACGAGCTGTTCGAAATGGTTGGCGTCGATCTCGTGCTCGTCGGTGTCGATGACATAACCGGGTGGGCGGGTACGGATGACCGTGCCCTCTGTACGAGATGGTCGGTCAGGCTGGAGCGTTGATCGAAGATTTGACATGTGAACCCATAAAGCACGCTCGTGTCGGGTGTTGGCAGTCTCGCTCCAAATGTTCTCGATAAGGAGATCGGTTGAGGTCACTTCGCCCCCGTGTGCGAGCAGATTCGCCAGCAGCAATCGCTGTTTCCCTGAGGTGATCTCCACCTCCCGATCGCCGTCGCTGACGAGCAGTTGACCAAGGACTCCGAAATCCATCGAGGTGCCTCCTCTTTGAATAGAAGACCACAAGCGCAGTCTGATGCACAAGCTTTAACCCGGTCACTTAAGGCTGCCTTAAGTTCCTTAAGTCCCTGTTCAGCCCGGCTTGAGCGCCGAGGAAGTTCAGTCCCCGAGTTTCGGTTTGTGCGAACACATCCAACCAGCCGACAGCACTTTCTGGCCATGGGTTCCCTTGGCGTTGGCCTCGTGGTGTGGCTACTCACCATCGTGACGGGGCCGAGGCTTGGCGAAACTCCATCGAATGCTCCACAGCCGAGTGACCAGCAAGCGGTGAGACTCAGCGAGCTTCCCCCTGCCTACGCAGAGATGGTGTATTGGGCAGTAGGTCTTTTTCAGCGGGCCGAACTCGAATTGCCCGAGCTCGAGATCTCCTATGTTGGTTTGGACGCCAAGGGATGTGACTGGAGACTCGGTGGCCATCGTCGGGTCGGCGATCTGAGCCAAATCACCCTTTGCGAGACACCAAATTTGCACATCAGAGAACATCTCGTTCTGCACGAAATCGCCCATGCGTACCTGGAACATCACTTGGCCCCGAATCGGAAAGCCCGCTTCAAATCCCTCCGCGGGTGGACTGAGTGGTGGAACTATGATGCTGCGCCGTGGCATGAGAACGGAGCCGAGCAAGCTGCGGAAATCCTGGTGTGGGGCTTGATCGATCGACCGGTGGGGATCGTGCGCATTTACCAGAACACCTGCGCAGAACTCGATGCCGGTTACCGGATCCTCACCGGCCGTCCACCACTCAACGGATTCAACGATTTCTGCGATGGCTAGCCGACCGAAGTAGCTGAGGCGTGGTTGCCAGTGGCGTGTCGTCCGATCTCGGTTTCGGTTCACCAGCTGGGTGGGGTTCCGCCCCGAGAACGCTGGACCGGTCGGTGGTCGGGCCCGGAAACGATACGAAAGTCACACCCGCCGATCCGGCTCGGAAGCACTGATCGGGTAGGAACGGATCTACCGTTTCGGGGTGGCCACCTCTGTCCCCACACGGTCGCTGTTGGCCGTCCGAACCTCGTCATCTCCGGGCGTCCTCGCCGCGGCAGCAGCGGTTGCAACGATCTTTTCCGGCACCCCGTTCATCATCGCCGGGGCCATCGACGACTATGGCATCAGCCGGGGTTCGGCGGCCCTGTTGAGCACCCTCCAGGTGGGGGCGTTCATGCTGGCCAACCTTCTGGCCGGTCGACGGATGCATCCTTCGGTTCGGCTGATCCGGGTCTCACTGGCGGCACTCACAGCTATCAATCTGATTTCGGCGGTCGCGCCCACCTTCACCATTCTGGCGGCGAGCCGTTTCTCGGCAGGAATACCTATGGGGCTGATCACATGGTTGTCGTGGTCAACGAGCGCGTCCGATGGGCGGCGCCGGGGCGAGGTTGCCTCGATGGGTCCACTGGCGGCCGCAGCTGCAACGCCGATCGTTGGCCTGGCTTCCAGCCTCACCGGCTTGCAGGGCATGTACCTGCTGATGGCCGGCGTAACAGCCCTTTGCCTGCTGGTCCCGATCAAAGTGGACTCCAAGACCGAACGCCCCCGCGGTCAGCGCAATCCGATCGGTGCGCCCATCGTGAAGGTGGTGCTCTTCGCCCTCTTTCTGTCCACCGGGGCCGGCTCGGCCGTCTTCGTGTTCGTTCGGGTGATTGCCGATGATCGTCTGGGACTCAGCACATTTGCCACCTCTATTGCGCTCAGCATCAATGCGTTGTCTGGCATTCCGACGGCCCGCTTTCCCGGGCGACGACGGGTGCCCGGCCTCTGGCTGGTGCTCATAGGAGCATGTGCGCTGGCGGTTTCTCAGGTCCAATCAGCAGTTGTCTTCTACTTGTCCCTTGCGCTGTGGGGGATGGCGTTCTGGTCCTTCGTCCCGGAAGCGTTTGCGCTGCTGGCCGAACGGTCCGTCTT
>JABDIY010000079.1 GCA_013003535.1 Acidimicrobiales bacterium | reverse complement strand
CTTCGGTACCGACGGAGTGAGCGTCAAGGAGATGACAGCGTGGGTTCGGTTGAACTGCAGCGATACCCCGTTTGAGGGGTGAGATAAGGCTGCTTCGGCCAGCCTCTTAAGTTGAGCTGCGGATTGTCCGAGCGCGAAGCCAGCGTTTAGGGTTCGATCAGGTGGGTAGGCCTTGCTTATTCCGCATCACAACTAGAGGAGCCCACAATGGCAACCACAGAACCAGGATTCAATATCGCCGGCATCGGAATAGGCGGGCTGCTCGTCATAGCCGGCATCCTCATCGCCATCTTCGGCTCCACAACCCTGGGAATCATCGTCGCCCTGGTCGGCCTCATCGCCTTTGGCGGCTTCGCTAAGGGCCGCTGGTACTAACACGGTGGCCGAAAACCCGTGAGCGTCACGAGCGAACCAGTGATTTGGCCGACTCTCAGCCGTTCCGCCTGTGCCTGAGGGTGACTCCCTGCGGCGGGCCGAAGCCCTACTGGCGCCCATCCTCGACGGCCAGACAGTCACCGACGTCTGGTTCAAGAAGATTCGAGGCCATCGGCCGCGTCCAGGCCAACGAATCGAACAGGTCAACGCCGTCGGGAAACACCTGCTCATCAACTTCGACCGGAACCTCACCCTCCGCATTCACCTAGGAATGACGGGCTCGTTTCGGGTCATTCCACCGGATTCGGCTCTGCCGAAGTCGCCGCGCCTGCGCGTGGTCCTCCAAACCAAGCTCGGCACGGCTCTCTGTTTCTCCGCGCCCACGATCGATACCTTCATCCGAGGCGCTGGCGCCTCGCCCGTCGACCATCTCGGTCCTGATCTCAGTGACGACACGGTCGACGTTACCGAGGTCGTCAAACGAGCCCGATCACTGGCGCCGACCGCGGACCTCGCATCCGCATTGTTGGATCAACGCATCGCCGCAGGGGTGGGCAACGTGTTCAAGAGCGAGGTGGCATTCCTCGCCGGCGTCCACCCGTTCACCCCAATCAGCTCGTTGAGCGACGGCGAACTCGTTCGATTGTGGCGCCTTGCCCATCAGCAACTACTTGCCAATCGTGACCGGAACTCTCGAAAGACGACGACGGACCGGATTGGTGGCCAAAGCTATGTTTACGGGCGCTTCCGAAGCGCCTGCCGACGCTGCTCCAGCTCGATCGAGTTCTCACCAGCGGGCGAAATCACCGAGCGCAGTACTTACTGGTGTCCCCATTGCCAGCCGCAATCGAAGCGGATCTCTGCGTCGTCGAAGGGTCCGGCAGACCAGCCGGTCACACCGTCATCTGGCAAATGAGGCTGCTACGAAGGCGATGATTCTTGGGTGTGCTCGAAGCTCGAGTGTTCGGAACTGGACGCGCAACGAGGCACGCCACCACCTTGGTGGCAGCGTGCCTCGGCGGAAGACCTGACGTCAGCTGACGGTGTCGCGCAGGGACCGAACGTCGTCGTGAGTGCGCTTGACGTCGGCGAACTGCCGGCTGACCACGGCGCGAAGTTCTGGGGAAATGTCCGCTTCAAGTGCTTTCTCGTACTCATTGACGGCGTGATCCTCGCCCTCTTCCGCAGCATCCAGTACCCCGGAGGCGCTGGAGCCGGTCATGGCGTCCTTCAGCGACATCCAGCCACGGTGCATGGCAGCAGCAACCGAGCCGGACTCGTCGATATCGTCACCGTAGCGAGCAGCCATTTGCTCCAGTTCTCCAGCGAAACGGGCCCGCTGCTCGGAATACTGCTGGAATTTCGGTGCGAGATCGGCACGGTCGGTGGATGCCAGCTTCTCGGCGGCTTGAGCGAAGCCTTTTTCGCCGTCTCGAAGCGTCTCAATGAGGTCCTTGGTGGTGCTTTCGTCAGTCGACATGATTTCTCCTTCTTGGGGGTGTCGGGGCGACAAGTGTCCGCCCGAACCACGCTCTTTCCAGAAGCCACTTCCTTTACACCTCGAATCCGAAATCTTCATTGCCGCTATTGACAAAAATGATTGTCAATACAAGAATGGAGCCGTGCTCGAGCTGACGGTCATCGACGAGCCGGACGCAGCGGCTTCGGTGTTGGACCCAACTCGGGCCGCAATTCTCGAAGTCCTTGCCGAGCCCGGTTCCGCCACAACGATCGCCGGCCCGCTCGGGCTCTCGCGTCAGAAGGTGAACTATCACCTCCGGGCACTGGAAGCCCATGGCCTGGTTCAGCTGGTGGAGGAGCGACCCCGACGGGGACTGACCGAGCGGGTCATGGTGGCCTCAGCTCGCTCCTACGTGCTGTCGCCCCAGTTGCTCGGCCGCAATGCTGCCGACCCCAAAAGAACCGATCGATTGTCTACCCGCTACCTCATCGCGGTGGCTGGGCGCATGGTGAGCGAAGTGGCCGAGCTGGCTCGTCGAGCCGAGCGGCAAAACAAGCCGTTGGCAACCCTGTCGATCGACACCGAGATCCGCTTTGCATCCGCATCCGACCGAGCCGCGTTCGCGCAGGAACTTGCCGAGACCATTACATCATTGGCCGCTCGATACCACCACGAGACCGCCCCCAAAGGCCGTTGGCACCGCCTCGTGGTGGCGGTCCACCCCAAACCGCAGACCCCAACCAGCAAAGGATCCAAGCCATGACCGACCCCAACCGATCGCTCGAATTCGAAATCGAAGTCAACGGCACGCCCGAAGAAGTCTGGGCGGCAATCGCCACCGGGCCGGGGATCTCGTCTTGGTATGTCCCGCACACGGTTGAAGAGAAGCAGGACGGCAAAGCTGTCGCTCGATTCGGAGCCGGACCCGAAATGGAAGTGCCCGGCCGGGTGGCGGTGTGGGACCCGCCTCATCGGATTGTCTTCGACGGCGGCAAGGCCGACGAAGGCCTGGCTTTCGAATGGCTGGTAGAGAGTCGCGACGGCGGAACCTGCATCGTGCGTCTTGTGAACACCGGGTTCGGCTCGGGGGATGAATGGGATGCCCAATACGATGGGATGGCCGAAGGCTGGAGAATGTTCCTTCGCAACCTCCAGCTCCACCTCGAACATTTCCGTGGGCAGCGAGCCACCCCGGCGCTTCCAATGTGCACACTGCCGAACACCAAAGATCACGCCTGGGAACAGCTCACCAAGGCGCTCGGGATAGCCGCGCAGCCGGAGCTTGGTCAGCGGGTTGAACTCAGCCCCGAGAACAGCGAGCTGCTGCTCGCCGGGAAAGTGATCGAGGTTGCGCCCCACCGGCTAACGCTTCTGATCGACCAACCTGCCCCTGGCACGGCCTTCATCGCGGCAGAAGGGTATGGTGACCAGACCGGACTGTCGGTCTGGTCGTATCTCTATGGGCCCGAAGGCGCGGCCGCCCAGAGCCGAGACGAGCACAAATGGCAAGAATGGCTTGAAGGGCTCGCCTGACCCCTGCCCGGCCAGTCCACACGTCCGTTGTTGTGTCTCGCTTAGCCCTGTCGGACCTCTTGCTGTTGAATCGGTTGGGCTTGAGTTGGTTGGGCGTGAGTTGGTTGGGCGTGAGTTGGTTGGGCTTGACGCGGCTGGACCTGCTCTGGTGATACCAGAACTTCCCGATCTTGTCGGATGACGGTTCGTTGCGATGTAGAGGTAGCGGCGAGCGTCACGGCGATGCCCAGTAGGCCCACGGCGAAGAGAATGATCCCCACCATGTTGACATCGATGGCGGCCATTTCATAGGTCACCGCCCACGCCAGGATCGCTCCCACCGCAACAAGTCCAATTGACGTTCCTAGTCCTGTATTTCTCATTAGTGAATCCCTTCATTGCCGAAACCTAGATATCGACCGAGTTCGCCGCAAAACTGAAGGTATGCACTCAGATCGGGTGCTGACCTCGGTGTTCGTGTCGAGCAAATTTGGCCTCGGCTGATCCGAACCGAGCTCGAGTCGCGACGGGGCGTGACGTGCCCTATCCATTTGGCACCGCTTGGCGGGCCGGATTAGCCTTTGTCCACTCCCTTCGAGCGGCGGTCGGTGGCAGTTGTGGGCGCAACGAACTGTGGAGGTCAGAAGTCATGCGAGTCCTTGTTACGGGCGGTGCCGGGTACATCGGTTCCCATACTGCGAAATGCCTGGCGCAATCCGGCCACGAGCCGATCGTGCTCGACGATCTCTCTTCCGGACATACGTGGGCGGTCAAGTGGGGACCTCTGATCAAGGGAAGCACGGGAGATCGAGAACTTGTCCGAACAGTCCTCGCCCACTACCAGCCGGACGCCATTGTCCACTTCGCGGCGAACGCCTATGTCGGCGAGTCGATGCAGAACCCGGTGAAGTATTTTCGCAACAACGTCGGCAACACCATGGACCTGTTGGAAGTGATTCTTGAAGACGGTGTGCGGCCGTTCGTCTTTTCCTCGACCTGCTCGATCTACGGCATTCCAACTCTGGTGCCCATTTCGGAGAACGCACCCCAGAACCCCGTCAGCCCCTACGGCGAGTCGAAACTCATGGTGGAGCAATTGTTGCGGTGGTACGGAGAGATCCACGGTTTGCCATGGGCTGCTCTGCGATACTTCAATGCCGCCGGTGCCGACCCGGACGGAGAGCTCGGCGAGGTGCATGACCCCGAACCCCATCTCATCCCACGAGTCCTACAAGCCGCCCTTGGGCAGCTGCCAGGCGTGGAGCTGTATGGAACCGACTATCCCACCCCTGACGGGACAGCAATTCGTGATTACATCCACGTCACCGATCTGGCCGAGGCCCACGTTCGAGCCCTCCATGCCCTCTCACTACATCCAGGTTCAATGGCGGTCAACCTGGGAACCGGACGTGGTC
>JABDIY010000056.1 GCA_013003535.1 Acidimicrobiales bacterium | reverse complement strand
GGTTGTGCGCGTGTCTGTGTGGGGTGTGCATCGCGCGAGCTGGGTCGGTTGCTATCGAAGGCGAAGTGGGTTGTGGGGCGTTGTTCTTGTTGGTTCCCGGTAGGGGGAACAGACCGACGTAGTCGGTTGGGAAAGGGGGTGTCAGCAGCGGCGGGTGGTGGTTGGTGCAGGATTTTTGGAGAATGTTCTGCGTTTCTGTCTGGTGGCGGCGGTTTTTGTCGCACCCTTTCGATATGTTGTGGGAGTCGGACTGGCGGCCCGACCCAAACCGTGTAGCGAAACGAACAGAGTTTGGGGAAGTACATGGCCGTAGTGCCACAGCCAGCCGAAGACCACAGCCAAGGTCACCTTCCGGATCGCACTGGAGCCGTTGATGGTCGTTACAGCGACGAGGCTGTTGCCCGTAATGCTGTGTTGGTGGATCGGATCCACTCCGCTCAGCGGGTGATGTCTGTGGCGGTGGCTGAGATCCTGTCCGCAGCGTCCGAAGCTGATGAGGGCGAGTCCTATTGGGCTGATGGTGCCCAGGCGACGGATGAGTGGCTGGTCGGGAACCTGAGGATCCATAGTCGCACTGCTCGGCGTTGGGCCCGTCTTGCTCGCAAGTTGCGGGACTATCCCGAGACCCGCAAGAAGTTGGCGTCAGGCGAGCTCAATCTCGACCAGCTCGTCGAGTTGATGAAGTACCTCGACCCGGAGAACGAAGCGGAGGTCCTGGAGGCTGCAGTATTCGAGTCGGCTGACGACCTCGCCGACACCGCTCGTTCCCAGCGGACGGTCTCGCGCGAACGTGTGAAGCAAACCCGCTCGGAGCGGTGGTTTGAGGGTTTCTTTGATCATGACGACATGAAGTACACGTTTGCTGGTGAGATACCGGGCCAGGACGGCCTCATCGTCGATAAGGCACTCCAACTCCTGGCGTGGAACGCCGCTGAGGAGCCGGTATATGAACTCCCGCGGCACCCTGAGCATCGCCTCGCTGACGCGTTAGTTGAGATGGCATCTAACGCGCTCGGGAACCACTCCAACACTGACGTGGCCACGGTCGTTCTGCATGTCGATGCTGAGCGGCTGGCAGATACCGACTCAGTCGGGTCAGCCGAGTTCGCTTCGGAGGTTCCAATGGAGGCGATCCGGCGTATGTGTTGTGACGGGCGCCTCCAGCTTGTTACCCGAGACGACTACGGCGTCTTAGGAGTAGGCCGAGTCCGTAGGACTATCCCGGGTTGGCTACGGCGCCTAGTCCGCCAACGAGATAAGGGCTGCCGTTTCCCTGGCTGCCGGCGCACCTACTGGACTGAGATTCATCACATCATCCACTGGGCCCACGGTGGACCTACCGATCTCGATAACCTGGTCACGCTCTGTGGGCATCATCACCGCATGCTCCACGAAGACCAATGGCGCATCTCAGGTGACCCCAACAGTGATGTCGTCTTCCACCTCCCCTCAGGGACCCCCTTCCACAGGCAACCCGGCAAACGAGACTGGGAAACCCTCCGCAACCTCGACCTCACCGCCATCCACCACTGGATCGAACAACACCACCCCACAAAACCCAACCCCGGATAAACCGGGGCACTCGG
>JABDIY010000038.1 GCA_013003535.1 Acidimicrobiales bacterium | reverse complement strand
TGTTTGGCAGCACGGCCGAGCGGTACCGGAATCTCGCCTCCGCCGCCTCGCCGTCGCCCAGCGCCTGAAGCAGCCAGGCAGACCCCAGTAGCCCATGCACAACGATTCCCGGCAGACCGGCGTTTCGCGCGGCGTCATGATCCCAGTGAATCGGATTGAAATCGTTGGTAGCTGCGGCATAACGAATCAGGTCTTCGCGACTGGCAGATTTCAGTATCGGAACTTCACGAAACGGTGGCGTGTGGTTCGTGCGTTTGTGGTGCCAACGCGGTTCGACCCGTTCGGCAGTGGCACCGGATGGGGCCGGACCATCGGTCATGAGCAGGGTCGCAGTGGATTCGACAAGCGGTTCACCCATCGCGTCTGCGATGTCTACAGCAAACGAGACGAAGAACAATCTCGACCGCTGACGCACAGCGGTCACTTTGCCTGTCACAGACCAGTGCGCGCCAATGGGAGTCGGGTGGAACCATTTGCAGTGTTGATCAACATGTATCACGGAGTGGGCCAGATCGGCGACCTCGGGATGCTCGAAGAATTCCGGAGCGGCCTGAAAAAAGGCTGCGGAAAACAGCCCGGGTGGTGCAACTTCAGTCCACCGCTGCGTGTCGTCACCGGTGGCGCGCACATAGTTGGTGACCAGCTCCGGCGTAATCGTGAGCCGGAATGGTCCGAAGACATGGTCGATGAGGTTGTTGATGTCGGGCATCGGGGTGAATACTAGGAATGGTTTCAGCCCCGACCTCCCGCAATGAGCGCACGGGCGGGACTGGTCCGGATCCGGGCCATTGCGACGATGCCAACGGCCGGCCCGACCGCCAGCAATATGAAGGACCAGCGCCAGCCCCATGCCGCGGCCAGCAACGGCACGCCCCGGATCGTTACAAGGGTCAGGAGAAACCCGGTGGCGGTTTGGAGAGCCAGCGAAGTACCCCGTACCGGTGGTTCCGCAGTTTCGGCGACCATTGCCGAGAACTGGGCACTGTCTGCAACCACGGCGAATCCCCACACGAGGAAGGCCGGAATCACGATCCACGGAGTCCGCCCGAACAGCCATGGACTGAGCAGAGCGACCGAACCCGATATAGCCAGTGACGTTCCTGCAACGATGGACCGGCCGATGCGATCAGCCCACATGCCGGCCAACCATGCACCGGCACCACCGCTTGCGATCACGAGAAACGTGACCGTGGGGATCGAACCGTATGACATTCGGGCCGTTTCCGAAGACGCGATCAGAAAAGCTGCGGTCCAGGTCCACATGGCGTACAACTCCCACATGTGCCCGAGATAGCCAAGCGTGGACCACCGAAACCCTTCGTTGCGCAACACCCGTCCGACCTGCTTGAACGAAAACGGCTCAGCTGTGCTTTCAAAGGGACCATCCGACACCCAACGCACCATGATCACAGCCGATAGGCCCGCCAGCAACGAGGCCGTCACGATGACCCCCCGCCACTCGAGACCCAGGCCTCGAATCAGGTTCGGGGATGCGCTTCCGATGGTCAGCGCTCCGACCAGTACGCCCAGGGCCATGCCTCTACCTCGCTCATACCATCCCGCGGCGACCTTGAGGCCGGATGGATACAAGCCGGCGAGAGCGACACCGGTGACAAAACGAAGCAGCATCGCAATGCCGACGGTTTGATCGGTCACTGCAAGCAGCCCCAGGTTGGCGGTCAGCCCAATGACCGCAGAGATACCGAAAAGCCGTCGGCTGGGAATGATGTCTGCAATGTTGAGCACAGCCGAACTGAAAGCTCCCACCACAAAGCCAATCTGCACGGATAATGTCAACCAGGCGATCTCACCCTCGCTGAGGAGCCACTCGCTCTGAAGCTGGGGCGTCACTGCGGTCGCCGAAAACCAGAGCGACATGGCAAAGAGTTGACTCACGGCTATCACGGCCAGGGCTTTGCGTGCCGTCGTCGTTTGCTCGGAGCGGTCCATCTACAGCATCCAACCTGGACTCATGGCTGCGTGTTCCGGCGCCCTGTCAGCTGAAGGATTCGGTAAACGCCGTGAGCACAAAGATCGACAGGAGCGCAGCAAATATCCCGAACACAAATCCGATGATGGTCAGGATGCCCACCAACCGCCAGAACGACGTCTGGGCTTTGAGCGCCCGGTTGAGATCGGCAACCCGGCTGGAGGCCAGGTAGGCCGATATCCCGGTGGCATACGCCATGAGATGCCGCGCGACAAAGAAGTACGTAGCCGCCAACAACAGATAGACGAGTCCAAGGAACATGGCACCGCCCCCGTCCTGCGTTGCGGATGCCACAACCACAACCAGGGCCGACAGCACCACAAACGCGGTGCCGATATAGGCCACGATCGCCATGAAACGGACCCACGGTCTTGTTGCCGCCAGAGCTTCAGAAGTGCCGAGATCTGAGAAGAATTCCTCTCCACCAAACATGTCGTTGCCCGGTGCGTCGTTGAACGTCATGAGACACCTTTCCTTAGCGGTGGCGTGTTGATGCCACGCTAGCTGTGGTACCCGGGCGGGCGGCCCGGTCTCAGTCGATGTGTACTCGACCCTGGTACACGTCGGT